>NZ_JBVJTD010000005.1:0-378713 GCF_055605965.1 Streptomyces sp. NPDC037126
GGCCCGTCCCCCACGGACGCCGCCCTGGCCGCCGACCTCGCGCTGCCGATCGAGGAGCTGGAGCTCACGGTCCGCTCCTACAACTGCCTCAAGCGTGAGGGCATCCACTCCGTGGGTGAGCTCGTCGCCCGCTCGGAGGCCGACCTCCTGGACATCCGCAACTTCGGTGCGAAGTCCATCGACGAGGTCAAGGCGAAGCTGGCCGGCATGGGCCTGGCCCTGAAGGACAGCCCGCCCGGATTCGACCCGACCGCCGCCGCGGACGCCTTCGGCGCCGATGACGACGCGGACGCCGGTTTCGTCGAGACCGAGCAGTACTGAGAACTCGGGCCGCACGGTCCGTTTTCGGCTGACGGCCGGCTGCGGCTGGTCGTGCGGTTCCCCGCGCCCCTACGGGGTGCGGGGTCTCCGACAGACAACCGTCTGCTCGGATACTGACCCCGGTACCTGACACGGCCGGGGCAGACACACAGGAGAAGAAACAATGCCGAAGCCCACCAAGGGTGCCCGTCTGGGCGGCAGCGCCGCGCACGAGAAGCTGCTCCTCGCGAACCTCGCGAAGTCGCTGTTCGAGCACGGCCGTATCACCACCACCGAGGCGAAGGCCCGCCGCCTGCGCCCGTACGCCGAGCGTCTGGTCACCAAGGCGAAGAAGGGCGACCTTCACAACCGCCGTCAGGTGCTCCAGGTCATCACGGACAAGAGCATCGTCCACACGCTCTTCACCGAGATCGGCCCGCGTTACGAGAACCGTCCGGGTGGCTACACCCGCATCACCAAGATCGGTAACCGCCGTGGCGACAACGCGCCCATGGCCGTGATCGAGCTGGTCGAGGCGCTGACGGTGCAGCAGAAGGCCGTGGGCGAGGCCGAGGCCGCCACCAAGCGCGCGGTCAAGGAGTCCGACGAGGCCAAGGCACAGGAGACCACCGAGGCCCCGGCCGAGGAGGCCGCCGCCGAGGAGTCGAAGGACGCCTGAGGCTCTGCCTGACGCGGGAAGCGGGTTCGCCCTTCGGGGCGGGCCCGCTTTCGCGTACCGGGGAGCAGTCAGAGCTTGAGAGGATCTGTTCGTGAGTGAAGTACAGCCCGGGTTCGTCCGTGTCCGCCTCGACCTCTCCTACGACGGCACCGGCTTCCACGGCTGGGCCAAGCAGGCCGGCGGCAAGCGGACCGTGCAGGGGGAGATCGAGGACGCGCTGCGCACGGTGACGCGCTCGAAGGAGACGTACGAGCTGACCGTGGCGGGGCGGACCGATGCCGGTGTGCACGCGCGCGGGCAGGTGGCCCACGTGGATCTGCCCCTGCCGCTGTGGGAGGAGCACCGCGAGAAGCTGCTCAAGCGGCTCGCCGGGCGGCTGTCGAAGGACGTGCGGGTATGGCGTCTCACCGAGGCGCCGGAGGGCTTCAACGCCCGGTTCTCGGCGATCTGGCGGCGCTATGCGTACCGGGTGACGGACGACCCCGGGGGCGTGGACCCGCTGCTGCGGGGCCATGTGCTGTGGCACGACTGGCCGCTCGACGTGGACGCCATGAACGAGGCCGCGCGGGCGCTGCTGGGGGAGCACGACTTCGCCGCGTACTGCAAGCGGCGGGAGGGGGCCACCACCATCCGGACGCTGCAGGAGCTGAGCCTGGTGCGGGGCGCGGACGGG
This sequence comes from Streptomyces sp. NPDC037126, assembly GCF_055605965.1. Taxonomy (NCBI): domain Bacteria; kingdom Bacillati; phylum Actinomycetota; class Actinomycetes; order Kitasatosporales; family Streptomycetaceae; genus Streptomyces; species Streptomyces sp. NPDC037126. The sequence goes on from NZ_JBVJTD010000005.1 coordinate 1,653, forward strand.
GTCGTCACGGCGACGGTCCGGGCCGATGCGTTCTGTCACAACATGGTGCGGTCGCTGATCGGCGCGCTGCTCTTCGTCGGCGACGGGCACCGGGGGCCCGAGTGGCCCGGGAAGGTGCTGGCCGCGGGGGTCCGGGACTCGGCCGTGCACGTCGTACGGCCGCACGGGCTGACCCTGGAGGAGGTCGGCTACCCCGCCGACGAGCTGCTGGCCGCCCGTAACAAGGAGGCCAGGAACAAGCGCTCGCTCCCGTCGGCGGGGTGCTGCTGAGCGGTCCCGCCGGCTACCGGGTCGCCGCCGCGGAGGCCTGTGCCTGGCCGCGGCGGTAGATCTGGTCGAAGGCGAACCGCTGCAGGTCGTCACCGGTGCTGAAGACCTTGGTGTCCTTGTTGGTGACGTTCTTGCCGTTGGTGAAGCCGCTGATGGTGAAGTAGGCGTAGCGGCCGACGGCGTTCGTGGTCGTCCGGCAGACGGCGGCGTCGCAGAAGTTCTTGATGCCCTTGCCGGCCAGCGCGTCCACGAGGTTCGTCTTGCCGACGGCCTGGGCCTTGACCTTCGCGGCCTGGGCCTGGTCGTCGAAGACGGCGACACCGACGGTGACGGCGATGCCGCCCTGGGCGTAGCTGACGCGCATCAGGCGGGTGCAGCCGTTGGCCGTGAGGATCTTCGGCAGGGTGCCGCCCGCCGCCGAGGCGCACTTCGGGGTGTCGGCCGTGGCGCCCTTCTTGTACACGGTGTCGCCGATGGTCAGCTGGGTCCCGGGGAACAGGGTGTCGGGGCTGAGCGGGGCGGTGTCCTTCTTGGCGCTGGCGATGAAGTCCTTCGGGTCCAGCGGCGGCGGGGCGCTGGTGGGCGCGAAGGACGGCGCGGCGGTGCCCGAGCCGCTGGGCAGCGAGCCGCTGGCGGGCAGGTTGGTGGGCTGCCCGTGGGCGCCGTTGCTGCTGTTCGCGGACACGACGGCCATGGCGACGGCGGTGCCTATCGCCACGGTGGCCAGCGCGCCGCCGGCTATGAACAGCACCTTGCGGCGTTTGTTGCGGGTCTCCGAGGCCTCCGCGAGCGCGGCCCAGTCCGGAGTCCCGTCGTCGCCGCCGCTGTTCCACGGCTGCTGGGAATTAGGTTTCCAGGGATCCCACTGAGACTGGGGTCCCCCCTGCCCGTAACTCATGGGGCGCATCTTAGACGGGGGGCGGAGGGTGCCGGTGCGCGTCCGGCGGCATGCCGCGTTTGTCCGCCGACATGAGGGGGAACGGACTCGTTTTGACCCGTCCGGTGCCGTGCAGGTAACCTGCTTCTTCGTTGTGTATTGGCTTGCTCATTCTCACGGGACGGGCCCTTACACCGGTCCGCCGGGCCGATGACCAGCGACCAGCACGCGGTATGCGTCACCGCGGTGCGGTCAGGGCTGTCGTGATCGTTTCGGTGACCTGTTCAGGACCATTCACTCGAAGCGAAGGCTACGAACCGTGCGTACGTACAGCCCCAAGCCCGGCGATGTGACGCGCCAGTGGCACGTCATCGACGCTCAGGACGTTGTCCTGGGACGTCTCGCCAGCACCGCCGCCTCCATCCTGCGGGGCAAGCACAAGCCGATCTACGCGCCCCACGTCGACACCGGTGACTTCGTCATCATCATCAACGCCGACAAGGTGCACCTGTCGGGCAACAAGCGGACCCAGAAGATGGCGTACCGCCACTCCGGCTACCCGGGTGGTCTGCGCTCCGTCCGCTACGACGAGCTCCTCGACAAGAACCCCGAGAAGGCCATCGAGAAGGCCGTCAAGGGCATGCTCCCCAAGAACTCCCTGGGCCGTCAGATGCTCTCGAAGCTGAAGGTCTACAAGGGTGACCAGCACCCGCACGCTGCGCAGCAGCCGGTGCCGTTCGAGATCACCCAGGTCGCGCAGTAAGTCCGGCCACCCCCTAAGACTGAAGAGAATCTGAGGAGAATCGTGGCCGAGACCACTGCCGAGCAGCCGCTCGAAGAGCTTGACATCGACAGCTACACCACCGAGTCCGAGGTCCCCGTCGAGGGTGAGTACACCTCGGAGTCCATGGCCTCCCGCTTCGGCGAGCCCCAGCCGGCCGCCGGCCTGGGCCGTCGCAAGAACGCCATCGCCCGCGTCCGGATCGTTCCGGGCACCGGCAAGTGGAAGATCAACGGTCGCACCCTCGAGGACTACTTCCCGAACAAGGTGCACCAGCAGGAAGTCAACGAGCCCTTCAAGGTGCTCGAGCTCGAGGGCCGTTACGACGTCATCGCCCGCATCGCGGGTGGCGGCGTCTCCGGTCAGGCCGGTGCGCTCCGTCTCGGTGTCGCCCGTGCGCTGAACGAGGCCGACGTCGACAACAACCGCGGTCCGCTCAAGAAGGCCGGCTTCCTCAAGCGCGACGACCGTGCGGTCGAGCGCAAGAAGGCCGGTCTGAAGAAGGCCCGCAAGGCTCCGCAGTACAGCAAGCGCTAAACAGCAGCTGCCTGCTCGTACTCCGAACGCCCCGGCGGCACGCCACATGTGCCGTCGGGGCGTTCGTTTATCCGAGTCAAGGGCGTATAACGACACAAGACGCTCAGAGGCTTGTGTGATCGGATGTCGAGGCGCCTGCCACGAACGCGGCGCCCCTCCGTTTCCGCCATCGACGCTTCCTCAGGAGGACAAGTGGGACGACTCTTCGGCACGGACGGCGTGCGCGGTGTCGCCAACGCGGATCTCACGGCCGAGATGGCGCTCGGCCTCTCCGTCGCCGCGGCGCACGTGCTGGCCGAGGCGGGCACCTTCGAGGGCCACAAGCCGACGGCGGTGGTCGGACGGGACCCGCGCGCGTCCGGGGAGTTCCTGGAGGCCGCGGTCGTCGCGGGCCTGGCGAGCGCGGGTGTGGACGTCCTGCAGGTCGGCGTGCTGCCGACGCCCGCGGTGGCGTATCTGACCGGCGCGCTCGGCGCCGACCTGGGCGTGATGCTCTCCGCGAGCCACAACGCCATGCCCGACAACGGCGTCAAGTTCTTCGCCCGCGGCGGCCACAAGCTCGCCGACGAGCTGGAGGACCGCATCGAGGCGGTGTACGAGTCGCACCGGCACGGCGAGCCGTGGCAGCGGCCGACGGGCGCCGGGGTCGGCCGCATCCGCTCGTACGACGAGGGCTTCGAGCAGTACGTCGGCCACCTCCTCTCCGTCCTGCCGAACCGGCTCGACGGCCTGAAGATCGTCCTGGACGAAGCGCACGGCGCGGCCTCGGGGGTCTCGCCGGAGGTCTTCGCACGGGCCGGCGCCCAGGTCGTCACGATCGGCGCCGAGCCGGACGGCCTCAACATCAACGACGGCTGTGGCTCCACCCACCTGGGCAAGCTGAAGGCCGCCGTCGTCGAGCACGGCGCGGACCTCGGCATCGCGCACGACGGCGACGCCGACCGCTGCCTGGCCGTGGACCACACCGGTGAGGAGGTCGACGGCGACCAGATCCTGGCCGTGCTCGCGCTGGCGATGCGGGAGCGTTCCGAGCTGCGCTCCGACACCGTCGTCGCGACCGTGATGTCCAACCTGGGCTTCAAGCTGGCCATGGAGGGGGCGGGGATCCGCCTCGTGCAGACGGCGGTCGGCGACCGCTATGTGCTGGAGGAGATGAAGGAGCACGGCTACGCCCTCGGCGGCGAGCAGTCCGGCCACGTCATCGTCCTCGACCACGCGACGACCGGTGACGGCACGCTGACCGGTCTGCTGCTGGCGGCCCGGGTCGCCGAGACCGGCCGCGGACTGCGTGAGCTCGCGTCGGTGATGGAGCGCCTGCCGCAGGTCCTCATCAACGTGCCGGACGTGGACAAGTCCCGGGTGAAGACCTCGGCCGATCTCGCGGCCGCCGTCGCCGAGGCCGAGCGCGAGCTGGGGGAGACGGGGCGCGTGCTGCTCCGGTCGTCCGGCACCGAGCCCCTGGTGCGGGTGATGGTCGAGGCCGCGGACATCGACCAGGCGCGGTCGGTGGCCGGCCGGCTGGCCGACGCGGTGAAGTCGGCCCTGGGCTGAGTCCGGGGCACAGCGGACGTCTGCCGCCCGCGCCGTCCGGCCCCCTCGAGGCCGGGCGGCGCGGGCGCGTGCGTCACAGCTTGCGCAGGCGCAGCCGCTGCACCTTGTGGTCCGGGCCCTTGCGCAGGATGAGGGTGGCGCGGCCGCGGGTGGGGGCGATGTTCTCGACCAGGTTGGGCTTGTTGATCGTCCGCCACAGGGTGCGCGCGTAGTCCAGGGCCTCTTCCTCCGACACCTGGGTGTACTTGCGGAAGTACGAGTTGGGGTTCTGGAAGGCCGTCCGGCGCAGCTTCCTGAACCGGCTCAGGTACCAGTGCTCGATGTCCTCCGCGCTCGCGTCGACGTAGACGCTGAAGTCGAAGTAGTCGGCGAGGCCGACCCGGGTGCGGCCGTCCTTGCCGGGCAGGGCCGGCTGGAGGACGTTCAGGCCCTCGACGATCAGGATGTCCGGGCGGCGGACGGTGAGCTTCTCGCCCGGCACGATGTCGTAGATCAGGTGGGAGTAGACCGGGGCGGTCACCTCGCCCTTGCCCGCCTTGATGTCGGCGACGAAGCGGGTGAGGGCCCGGCGGTCGTAGGACTCGGGGAAGCCCTTGCGCGACATCAGGCCGCGGGCCTCCAGCTCCTCGGTGGGCAGCAGGAAGCCGTCCGTGGTCACCAGCTCCACCCGGGGATGCTCGGGCCAGCGGGAGAGCAGGGCCTGCAGCAGACGGGCGACGGTGGACTTGCCCACGGCGACGGAGCCGGCGACGCCTATGACGAACGGGGTGCCCGACTGGGAGCCCTGCTCGCCGAGGAACGTGTTCAGCGCCCCCCTGAGACCGTCCGTGGCACCGACGTAGAGGTTGAGCAGGCGGGAGAGCGGGAGGTAGATGTCCCGCACCTCGTCCAGGTCGATCACGTCGCCCAGACCCCGCAGCTTCTCCACCTCCTCCGCGGTGAGCGGCAGGGGCGTCTTGTCGCGCAGCGCGCTCCACTCGGCGCGGGTGAGATCGACGTAGGGAGTCGCCTCCGGCCTGTGCCGGTGGGCGCTCCGGGGCATCGAGGGGACCGGTGAGATCACAGTCCATTGTTAACGGAGTTCGAACGGCACGGCGGGTGGGGTCCGTCACGCCGTGATCCGGTCCGGTCTTCCGTGCCCGGCCCTTCGTACGACGGTGGGAATTTCCGATTTCGGGCAGGCGGAGGCCCTTTCGGTCTCCTCGGGGGCCGTAGGCTGCGGCCCATGTGCGGAATCGTGGGATACGTAGGGTCACAGTCGGCGCTCGATGTCGTGATGGCAGGGCTGAAGCGGCTGGAGTACCGGGGTTACGACTCGGCGGGTGTCGCCGTGCCGGCGGACGGCGGGCTGGCCGCCGCGAAGAAGGCCGGGAAACTGGTCAACCTGGAGAAGGAACTGGTCGAACGGCCGCTGCCGGCGGGCTCGACGGGCATCGGTCACACGCGCTGGGCCACCCATGGCGGCCCGACAGACGCGAACGCGCACCCCCACCTCGACAACGCGGGCCGGGTCGCCGTCGTCCACAACGGCATCATCGAGAACTTCGCGGTGCTGCGCGCCGAACTGGCCGAACGCGGCCACGAGCTGACGTCCGAGACGGACACCGAGGTGGTCGCCCACCTGCTGGCCGAGGAGTTCTCCTCCTGCGCGGACCTCGCGGAGGCGATGCGGCTGGTGTGCCGGCGCCTGGAGGGCGCGTTCACGCTGGTCGCCGTGCACGCGGACGCCCCGGACGTGGTGGTCGGCGCCCGCCGCAACTCCCCGCTCGTGGTGGGCGTCGGCGAGGGCGAGGCGTTCCTGGCCTCCGACGTGGCGGCGTTCATCGCCCACACCCGCTCCGCGATCGAACTGGGCCAGGACCAGGTGGTGGAGCTGCGCCGCGACGGCGTCACGGTGACGGGCTTCGACGGCCGCCCCGCCGAGGTCCACTCGTACCACGTCGACTGGGACGCCTCGGCCGCCGAGAAGGGCGGCTACGACTACTTCATGCTCAAGGAGATCGCCGAGCAGCCCAAGGCGGTCGCCGACACCCTGCTCGGCCGCATCGACCCGTCCGGCTCCCTGACCCTGGACGAGGTCCGCATCAGCCCCTCGGAGCTGCGCGAGATCGACAAGGTCGTCATCGTCGCCTGCGGCACGGCCTTCCACTCCGGCCTGATCGCCAAGTACGCCATCGAGCACTGGACGCGGCTTCCCTGCGAGGTGGAGCTGGCGAGCGAGTTCCGCTACCGGGACCCGATCCTGGACGGCCGTTCCCTGGTGATCGCCATCTCCCAGTCCGGCGAGACCATGGACACCCTGATGGCGCTGCGGCACGCCCGGGAGCAGGGCTCCAAGGTGCTCGCCATCTGCAACACCAACGGCTCGACGATCCCCCGTGAGTCCGACGCGGTGCTGTACACGCACGCGGGCCCGGAGGTCGCGGTCGCCTCGACCAAGGCGTTCCTCACCCAGCTGGTGGCCTGCTACCTGGTGGCCCTGTACCTGGGCCAGGTGCGGGGCACCAAGTGGGGCGACGAGATCCAGGCCGTCATCAAGGACCTGTCCCGCATCTCCGTCGAGGTCGAGCGGGTCCTGGAGACCATGGAGCCGGTACGGGCGCTGGCGCGCACGCTGGCCGCGAAGAACACGGTGCTCTTCCTGGGCCGGCACGTGGGCTACCCGGTCGCGCTCGAAGGCGCGTTGAAGCTGAAGGAACTCGCCTACATGCACGCCGAGGGCTTCGCGGCGGGCGAGCTGAAGCACGGTCCGATCGCGCTGATCGAGGAGGACGTGCCGGTGGTGGTGGTCGTGCCCTCGCCGCGCGGCCGCTCCCTCATCCACGACAAGATCGTCTCCAACATCCAGGAGATCCGGGCGCGCGGTGCCCGCACGATCGTGATCGCCGAGGAGGGTGACGAGGCGGTCGTCCCGTACGCCGACCACCTCATCCGCATCCCGGCCACGCCGACCCTGCTGCAGCCGCTGGTGGCCACCGTGCCGCTCCAGGTCTTCGCCTGCGAACTGGCCACCGCCCGCGGCAACGAGGTGGACCAGCCCCGCAACCTGGCCAAGTCGGTCACGGTGGAGTGAGTCCCCGCCGGCCTGCGGGGGCGCCGGGCGCGGCGGTCAGTGGACGGAGAAGCCGCCGTCCACGCAGATCGACTGGCCGGTGACGTAGGCGGAGGCCCGGCCGGCGAGGAACACCGCCGCGCCCGCGAAGTCCTCGGCGAGTCCGTTGCGCCCGGTCATCGTGCGCGCGGCGAGGGCCGCCACCCGCTCGGGGTCGGACGACAGCCGCTCGTTCAGCGGCGTCATCACGAAGCCGGGCACGAGGGTGTTGCAGGTGACGCCGTACGGGGACCAGGCCTCCGCCTGCGAGCGGGCCAGCGACTCCAGCGCGCCCTTGGAGACGCCGTACGCGCCGCTCTGCACGAACGCCCGGTGGGCCTGCTGGGAACTGACGTGGATGATCCGGCCGAAACCCCGTTCGGCCATGCCGGGACCGAACCGCCGGCCCAGGAGGAAGGGCGCCTCCAGGTTCACGGCCATGGTGGCGTCCCACACGTCCTCGTCCAGGTCGCTCATCGGCGGCCTGATGTTGATCCCGGCGCAGTTGACGAGGATGTCGGGCTCCCCGAAGACCCCGACGGCCTCCTCGGCGGCGGCGCGCACGCCGTCCCGGTCGGAGAGGTCACCGCTCACCCAGGCCGCACGGCCGCCGTCGGCCGTCAACTCGTCGACCGTGCACGCCAGTTCCTCCTTGCGGCGGGCCACGATAACCACGCTCGCCCCGGCGCGCGCCAGTGCCCCGGAGATGGCCCGGCCGATGCCGGAACTGCCTCCGGTCACCACGGCGACACGGCCGTCCAGCGAGAACAGGTCGAAGAGGTAGGCCCGGGATGCGGTGGTCATGGCCGCAGCGTAGACGGCACACGAGCGGCCGGGCAGCGGGGTCTTGGCATGCGGTCGGCCGCCGGCCGCTCCGTCCGGCCGCGGGGGCGGTCCGCCGCGCCGGACGGGCCTAGGGTGCTCCTCATGAGCATCATCGGAGTCGGGATCGACGTCGCCGAGATCGACCGGTTCCGGGCGTCCCTGGAGCGGACGCCCCACCTGGCCGACCGGCTGTTCGTGGCGGGCGAGTTGTGGCTGCCGAGCGGGGGGCGGCGCGGGATCGCCTCGCTCGCGGCCCGGTTCGCCGCGAAGGAGGCACTGGCGAAGGCGCTGGGGGCGCCGCCCGGGCTGCACTGGACGGACGCCGAGGTGTACGTCGAGGACAGCGGGCAGCCCCGGCTGCGGGTGACGGGGACCGTGGCGGCGCGCGCCGCCGAACTGGGCGTGAAGTCCTGGCACGTGTCCCTGAGCCATGACGCGGGGGTGGCCTCGGCCGTGGTCGTCGCCGAGGGCTGAGCGGCCGCCCCGGGTGTGGGGGGCCGGGGTTCCGGGGCAGACTCGGTGCCATGCGTACTGCGTACAGCGTGGAGACGGTGAGGGCGGCCGAGCGGGCACTGATGGCACGGCTGCCGGAGGGTGCGCTGATGCAGCGGGCCGCCGCCGGGCTGGCCGCCGCCTGTGCCGAGTTGGCCGGGAAGGTGTACGGCAGCCGGGTGGTGCTGCTCGTCGGCAGCGGGGACAACGGCGGGGACGCCCTGTACGCCGGGGCCCGGCTGGCCCGCCGGGGAGCCGGGGTCACGGCCGTGCTGCTGTCGCCCGAGCGGGTGCACCGCGGGGGACTTTCCGCCCTGCGGCGGGCGGGCGGCGCGGTCGCTCCCGACGGCCGTGCCGAGGAGGCGATCGAGCGGGCCGACCTCTTCGTGGACGGCATCGTCGGGATCGGCGGGAAGGGCGGACTGCGGCCCGACGCCGAGCGGCTGGCCGCCGTCGCGGCGCGGTCCGGGGCCGCCGTGGTGGCCGTGGACCTGCCCAGCGGCGTCGAGGCGGACACCGGGGAGGTGCGCGGGGCGGCCGTCCGGGCCGACCTCACCGTCACCTTCGGTACGTACAAGCCCGGGCTGATGGTGGATCCGGCGCGGGAGTACGCCGGGGTGGTACGGCTCGTGGACATCGGGCTCGAACTGCCCGGCGAGGGTGAGCTGAGCGCCCTGCAGCACGCGGACGTGGCACGGCTGTTGCCGGTGCCGGCGGCCGAGAGCGACAAGTACCGGCGGGGCGTCGTCGGCATCGCGGCCGGGTCCGCGCGCTATCCGGGGGCCGCCGTGCTCGCCGTCTCCGGGGCGCTGCGGGGCGGGGCCGGTGCCGTGCGGTACGTCGGGCCGGCGGCGGAGGCGGTCATCGCCCGCTTCCCGGAGACGCTCGTGTCCGCCCGGGGGCCCGCGGAGGCGGGCCGGGTCCAGGCCTGGGTGGTCGGACCCGGGGCGGGGGACGACGCGGCGGCCGTGGCCGAGGTGCTGGAGACGGACGTGCCGGTGCTGGTCGACGCGGACGGGCTGCGGCTGGCGGAGCGGGGCGCGGTACGGGGGCGCACGGCGCCGACGCTGATGACGCCTCACGCGGGCGAGGCCGCCGCCCTGCTGGGCGTGCGGCGCGAGGAGGTCGAGGCGGCACGGCTGGCGGCGGTGCGGGAGCTGGCGGCGGTGTACCGGGCGACGGTGCTGCTGAAGGGGTCGACGACGCTGGTCGCCGATGCGGGGGGCGGGGCCGTGCGGGTGAACGCCACGGGCACGGGGTGGCTGGCCACGGCCGGGAGCGGGGACGTGCTGTCCGGGCTCGCGGGGTCGCTGCTCGCTGCGGGGCTGTCGGCGCCGGACGCCGGGAGCGTGGCCGCGTATCTGCACGGGCTGGCCGGGAGGTTCGCCGCGGACGGGGCACCGGCGGGGGCGCACGACGTCGCCGCGCACATCCCGGAGGCGTGGCGGGACGTGCGGAGCTGAGCCCGTCCCGGCCACCGCCTGCGGTCGCGTCAACCTCGGGCCCGGCGGGGCGCGCAGGCGCGCGGTCGTGCCGGAGGCGGGCGGCCACGGCCGCGCGTGGGAGCGCCGCCCGGGTAGCCGGGCACTGCACCCGGGGCCCGCAGGGCCCTCTGAGAGACTGGGGGCGCGATGAGTGAGACTGCAGCTGTGCCGACCGCCCCCCTGCGCGCCCGCGCCGAGATCGATCTGGGTGCCCTGCGCGCCAACGTGCGGACCCTGCGCGCCCGCGCGAAGGGCGCGGCCGTGATGGCCGTCGTCAAGTCCGACGGCTACGGCCACGGGGCGCTGCCGTGTGCCCGCGCGGCCCTGGAGGCCGGGGCGACCTGGCTCGGCACGGCCACCCCCGAGGAGGCCCTCGCGCTGCGCGAGGCCGGGCTGCCGGGCCGTGTCCTGTGCTGGCTGTGGGTGCCCGGCGGGCCCTGGCGGCAGGCGATCGAGGCCGACATCGACGTGTCGCTGAGCGGGATGTGGGCGCTGCGCGAGGTCGTCGAGGCCGCCCGGGCGGCCGGGGGGGTCGCGCGCGTGCAGCTCAAGGCGGACACCGGGCTCGGGCGCAACGGCTGCCAGCCCGGGCCGGACTGGGCCGAGCTGGTCGGCGCGGCCCTGCGTGCCGAGGCCGAGGGGCTGGTCCGGGTCACCGGTCTGTGGTCGCACTTCGCCTGTGCCGACGAGCCCGGGCATCCCTCGATCGGCGCACAGCTGGAGCGGTTCCGGGAGATGCTCGCGTACGCCGAGGCGCAGGGGGTGCGCCCCGAGGTGCGGCACATCGCCAACTCGCCCGCCACGCTCACCCTGCCCGAGACCCACTTCGACCTGGTCCGTCCAGGCATCGCCATGTACGGCATCTCGCCGAGCCCCGAGCTCGGCACCCCGGCCGACTTCGGCCTGCGCCCGGTGATGACGCTCAGCGCCTCGCTGGCGCTGGTCAAGCGGGTGCCGGGCGACCACGGGGTCAGCTACGGCCACCATTACGTCACCCCCGGCCCCACCACCCTCGGCCTCGTCCCCGTCGGCTACGGGGACGGCATTCCGCGGCACGCCTCCGGCACCGGTCCGGTGCTGGTCGACGGCAAGTGGCGGACCGTCGCCGGGCGGGTCGCCATGGACCAGTTCGTGGTGGACCTCGGCGGCGACGAGCCGGAAGTGGGTACGGAGGCCGTGCTGTTCGGCCCCGGCGACCGGGGCGAGCCCACCGCCGAGGACTGGGCCCAGGCGTCCGGCACGATCGCGTACGAAATCGTCACGCGCATCGGAACCCGGGTTCCGCGCGTCTATGTGAACGGGAAAGAACTCGGGTAACCCGTTCGAGAACGGCGATCCGGATCACTCGTCCCCAGTCACACGTGCACCATCCCGCACCACCCGTTTCACCCACCCAGCGAACTGCAGTACGGCGAAGAGGAGCGGTACGTGAGCGAGAGCAGTGCGGAGGCCGTGGCGGACGTCGTCGCCTCCGCGGCCGCCGCCTCCGCCGCGGGAGCGGCCGGGAGCTGGCGCAGGGCGACCGGCATCGCCGGCGCCGCGATAGGCGTCCTCGCCGCGGGAGCGGCGGCCGGCGTGGCCATCGAGCGGATGACGGTGGGACGCGGTATGCGCAGGAAGGCCCGGCTGGCGCTGGACTCCGCGGGGCCCTACGGCACCCTGCGCGGCACGCCGGGCAAGGCGATCGCCGACGACGGCACCGAGCTGTACTACGAGGTCGACGAGGTCGAACCCGACCCGGGACCGAACGTCTCCCCGCGCCGGCGGCGGCTCTTCGGGCGCAAGGCGCCCGCCCCGGTCACCGTCGTCTTCTGCCACGGCTACTGCCTCAGCCAGGACTCCTGGCACTTCCAGCGGGCGGCCCTGCGGGGGGTCGTGCGGACCGTGCACTGGGACCAGCGCAGCCACGGGCGCTCCGCGCGGGGCGTGGCCCAGACCCGGGACGGGGTGGCCCTCACCATCGACCAGCTCGGCCGCGATCTGAAGGCCGTCCTCGACGCCGCCGTGCCGGACGGGCCGATCGTGCTGGTGGGCCACTCGATGGGCGGGATGACCGTGATGGCCCTGGCCGCCCTGCACCCGGAGCTGATCCGGGACCGGGTGGTCGCGACGGCCCTGGTCGGCACCTCGTCCGGGCGGCTCGGCGAGGTCAACTTCGGGCTGCCGGTGGCCGGCGTCAACGCGGTGCGCCGGATCCTCCCCGGAGTGCTGAAGGCGCTCGGCCAGCAGGCCGAGCTGGTGGAGAAGGGGCGCCGGGCCACCGCCGACCTGTTCGCCGGGATCATCAAGCGGTACTCGTTCGCGGGGCGCGACGTCGATCCGGCCGTCGAGCGGTTCGCGGAGCGGATGATCGAGTCCACCCCGATCGACGTGGTCGCCGAGTTCTACCCGGCCTTCACCGACCACGACAAGACCGGGGCGCTGGCCTGCTTCCAGGACATGCCCGTGCTCGTGCTGGCCGGGGTGCAGGACCTGGTCACGCCCAGCGAGCACAGCGAGGCCATCGCCGACCTGCTGCCCGACGCCGAGCTGGTGCTGGTGCCGGACGCCGGGCACCTGGTGATGCTGGAGCACCCGGAAGTGGTCACCGACCGGCTCGCCGACCTGCTCACCCGTGCGGGCGCGGTGCCCGCAGGGGCTACCGTAAGTGGCTATGGAAGCACCAGCAGCACCGCACGACCGCGCTGAGACCCGGCTGACGATCACCTCGCCCGAACAGATGCGGGAGCTGGGCCGACGGCTGGCCAAGCTGCTGCGCGCCGGTGACCTGGTGATGCTCACCGGAGAACTGGGCGCGGGCAAGACCACGCTGACCCGCGGGCTCGGCGAAGGGCTCGGGGTGCGCGGCGCGGTCACCTCGCCGACCTTCGTGATCGCCCGGGTGCACCCCTCCCTCGGCGACGGTCCGCCCCTCGTGCACGTCGACGCCTACCGGCTCGGCGGCGGCCTGGACGAGATGGAGGACCTCGACCTCGACGTCTCGCTGCCCGCCTCGGTGATCGTCGTGGAGTGGGGCGAGGGCAAGGTCGAGGAGCTGACCGAGGACCGGCTCGAGGTCGTCATCCACCGCGCCGTCGGTGACACCACGGACGAGGTGCGGCACGTGACCCTGACCGGGCTGGGGGAGCGGTGGGCCGAGGCCGGGCTGGGGACGATCGCGGCCTGAGGGGGCACGGGCTTTCCGACAGGCCGTCGGCAAGCTGTTGCGCGGGACCTCGCGGGCGTGATGACATGGTGTCCAGCCCGTGGTTAGGCGTGCCTAACCACGCCCGCCCCCGCATCCCAGGAGGCGCCATGACCGCTTCTCGCGCCACGGAGCAGCCCCGGCCGCCCGCCCTCACCGGGGTGTCCATGCGCGACCTGCTGGCCGCCTGCGCGGCCGCGGACGCCGTCTCCCGCCCGCCGCGGGACCCGGAGCCGCACGAGCGCCCGGGGGCCGAGCGGCACCCGAAGGCCGCCTAGGCGTATTGCCAATTCCCGGCCGCCCTTCGGGCGACGACGCGAATTGGAAGACAGGCCCTAGCGGATCACGACCACCCGCACGCCGATCGTCGCGAACCTCCACATCGCGTCCCCGTCCGGCCGGGTCTCCCGGACACCGCCGGTCTTCGCTCCCGCGTCGGGCCCGCCCTGCACGGCGTCGCCCACCGCCGCGCTGAAGCCGATCGCCACCCCGTCCACGCTGGTGAACCGCACGACGTGCTCGATGGGGATGCCGTCGGTGCCGGTGACCGCGTTCGACCGGGACGTCACCCAGTAGATGCCGGTCGGCGGGTCCACGCTGCCCGGGTTCACCGGGAAGGTGCGCTGCACCCGGTTCCCGCCGCTCACCAGCCACACCCGGTCGTCGTCCACCGAGTACACGACCCGTTCACCCGATCCGGAGCCGCTCGGCAGGGCGGTCGGGTTGCGCCGGTCGCGGGGCGCCTTCGTGGCGGGCACCGAGGGCGACCCGCTCGCCGTCGGCCTGCCGCCCAGGCCCGCCGGGACGGTGGCCTGTGCCTGGTAGGTGAGGAGTCCGACCGCTCCCACGGCCGCCGCGGTGAGGCCGGCCACGATTCCCGAGCTGGTCCCTGCCACCTGCGCCCACCTCTGCCTCGCGCCATATGTCGTACTTCGTACAGACCGTAGCAGTCGGTGACCGTCCCGCCCGGACGGCCATGCACGAGGCGCGGGCGCCGTAGGCTGTTCGCGTGCTCTTGCTCGCTCTGGATACCGCAACACCCGCCGTCACCGTCGCGCTGCACGACGGCGCGGACGTCATCGCCTCGTCGAGCCAGGTGGACGCGCGCCGGCACGGAGAGCTGCTGCTGCCGGCCGTCGACCGTGTGCTGGCCGAGGCCGGCCTGAAGCTGGAGGCGGTCACCGGCGTCGTCGTCGGCGTCGGCCCCGGCCCCTACACCGGACTGCGCGTCGGTCTGATGACCGCCGACACCTTCGGCCTGGCGCTCGGCGTCCCCGTGCACGGCGTGTGCACGCTGGACGGCCTCGCCTACGCCGCCGACATCGAGAAGGGCCCCTTCGTCGTGGCGACCGACGCCCGGCGCAAGGAGGTCTACTGGGCCACGTACGCCGACTCGCGCACCCGGCTCACCGGCCCGGCCGTGGACCGGCCCGCCGACATCGCCGAGCAGGTCGCCGGGCTCCCGGCGGTCGGCGCGGGCGCGCTGCTGTACCCCGACACGTTCCCGAGAGCCAACGAGCCCGAGCACGTGTCCGCGGCGGCCCTCGCCTCGCTCGCCGCCGAGCGGCTGGCGGCGGGCGAGGAGCTGCCGGCGCCCCGGCCGCTGTACCTGCGGCGCCCGGATGCCCAGGTCCCCAAGAACTACAAGGTGGTCACACCGAAGTGACCGTGCGACTGCGCGAGATGCGCTGGTGGGACATCGACCCGGTCCTGGGGCTGGAGAAGGACCTGTTCCCCGAGGACGCCTGGTCCCGGGGCATGTTCTGGTCCGAGCTGGCCCACTCCCGGGGCTCGCAGGCGACCCGCCGCTACGTCGTGGCGGAGTCCGACGGGCGGCTCGTCGGCTACGCGGGCCTCGCCGCCTCCGGTGAGCTGGGTGACATCCAGACCATCGCCGTGGCCCGGGACCACCAGGGAACCGGCCTCGGCGGGCAGCTGCTGACCGATCTGCTGCGCGCGGCGACCGCCTTCGAGTGCCATGAGGTGATGCTCGAGTGCCGGGTGGACAACGTCGCCGCGCAGAAGCTCTACGAGCGCTTCGGCTTCGTCCCCATCGGGTTCAGACGCGGCTACTACCAGCCGGGGAACGTGGACGCCCTGGTGATGCGCCTGTCCACTGCGTCCGACAGCGGCTCCGCCGCGGAGCCGACATCCGAACAAGGAACCGAGATCAATGGCTGACGAACCTCTCGTCCTCGGCATCGAGACCTCCTGCGACGAGACCGGCGTCGGCATCGTCCGCGGCACCACCCTGCTGGCGGACGCCGTCGCCTCCAGCGTGGACGAGCACGCCCGCTTCGGCGGTGTCGTACCGGAGGTGGCCTCCCGGGCGCACCTGGAGGCGATGGTCCCGACCATCGACCGCGCCCTGAAGCAGGCTGGCGTCAGCGCACGCGACCTCGACGGCATCTCGGTCACGGCGGGTCCCGGCCTCGCGGGCGCCCTCCTCGTCGGCGTCTCCGCCGCCAAGGCGTACGCCTACGCCCTGGGCAAGCCCCTGTACGGCGTCAACCACCTGGCCTCCCACATCTGTGTCGACCAGCTGGAGCACGGCCCGCTGCCCGAGCCGACGATGGCGCTGCTGGTCTCCGGCGGCCACTCCTCGCTGCTGCTGTCCGAGGACATCACCTCAGACGTCCGCCCGATGGGCTCGACGATCGACGACGCGGCCGGCGAGGCCTTCGACAAGATCGCCCGGGTGCTGAACCTGGGCTTCCCCGGCGGCCCGGTCATCGACCGCTACGCCCGGGAGGGCGACCCGGCGGCCATCGCCTTCCCGCGCGGTCTCACCGGCCCGCGGGACCCGGCCTACGACTTCTCCTTCTCCGGCCTGAAGACCGCCGTGGCCCGCTGGATCGAGGCCCGGCGCGCGGCCGGCGAGGAGGTCCCGGTCCGCGACGTGGCCGCCTCCTTCCAGGAGGCCGTCGTCGACGTGCTGACCCGCAAGGCCGTCCGCGCCTGCAAGGACGAGGGCGTCGACCACCTGATGATCGGCGGCGGGGTCGCGGCCAACTCCCGGCTGCGCGTCCTCGCCCAGGAGCGCTGCGAGGCGGCCGGCATCCGGCTGCGCGTCCCGCGCCCCAAGCTGTGCACGGACAACGGCGCGATGGTGGCCGCGCTCGGCGCCGAGATGGTCGCCCGGGGCCGGGCCGCGTCCAGCTGGGACCTGTCGGCCGACTCCTCCCTGCCGGTCACCGACCCGCACGTCCCGGGCAACCACGACCACGTGCACGAGGTCAGCAAGGAGAACCTCTACTCATGACGGTCGCGTTGATGTGGGAGGCGCGTGCCGTCGGGGGACGGGGTGAGGAGCTGCTCGCCTGGGTACGGGAGCAGACGCTCGCCGGGGAGCCGTTGCGGCGCGAGATCCTCCGCGCGCCCCAGGACCGGGTGCTGGTCATCACGTGGTGGGACGCGTCGTACGACGCCCGCTTGCCCGAACTTCCCGAGCCCGAACCGGAGTTGGTGACCCGGGCGGTGCACCGGTGGCGGTTCGAGGCGGTCGCGGACGCCTGAGGGGCCGGGGTCGAACGGCTGGACACCCGGGCTCGCGTGGCCGGGATTTGAGTGAACCGGTCCGACTGCGCTATGATCATCACACAGCGAACGGCCGGAACACCGGCCTGGACGCAGTGCGTTGGTGGTCCAAGGAAAGACGTCCCGCTTCCTGCGGGGAGATGCAGGTGCAAGGCCTGCCCGGCGCTCCACTCACACCCCGCTCCCGGGACACCGGGAGCGGGGTGTTCGCGTTACCGGTGGCCGGTCCGCTGCGGCCGGACCGCCTCCGCCTCGGGCCCTTCGGTGCTCGGTGCCGGATCGGACGCCCTGTGCTCCTTCACGTGCGCGTACGCCATCAGCCCGAACAGCACCGCCATCAGCACGGCCGAGGAACCGGCCGTCCCCAGGTCCAGGCCGCCCTTGGCGACCGGCTTGGTGAGCAGGTCGCCGGCCGTGGCGCCCAGCGGCCGGGTCAGCACGAAGGCGATCCAGAAGAGCAGGACGTTCGGCACGGCCGGCACCTTCATCAGGGCGACCAGGACCAGCAGCGCGCCCGTCACCAGGGCCGCGCCGCCCAGGTAGCCCAGGCCCGAGCTGTCGGAGAGGAAGTCGCCCATCGAGGTGCCGAGCGTGTTGGAGACGAGGATGGCCGACCAGAACAGCGCCTCGCCCCGGAAGGTGACGATCTCGGTGATCTGGAAGGTCATCCCGCTCAGCTTCCAGCCGAGGAAGATCAGCAGCAGGATCGAGATCAGGATCGCGGCGCCCTCCGGGTAGCCCAGGCCGAGGCCCTGCGGGCCCCAGCCCAGCCTGGTCGCGCCGTCCGAGAGGTACTTGGCGCTGGCGTCGCGGTTCATGAAGTCGGACATGGTGGTGCCGGCCATGGAGGTCGACAGGATCACGGTCCAGTAGAAGAACGGGTTGTAGCGCGGCGAGCGCAGCTGGACCACCAGCGTCACCACGAAGACCAGGAACAGGGCGATGGTGGTGAGGAAGTAGCCCAGGCCGAGTGTCTGGGCGAACAGGTCGCCCGCGGTCTCGCCCAGGGTCGTCGCCGCGATCTTCATGATCCAGAAAGCGAGCGTGACCTCGGGCAGTTTCTTCATCACCGACTTCGTCGTCGTCAAGGGGACTCCTGTGAGGGGGTGTCAGATGACCGACGACCCTTCCAGGCCCCACCTGAACGCATCCTGAACACGCGCCGCACGGGGCTTGCTTTTTGCCGCCGTTCGCGCCGCCGGCCCAGTCCCCTCCGCGGCTTCGCCTCCTGGGCCTCCGCTCGGTACGAATGTTTCGGAAGAATCGCCGAATATTCCGGGAACCCATGGTGAGGGAGGGCCTTCGTCGACGGAGCGTACGGGGATACGATCGCCGGCATGAAGCCTTCGAAGCCCGCAGAGACGCAGACGGCGACCCTCGCTGAGATCGCCCGTGAGGCGGGGGTGTCCGCTCCGACTGTTTCGAAGGTGCTCAACGGCCGCGCCGACGTGGCCGCCGCGACCCGCACCCGCGTCGAGGAGCTGCTGCGCGCCCACGGCTACCGGCGCCGCCGCGCCGAGGCCGCCCGCTCCCCGCTGATCGACCTGGTCTTCCACGAGCTGGAGAGCGCCTGGGCGCTGGAGGTCATCCGGGGCGTGGAGAACGTGGCCCGGGACGCCGGGCTCAGCGTGGTCCTCTCCGAGTCCGCCGGGCGGCTCACCCCGGGCCGGACCTGGGCCGACCAGGTGGCCGCCCGTCGCCCGCACGGGGTGGTGCTGGTGCTGTCCGGGCTCGACGAGTCCCAGCGGGCGCTGCTGACCAGCCGGTCCATCCCGTTCGTGGTGATGGACCCCGCGGGCGACCCGGGCCCCGACGTGCCGTCCATCGGCGCCACCAACTGGCAGGGCGGACTCGCTGCCACCCGTCACCTGGTCGAACTCGGGCACACCCGGATCGGCGCGATCAGCGGACCGTCCCGGATGATGTGCAGCCGGGCCCGGGTCGACGGCTACCGCGCGGCCCTGGAGACGGCCGGGCTGCCCGTCGACCCCTCGCTCGTCGTGGCCGGCGACTTCCACCACGACTCCGGCTACCGCCTCGGCCTGGAGCTGCTGCGCAGGCCCGACCGGCCCACCGCCGTCTTCGCGGGCAACGACCTGCAGGCCCTCGGGCTGTACGAGGCCGCCCGCGAACTGGGGCTGCGCATCCCGGAGGACCTCAGCGTGGTCGGCTTCGACGATCTGCCGGTGTCCCGCTGGGTGGGGCCGCCGCTGACGACCGTACGGCAGCCGCTGACCGAGATGGCCGAGGCCGCGGCCCGCCTGGTGCTGGAGCTGGGGCGGGCGCCGGAGGAGCGGGCGGCGACACGGGTGGAGCTGGCGACGAGACTGGTGGTGCGGTCGAGCACGGCGGCGCTCTAGTACGGCGGCGCTCCCGTACGCGGTGCGTCTACGCCCCGGGGTCCGGCCTGGGCTGCCCGGCCGAAACTTTCGCGTCCCGGTAATCGGATGAGAATTTCAGAAGAAAACCGATTCGCACGGCTTCCCCTAACAGTCCCCTAATAATTCGGACTTACGTTCCTGCCCGTGACGCGACACGAGGAGCACGGGGACGCGGGCGGGCGGGTGGGCCGACGGCCGAGAGCGCTGAGGATCGTCGGCCTCACCCTGGCGGGCGCCCTGGTGCTGGGGGTGGCCACCGCGGGCTGGGCGTACTGGCATCTCGACCACAACATCAAGAGCGTGGACATCGACGGCGCGCTCGGCGACGACCGGCCCGCGAAGGCGGTGGTCGCCCCGTCCGCGAGCGACACGGCCCCGCCGCTGCCGACCGGTTCGCTGAACATCCTGGTCCTCGGCTCCGACTCGCGCAGCGGCAAGGAGAACAAGGAGCTGGGCGGCGGCGACAGCTCCGGCGCCCGGTCCGACACGGCGATGGTGGTGCACGTCGACGCGGGCCGGACGAAGGCCACCGTGGTCAGCATCCCGCGCGACACGCTCGTCACCCGGCCCTCCTGTCCACTCGCCTCCGGGGGCTCGACGGCGGTGGCGTACCAGGCCATGTTCAACAGCGCCTACTCGGTGGGCGGTCCGGTGTGCGCGGTCAAGACCGTGGAGTCGATCACCGGCGTCCGCATGGACCACTACGTCGAGATCGACTTCTCCGGCTTCGCCCGGCTGGTCGACGCGCTCGGCGGGGTCGACGTCACCACCACCCAGGACATCGACGACGACATGAGCCATCTGCGGCTGCGGGCCGGCTCCCACCACCTCGACGGCAGGCAGGCCCTGGCCCTCGCCCGCACCCGGCACGGCATAGGCGACGGCAGCGACCTCGGCCGGATAGGGCTTCAGCAGCAGCTGGTCAAGGCGCTGCTGGAGCAGATGGGCGCGACGAACCTGCTCACCGACCCCGCCAAGCTGTACCGGGTCGCCGACGCGGTCACCGCGAGCCTCACCACCGACACCGGCCTGGACTCCCTCGGCGAGCTGACGCGGCTCGGCCAGAGCCTCAAGGGGCTGACCGCGGACCGGGTGAGGACGGTGATGATGCCGGTCGTCCAGGCGCCCTCCGACCACAACCGCGTGATCGCCCGCGAACCGGGGGCGGACGACCTGTGGCGTTCCCTGCGCTGATCCGCACCGACCGGGCCGTCCGCCGTGACGGCGCCCCGCGCGGGTCCGGAAAAAAATCTTCGGGGAATTCCGGGGCGCGTGTCGATCCGGGTGTCCTCCGTTCGACGCATGGGTGAGCGGCGGGGACAGGCCCCGTCGCCCGACCGAAGGAGTCACCATGCCCCGCTACCTGTCGCTCGTGCGGATCGACGAGTCCTCCGTTCCCGCCGAGGGTCCCAGCGAGGAGCTGATGCAGCGGATGGGCAAGCTGATCGAGGAGGTCACCAAGGCCGGCGTCATGCTCGACACCGCCGGGCTCACCCCTGCCGCCGACGGCACCCGGGTCCACTGGGAGGGCGGGAAGATCTCCGTGACCGACGGGCCCTTCACCGAGTCCAAGGAGGTCATCGGCGGCTACGCGATCATGCAGTGCAAGGACCGCGCCGAGGCCCTGGAGTGGACGAAGCGGTTCCTGCAGGTCCACGAGGACCACTGGACCGTGACCTGCGAGGTGCGCGAGATCGCCGAGGGCTGAGGTTCCTGGCGCTGAGCCGTACGGGGGTGTTGCATGGTGGGCTGTGGAACCGCAGCCCACCGCGACGCCCACCGCGGCGCACGCGATCGAGACCGTTTACCGCCTGGAGTCGCCCCGGGTGATCGCCGGTGTGGCCCGGATCGTCCGGGACGTCGGCATCGCCGAGGAACTGGCCCAGGACGCGCTGGTCGCCGCCCTGGAACGGTGGCCGCGCGACGGTGTGCCCGACAACCCCGGCGCCTGGCTCATGGCCACCGCACGGCACCGCGCCGTCGACCTGATCCGGCGCCGCGAGACCTATGCCCGCAAACTCGCCGAGATCGGCCGGGACCTGTCCACGACCGTCCCGCCGGAGGAGCCCGCCGATCCGGACGACATCGACGACGACCTGCTCAGGCTCGTCTTCACCACCTGCCACCCGGTGCTGTCCGCCGACGCCCGCATCGCGCTCACCCTGCGTCTGCTGGGCGGCCTGACCACGGCCGAGATCGCCCGCGCCCAGCTGGTCCCCGAGCCGACGATCGCCCAGCGCATCGTCCGCGCGAAACGCACCCTCGCCACGAGGAACGTGGCCTTCGAGGTGCCCTACGGACCCGACCGCGAGGCCCGCCTCGGCTCCGTACTGGACGTCATCTACCTCATCTTCAACGAGGGTTACGCGGCCACCGCGGGCGACGACTGGCTGCGCCCCGGCCTGTGCGAGGACGCGCTGCGGCTGGCCCGTGTGCTGTCCGCGCTGATGCCCAAGGAGCCGGAGGTGCACGCCCTGGCCTCGCTCCTGGAGTTCCAGGCCTCCCGCACCGCCGCCCGCACCGGCCCCGACGGCACCCCGGTGCTCCTGCGGGACCAGAACCGCCGGCGCTGGAACCGCATGCTGATCGCCCGCGGCATCCAGGCCCTCGCCCGCACCGAGGCCACGGCCACCGGTGCCCCCGGCCGCTACGCCCTCCAGGCGGCCATCGCCGCCTGCCACGCGCACGCGTACACCTACGAGGAGACCGACTGGGCGACGATCGCCACCCTCTACGGCCTGCTCGCCTCCCGTGCGCCCTCCCCGGTCGTCGAACTCAACCGCGCGGTGGCCGTGTCCATGGCCGAGGGCCCCGGGGCCGGGCTGGCGATCGTCGACGCCGTCGCCGGGGAGCCCGCGCTGCGCGGCTACCACCTGCTGCCGAGCGTCCGCGCCGACCTGCTGGCCCGGCTCGGGCGCACGTCGGAGGCCCGCGAGGAACTCGTGCGGGCCGCGGAACTCACCCGCAACGAGAGGGAACGCCGGCTGCTGCTGACGAGACTCGCCGGCCTTCCCCAACCACCTGACCGGCGCCGCCCTACGATGGCGTGGTCGTGGCGGGGTGCCCGATCAGCATGGTCGGCGCCCCCGCGACGCGGGTGAGGAACACCGTCGCCGCGCCCGGCCCCTGCGGCTTGACCTTCCGCCGCAGCTCCTCCGGCTCGACCGCCGACCCGCGCTTCTTCACGGTCAGGTTGCCGACCTCGCGTTCCCGCAGCAGGGCCTTCAGCTTCTTCACGTTGAAGGGAAGCCGGTCGGTGATCTCGTACGCGGAGGCGTACGGCGTGGGGCGCAGCTCGTCGGCGGTGACGTACGCGATGGTCGCGTCGACCAGCCCGCCGCCCACCTCGTCGGCGACCTCGGCGACCAGGTGCGCGCGGATCACCGCGCCGTCGGGCTCGTACAGGTAGCGCCCCACCGGCCGGACCGCGGGGTCGGGCAGCCCCCGCCCATGGAGGGTGCGCGGGCCGGGCAGCAGGGTGGCCCGGACCCCGCCCGGCGCCCCGGTCCCGAACCAGAGCACCGCTTCCTTCACGTCGCCGCCGTCGGAGATCCACTCGGCCTCGGCCTCGGCGGGCACCGCCTCGTGCGGGACGCCCGGGGCGATCTTCAGGGCGGCGCGGGGCGCCTTGAGGGCGGCGGCCACCGCCCACGACAGCGGCGGCGAGTACGCCTCGGGATCGAAGATCCTGCCGCGTCCGCCCCGGCGCGCCGGGTCCACGAACACCGCGTCGTACCCGGCGGTGTCCACGTCCGTGACGTCGGCCTCCCGCACCTCGATCAGCCCGTCCAGGCCCAGCGCCCCGGCGTTCGCCCGCGCCACGGCGGCCGTCAGCGGGTCCCGGTCCACGGCCAGCACCCGGATCCCGGCCCGCGCCAGCGCGATCGCGTCCCCGCCGATCCCGCAGCACAGGTCGGCCACCGACCTCACGCCCAGCTCCCTGAACCGCTCCGCCCGGTACGCCGCCACGCTCGCCCGCGTCGACTGCTCGACGCCGTTCGGGGTGAAGAACATCCGCTCGGCGTCCGCCGCCGGGAACTTCGCCGCGGCCCGCTGCCGCAGCCGGGCCTGGCCCAGTGCGGCCGACACCAGTTCCGCGGGATGGTCGCGGCGCAGCCGGGTCGCGACGGCGAGTTCGTCCGCCGGGGCGGTGTCGCGGACCTCGTCGAGGAGGGCACGGCCTTCGGGGGTGAGGAGCAGAGCGAGGTCGTTCACCGGGTCATTGTGGGCCAGTCGGTGGACCGTGCGCCCGCGGGCGGCGGTGTCGGCCGGGGATCCGGGCCGCTGCCTGGGAGGATCCGGCACCATGCGAGTAGTACTACAAAATGACAAAAGTCGGACACGGACGCGAAGGGCCGCCCTCGGCTGCGGGGCCGCCCTCCTGGCCTCCACCGCCCTCGTCACCGGCTGCTCCGGCTCCGGCGCCGCCACCGCCCCCCGCCCGGCTCCTCCCGGACAGGGCGGCGCCGCCCATGCCACCCCGGACCCCCGGGCCGTCCAGGCCGCCGAACACGCCCGTCTGGTCGCCGCCGCCAAGCGCTGGGGACTGGACCAGGTCCCCGTGACGCCCCCGCCGCCACCCGCGACCAAACCCCGTATCACCGCACGCGCCGGGTTCGAGGTGGACCACCAGGAGGACTGGGACCTGCCCCCCGTCTTCACCACCGTCCCGACGAAGAACAAGGTCGTCTTCCTCACCATCGACGACGGCTCGGAGAAGGACCCCCGGTTCCTGCAGATGATGCGGGACCTGAAGATCCCGTACACCGCCTTCCTCAGCAACTACCTGGTGAAGGACGACTACGGCTACTTCCGCAAGGCGCAGTCCTACGGGAACACCCTCAACAACCACACCCTGCACCACCCGTACCTGCCGGGCCTGTCCTACGACGAGCAGAAGCACGAGATCTGCGACATGCAGGACATCATGCAGAAGCAGTTCGGCAAGCGCCCGAAGGTCTTCCGCCCGCCCTACGGCAACTACAACCAGGACACCCTCGTCGCCGCCAAGTCCTGCGGCATCAAGTACGCGCCGATCTGGAACGAGGAGGTGTACGTCGACCACTGGGAGTTCCGCGAGGACGACCAGCAGCTGCGCCGCGGCGACATCGTGCTCACGCACTTCCGCGGCCGGAGCGACTGGGACGGCACGATGGTGGACGACATGCGCCGCTTCCTGAACAAGGTCACGCGCGAGGGCTACGCCGTGGCCCGCCTGGAGGACTACCTGTGAGGCGGGCGCGGGGCCTGGCCGCGGCCCTCGCCTCGGCACTGCTTCTCGCGGGCTGCGCCCAGACCGTCGACCCCATCGAACGCCTGGGGAAGAAGGCGGCCGAGGGAGTGCGCCCGCACAGCCCCGCCCCCGTCCAGCCCTACCAGTACTGGGGTCTGAGCGAGCCCCTCGCCCTGCCCCCGTCGCACTCCGCCCGCCCGCTCTCGGCGCGCCCGGGGGACGACGTCCTCCCGCCGGTCGTGGACCACGTCCCCACCCACGACCGGGTCGTCTTCCTCACCTACGACGGGGGCGCCGAGCGGGACCCCCGCTTCGTCACCATGGTCCGCGAACTCCGGCTCCCCGTGACCATGTTCCTCACCGGCAGCGCCGGCAGCGCCGGCGGCACCGGCGACGGCCACCTCGCCCGGCTGCGCGAGGCCGGCGCCGGCATCCAGAACCACACCCTCGCCCACCGCGCCCTGGCCGGACTGCCGTACGCCGGCCAGCGCACCGAGATCTGCGGCCAGCAGGACCGGCTCCGGTCCCGGCTCGGCGTCCACCCCCGCCTCTTCCGCCCGCCCTACGGCGCGTACGACACCTCGACCCTGCGCGCGGCGGCCGACTGCGGCATCTCCACGGTCGTCCTCTGGCGCGCCGCGATGACCCCGACCGACCTCGCCTTCACCCGGGGCCCGCACCATCTGCGCCCCGGCGACATCGTCCTGGTCGGACCGGACGAGTCCACGGGGCCGTCCCTGCGGGAGCGCACCGCGTGGGTGCTGCGGCGGGTCCAGAAACGGGGGCTGACGGTGGGACGCCTGGAGGACTACCTGTAGCCCAGGAGCCGGGCCCGTCCGGGGGTGCCGCCCCGGGGGCGGCGGCGCCGGCACGGGCCGCGTGGCCACTCCGGTTGCCCAAGATCGGCCGACGCGCCGCACTGCATTGGCACTCCGCTTGACCGAGTGCTAATCGCGGTCATAGTCTCGGCTCTGGCACTCCCCCCTGGAGAGTGCCAACAACGCGACGGGCAGGTCCGGCACCCGCGACGACGGATCCACCTGGTCGCCACCTCAGACAGTTAACCCCGTGAGATCTCCGAAGGGGGAGGTCGGATCGTGACGACCACCAGCTCCAAGGTTGCCATCAAGCCGCTCGAGGACCGCATTGTGGTCCAGCCGCTCGACGCCGAGCAGACCACCGCCTCTGGCCTGGTCATCCCGGACACCGCGAAGGAGAAGCCCCAGGAGGGCGCCGTCCTCGCCGTGGGTCCGGGCCGCTTCGAGAACGGCGAGCGCCTGCCGCTCGACGTCAAGGTCGGCGACGTCGTCCTGTACAGCAAGTACGGCGGCACCGAGGTGAAGTACAACGGCGAGGAGTACCTCGTCCTCTCGGCTCGCGACGTGCTCGCGATCATCGAGAAGTAGTTCCACCTCGAGCAACCTTTGCTTCCGAACTGCGCCCCTGGCCCCCGCGACCGATAACGAAGCCGGGCGCCCGGGGCGCAGTTGTCTTTACACCCACAGATTTCCGAGAGGGCTTCCGCTGTCATGGCGAAGATTCTGAAGTTCGACGAGGACGCCCGTCGCGCCCTTGAGCGCGGCGTCAACAAGCTGGCCGACACGGTGAAGGTGACGATCGGCCCCAAGGGCCGCAACGTCGTCATCGACAAGAAGTTCGGCGCCCCCACCATCACCAACGACGGTGTCACGATCGCCCGTGAGGTCGAGATCGAGGACCCGTACGAGAACCTCGGCGCGCAGCTGGTGAAGGAGGTGGCGACCAAGACCAACGACATCGCGGGTGACGGCACCACCACCGCCACCGTGCTCGCCCAGGCGCTGGTGCGCGAGGGCCTGAAGAACGTCGCCGCCGGCGCCTCCCCGGCCGCCCTGAAGAAGGGCATCGACGCCGCCGTCAAGGCCGTCTCCGAGGACCTGCTCGACTCGGCCCGCCCGATCGACGAGAAGTCCGACATCGCCGCCGTCGCCGCGCTGTCCGCCCAGGACCAGCAGGTCGGCGAGCTGATCGCCGAAGCGATGGACAAGGTCGGCAAGGACGGTGTCATCACCGTCGAGGAGTCCAACACCTTCGGTCTCGAGCTGGACTTCACCGAGGGCATGGCCTTCGACAAGGGCTACCTGTCGCCGTACTTCGTGACGGACCAGGAGCGCATGGAGGCCGTCCTCGACGACCCCTACATCCTCATCAACCAGGGCAAGATCAGCTCCATCCAGGACCTGCTGCCGCTGCTGGAGAAGGTCATCCAGACCGGTGCCTCCAAGCCGCTGCTGATCATCGCCGAGGACGTCGAGGGCGAGGCCCTGTCGACCCTGGTCGTCAACAAGATCCGCGGCACCTTCAACGCCGTCGCGGTGAAGGCCCCCGGCTTCGGCGACCGCCGCAAGGCGATGCTCCAGGACATGGCGATCCTCACCGGTGCCACCGTCATCTCCGAGGAGGTCGGCCTCAAGCTCGACCAGGTCGGCATCGACGTGCTCGGCTCCGCCCGCCGCGTCACCGTCACCAAGGACGACACCACGATCGTCGAGGGTGCCGGCAAGTCGGAGGACCTCACCGGCCGCGTCGCGCAGATCAAGGCCGAGATCGAGAACACCGACTCCGACTGGGACCGCGAGAAGCTCCAGGAGCGCCTCGCGAAGCTGGCCGGCGGCGTGTGCGTGATCAAGGTCGGCGCCGCCACCGAGGTGGAGCTGAAGGAGAAGAAGCACCGTCTGGAGGACGCCATCTCCGCGACCCGCGCCGCGGTCGAGGAGGGCATCGTCTCCGGTGGTGGCTCCGCGCTGGTCCACGCCGTCAAGGTCCTCGAGGGCAACCTCGGCAAGACCGGCGACGAGGCCACCGGTGTCGCGGTCGTCCGCCGCGCCGCCGTCGAGCCGCTGCGCTGGATCGCCGAGAACGCCGGCCTCGAGGGCTACGTCATCGTCTCCAAGGTGGCGGAGCTGGAGAAGGGCAACGGCTACAACGCCGCCTCGGGCGAGTACGGCGACCTGGTCAAGGCCGGCGTCATCGACCCGGTGAAGGTCACCCGCTCCGCCTTGGAGAACGCCGCTTCCATCGCCTCCCTGCTGCTCACGACCGAGACCCTGGTCGTCGAGAAGAAGGAAGAGGAGCCGGAGGCCGCGGGCCACGGCCACGGTCACGGCCACGCCCACTGACCCACGCAGGTCTGACCGAAGGCCCGGCACCGGCCTGGTGCCGGGCCTTCGCGCTGCCTTGCCGTGCCGGCACCGGCGGGAGCGACCGTGCGGCGGGTTCCGGGCCCCACCGCTTCCGCCGCTTGGGGCGCTACTGCTCCAACTCGTCCAGTGCGCCCAGCTGCTGCATCAGCCCGAGCTGGTCCTCCTGCCACCAGATCTCGGCGATCTTGCCGTCGTCGGCGATGCGGAACAGCGTCATCCCGGTCATGGTGACCCGCCTGCCGGTGGCGCCGATCCCCAGGAAGTCACCCCGGTGCGTGGCGTTCCAGGTCCACCGCGCGCAGGCCCGGTCGTCCTGGGCGAGCACGTCCTCGATCGTGAACGTGAAGTCGAAGGCGGCGCGCCACATCCGGTACTCGGCGCGGGCGTTGTCCAGTCCGATGGTGTCCTGCGGGTTCACCGGGTCGTGGCTGTGGATGTCCTCGTCCAGCAGGTCGTTCAGCGGGGGCAGCTCACCCGGCGTCATCAGCGCCCCGAAGAACCGCCGCACGGTGTCCTCGGACAGCCGCTCGTCCCGTACGACGTCCAGGTCGATGAATGTCGGCATCCCGTCGCACAGGGCGACCATCTCCTGGAAGATCTTGTCGGTCTCCGGGAGGTGCGAGTTCCGCATCGCCTCTTCGTAGGAGGGGAACTCCACCACCTCGACGATGTGCGACGCGTCCGAGCGGTCCGTGGCGACCAGCGCGTGCGTCGCCGTGCGCCGTCCCCGGGTTTGCGTGACCCAGTCGTCCATGAGCCGGTTCATCTCGTCCAGCCGGCTCGTCCTGCACTCGATGAGCTGTACGAAGGTCATGGCGCCGCCTCCGGCCCCCCTGGTCCGGTCGTGTCACGCTCATCTTCCCACCGGACCGCCGGCGGCACCCGCCCGCCGCAGCGGCTACTGCGGCCCGTACTTGCGCCCGGTCCGGGAGCTGATGCCGCCCATCAGAGCGCGCGGGGTGACCTTCACCAGGCCCATCAGCGCCTTGTAGCGGGGGTCCGGGATGGACAGGGACTTGCCGCGCGCCAGGTCGGCCAGGGCCGCCGCGACCAGTTTGTCGGCGTCGAGCCACATCCAGCCCGGGATGTTGTCGGTGCCCATCCCGGCCCGCTGGTGGAACTCCGTGCGCACGAAGCCGGGGCACAGGGCCATCAACCGCACACCGCTGCCCGCCAGGTCCTTCGCCGCGCCCTGCGTGAACTGCACGACCCAGGACTTCGACGCCCCGTAGGTGCCCCGGGGCACGAAGGCCGCCACGGACGCGACGTTGACGACCCCGCCCCGGCCGCGCTCCCGCATCGCCTCGGCCGCCGCCGAGGTCAGCCGCAGCACCGCCTCGCAGTGCACCTTGAGCATCTTCAGCTCGTCCGCCATCGAGACGTCCAGATAGCGGCCCTTGTTGCCGAAGCCGGCGTTGTTGACCAGCAGGTCGACCGGGTTCTTCCGGTCGCCGAGCCGGTCCGCGACCGTCTCGATGCCCTTGTCCTCGGACAGGTCGGCGGTCAGCACCTCCGCCTCGATGCCGTGCCGGTCGTGCAGTTCGGTCGCCTGCTCGCGCAGCCGCCGGGTGTCCCGG
The DNA here is from genome assembly GCF_055605965.1 of Streptomyces sp. NPDC037126. NCBI lineage: Bacteria > Bacillati > Actinomycetota > Actinomycetes > Kitasatosporales > Streptomycetaceae > Streptomyces > Streptomyces sp. NPDC037126. The sequence goes on from NZ_JBVJTD010000005.1 coordinate 30,655, forward strand.
GCCACCAGGACGAGGTCGTGTCCGTCAGCCGCCAGCCTTCGCGCGAACGCGGCACCGATGCCCGCGGTCGATCCCGTAATCAGAGCCGTTGTCATGGCCCAAGGGTAGTGACCCGGAGCGATCGCGTCCGCCGACGGTGACGGGCACTCAGCGTGCCTGAGCGGCCACGTACTTGCGGGCCGCGGCCAGCGCCTCCGGGTGCAGGGCCTCGGCCGCGGCGAGCAGCCGGGGCAGCAGTTCGCGCTCCGTGGTGGTCGCGCGGAACTCCATCGCCGCCGTCACGCCGTGCTCCGGGCGGCGCACGACCTCGATCGGATCGCCCGCCCGTATCTCGCCCGGCTCGATCACCCGGAGGTAGGCACCCGTTGCGCCCTTCTGTGTGAATCTCCTGACCCAGCCGCGTTCGCCCAGATGGCCCTGGAACGTGCGGCAGGGGATCCGGCCCGAGGTCACCTCCAGGACCACCGCGGGACCGATGCGCCAGCGCTCGCCGATCAGCGCCCCCGAGACGTCCAGACCGTCCGTCGTGAGGTTCTCCCCGAAGCAGCCGTTCGCCAGCGGTCTGCCGAGCTCGCGTCCCCAGTCGTCCAGGTCCTCGCGCGCGAACGCGTACACCGCCTGGTCGTCCCCGCCGTGGTGGCGCAGGTCGCACACCGCGTCCCCGGACAGGCCGCTCGCGCCGGCCCCCTTCGGGCCCGGCGCCGACACCCGCACCGGCCCGTCGGCCGGCTTCTTGTCGATGCCCGTCAGGCCGTCCGGCTGGTCCGTGTACGGCACCGGGCGCGCCAGGCCGAGGTTGACCGAGAGAAGCTTCATGCCCGAACGGTACGTGGCCCCTTCTCAAAGTGTCGAGCGAATATCGGGCCCCCGCCCCAAGCTGCCCTTATGCTTGAGAGGTGATCGAGGCCCGTCATCTCCGCGTCCTGCGCGCCGTCGCCACCACCGGCTCCTTCTCGGCGGCCGGGCGCGAACTCGGCTGTACCCAGCCCGCCGTCAGCCAGCAGATGAAGGCCCTGGAGACCTCGGTCGGCACCCCGCTGCTGGTCCGCGCCGGCCGTGAGATGCGGCTGACGCAGGCCGGTGAGGCCCTGGTCCGGCACGCCTCCGGCATCCTCGCCGGGCTCACCGCGGCCGAGGAGGAGGTCGCCGCCATCGCGGGCCTGCGGGCCGGCCGGGTCCGGCTGGTCTCCTTCCCGAGCGGCAGCTCCACGCTGGTCCCCACCGCCCTGGCCGCCCTGCGCGCCGCCCACCCCGGCACCCGTGTCTCCCTGGAGGAGGCCGAGCCCCCGAAGTCCGTCGAACTGCTGCGCGAGGGCGACTGCGATCTCGCCCTGGCCTTCCGCTACGAGGGCGCCGCGGTCGCCGAGGACTGGGGCGACCTCGTCGTGCGCCCCCTGCTGGTCGACCGCCTGGTGGCCCTCGTCCCCGAACGGCACCCGCTCGCGCGCGCGGAGGCCGTCGGCATCGGCGAACTGGCCCGCGAGCCCTGGATCGCGGGCTGCCCGCGCTGCCGGGGCCAGCTGGTCGAGGTCTGCGAGAGCGCCGGGTTCGCGCCGCGCATCGACTTCGCGACGGACGACTATCCGGCGGTGGTCGGCCTGGTCGGCGCCGGTCTGGGCGTCGCCGTGCTGCCGCAGCTCGCGGTGGAGTCGGTCCGGCCCAGGGGCGTGCGCGCCGTACGGCTGGAGCCGGCGGTGCGGCGGGAGATCGTCGCCCTCACCCTGCCCGACCTGGCACAGGTGCCGGCGGTGGCGGCGACGCTGGAACAGCTGGCCCGTGCGGCCGGGCGAACGGCCTAGGGGTACGGCGGCAGAGTCGTGGGCACGCACGGGGCGTGCCCAGGTGGGGGGAATGGACGCACCCGGCGGGCTGTGGGTGCAGAAACGTTCCTTCAGTGATTCGGGGCGGGGTCGCCACTGGTGGCCGAGGCCGACACCAGGCGGTTGCGTGCCCGTCCCATCAACTCCTCACGCTCATCCTCGGTGAGGCCTCCCCAGACGCCGTACGGTTCGCGCACCGCCAGGGCGTGTGCCGCGCACTCCGCACGGACAGGGCACCTCATGCAGACCTCCTTGGCCGAGTTCTCGCGAGCGCTCCGAGCCGCCCCGCGCTCGCCCTCCGGGTGAAAGAAGAGCGAGCTGTCCACCCCGCGGCAAGCAGCCAGCAGCTGCCAGTCCCACAGGTCCGCGTTCGGTCCGGGAAGGCGGGAGAAATCTGCCATTACGTGACCCCTTGTAGCCGTTCTGGGCGGATACGGTGCCAACGACCGTACATCTCCGGTCTAAGGAGATGTAAATATGACTCATTGCGAATCTAGCCCCGAACACCACGAAACGGGAAGAAAAGCAGCTGAATGGGGCATAGGTTGTGATGAAAAGTTGAGGGTCCGTTGGGCATGTCTGCACCGTGTCGGCGCCCTCACGTAGAGTGCCGATGACGGCACGCAGCCCCGTAACTCTTTCGAGTGACCGTCGTTGAGAGTGCGGAGGCGGTTGAAAACAGAAGCGCTCGGGCAGGCGTCCGAGACGGTCGACCGCACAGGTGACGATTCCGTACCAGCCTGGAGGCTCAAGGTGACGCGCATCAGCTGCGGAGGGCGGTCATGACATCCGTCCTCGTCTGCGACGACTCCCCGCTTGCCCGAGAGGCGCTCCGCCGCGCGGTCGCGACCGTGCCCGGCGTCGAGCGTGTGACGACGGCGGCCAACGGCGAGGAAGTCCTCCGCCGCTGGGGCGCCGACCGCTCCGACCTCATCCTGATGGACGTGCGCATGCCCGGTCTGGGCGGCGTCGAGACCGTGCGTCGGCTGCTTTCCGCCGACCCGGGCGCGCGCATCATCATGCTCACCGTCGCCGAGGACCTGGACGGCGTGGCCCTCGCGGTCGCCGCGGGTGCCCGGGGCTACCTGCACAAGGACGCCTCGCGCGCGGAGCTGCGCGCCACGGTGACGCAGGCGCTGGCCGACCCGACCTGGCGGCTCGCCCCGCGCCGGCTGCGCTCGGCCGAGATGGGCGCCGCGCCCACGCTCACGGCGCGTGAGATCCAGGTGCTGGAGGGCATGAGCCACGGCCGTTCCAACGCCGAGATCGGTCGCGAGCTGTTCCTCTCCGAGGACACCGTCAAGACGCACGCCCGGCGCCTGTTCAAGAAGCTCGGCGCCTCGGACCGCGCCCACGCGGTGGCGCTCGGCTTCCGCTGGGGACTGGTCCGGTAGGACGTGCACAGCCCCGCGCGGCACGCGGGGCCCCCTCGCCGGCGCCGGGGACGTTCCGCGTCCCCCGTCGGCGGCGACACGGGACACCGCGCGTCGGCCCGCTGCTCGGCGGGGGCCGCGGCGTGCCTCTCGTGGGCGCCCGGGGTGCCGGCCGGCTGCGACGTGGGGCGTCCCTCGCGGGCGTACGTACCGCCCGGGGCGCCCGCTGTGCCCGACGTGCCTGAACGATGCGGCTCGGGGCGCGCCCTGTGTGCCTCTGGGGTGTCCGGTTGGTGCGGTTCCGGTCCTAGGGGTCTGGGGTGGGCTTCCGGGTTGCCTGGTCCATGCGGCTTCGGGTGCGTCGTGGGTGGCTTCCGGGTGTCCGGTAGTCGGGGCCCCTGCCCCGGAGGTCTGTCGGGAGCCTTCGGGGTGCCTGGTGGGCGCGGCCCTGTGCGCCTGTCCGTCGGCTCCGGGGTGTTCCGCTGCTGCCCGGGGGCTTCCGGGGTGCTCGGTCTCGCGGGAAGTTCCGGGGAGTCTGCTCCGCCGGGGGCTTTGCGGGTGCCCGGCCTCACGGGGTGTCCCGGTGTGCCCGCCCGCCCGCTGGTTGCCGGAGTGTCCGGTGCCTCGGCGTCGGCCGGGGTGCCCGGGCCTCGGGGGCTGCCCCGGCCGTTCGGCTGCCCGGAGTGTTCCGGGCCGTCTGCTGGAGGAAGCGTGGTGCGTCTCTCAGGGGCGCCCGGGCGGTCGGACGGGCCCGGCGTGCGCGGTTCCGCGGGGCTGTCCGAGCTGCCGGGTGGGCGTGGTGTGTGTGGTTCTTCGGGGCTGCCTGAGCTGCCGGGTGGGCGTGGTGTGTGTGGTTCTTCGGGGCTGCCTGAGCTGCCGGGTGGGCGTGGTGTGTGTGGTTCTTCGGGGCTGTCCGACCTGCCGGGTGGGCCTGACGTGTGTGGTTCTTCGGGGCTGTCCGAGCCGGCGGGCGGGCGTGGTGTGTGTGGTGCCTCGGGGCCCAAGCCGTCGGAAGGGCGCGGTGTGTGCTCTTTGGGGGTCTCGGGCGCCAGGTCTCCGGGGACGCGCGGGCGCGCACCGGCCGTACACGGAGCGGCTCGGAACGACAGGCCCGCGGTGCGCCGCGGGGCCGACGCCGCCCACCGGGATGCGCGACGCGGCTCCGGTGAGTGGCCGACCCCACCCTCCGACGAGCGGCTGAGGCCGACCAGGGAGCCGTCGATCCCACCCTCCGGTGAGCGGCTGAGACCGACCGGTGAGCCGCTGGTCCCACCGTGCGGTGAGCGGCCGTGGCCGCCTGGGGAGTCGCTGGGGCCGCCCTCCGGTAGCCGATCGCACCGGGGCACGTACACCGCCGGGACCTCCTGCGCGTTCCGTGGCCGCCGTCGGGGCGGAGGCGTGCGGCCCCCCGGACGCGGAGCGGTACCAGGGGGGCCGCACGCAGGTTCGGCGACTCCGCCGGACGTGCCGAAAGGTGGTGCGCGAAGGGGGGCGCGGGACGCGCGCTGCTCGTTTCGGCGCCGATGCCGCATCCTTGAGATGTGGAGTCTCTCGGGGACGAGTCGGTCGAGCGGAAGGGGAGGGCGCAGGGGATGAGTGCCGGCGCACCTGCTCATAACGCTTCGGTGCACAACCACGAACACGATGCGACGGACCGGACGGCCACAAGGCACGATGGACCGATGCGCGACGAGGAGGCGGGCACGGCCCAAGGGGCGTTCGGCGCCCTCGTGCACCGTGCCGTCGACGGGGACGAGCAGGCCACGCACGATCTGCTCGCCCATGTGCACCCCCTCGCGCTGCGCTACTGCCGCACCCGGCTGTCCCGGCTGCCCGGCGACGCGCGTCACTTCGTCGAGGACCTCGCCCAGGAGGTCTGCGTGGCGGTCCTGCTGGCCCTGCCCCGCTACCGCGACACCGGCCGCCCCTTCGAGGCGTTCGTCTTCGCCATCGCCTCCCACAAGGTCGCCGACCTCCAGCGGGCCGCGATGCGCCACCCGGGATCCACGGCGGTGCCCTCCGACGAGATGCCGGAGCGCCCGGACGACTCCCTCGGCCCCGAGGAGCGCGCCCTGCTCAGCAGCGATGCCGAGTGGGCCAAGAAACTGCTGGCCAACCTGCCCGAGAACCAGCGCGAACTGCTTCTGCTGCGTATCGCCGTGGGCTTGACCGCGGAGGAGACCGGGCAGATGTTGGGAATGTCACCCGGCGCCGTCCGGGTCGCACAGCACAGGGCGCTGAGCCGCCTCAGAGCGCTCGCCGAGCAGTAGGCGCCCCCTTCCCGCAGCCGGGGTGGCCTGCCGCAACGGCGCAAGTCCGCGGCGCCGGGCCCGCATCGGCCCGGCGCGGGCACCGCACACCGGACCCGAATGAACCGGCGCGGCGACGGTTCCGTATGAAAATACGAAGCCGGAGTCGACCTTGGACCGTGGAATTTGCTAGCCGCGCTTCCCGTTAGCATGGACATCCGCACCGATCAAGGCCATTTGGGGAAGGTGTCATGACTGCAAACGTCGACGGAGTGCCCGGTAAGTTCGCGACACTCGGGCTGACCTACGACGACGTGCTGCTGCTGCCGGGCGCATCCGAGGTGCTTCCCAACGCGGCCGACACCTCGTCCCGCATCTCCCGCAACGTCCGGGTGAACATCCCGCTGCTGTCGGCGGCGATGGACAAGGTGACCGAGTCCCGGATGGCGATCTCGATGGCCCGGCTGGGCGGTGTCGGCGTCCTGCACCGCAACCTCTCCATCGAGGACCAGGTCAACCAGGTCGACCTGGTGAAACGGTCGGAGTCCGGCATGGTCACCGACCCCATCACGGTGCACCCGGAGGCCACGCTCGCCGAGGCGGACGCCCTCTGCGCGAAGTTCCGCATCAGCGGTGTCCCCGTCACCGACCCGGCCGGCAAGCTGCTGGGCATCGTGACCAACCGCGACATGGCCTTCGAGAGCGACCGCACCCGTCGCGTGCACGAGGTCATGACCCCGATGCCGCTGGTCACCGGGAAGGTCGGCATCTCCGGCCCGGAGGCCATGGAGCTGCTGCGCAAGCACAAGATCGAGAAGCTGCCGCTGGTGGACGACGCGGGCGTCCTGAAGGGCCTGATCACGGTCAAGGACTTCGTCAAGGCCGAGCAGTACCCCAACGCCGCGAAGGACGCCGAGGGCCGGCTGCTGGTCGGTGCCGCGGTCGGTGCCAGCCCGGAGGCCCTGGAGCGCGCCCAGGCGCTCGCCCAGGCCGGTGTGGACTTCCTGGTCGTCGACACCTCGCACGGCCACAACAGCAACGCCCTGAGCTGGATGTCGAAGATCAAGTCGAGCGTGAACGTCGACGTGGTCGGCGGCAACGTCGCCACGCGCGACGGCGCCCAGGCCCTGATCGACGCCGGTGTCGACGGCATCAAGGTGGGCGTGGGGCCGGGCTCCATCTGCACCACCCGTGTCGTCGCCGGTATCGGTGTTCCCCAGGTCACCGCCATCTACGAGGCCTCCCTCGCGGCCCGTCCCGCCGGCATTCCGCTGATCGGCGACGGCGGCCTGCAGTACTCCGGCGACATCGGCAAGGCGCTGGCCGCCGGCGCCGACACGGTGATGCTGGGCAGCCTCCTCGCCGGCTGTGAGGAGTCCCCGGGTGAGCTGCTCTTCATCAACGGCAAGCAGTTCAAGTCGTACCGGGGCATGGGCTCGCTCGGCGCCATGCAGTCCCGCGGCCAGGCCAAGTCGTACTCGAAGGACCGCTACTTCCAGGCCGAGGTGACCACCGACGAGAAGCTCGTGCCCGAGGGCGTCGAGGGCCAGGTGCCCTACCGCGGTCCGCTCGCCAACGTCCTGCACCAGCTCGTCGGCGGCCTGCGCCAGACCATGGGCTACGTCGGCGCCGCCACCATCGAGGAGATGGAGTCCAAGGGCCGGTTCGTGCGGATCACCTCGGCGGGCCTGAAGGAGAGCCACCCGCACGACATCCAGATGACGGTCGAGGCGCCGAACTACAGCAGCAAGAAGTAGTTCTCAGGTACGACGCGGGCGCGTCCACGCGCGCGTGACGCCCGCACGACGGCGGTCCCGGAACATCCGGGGCCGCCGTCGTCGTACCTGCGGAGGGCTTCTGCCGTCCGGGTCGGCGATACTGGAAGGCGCTGAAACGCATAGGGAAAGGCCACAGACGTGACTGAGATCGAGATCGGGCGCGGCAAGCGCGGCCGCCGGGCGTACGCCTTCGACGACATCGCCGTCGTCCCCAGCCGCCGTACGCGGGACCCGAAGGAGGTCTCGATCGCCTGGCAGATCGACGCCTACCGCTTCGAGCTGCCCTTCCTGGCCGCCCCCATGGACTCCGTCGTCTCCCCGGCCACCGCCATCCGCATCGGCGAGCTCGGCGGCCTGGGCGTGCTCAACCTCGAGGGCCTGTGGACGCGGTACGAGGACCCGCAGCCGCTGCTGGACGAGATCGCCGAGCTGCCCGCCGAGCGGGCGACGCGCCGCATCCAGGAGATCTACGCGGCTCCCATCAAGGAGGAGCTGATCGGCGCCCGCATCAAGGAGGTGCGCGACTCCGGTGTGGTCACCGCGGCCGCGCTCTCCCCGCAGCGCACCGCCCAGTTCTCCAAGGCCGTCGTGGACGCGGGCGTGGACATCTTCGTCATCCGCGGTACGACGGTCTCGGCGGAGCACGTGTCCTCCTCGCACGAGCCGCTGAACCTGAAGCAGTTCATCTACGAGCTGGACGTCCCGGTGATCGTCGGCGGCTGCGCCACGTACACGGCGGCCCTGCACCTGATGCGCACGGGTGCCGCGGGCGTGCTCGTCGGCTTCGGCGGCGGCGCCGCGCACACCACGCGCAACGTGCTCGGCATCCAGGTCCCGATGGCCACGGCCGTCGCCGACGTGGCCGCGGCCCGCCGCGACTACATGGACGAGTCCGGCGGCCGGTACGTGCACGTGATCGCGGACGGCGGTGTCGGCTGGTCCGGCGACCTGCCCAAGGCGATCGCCTGCGGCGCCGACTCGGTGATGATGGGCTCCCCGCTGGCGCGCGCCACGGACGCGCCCGGCAAGGGCCACCACTGGGGCATGGAGGCCGTCAACGAGGAGTTGCCGCGCGGCCAGAAGGTCGACCTCGGCACCGTCGGCACCATCGAGGAGGTCCTCACCGGCCCGTCCCACACCCCGGACGGCTCGATGAACTTCTTCGGCGCCCTGCGCCGGGCCATGGCCACCACCGGCTACAGCGAGCTCAAGGAGTTCCAGCGGGTCGAGGTGACCGTCGCGGACAGCCAGCACAAGCGCTGACCCGGACACCGCGAAGGGCCCGTCCACCGGTGCGGTGGACGGGCCCTTGCGTCTGCGTGCGCCCTGTCAGTGGGCGGCCTTCTTGGTGCCGGAGAACGCGGCGAACGCGGCGATGGCGAAGAAGACGAAGGTGAGCGGGTCCGCCTCCTCCTTCCAGGCCTGCTGGACCACGTCGAAGTGGTCGAAGAAGACCTCGGAGAAGCCCAGCCCGGTCGCCTTGGCGCCGATCATGGCCTCGCCCACGAGCTGGCCGAAGTAGACCGAGGCCAGGGCCAGGACGGCGGCGACGATCGGCAGGACCGGGTTACGGCCGCCCGCCTTGCCCGCCGCCAGACCGATGACGAACCCGACGCCGACGGCCGCGTAGCCGATCTCGTGCTTGGTGGCGCCGATGATGACGCCGTAGAGCGCGCCGACGACCACGGCGGCGCCCAGCGCGGCGACCAGTCCGACGACGAGGTTGTTCCGTACCGGCGCGGCCGGCGCGGCCGGGGGCGCGAAGGCGCCCGGCTGCGGCGGGTACGGCGCCCCGGCCGGCGCCTGCTGGGCGTACGGGTTGCCGTCGACCGGGCCGGACTGCGGCGGCTGCGGTGGCGGAGCTGACTGGCTCATGACAGAAATCCCCCCGAGGTGGAGCACAACAGAAGAAAAGGAAACGGAAGACGACCGCGCACCTGTGTGCGACGAGTCCGGGGGAGACTAACAGCCGGGGACGACAACGCCCCGGCTGTTTTCCTTTCGTGACCGGGCTCAGAGCCGGTGTGCGGCCCCCGTCGGGGTGGCGCCCCGGGTGTCCAGCAGCAGCTGGGCCTTCACCGACAGGCCCTGGAGGTCGTAGGTGCGGTGCTGCTGGAGGAGGATCGTCAGGTCGGCGTCGGCCGCCGCCTCGTAGAACGAGTCCGCGCGCGGGACCGGGCGGTCCAGGACGCTCCAGGACGCCACGTGGGGGTCGTGGTAGCTCACGGAGGCGCCCAGTTCCATCAGCCGGATCGCGATCTCCCGGGCAGGCGTGCCCTGCTGGTCGGCGAGGTCGGGCTTGTAGGTCACGCCGAGCAGCAGCACGCGTGCGCCCCGGGCGGACTTGCCGTGCTCGTTGAGGAGGGTGGCCGCGCGCTGGACGACGTACCGGGGCATCCGGCTGTTGACCTGCTGGGCCAGCTCCACCATGCGCAGGGTGCGGGTGGCGTGGCCGGACAGGTCCTGCGGGACGCCGTGCCCGCCGACGCCCGGTCCGGGGCGGAAAGCTTCGAAGCCGAACGGCTTGGTCTCCGCGCAGCGGATGACATCCCACAGGTCGACGCCCAGCTCGTGGCAGAGCACGGCCATCTCGTTGACCAGGGCGATGTTGACGTGCCGGAAGTTGGTCTCCAGCAACTGCACGGCCTCCGCCTCGCGCAGCCCGCGCGCGCGTACGACCTTGTCGGTCAGCCGGCCGTAGAACGCGGCGGCCGACTCGGTGCAGGCGGGGGTGAGACCGCCGATGACCCTGGGGGTGCCGGCGGGCGTGTGCTCGCGGTTGCCGGGGTCGACCCGGCTGGGGGAGTAGGCGAGGTGGAAGTCCCGGCCCGCGCGCAGGCCCGACCCCTCTTCCAGCAGCGGGCGCAGGAACTCCTCCGTCGTCCCCGGCAGCACCGGGGACTCCAGGATGACCGTGGTGTGCGGGCGCAGCCGTGCGGCCAGGACGCGGGCCGCCGACTCGACCTGGCCGAGATCGAGGCCGCCGTCGGCGCCGCGCGGGGTCGGCGCGCAGATCACGGCGGTGCGCACCCGGCCCAGCTGGGCCGGGTCGGTGACCGGCCGGAAGCCCGCCGAGTGCATCCGGCGCAGCTCGGCCGGGCTGAGGGAGCCCGACTCGGGGCCGGTGGCGTACCCGATGGTGGAGATGCCGGAGGCGACGGCGGCCTGGGCGAGCGGCAGGCCGTACGGACCGAGTCCGATGACGGCGAGATCTGCGGGCATGGCGTGGGCCGTCCTTCCCAATAGCCGAAGCGGGACAGGTGCGCAACCGCTGTGGACAGCATGTACGAGCGCACTGTCACACTAGGAGTAAATATGACCGTGATGTGGGATTCTGTTCGTGTGTCTTCCGGGGGTTGCGTTCCTGTTGCCCACAGGTTGGAAGCCCGTGGTGGCTGAAGTCGGGCAAGCCGGTCAGAATTTGGGCATGAGGAGGGGATGAACGGGGCTTCGCCCGCCGGGTGCGGCCGACGCGAGCGAGTCAGCGACAGCGGGAGGCAGCGGTGAGGACAGCGACTCTGGGGCCGGCGCAGCGCGTCGAGGCACTGGCGGCGATGGCGGAGCGCGAACTGGACGTCCTGGTGATCGGCGCCGGGGTCGTGGGCGCGGGCACCGCACTGGACGCCGTGACCCGAGGTCTGTCCACCGGCCTCGTCGAGGCGCGCGACTGGGCGTCCGGCACCTCCAGCCGGTCCAGCAAGCTCATCCACGGCGGCCTGCGCTACCTGGAGATGCTCGACTTCGCCCTCGTCCGCGAGGCCCTGAAGGAGCGCGGCCTGCTCCTGGAGCGGCTCGCCCCGCACCTGGTCAAACCGGTGCCGTTCCTCTACCCGCTGCAGCACAGGGGCTGGGAGCGGCTCTACGCCGGCTCCGGCGTCGCGCTCTACGACGCGATGTCCATGGCCCGCGGCCACGGCCGGGGTATTCCCATACATCGTCACCTGAGCCGCCGTCACGCCCTGCGCGTCGCCCCCTGCCTGCGCAAGGACGCCCTCGTCGGCGCCCTCCAGTACTACGACGCCCAGATGGACGACGCCCGCTTCGTGGCCACGCTGGTGCGCACCGCGGCCTCCTACGGCGCGAAGGTGGCCAACCGCGCGCGCGTGACCGGGTTTCTGCGCGAGGGCGAACGGGTCGTCGGCGCCCGGGTGCAGGACGTCGAAGGCGGCGGTGAGTACGAGATCCGCGCCCAGCAGGTCGTCAACGCCACCGGTGTGTGGACCGACGACACGCAGGCCCTGGTCGGTGAGCGCGGCCAGTTCCACGTCCGCGCCTCCAAGGGCATCCACCTGGTCGTGCCCAAGGACCGCATCCACTCCACCACCGGCCTGATCCTGCGCACCGAGAAGTCGGTCCTCTTCGTCATCCCCTGGGGCCGGCACTGGATCGTCGGCACCACCGACACCGACTGGGACCTCGACAAGGCCCACCCCGCCGCGTCCAGCGCCGACATCGACTACCTGCTGGAACACGTCAACTCGGCGCTCGCGGTGCCGCTCAGCCGCGACGACGTGCAGGGTGTGTACGCCGGTCTGCGCCCGCTGCTGGCCGGCGAGTCCGACGCCACCAGCAAGCTGTCCCGCGAGCACACGGTCGCCCATCCGGTGCCGGGGCTCGTGGTCGTGGCGGGCGGCAAGTACACGACGTACCGGGTGATGGCGAAGGACGCCGTCGACGAGGCGGTGCACGGCCTCGACCGGCGCGTCGCCGACTGCGTGACGGAGGAGACCCCGCTGCTGGGCGCGGAGGGGTACCAGGCGCTGTGGAACGCCCGGGCGCGGATCGCGGCCAACACGGGGCTGCACGTGGTCCGGGTCGAGCATCTGCTGAACCGGTACGGCGCGATGGCCGAGGAGGTCCTGGACCTCATCGCCGCCGACCCCGCGCTCGGCGAGCCGCTCCACGCCGCCGACGACTACCTGCGCGCCGAAGTGGTGTACGCCGCCTCGCACGAGGGCGCCCGGCACCTGGACGACGTCCTCACCCGGCGCACCCGCATCTCCATCGAGACCTTCGACCGGGGCACCCGCAGCGCCCGCGAGGCGGCCGAGCTGATGGCGCCGGTCCTCGGCTGGGACAAGGACCAGGTCGAACGCGAGGTCGAGCACTACGAGAAGCGGGTGGAGGCCGAGCGGGAGTCCCAACTCCAGCCGGACGACCAGACGGCGGACGCGGCACGGCTCGGAGCACCGGACATCGTGCCGCTGACGTGAGGGGCCGGTCGACCGTTGTCGCAGGGCGGTGGCGCACTTGGCGGTCCGCCGCTGACCCGATGGTCTGACCGCCGACTCGATGGTCCAGCCGCTGGCCCCACGGCCCGGCCGATGACCCGACGGTCCGGCTGTGGCTCTGTCGGCCGCCGACCACCTGATGGTCGGGGGTCGCTGCCATCAGCACTCGCCCGCTTGGTTGGCGCTGCCGTCGGCATTCGCCCGGCGCCCGGCGCCCGACCCCCCGCGACCGCCGACCGGTGACTGGCGAGGCGATTCACTCGAACGGGTGTCGTGAACCGGGATCTCCGTTCGGAGCCGGCTCGTTCTACCAGGTGCGAGGACAGAACTCGGCGTCGAGCAGGGCCGGTTCGAGGCGGGGGTCTGCGATCGCGTCCGTGTTCACCCGGAAGGTGAGGACCCGGCGGCCGTCGGCGGTGGCTGCGCTGCGCACGTAGCTCCCGGATATCCGGCCGTTGTGCCGCCGCACCGTGGTGCCGCACGGCAGCTTCACCGGATAGATCCCCACGCCGTACGAGCCGTGTGCGGCGCGGGTGTCGAGCATCTCGCGCAGCCAGTGCGGGGGCAGCAGCCGGCCGCCCAGCAGGGCCGCCCAGAAGCGGTCGAGGTCGGCCAGCGTGGTCACCAGCTCACCCGCGGCCCCGGCCATCCGCGGGTCGAGCCGGGTGACGTCGGTGCCGTCGGCGGCGTAGGCGCGGCCGTGCGGCGAGGGAAGCGAGGTACGGGAACCCGGGAAGGAGGTGCCCGCCAGACCCAGCGGAGCGATGATGCGGCGCTCGGCCTCGGTGGCGTAGGAGCGGCCCGTGACCTGGTGGACGACCATGCCGAGCAGGACGTAGTTGGTGCTAGTAGGAGCAGTGGCCCGGAGGGAGGACGAGAGCGATGCGCACCGCCTGAAGCGCAGTCAGGGGCACGGTCCCGCGTGTGGCCTTTGCGAAGTCGGGCAGCCCGCTGGTCTGGGTGAGCAGGGCCCGCAAGGTGATGCGGCGTCCGTCCGTGCCGTGGCCGCGCAGCAGCCCCGGCAGATACCGCTCCACGGTGTCGGACAGCGCGAGCCGGTGCTCGGCGGCCAGTTGGAGCACGACGGTCGCGATGAAGGTCTTGGTGACGCTGCCGGCGCGGAAGTGGTCGGTGCGTGCGATGCCCCGCCCGGCGGCCGCGTATCGGGAGTGGTTGCCGTCCAGGGACAGCAGGGCCGCGGCCGGTGCCCCGCCCTCGGAGACGAGCAGCGGCAGCGCGGCGTCCGCGGTCATGCCGGTCGCGGCTTCCGGCGATGCGACCGGGGCGAGCAGCAGCGCCAATGAGACCGGCAGCGCCAGGGCCATCCGCACCAGGGCCGTCCGCACCAGGGCGCCCGGCGAGTCGCGGCCTGTCCGTGCCAGGGCGCCCAGCGATACCCGGGCCGTCCGTGCCAGGGAGGCCGACAAGAAACGGACCCTTCCTGTCGAGGCGCCGGGCAAGGAACGGACCGTTCGTGCTGAGGTGCCCTGCAAGGCAAGGGCCCTTCGTGCCAAGGCACCCGGCAAGACACTGGCCGTTCGTGCCAAGGCGCCCAGCGGAGCAAGGGCCCTACGCATCAGGGAGGTCGGCACCGCAAGGCCCCTTCGCGGCAGGCGCAGGGCCAGGGCAAGGGCGCCCCGAGAGGAGTGGGCTGTCCGCGCCGAAGAGGCCGGCAAGGCGGGTGCTGTCCGCGGCGTGGAAGGGGACAGGCAAGGGCGGTTCGCGTCGAGAGCACCGGTTTGGGTGGAGCCGTTCGCGCCACCGGCGTTGCCGTGGCCGAGGTCGGCCGTGTCCCAGATACCGGTTTGGACATGGTTGCCCGCGACTAAGGCGCCGTTCCGGCCGCGTCGGCTCGTGCCGGGGGAACGGTTTCGGCCAAGGTGGCGTGCGCCATGGTTGCCGGTTTGGATAGGTATGCCCGAAGCATCGGCATCCCGGTTCCTCCCTTCTTACGGTCCATCATCCCGGTAAGCGAAAAGGCCGCTGGAGGGGGTCCTGTGGCGCGTGAGGGGCGGCCCGCGGGCTGGGGCACCCTGGGCGTGGACCACTTGTCGGGTGAGAGACAATGGAGGCTCTGTCAGGGCGGGTTGTATGAGGGGACGCATGTCGGAGGCGGAGCGGGCGGGATCATCTCGTCAGGAGACTCGTCGGGACAAGAGCGAACGGCGTCTCCTCGCCGGGCGGTACCGGCTGGGAGACGTGCTGGGCCGGGGCGGCATGGGCACCGTCTGGCGCGCCGAGGACGAGACCCTGGGCCGGACGGTCGCCGTCAAGGAACTGCGGTTCCCGTCGAACATCGACGACGAGGAGAAGCGGCGCCTGATCACGCGCACCCTGCGCGAGGCCAAGGCGATCGCCCGGATCCGCAACAACGGCGCGGTGACGGTCTTCGACGTGGTCGACGAGGACGACCGGCCCTGGATCGTCATGGAGTTGGTGGAGGGCAAGTCCCTCGCCGAGGTCATCCGTGAGGACGGTCTGCTGGAGCCCAAGCGGGCGGCCGAGGTGGGCCTCGCCATCCTCGACGTGCTCCGTTCCGCGCACCGCGAGGGCATCCTGCACCGGGACGTGAAGCCGTCCAACGTGCTCATCGCCGAGGACGGCCGGGTCGTGCTCACCGACTTCGGCATCGCACAGGTCGAGGGCGACCCGTCCATCACCTCCACCGGCATGCTCGTCGGCGCCCCCTCCTACATCTCCCCCGAGCGTGCCCGCGGCCACAAGCCCGGTCCGGCGGCCGACCTGTGGTCGCTCGGCGGTCTGCTGTACGCGGCGGTCGAGGGCGTGCCGCCGTACGACAAGGGTTCGGCGATCGCCACGCTCACCGCGGTGATGACCGAGCCGCTGGAGGAGCCCAAGAACGCGGGTCCGCTCAGGGACGTCCTCTACGGCCTGCTGGCCAAGGATCCGGCGAAGCGGCTCGACGACGCCGGGGCCCGGGCCCTGCTCAACGCGGTCATCCACGCGCCCGCGCCGGAGCCGATGGACGCCACGCGGGTGGTCCCGCTGCCCGCGCAGCCCGACGGGCCCGAGGAGAAGCGGGCCGAGGAGCCGGCGGAGAAGCTGCGCGGCGCGCTGCGTTCGGTCCGCAAGGCGGCGGGCGGGGCCGGTGCCGCGGCGGCCGCCAAGCGGCCGAAGGGCGGCGGTGACACGCCCGCGCCGAAGGCCGGCGGTACGGTGTCCGGCGGGACGCGTCCCGCCGCGCCCTCCTCTGGACGCCCGGAGGCCGGACGCCCGGAGGCCGGACGCCCGGAGGCCGGACGCCCCGACGCCGGGCGGCAGGACGCCGGATCCGCCGGGCGGCCGGCGGGTGCCGCCTCGGGTTCGTCCGGGGTGCCGAACTCCAGCACCAACCGTTCGGCAAACACCGCTTCCGGCAAGCCGAGTTCAGGCTGGCCCGTGATGCCGCCGCCGGACCTGGACCTGCCGCCGCGGCCGGTGCCGAGGGCGCCGCTCACCGATGTGGTCCCCCGGCGCACGCTGGTGATCATCGCCGTACTGGTCGCCCTCGCGGTGCTCGGCACCGTGCTGGCCATCGCGTTGAGCGGTGGCGACGACAAGGGCGGCAAGAGTGGCGCCGCCGGAGCCGCGGCCAGCACCCGTGCCTCCACCAAGGAGGACAAGGGCAAGGGGACCAAGGGGACGGGCGGTTCGGCCGGCGGGACGCGGGCGGACGGGTCGGGTTCGGCCTCCGCGAGCACCGGCTCCGCGACGGACGTCAGCACGGCCGGGTCCCCCGACGACGGCGGCTCCGCCCCGTCCGGTGCCAAGGGCGGCGGGAGCGCCCCGGCGGTGTCGACCCACAAGGGCGGCCAGGGTTACACGATCGGGCTGCCCAAGGGCTGGAAGTTCCAGTCCAGTGGGGCCGCCGGGGACCGGTACACCGGTCCCGACGGGCAGAAGCTGCTCATCGGCTGGACGACTTCCCCCAAGAGCGACCCGGTCGCGGACTGGAGGAACCAGGAGGGCTACATGGTGCGCCCTCAGTACCACCGGATCCGCATCGAGAAGGCGGACTACCGCGGCTGGAACACGGCCGACTGGGAGTTCACGTACACCGACGGCGGGACCCAGTACCGGTCCATAGACCGGGGTTTCGTGGTGAACGGCCACCTCGGTTACGGGCTGATGTACACCGCGGAGGCCGGGAACTGGCAGAGCGATCTGCGCAAGGACACCTGGCAGACGCTGACGGCCTCCTTCCAGCCCAAGTCCTAGGCGCCGAACGCCGCTTTGGGGCGTGAGAATCCGGCATCCACTCGGTGCGGGTTGCCTCCGGCACGTATCGTGAATGGTTGCGGACCGTACGCAGCCGGAAGCGTGTGCGAAACGGGCCGTGCGGCGAACGGATGTGACCGAGCGGGCGGCCGGGGGAGGCAGAGTGGACGACTACGCGGGCCGGGTGCTGGCCGACCGCTACCGTCTGCCGTTGCCACCGTCCGACGAGTACGAGCTCACCGAGACCCGGGCCTTCGACACCTACAGCGGCCAGGAAGTGCTCGTCCGGCAGGTGCCGTTGCCGGAGGTCGTCGAGGCCGAGGTGCTCGACGCGGAAGGGCTGCCCGAGGGGTTCACCGCCCGTGCGCGCGGGGCCCGTCCGGCGCCGGCCGCCCGGGCCGCCACCCGGCGGCCCACCGATCCCGCGGTGCGGCGCGCGGTCGAGGCGGCGCAGGCGGCGGCCCGCATACCCGACCACCCGCGCCTCGACCAGGTCTTCGACGTGTTCGCCGAGGGCGGGTCCCTGTGGATCGTCAGCGAGTGGGTGGCCGCGCGTCCGCTGTCCGCGCTGCTGGCCGAGAAGCCGTTGACGCCGTACCGGGCGGCCGAGGTCGCCTCGGACGTGCTCATGGCGCTCCGGGTGCTGCACGGCCACGGCTGGGTGCACCGCAACATCACCGTCCGCACCGTGCTCGTCTGCGACGACGGCCGGGTGATGCTGACCGGCCTCGCGGCGGGCGCGGCGGAGGAGGCGCTGTGCGGGTACGACCCCGTACCCGCCGAGGACGGGGCCGAGGAGGCGCCGGAGCCTGAGCAGGGTGCCGGGGCGGTCTCCGGCGGCGGCCGCAGAGTGCCACCCGGTCCGGGCGGCGGCGCCGTCGGCGCGCCGGGCGGTGGTGCGGGCGTTCCGTCCGCCGACGTCGACCCCGAGGCCGCGCGCCGGGCCGCGATACAGGCGAGGGCGACCGGGGCCCTGCCGGCGCCGGGCGCGAACGGGGCGTCCGGCGGACCGCCGGGACACCGGGCGCTGGAGAGCGGATCGGACATCCGTGCCGCGCGGGCCGGGGCCATCGCCGCGTACCGGGCGGGCGCCCGTGCCGCCGCCCGGGTGCAGGAGGCCCAGTACGGTGGGCGCGCCGCCCTGCCCGGGGCCCGCCGGACCGCCGAAGAAGACGCCGGAGGCGACCGTGCCGACGGCGCGGCCCGGTCGTCGTACCCCTCCGGCCCGGGCAGTACGGCACCGCCCGGCCGGACGGTCGACCCCTACGGCGTGCAGGGCGCCCCGTGGCACGGCGCCGCACCGCGCAACGGCCCGGGCGGCACCGCGACGCCCGCCCCCGGCCACGAAGGCGACCCCGCCGTCCCCGCACTTCCTCCGCAGACGGACGCCCGTTGGGGCGGACCCGGTGCCGAGGGCCCCGCGCGCCGGAGTCCGGCCACCGCGCTCGCCGCCGAGCGGGCGCGGCAGGTGCGGATGACGGTGGTGGGACCGGTGACCGAGCGCTGGGCGCCGGAGCAGGCCGGGCCCGTGCACGAGAACTGGCAGCTGGCGGCGCCGATCGGGCCCGCGACCGACCTGTGGGCGCTGGGCGCGCTGCTGTTCCGGGCCGTGCAGGGACATGCGCCGTATCCGGAGGACTCCACGGCCGAGCTGGTGCAGCTGGTGTGCGCCGAGCCGCCCGCGTTCGCCGAGGAGTGCGGTCCGCTCCGGCCGGTGGTGGAGTCGTTGCTGCGCCAGGACCCCATCGAGCGGCTGGACTTCGAGGAACTGAACGGCTGGCTGCGTTCGCTGGTGCGGTCCGCGCCCGAGCCGGACGCCGGTACGCATGTGGTGCCCGTGCCGCCCGCCGACCCGAGCAGGCTGCCGATCGTGCGGCGGCGCGGCGAACTGGTGCGGCGGCGCCGCGCCGGATTGCCCGACACCCATCCGCACGGCCGGCACAAGCGGGCCCGGGAGGAGGCGCGTTCGCCCCGCCACCTCGGCCGGACCCTGCTCCTGCTGATCCTGCTCCTGCTGGCCGGGGTGATCGCCTACGCGATGCTGTTCATGCCGAAGCAGGGGGACGGCGGTGCCTCCGGCAGCACGGACCGCACCGGCAGCGCCGGGGACGTGAGCCCCGCGCCCTCGGGCACCGGCTCGCCGTCCTCCGGGCAGGGCGCGCCGGACGGCAGCCCCTCGGCGTCCGCACCCGCCACCGAGACCCAGACCGGGGGCGACTCCTCCGTCGCCGACGGCTTCACCCTGCGCAAGGACCCCGAGGGTTTCGAGGTCGCCGTCGCCAAGGGCTGGGACCGCACGCCGAAGAACGGCAGCGGCCAGGTGGTGTACACGCACGGGAACTTCGAGCTGATCGTCGTGCCGGGCCGGGACAGCGCCTCGGCCTACGGCGGCGATCCGATGGTCTACCAGCGGGACAGGGAGGCCGAACTGCAGCCGTACCGGGACTCCAGCTGGGCCACGGCCACCGGTCTGAGGACCATAGAGGTGGGCGGACGCACCATGGCCGAGGGCCAGTTCACCTGGACGGACGGGCAGGGGCGCGACCTGTTCGTGCGCAACATGGCGATCCTGCTCGACGGCCGCTACCACATCGTGCAGGTCCGCGGCCCGGATGCCGACCGGGATGAGGTGACACGACTGTACGAGCAGGCTACCGCGACGTACCGCTACACGCGTTGAGCACGGCGTATCCGGGGCACGAACACCGGCGCGCCGGTTCCCTTTCTCGCGCGGAAATGACCATCGTCACAGTGCGGTTTCCTTGGGACCCCGCTTGTTCCCTGATGGCAGGCCGGTCCTTAGTCTGAGCCTGACAAGAGCATTGCGGGGCAACGTGAATCAGATGCAGGGCCTGCTCATAGCGGGCCGCTACCGGCTTGCCGACTCCATCGGCAGCGGTGGCATGGGCCGGGTGTGGCGGGCACACGACGAGGTGCTGCACCGGACGGTGGCCGTCAAGGAGTTGACCGCGGCGCTCTACGTCTCCGACAGCGACCGGGCCGTTCTGCTGGCCCGCACCCGGGCCGAGGCCCGGGCCGCCGCGCGCATCAACCACTCGGCCGTCGTCACCGTGCACGACGTGCTCGAACACGACGGCCGCCCCTGGATCGTCATGGAGCTGGTCGAGGGCAACTCGCTTGCGGACGCGGTCAAGGAGCAGGGGCGGGTCGAGCCCCGGGAGGCCGCGCGGATCGGCCTGTGGGTGCTGCGGGCGCTGCGCGCCGCGCACTCCGCCGGAGTGCTGCACCGGGACGTCAAGCCCGGCAACGTGCTGCTCGGCAGGGACGGCCGGGTGCTGCTCACCGACTTCGGCATCGCCCAGATCGAGGGCGACACGACCATCACCCGTACCGGCGAGGTCGTCGGCTCGGTCGACTACCTCGCGCCCGAGCGGGTACGCGGCCACGACCCCGGGTCCTCCTCCGACCTGTGGGCGCTCGGCGCCACGCTGTACACGGCCGTCGAGGGCCGCTCGCCGTTCCGCCGCACCTCGCCGCTGAGCACCATGCAGGCGGTCGTCGAGGAGGAGGCCGAGGAGCCGCGCCACGCCGGTGCGCTCGGTCCGGTCATCTCCGCCATGCTGCGCAAGGAACCGGCCGAGCGGCCGAGCGCGGAGGAGGCGGAGCAGATGCTCGCCGAGGCGGCGGAGGGCCGACGGCCCAGCACCGCCCAGGCGTTCGTCCCGACCCAGGGTTCGGGAGTGCAGAGGTCGGGAGCATCGGGTGCGGGCCGCGGCTCCGCGCCGGACGCCCCCGGACACGGCTCGGGTACGGCCGTCCCCGGTCACGGGGCGGGGACGGCCGCATCCGGGTTCGGCGGCGCGGCCGCGGGCCGTTCCGCGACCGGTCCGACGGCCATGTCGCCCACGGCGGTCGGCCCGGTGCCCGGGCCCGGCGGGGGACGCGCGGCGGCCCGGCCCCGGCGCCGGCGGCTGCGCACGCTCGTGCTCGTCGTCGCCGTGGCGGCCGTGCTCGGCGGCGGCGCGGCGGTGGCCTTCCAGGAGTGGAACGCCATGCGGCCGGGCACCGGGACGAGCGGTTCGGACGCGGGTCCCGCGTCCTCGGCGAGCGACGGCAGCACGCCGGTCGCGGGCACGGTCCCCGCGGACTGGGAGGTCCACCACGACCCGCTGGGCTTCAGCCTCTCCCTGCCCAAGGGCTGGAAGCGGAAGGTCTACGAGATCAATGGCCCGCTGAAGCAGGTCGACTACTCGCCGGACGGCGGACTGCACTTCGTCCGCATCGCCATCGACACCTCCCCGGACTTCGCCGACGCCTACAACCACCAGCTGGACCTGGAGCAGCAGCTCCAGCGGCTGATCCGCTACAAGCGCGTGACCCTGAAGCAGAACGTGTACCGCGACTGCAAGGGTTCGCTCTGGGAGTACACCTGGTACGCGCTGAAGAAGGACCCGCCGCATGTCGCCGGGCCGCGGCGCGCGATCGAGGAGACGTACTTCTCGCGCGCCGGCACCGAGTACGCGATCTACGTGTCGTCGCCGGCCGGGGACTGGGGGCAGGCGAGCAAGCAGTTCAAGTGGGTGCTGCAGAGCTGGCAGCAGCCGAACGAGGGCTGATACGGCCGAAAACCGCTGGTCGATCGGCCCGTCTTGGCCGGTCGGTGCCCCGGAGCGCGTGCGTCCGGTGCGGCATGATGGGGCGCATGGGGACCGAGGGCGCCGACTTCCGTGTGATCGCGGGCCGTTACCGCCTGGAGGCACGCATCGGGCGCGGCGGCATGGGCGTCGTGTGGCGGGCGAGCGACCAGCTGCTGGGCCGCCGGGTCGCGGTGAAGGAACTCCTTCCGGACGACTCGCTGGCGGAGGAGGACGCACGGCGCCGCCGTGACCGGACCTTCCGCGAGGCCCGCGCGGTCGCCCAGCTGCGTCATCCGCACATCATCGTGGTGCACGACGTGGTGGAGCAGGACGACCGCCCTTACCTGGTCATGGAGTTGATCGACGGCGGCTCGCTGGCCGACCGGATCGCGCGGCGGGGACCGGTGGACGCCGCCGAGGCCGCCCGGATCGGCATCGCCCTGCTGAGCGCGGTGCACACCGCCCATCAGGCCGGGGTGCTGCACCGGGACATCAAGCCCGCGAACGTCCTGATCGAGGCCGGCACCGACCGGGTCGTCCTCACCGACTTCGGCATCGCCCAGGTCGCGGGCGCCACCACGCTCACCGAGACCGGCTCGTTCGTCGGCTCGCCCGAGTACACCGCGCCGGAGCGGATGTCCGGCCTGCGCACCGGGCCGGAGTCGGACCTGTGGTCGCTGGGCGCGCTGCTGTGCACGGTGCTCAGCGGCGAGTCGCCGTTCCGGCGGGACTCGCTCGGCGGGATCCTGCACGCGGTGGTCGCCGCCGACATCCGGCCACCCGAGCAGGCCGAGCCGCTGCTGCCCGTCGTACGGGGCCTGCTGGAACGCGACCCCGACCGGCGGCTCGGCGCGGCGGAGGCCGAGCGGATGCTGCGTACGTACCTGGAGACCGGGCACACCCCCGACGCGGCGGGCGCGTCCGGCACCCCGAGCGGCGGGCGCGGTCACCGGATCGGCGGGGCCCGGGCGGCGAAGGCCCCCGCGCCGTACGCGCCGACCCAACCGGACCTGCCGCGCGGCGCCGTGCCGCCGCCCGGCGCGCCCCGGCCGCCGGAGCAGCCGGCGGCGCGGTCGTCCACGCGCGGGCTGCTGGTCGCGGCGCTGCTCGTCGCCGCGCTCGCGGGCGCGGGCGTGTCGGCCGCGGCGCTGCTGCTGAACCGGGACGGGGGCGGAGGCGGCGGCAGCCCGGGCGGCACCGCGACGACCCCGGCGACCGGGACCGGCACGAGCACGGCTGCCTCCCCGTCGGGCACGGCGACACGCCCGAGCGGGTCCGCGCCCTCCACCGCCCGCACCGCGCGCACCAGCGCCGCGCCCTCCGGCTACCGCACGGCCCGGGATCCGGCCGGTTTCTCGCTCGCCGTCCCGGACGACTTCACCCGGAGTCCGCAGGGCGAGCGGGTGTTCTACGTTTCGGCGGGGGAGACCTTCCGCCTCGGCATCAGGGTCGCCGTGCCCGAACCGGGCGGCCCGCAGGCGGTGATGAACCGCTCGGCCGCCGACGGGGCGTCCACGAACCCCGGTTACCACGACGGCCGGGTCGTCCGGACCACGCACGGCGGACACCCCGCCGCGCTCTGGGAGTTCACCTGGGACGGCTTCAGCGCCGCGGAGGGCCCCCGCCACACCTACGACCTGTGCTGGGAGGAGGCCGGGCGGCTGTACGACGTGTGGGTCTCGGCGCCGGTGGGGAAGGTCCGGGAGGCACGGGAGTACTTCGACGTCGCGGTCGACACCTTCTCGGTCACGGGTTCGTGACCGGTTCGCACTCCCTGTGGCTGCGGGCGCGCGTGGCGCGATATGGATGATGCATGAGGGCAGCGGCCCGGACCGGCGAGCGACCTGTGGTCCCTGGGCGTGCTCCTCTACACGGCCACCGAGGGCGTCTCGCCGTTCCGGCGCAGCAACACCCCGGCCACCCTCCAGTCCGTCCTCAACGCCGCCCCGGCACCGCCCGCCGTCTCCGGCCCGCTGGCCGAGGCCGTGGGCGGGCTGCTCCAGAAGGACCGGGCGCACCGGCCGACGGCGGACCGGGTGCGCGCGCTGCTCACGGAGGCGGCCCGGCCGCCGGCGCCCCCGGTGCCCACCGAGCCCGTCCGGGTGAGCGCCCCCGAGGCCGCGCGCCGTTCCCGCCGTCCCGGCCTCCTGGTCTGGCTGGGCGTGGGCGCGGCACTGGTGGCGGCCGCGGTGACGGCGTACCTCGTCCTGGCCGATCCCTTCGCGGGCCCCATGCCCGACGGCTGGGCCAGGCGCCCGGAGGCAAGGCTCGGCGCCACGCTCGCCGTTCCCGCCGGCTACCAGGTGAGCCGCCCCGGCAAGGACGACACCGACAAGAACTGGGTGACGTACTCCGACTTCAGCGGCGGGGTCTGGGTCACGCTGGACCTGGCCCGCAGGTCGCAGGACTCCCTGCACGAGATCAAGAACAGCGCGCGCTCGCAGATGTACGCGGACGACGAGCAGTTCCGCGGCGAGGGCGAATACACCCTCGACATGCCCAAGGGCGCGCGGACGCACCCGGACGACACGGCCACGTACCACGGCAGGCAGACCGCGCGGAACACCGTCGACTACGTCACCGACGACAGCGAGCACCCGCGGCCGCGCGAACTGCAGATCTTCTACTACCGCACCGGCGCCGTCGCCCACTTCTCGGGCGCCGGCGCCGTGGAGGTGCGCGAGGGGGATGGCGGTTTCACGCTGCACCGTTGGGTCGCGTGAGGGCCCCCCTTCGACAACGGCGTGGTGCGCACGGTACTCATGTGACATGACTGAAGACGGCGAACACCCGCCCGACGCACGTCTGATCGGCGGCCGCTACCGGCTGGCCGGGCGCCTCGGGGCGGGCCCCGCCGGGACCGTCTGGCGCGCCCTGGACGAACAGGGCCGGGGACAGGTCGCCGTCAAGGAGCCGCTGCTGCCGGGCGATCCGGCACAGGACGAGGAGAGCCGGCGGCTCGCCCACCGGCTCTACCGGGAGGCCCGGGCCGCCACCCGGGTGCGGCACCCCTCCGCCGTCACCGTGTACGACGTCGTCACCGAGGCCGGGGTCCCCTGGATCGTCATGGAGCTGGTGGCGGGCGAGTCCCTGCACGAGGCCCTGCGCCGGGGGCCCCTCCCGCCCGCGGAGGCCGCCCGCATCGGGCTCGCCGTCCTCGGCGCCCTGCGGGCGGCCCACGCCGTGGGCATCGTGCACCGGGATCTGAAACCGGCCAACGTCCTGCTGGAACCGGACACCGGCCGGGTCGTCCTCACCGACTTCGGCATCGGCGACGGGCGGACGGGGGAGCCGCCCGCCGGGTTCGTCGCGCCCGAGCGGGCGGCGGGGCCCGGCGCGGGGCCGGCCTCCGACCTGTGGTCCCTGGGCGCCCTGCTCCGCGCCGCCCTCGGGGACGCGGACCCCGGCCCGCTGGGCCCGCTCCTGGACCGGCTGCACGACGAGGAACCGGCGGCCCGGCCCGGCGCCGCGCAGGTCGCGGCGGCCCTGCGCGCGTACCTCGGGCTCCCCGGCGTACCGGACGAGCCGGAGCCGGCGGCCGGGCCGCCACTCACGGAGGCCACCACCGCCACGGCCCCGCCGACTCCCGGTCAGGCGGTTCCCGGTGCCCCGCCGAGTCCCGGCCCGGCCGGTCCCGATGGCCCGCCGGTTTCTGACCCGGCCGTTCCCGAGCCGCGTCGCCGCACGCCGCGCACCGCCCTCGGGCTGCTCCTCGCGAGAAAAGCCGGAGCGGAGTGATCGTCCGCCTTCCCGGGGTGCCAACGCCCTGATCAGCACATTCGCTGCCAGTGATCACTGGCAGTGTGTGAGCACTCGGTGAATCCCCGTTACCGACGGGTACACAAAGGCTCCGCCGCGGCATACCCTGCGCGTCATGACGGACACGCAGGCCCCGGACATCGCCGGTACCAACCCCCTCGCGCCCGCCCCCGAGGGCGCGCGCACCGCCGCCGACGTGGTCACCCCGGAACTGGTGGCCCAGCTCACCAAGGGTGTCGTCGGCTCCGGCCGTACGGCCAACCACACCCCGTTCACCGGCGAGAAGCTGGCCGACCTGCCCGAGTCCACCCCGGAGGACGTCCTCAGGGCGTTCGAGGCGGCCCGTGCCGCCCAGGCGGTGTGGGCGAGGATCCCGGTGCGTCAGCGGGCGGCCGTCCTGCTCCGCTTCCACGACCTGCTCCTGGAACGGCAGGCCGAGGTCCTGGACCTCGTCCAGCTGGAGACCGGCAAGGCCCGGCTGCACGCGCACGAGGAGGTGCAGGCCGTCGCCGTCGCGGCCCGCCACTACGGCCGCCGGGCCGCCGCCTACCTCAGGCCGAAGCGGCACGCGGGCGCCATGCCCACCCTGACCAAGGTCACCGAACTCCGGCACCCGCGCGGGGTCGTGGGCCAGATCGCGCCCTGGAACTACCCCCTTGAACTGTCCGTCGGCGACGCGCTGCCCGCCTTCGTCGCGGGCAACGCCGTCGTGATGAAGCCGGACACCGAGACCTGCCTCACCGCGCTGTGGGCCCGGGACCTGCTCATCGAGTCCGGGCTGCCCGAGGGCGTCTTCCAGGTGGTCCTGGGCGACGGCCCCGTCGTCGGCCCCGAGGTGGTCAGGCACGCCGACTACGTCTCCTTCACCGGCTCCACCCGCACCGGCCGCGAGGTCGCCCAGGGCGCCGCCGCCCGCCTGGTCGGCGTCTCCCTCGAACTCGGCGGCAAGAACGCCATGCTGGTGCTGGACGACGCCGACATCGAGAAGGCCGCCGCGGGCGCCGTGCGCGCCTGCTTCTCCTCCGCGGGCCAGCTCTGCATCTCCATCGAGCGCCTGTTCGTGCACGAGGACGTGGCCGACGCCTTCCTGGAGCGCTTCGCCGCCCGCACCCGGGCCATGCGGCTCGGCAACTCCCTCGCCTACGGTGCCGAGATGGGCTCGCTGGTCGGCGAGCGCCAGCTGAAGACCGTCGAACGGCATGTGGAGGAGGCCGTCGCCAAGGGTGCGAAGGTGGTCGCGGGCGGCAGGGCCCGCCCCGACATCGGCCCCTACTTCTTCGAGCCCACCGTCCTCGACGGCGTCGAGGACTCCATGGCGGTGTGCGAGGAGGAGACCTTCGGCCCGGTCGTGTCGGTCTACCGCTTCAGGACGGACGATGAGGCCGTCGAGCGCGCCAACGCCACGCCGTACGGCCTCAACTCCTCCGTCTGGACGCAGAACGCCCGCCGCGGCCGCGACGTCGCCGCCCGTCTGCGCACCGGCACGGTCAACGTCAACGAGGGCTACGCGCCCGCCTACGGCAGCGTCCAGTCCCCGATGGGCGGCATGAAGGACTCCGGTCTCGGCCGCCGCCACGGCTCGGAGGGCATCCTCAAGTACACGGAGGCCCAGACGGTCGCCCAGCAGCGCCTGCTGCCGATGGCGCCCTCGCTGGGCATGACCGACGAGAAGTACGCCCAGTTCATGAGCCGCAGTCTCCGCCTGATGAAGGCATTCCGGTTCCGCTAGTAACACCCGTTCTCAACGAGGAGAGCACGTGTCGCAGGAGAAGTCTGTCCAGGCCCGGGACGAGGACGGGTACGACTACGACGTCATCGTCGTCGGTTCGGGGTTCGGCGGCTCGGTGACGGCCCTGCGCCTGACCGAGAAGGGATACCGGGTCGGCGTGCTCGAGGCCGGCCGCCGCTTCACCCGCGACGCCCTGCCGAAGAACTCCTGGGACCTGAAGAACTACCTCTGGGCCCCGAAGCTCGGCATGTACGGCATCCAGCGCATCCATCTGCTGGGCAACGTCATGGTCCTCGCGGGCGCCGGCGTGGGCGGCGGCTCGCTCAACTACGCCAACACCCTCTACGTGCCGCCGAAGGCGTTCTTCGACGACCCGCAGTGGCGGGGGATCACCGACTGGCAGGAGGAGCTGAAGCCGTACTACGACCAGGCCCAGCGCATGCTCGGCGTGCGGCTCAATCCGACGATGACGCCGTCCGACGTGCATCTGAAGGCGGCGGCGGAGCGGATGGGCGTCGCTGACACCTTCCACCTCGCCCCCGTGGGCGTCTTCTTCGGCGACGGCAAGGACGCGGACGGAGCGGCCACGGCGAAGCCGGGGGCGCCGGTGGCGGACCCGTACTTCGGCGGGGCCGGACCGGAGCGCAACGCCTGCACCGAGTGCGGCGAGTGCATGACCGGCTGCCGGCACGGCGCGAAGAACACCCTCAACGAGAACTACCTCCACCTCGCCGAGCGGGCGGGCGCGGTCGTGCACCCCATGACCACGGTGGTGTCCGTCACGGACGACTCCCGCGGCGGGTACGCGGTGGCGACCCTGCCGACGGACCGGAAGAAGAAGGGCACGGGCCGGCTCTTCACCGCGCGCAGGGTCGTCCTCGCGGCCGGCACCTACGGCACGCAGACCCTGCTGCACCGCATGAAGGCCGGTGGTCAGCTGCCGTACCTGTCCGGCCGGCTGGGCGACCTGACCCGGACCAACTCCGAGGCGGTGGTCGGCGCGCAGACCGACGACCGCCGCTACCGCAAGGCGCACGGCACGCCGAAGGCCGACTTCACGCGGGGCGTCGCGATCACCTCCTCGATCCACCCGGACGAGAACACGCACATCGAGCCGGTCCGCTACGGCAAGGGCTCCAACGCGATGGGCGGCATGTCGATCCTTCAGGTGCCGTACGCCGAGGGCTCCTCCCGGGCGCTGGCCTGGCTGGCGAACGCGGCCAGGCACCCTGTGCTCGTGCTGCGCTCCCTCTCCAACCGGCGCTGGTCGGAGCGGACGATCATCGGCCTGGTCATGCAGTCCCTGGACAACTCGCTGACGACGTACCTGAAGCCGGACGGCGTCGGCAAGGGCCTGCTCACCGCCCGGCAGGGGCACGGCTCGCCGAACCCCAAGCAGATCAAGGCCGCCACGGACGCCGCCTCGGCGCTCGCCACGGAGATCAACGGTTTCCCGGGCAGCAACGTCGGCGAGCTGATGGGCACCCCGCTCACCGCGCACTTCCTCGGCGGCTGCCCCATCGGCGACTCCGCGGAGACGGGTGTGATCGACCCGTACCACCGGCTGTACGGCCACCCGGGCATCTCGGTCGTGGACGGCGCCGCGGTCTCGGCGAACCTGGGCGTCAACCCGTCGCTGACGATCACCGCGCAGGCCGAGCGGGCGATGTCCTTCTGGCCGAACAAGGGCGAGGAGGATCCGCGGCCGGCGCCGGGCGCGGCGTACGAGCGGCTGAAGCCGGTGGAGCCGCAGGCCCCGGCGGTCCCGGAGAAGGCGTTCGGCGCGCTGCGGCTGCCGCTCCTGGGGATACCGGCGGTCCCGCCGAAGAAGTGAGCCGAGCCCGTCCGGCCCGCAACGGCGGAGAGAGTTCGGTGAAGGGGGCCCGGTGAACGGGGCCTGGCCAAGAGGGACCTGCATCCCCCTCCGAAGGCAGGTCCCTCTTTACCGTTCTCTTGATTCGCAGGTTTGATCAGCGAAAAGGTCCAAGGGTTGCCCGGATCTCGCCGGAATCTCAGTGAAGTGCGTCACATGAACAGGCCGCCGGTGCGCCGCCGCGCGTCCGGGTGCGGGCATGGCGAAGGGCCCCGCGGGAGTGAGGCCGCGGGGCCCTTCCTTTCGTCAGCACCGACGTCAGGGCAGCGCCGGTGCCGGGGGCGCGGCGCCGGGGGGTGCGCCGCTGGTTCGGGTGGTCTCCACCTGTGACGGACGGGCGGTACGACAATGCCGGTGTCTGCGCGGGGACTTGGGGGCTTCTTCGCATCGTGCTGGATGGGCAAGGCATCCGCAACCGTTCGACCCGGCACTGGTGCATATTTGCAGTTTTCCGCCGGTCGGCCCCGGGCGTCCCCGGAGCCGACCGTTCTCTTGGGTGACCGGGCTGCTGTCCCCTGCCGTCCGGTCACTTCCTGGAACGAGGTCCCACGGCGTACGGCACGACCCGTACGCCTCATCGCTCCAGCGAGCCACGCGTGGTTCTGTCGGGCCCGCCCCTGGCTGGCACGGACACCCCGCTCAACGAAGCGGTGCGCGGGCCGGTCACGCGCCGTACGGGTGAGAGCGGGACCGAACTCAGATGCGACCCCGGCACAGCTCGAGCAGCGTCATGGCGAGCGCGGTGCCGGGCTTGCCGAGCGCATCGCGGTAGTGGCCGAGGATCTCCATCTCGCGGGACAGGCTGACCCGCCGGCCGCCGGAGGCGATACGGGTCTGCTGGACCACGGCGGAGACCGCCATCCGCTCCTGGATCAGGCCGATGATCCGGTCGTCGAGCGCGTCGATGCGCTCCCGGGCCTCGGCGATGGTCGCTTCCGGGGTCGTGGTGGTCATGTCGGGGCTCCTCGGTCGGGAAGGGTGGATGCCCCCGAACGGCAGGACCCGGAACAACGACAGGCGCCCCGGGCCTTGTCGGCCCGGGGCGCCTGGGAAGTCGCTCGGCGTTTCAGCTCAAGCAGCACGACCATGGCAGCCGGCGGGCCGGGTGCCATAGGTAAAGACGAACGTCGAGTGCTGGAGCATGGGGCCAGTATGCCACGGTGAAGTTCGAGGAGGCCCCTTCCGCCCGCACCGTTAGACTCGGTAGCACAGACCCCCGCCCGACCACCAGAAGGCACCCCGTGTCATCAGCGACTCCCACTGCCGCCACGTCCGACACCGTCCTGGTCGTCGACTTCGGTGCGCAGTACGCCCAGCTCATCGCCCGTCGCGTCCGCGAGGCGCGGGTCTACAGCGAGATCGTGCCGAGCACCATGCCGGTCCAGGACATGCTCGCCAAGAACCCCGCGGCGATCATCCTGTCCGGCGGCCCCTCGTCGGTGTACGAGGAGGGCGCGCCCCGGCTCGACCGCGCGATCTTCGAGGCCGGCGTCCCCGTCTTCGGCATGTGCTACGGCTTCCAGCTGATGGCGCAGGTCCTCGGCGGCACCGTCGACAACTCCGGCGCCCGTGAGTACGGCCGCACCGACCTGCACGTCTCCCGGCCGTCCTCCACCCTCTTCGAGGGCACCCCGGACGAGCAGCACGTGTGGATGTCGCACGGCGACGCCTGCTCCGCCGCCCCGGAGGGCTTCACGGTCACCGCGTCCACGGACGTCGTCCCGGTCGCCGCGTTCGAGAACGACGACAAGAAGCTCTACGGCGTCCAGTACCACCCCGAGGTCATGCACTCCACGCACGGCCAGCAGGTGCTGGAGCACTTCCTGTACCGCGGCGCGGGCCTGCAGCCGACCTGGACCACGGGCAACGTGATCGAGGAGCAGGTCGAGGCCATCCGCGAGCTGGTCGGCGACCGCCGCGCGATCTGCGGCCTGTCCGGCGGCGTCGACTCCGCCGTGGCCGCCGCCCTGGTGCAGAAGGCCATCGGCTCCCAGCTGACCTGCGTGTACGTCGACCACGGACTGATGCGCAAGGGCGAGACCGAGCAGGTCGAGAAGGACTTCGTCGCGGCCACCGGCGTGCAGCTGAAGGTCGTCGACGCCGAGAAACGCTTCCTCGACGCGCTCGCCGGGGTCAGCGACCCCGAGGAGAAGCGCAAGATCATCGGCCGTGAGTTCATCCGCGTCTTCGAGCAGGCGCAGGCCGAGATCATCGCCGACGAGGGCCCGGCCGTGGAGTTCCTGGTCCAGGGCACCCTGTACCCGGACGTGGTCGAGTCCGGCGGCGGCACCGGCACCGCGAACATCAAGTCGCACCACAACGTCGGCGGCCTGCCCGAGGACCTCGAGTTCAAGCTGATCGAGCCGCTGCGCAAGCTCTTCAAGGACGAGGTCCGCATGGTCGGCCAGGAGCTGGGCCTGCCGGAGGAGATCGTCCAGCGCCAGCCGTTCCCGGGCCCGGGCCTCGGCATCCGCATCGTCGGCGAGGTCACCAAGGAGCGCCTGGACCTGCTGCGCGACGCCGACGCCATCGCCCGCGAGGAGCTGACCGCGGCCGGCCTCGACCGCGACATCTGGCAGTGCCCGGTGGTCCTGCTCGCCGACGTGCGCAGCGTGGGCGTCCAGGGCGACGGCCGCACCTACGGCCACCCCATCGTGCTGCGCCCGGTGTCCTCCGAGGACGCCATGACCGCCGACTGGTCCCGGCTGCCCTACGACGTCCTCGCCCGCATCTCGACCCGGATCACCAACGAGGTCCGGGACGTCAACCGGGTAGTGCTCGACGTGACCTCGAAGCCGCCGGGCACCATCGAGTGGGAGTGATCCCCTAGGGCCTGTCTGACGATTCCCGTCTGCCGCGCGACGCCACGCACGCCGAGAGCACGCACCTGACGCCGCGCGGCCGCCCTTCGGGCGACGACGCGCATGGTCAGACAGGCCCTAGGCCCGGCGGAGCGTGCGCACCGGCTCCCCGGGCCGCCAGACCTGGACGACGAGCCAGGTGTCGTCCTCGACGAAGGTCCGCACGACCTCCGTCAGCTCGGTGCGGAAGAGGTGGAACGGCTGCGGCGGTTCCACCTCTTTCACGTACGCGTCCTTGGTCCCGCCCGCCCCGACCTCGTACGCCCGCCCGCCGATCCGCACGTCCCCGCCGGCCATGCCGGTGCCCTCGCCGGGGTTCGCCTGGAGCGCGAAGCGCGGATCGCGCAGCAGGTCGCGGGCCTTCAGCGAGTCCGCCATCATGCCGAGCCACAGCTCGCCGCCCCGGAAGTCCACCTCCAGACCCGAGGTGCGGGGCGAGCCGTCCCGGCGGAGCGTGACGAGGACGTGGTGGCGGAAGGCGCCGAAGCGCTCCTCGACGGTCCGGGCGAGGCCGGGCTCGGCTTCGGTGAAGGCTTCCCAGTTCATGCCGGCCAGTGTTCCGCCCAAACCCGACATCTTCTGTCGCCTTTGGGGCCTGCGCGCCATCTTTACAGAACAGCTCTGCCCTTTTGGGCTGACCGACGGTAACTTCCGGGCCGTACCGCACTACCAGCGCTGGAGGACCGATGCACGGGCCCACCCCGCCGCTGCCGCTGCCCACCGACCAGCTGCAGTTCGCCATGCCGCCGATGCACGACTCGGTCGAGGACGAGCGCCGGCACCGCAAGGAACGGCTCGCCGGAGCCCTGCGGATCTTCGGGCGAAGCGGGTTCGAGGACGGCGTCTCCGGGCACATAACCGCCCGCGACCCGGAGTTCACCGACTGCTTCTGGGTCAACCCGTTCGGGATGCCCTTCAGGCACGTCACCGTGAGCGACCTGGTCCTCGCCAACCAGGACGGGCAGGTCGTCGAGGGCCGCTACCACGTCAACCAGGCCGCCTTCACCGTGCACGCCCAGGTCCACGCCGCCCGCCCGGACGTCGTCGCCGTCGCCCACTGCCACTCCGTGCACGGCCGCGCCCTCGCCGCGCTCGGCGAGCTGATCGACCCCATCACCCAGGAGAGCTGCGCCTTCTACGAGGACGTGGCGCTCTACGACGCCTACAGCGGCGTCACCGTCGACGCCGAGGAGGGCCGCCGGATCGCCGGCGCGCTCGGCTCCCGCAAGGCGCTCGTGCTGCGCAACCACGGGCTGCTCACCGTCGGCGACTCGGTGGACGCGGCGGCCTGGTGGTTCCTGTCCATGGAGCGCTCCTGCCAGGTGCAGCTCATGGCCAAGGCCGCCGGCCGGCCGGTCCTCATCGACCACAAACAGGCCACCGCCACCCGAGAGCAGCTCGGCGGCGACCTGGTCGCCTGGATCAACTACCAGCCGCTGTGGCAGGACATCAGCCGCAGCGAACCCGACCTGCTCAGCTGAAGCCCCTCAGCACGGCCGCCTTGGTGATCGCGAACTCCTCGTCCGTGAGCACCCCGTCCCGGTGCAGCTCACCCAGCTCCCGGAGCCGCCGCAGCAGTACGTCGTGCCGGTCGGATCCCGCCGGTACGAGGTGCTGCTGCCCGTCCCGGCCCCCGTACCCGTCGCCGCGCGTGGAGGGGTGCGGCAGCCGGGCGGTGACGGCCGCCGCGACGAGCGCGGTCAGCAGGTCGCGCCGGACGCTGCCCCACAGGTCCAGGGTGTAGGGGTCCCGCTCGGGCGGCAGCTTGGAGAACGCCGTCTCCCGGGTCACGAACCGCAGGAAGCCGTCCTCGTACCCGGAGTTGGGCAGCCACTCCACCTGCACCAGATCGCCGAGCGCGACGATCCGCGGGCCGGTCGCGCGCTTGACCCGGTCGGAGGTGTCGGCCCAGTCGATGCGGACCTGTCCGCCGTCGAAGGAGACCGTGCCGTCCGAGGACCGCACCGACACCGGCACCGGCGGACCCGGCAGCAGATAGCCGCCCGTGGGCTCCTTCGGGACCTGGTCGAGGAGCAGCGCGTGCCGGATCTCCTCGGCGACGTACTCCGCGACCCCGCCGCGGTCCGTGTCCACCGTCAGCCGGTAGGGGTCGGCGGCCTCCGGCAGCCGGCCGCCGGTGGCCTGCAGCAACGGGTCGGCGCCCTCGCGCAGCCGCAGCCGCAGCCGGCCGCGCTTGCGCTCGGGTTCGTAGCCGACGCCCGAGACCGCCTCCAGCGGGACGGAGACCTCCCCGTACGTCTGCCGGAACAGCGGCACGGTGCGGTGCAGCCCCGGGGTGATCCGGATCGTGCTGCCGTCGAAGGCCCAGGTCCCGTCCCGCTGGATGATCTCGGCCATGGGCACATTCTCGCAGTCGGGTCAACACGGCGGCCGGTACTTCACCCGCCACGCCCCCGCCCCACCGCGCCCGGCCCCTTGCCGTACGGCACAATTCGCTGTCGACACAGGGGAGTTGCACGGCCGCGGGACGGCTCACCGAGGGGCCGGCGGCCGTGCCGCGATGTCGTGGGGAAGGCGGGCGTCGGGCGTGGCGGTGCAGGAGGCGCGAGGAGGCACGGGTGCCGAGGGGAACCACGAGAGCGGCTGCGGCTGCGGGGACTGCCCGCACGGCGCCCGCGAGGGGCACCGGAGGGCCGTGGCCGCGTTCCTGCGCCGGCGCGACGAGTTCGCGGCCGGGCAGGGGCTGCCCGCGGCCGTGGCGCACTCGGCGTCGGCGTCCCGTCAGTGGGTCTCCGAGGAACTGACCCAGCGGGCCGAGGCCGTCGCCGAACGCGGCCGCGCCGAGGGCGAGATGTGGCTCGCCCGGCTGTGGCTGCGGACGGTGTGCGTGCTGTGGGGCGGGGTCGTCGCGCTGCTGCTCGCCGAGGCGCTCACCGCGATCGGCGCCGGCTGGACCACCGCCCGCACCGCCGCCCTGCTCACCGCGCTCGCCGTCGCCGGGGCGCTGACCGCCGCCTGCTGGTTCCACCGGGCGCGCGGCGGGGCGCTCGCCCCCGTGATCGGCGAGGACCACCGGATGTCCACCTCCCGTACCGTCGCCGCCTGCTGGGTGGTGTTCGTGGTCTACGCGATCCTGCTGCTGGCCGCCCGCCTGGCCGCCGCCTCCGGCCACGCCGAACGCGACGCGCTGATCTCGGGCCTCGGCCTCGCGCGCGGCGCGGGCGTGGTCACCGTCCTCGCCGTGGTCTGCGGCATCGCCGTCCTGGTCCGCCGGGTGGTGGGCCTGCGCATCCTCGCCCAGCGGCTCCAGAAGGTGCCGGCGCACCGGCCGCGCGCCGCCGACCTGCTCACCGACGACTCCGGCCGGGGGTCCTTCGCCGACATCCAGTACCTCGCCGTCAGCGCCGTCGCCCTGCTGTTCGCCGCCGTACGGCTCGCCCGCCGCCCCGACCAGCTGCCCGACCTGCCCTGGGGACCAGCCGTCGTCGTACTGATCTCGGCCGCCACGTACCTGGCCGGCAAGTACGCCGAGGGCGGCCGTCCCGCCATCCTCTCCGTGGTCCGGGCACGCGAACCCGGCGACCTGGACGGCCCGATCCGCACCGGCGACGACATCGAGATCCGCGGCACCGGCTTCGTCCCGCCCGGAGCCCACACCGCCGAGCGGCTCTCCCGCATGGTCGTCCGCATCGGCGCGGTCGACGTCCACGTCCCCCTCGTCCCCGTCGCCGGCGGCTTCCGCAACCCCACGGACACCGTCCTGACCGTGCCCGTACCGGCCGACGTCGAGCCCGGCTCGGTGGAGGTCCAGGTGGTGACCGCGGCCGGCGTGCCGACCAACCGGTACACACTCCGGGTCACCGAGTGAGCCACTCCCGGCCGCCCGCCGCGCGATCGCCGCGCCATCCCGATAGCTCCCCACGGCCCGGGCCGAAAGCCGAACGTCCGCCGTCTCCCGCAGCATGTCCCGCACGAGGGTGCGAAATCCGGAAAAAACCCCGGTTGGGGATTGAACCCATCCCCCTTGTCATACGTATCGTCCAAAGAGGGCAGACACGGCGGTGAAAGGCGGCTGGCAACGATGACTCACGGCATTCGCACGGACACGCACACCACCCGGCTCGCCGGTTACCGCGACTGGAGGGACACCGCCACCCACTACTCCCTGCTACCCCTCCGGATCTTCCTCGGAGTGACCTTCATCTACGCCGGTCTCAACAAGATCACGGACAGCACCTTCCTGAAGACCGGCGGCGCCGGCTCGATCGGCGACACCATGCGCGCGGCCCGCGACTCCGCGGCCGTCCCGGCCCTGATCGACATGGCCCTGAAGAGCCCGGTCGGCTTCGGCTTCGGCATCGCCCTCGGGGAACTGGCCGTCGGTATCGGCGCCCTGGTAGGGCTCCTCGGCCGGCTGGCGGCCCTCGGCGGCGCCCTGATCTCGCTCAGCCTCTGGCTGACGGTGAGCTGGGCGACGACCCCCTACTACTACGGCAACGACCTCATCTACATGATCGCCTGGCTGCCCCTGATCCTCGCCGGCGCACCCTATCTCTCCCTGGACGCGGCCTGGCGGGCCCGCCGCCGGCAGCGGGCCGGCGGTTACCGCTAGCCTCTTTCGGCGCCGCCGCGCCCCCGTATGCCCCGGGCGACGGCGGCCGTGAGGCCGGCCAGGCACAGGCCGCCCACCACCAGCGGGACGACCGCGAACCACGGCGTCTCCCACAGACCGGCCGCGTCCCCGGCGAACACGGCACCCGTGGCCGTGAGGAACAGCCCGGCGACCAGCCTCCCGGGCTGGAACTCATGACGCAGCACGGCTGACCTCCACCTCTCCCACTCCGACCCCGAGCCTCATGTCGAGGGTCCCGGCGTTCCCGGCGCCCTTGACCGGCGCCAGCGTCACGTCCCGGTGCCTGCCCGGCTGCACGTCCACGTCCCTCCCGTTCTGCCCGGGCAACCGGATGTCGCCCACTCCCACGTCGATGTTCATCCGCAGCGTCGCACCGGCCGGCACGATCACCTTCAGCCTGCCCGCGCCGACATGGGCGTCCGTGGTGACCGTCTGCCCCTTGGCCGGGTGCACCCGGGTCAGGTCGAGCGTGCCCCGGCCCGTGCCCAGGTCGTACTTCGGCAGCACGTCCGCCGTCGCGGAGGGCGTCCAGGAGGTGTCCTTCCAGTGGGTCGTGATGTCCCGGGGCATGGCCACCGCACCGGCCAGCAGTGCCGCCGTGACGATCGCCAGGAACACCGTCCCCGCGCCCGTCCGGCCAAGGAACGAGCTGACCATGACGCCCAGGCCGAACACCGCCAGCGCACAGGCGAGGCCGGTCTGGAGGCTGGCGCCCAGCGGGTGCGTGTCCCAGGTCAGCCCGGTGCCCAGGCCGCCCGCGCACAGCGCCAGCAGGAACACCCAGCCGCCGATCCAGCGCGGTCCGCGCGGTCTCGGGGGCGTGGGGCGCGGCGCCTGTATGGATCCGGACCCGGGATGGTGGGTCCAGGGGGTGGCCATACGGACGTCGACGGCCGAGAACAGGTCCGGCGCGTGGGCGTCGCCGGGCCCCCACAGATAGCCGGTGCCGCCGACATGGGTGCCGTCCTTGACGATCGGGTCCCGCCACCAGGAGGGGTAGCTGGTGACGACCGGCGGTGCCTGGGCCTCCGGCGGGGCGTCGGCGGCGGCCTGCGCGGCCAGCGGGTCGGGATCGGGGGCGCCCCGGCGCCGCGACCAGTACCCGGCGCCCGCGAGCAGCAGCGAGAGCACCGCCGCGAAGGCCAGCACCCCGCCGTTTCTCAGCATGGTCAGAAAGATCCCGCAGCCGACCAGGGCGAACAGCACGGCGGCCAGCGCCTGGCCGTCGACCCGGCCGGTGAGCAGCTTGCGCAGCTCGTTCTCCTCCTCGTCGTCGTACGGCACCAGGAGCCAGACGAAGCCGTAGAAGATGAGTCCGATGCCCCCGGTCGCGGACAGCACGGCCAGGGTGATCCGGAAGATCACCGGGTCCATGTCGGTCCGGCGCCCCAGCCCCGCGCACACGCCCGCGATCATCTTGTGCCGGCGGTCGCGACGGACCCGGTCGGAGCCCTCCGGCTCGTCCTGCCCCTGCTCCTGCTCGTCGTCGCCAGGGCGGCGGCCGGGGTGGGGGCCTGTGCCCGGGCTGCCGGGGTCGCCTGGGTTGCCGGCGCGGGAGCCGGTGCCGTCGCCGGCCGCTTCCGTCTCCTCCGTCGCGGCGGGCGCGGCATCCGTCGGCCCGGTGCCCGGGTCCGGGCGCGGGCCGGGGCCGGGTCCCGGACCCGTCGCGGCGTGCTCGTGATCCGTCATGCGTCCATGGTGACGGGCGTGCCGCCGCGACGGCAGTCGGGACGACCCTGGGCGAACCCTGAAATCGGCCCTGAGACGGGCGGGGGAACCGTTCGAGCGGCACAGACCGGCACGAAGCGGAGCGCCGGCCGGCCCCCCGACCCGGCCACGCGGAAGATCAGGGGCGTCTCGGGGGCCGACCCTGATGCCCTGCCCCTCCCGGCATGTGACCATCGATGCCATGCCGGAAGCCGCAAGCCTGCCCCTCGACGACCCGCGGCCGCCGCGCAAGCTCTACCGCAGCAGCGACGGACGCTGGCTCGGCGGAGTGGCGCGGGGCCTCGCCGGGCATCTCGGGCTGCCGGTCATCTGGGTCCGGCTCGCCTTCGTCGGCCTGTTCATGGCCAACGGACTCGGCGCGCTGCTCTACGCGGCGTTCTGGTTCTTCGTCCCGCTCGGTGTCGGTGGCGTCGGAGGCCACAAGCCGCCGCTGGTCGCCACCGAGGCCGCGCCGGGCGGCCGCCGCAGACTCGTGGCGCGCAAGCCCGACCGGGGCCAGATCGTCGCGCTGCTCCTCATGGTCATCGTGTCCATGGTCTTCGTGGGCAGCGTCAACCTGACCAGCGCGGCCAAGGCCTATCTGCTGCCCGCCGTGCTCGTCGCGGCCGGTGTCGCCCTCGTATGGCGCCAGGCGGACAACGCCCGACGGGCCCGCTGGGTCGAGGTCGGACGCCGCCGCCGCACCCTCACCCTGCTGCGGGCGGCCGGCGGCGTCGTGCTGGTCACGGCCGGTGTCTCGGCGGTCTTCGTCCTCCAGGGCTCGGCCGCCCACCTCGGGGCCGTCCTCCAGGCCGCGCTCGCCGTCCTCGTCGGCATCACGCTGCTCGCCGGTCCCTATCTGGTCCGGATGACCCAGGACCTGTCCGAGGAGCGCCTGATGCGCATCCGCGCGCAGGAGCGCGCCGAGGTCGCCGCCCACGTCCACGACTCCGTGCTGCACACCCTCACCCTGATCCAGCGCAACGCCGACAACGCGAACGAGGTCCGCCGTCTCGCCCGCGCCCAGGAACGCGACCTGCGCACCTGGCTGTACAAGCCGGAGGGCACCGGCAAGGACGAGGCCGACGAACCGGACACGGTCGCCGAGGCGGTCCGGCGCAACGCCGCCGAGGTCGAGGACAAGCACGGTGTGCCCATAGAGGTCGTCATAGTCGGCGACTGCACGCTCGACGAGAGAACCGCGGCACAGATGCAGGCCGCGCGCGAGGCGATGGTGAACGCCGCCAAGTACGGTGGCGAGGGCGGTGCAGTACAGGTCTACGCCGAAGTCGAGGGCAGGACGGTCTTCGTGTCCGTCCGCGACCGCGGCCCGGGCTTCGACCTCGACTCGATACCCGCCGACCGCATGGGCGTCAGAGAATCGATCATCGGCCGCATGGAACGACACGGCGGCACGGCCCGGCTGCGGGCGGTGCCGGACGGCGGCACGGAGGTCGAGCTGGAGATGGAGAGGGCGGAGAAGACGGCATGAGCGACGCGACCGAGGGGAACGGCACGGCGGGAGCGCCGGCGGCGGCCGGAACGGGCCTGCCCGCCGACGGCGGCGCGGGCGGCCGGCACGTACGGGTGGTGCTCGTGGACGACCACCGGATGTTCCGCACCGGCGTGCAGGCGGAGATCGGCCAGACCGCCGAGACCGGCGTCGAGGTGGTCGGCGAGGCCGCGGACGTCGACCAGGCGGTCACGGTGATCACCGCGACCCGGCCCGAGGTGGTCCTCCTGGACGTCCATCTGCCGGGCGGCGGCGGGGTCGAAGTGCTGCGCCGGTGCGCGGCGTTGATGGCGGACGCCGAGCGGCCCGTCCGGTTCCTGGCGCTGTCCGTGTCGGACGCGGCGGAGGACGTGATCGG
This sequence comes from Streptomyces sp. NPDC037126, assembly GCF_055605965.1. Lineage (NCBI taxonomy): Bacteria > Bacillati > Actinomycetota > Actinomycetes > Kitasatosporales > Streptomycetaceae > Streptomyces > Streptomyces sp. NPDC037126. The sequence continues at coordinate 70,316 of NZ_JBVJTD010000005.1, forward strand.
CGTGATCCGCGGCGGCGCCCGCGGCTATGTCACCAAGACCATCACCGGTACCGACCTGGTCAACTCGATCTTCCGCGTCCAGGAGGGCGACGCCGTCTTCTCCCCGCGGCTGGCCGGCTTCGTCCTGGACGCCTTCGCCTCCACCGACGCCCCGCCCGTGGACGAGGACCTGGACCGCCTCACCCAGCGCGAACGCGAGGTGCTGCGCCTGATCGCCCGGGGATACGCCTACAAGGAGATCGCCAAGCAGCTGTTCATCTCGGTGAAGACGGTCGAGTCCCATGTCTCGGCGGTCCTGCGCAAGCTCCAGCTGTCCAACCGCCACGAACTGACGCGCTGGGCCACCGCGCGCCGGCTGGTCTGAGCCTTTCGGGAGGGGCCGGGCCAGATGGTCCGACTGCCGACTGCCGACTGCCGACTGCCGACTGCCGACTGCCGACTGGGGGCGGGGCCGGACCGGCTGCACTGGCCCTCTACGGGCGGGGCCGGACCGACTGCACCGGCCCTCTACGTGAGAGGCCGGACCGACTGTACCCAGTCTCTGCGGGAGGCGCCGGACAGACGGCCCCCGGCCCCTGCGGGAGGGGCGAGACGGACTGCACCGGCCCCCTGCGGGAGGGGCCGGTTCGGATCCGCCGCGCCCCTTGTGGGTGGGGCCTCAGGCAACTCGGGTGGCGCCTGCGAACGGCATCTCGTCGATGGGGGCCACGCGCACTGGGGCCGAGGGGTTCGGGGCGTGGATCATCTGGCCGTTGCCGATGTAGATGCCGACATGGCTGACGCCGGAGTAGAAGAACACCAGGTCGCCCGGCTGGAGTTCGGAGCGGGAGACGCGCCGGCCCGCGTCGATCTGAGCGTAGGTGGTGCGGGGCAGAGAGACCCCCGCGGAGCGGTAGGCGGCCTGGACCAGGCCCGAGCAGTCGAAGGCGTCGGGGCCGGTCGCGCCCCACACATAGGGGCTGCCGAGCTTGGAGTACGCGTAGGAGAGGGCCGCCGCGGCACGGGAGTCGGGAGCCGCGACGGAACCGGACTGCTCCAGGGCCTGCCGGGTTCCGGAGTCGGACCGGGAGGCGCGGTCCGGCGAGCCACCGCCGGTTCCGGTGAGCTGGCCACGCTCCTGCGGGGTGAGCCGCGCCAGCAGCCGCCGGGCCTCGTCCAGCTTGCCCGTGATGGTCTTCTTCTGCCGCCGAAGGTCGGCCTGCCGCGACCGGAAGGAGGTCAGCTCCGCCCGGGCGGCGCCGCGCAACCGCTCGATCTCCTGCAACTGTCGGTGCACCTGTGACACGGCGGCGGCCTGCCGGTCGCCGACCCGCTCCGCCACCGCGGCGTCGTCCAGGTACCGGTCCGGGTCGCTGGAGAGGGCGAGCTGCCAGGCCTGGTCGATACCGCCCTCGCGGTACTGCGCGGCCGCGACCGAACCGAGCGCGTCCCGGGCCGCGTCGAGCTTCTGCTCCTTGCGGGCGGCCTCGTCCGCCAGCGAGTTCACCCGCTGCTGCGCCGCGTCCGCCTGCTCCTTCGCACCGTCGTACTGCTGCGTGGCGGTCTCGGCCTGCTGGTACAGCTCATCCACCCGGGCCTTCACCTGAGCCGGAGTCAGCTGGGGTTCGGCGTGACCCGTCCCGTCGAAGGCCGTCGCGGTGGCCGCGCCCGCCAGGGCGAGGGTGACGGCCGTCCGGGCCGTATGGCCACTGAGCGGGCGTTGCCGGGGCTTGCGGTGCGCTGCCACCTGGACCGTCACGTCCTTCCGTACGACTCGTACGCCCTAGCGGTCGGTACGCCCGGCGGCGGCTCGTACAGGGGGAACGCGCCACCGCCGGGCCTTTCTCGGCGGAGGTGGCCGGCAGCCGCCCCTGGCCCGGGCGGCGATGGGGAGCCGGTCACCTGGGGGAGGACGCTAGGCCCGTCTGTGACGAGTCGGTAACGCGGTGTACGGAACTGGCCCCGACGGATCGCATCGTGGCGCTATGTGACCGTGTCACCGATCCGGAGTCGCCCTCTTCACGCAGCGTGGTGACCGAAGCGCGGAAAGTGGGACGGGCGGGAGGGATGGGGTGCTATGGGGCGCATATATGCAAGATCCGCGCGGGGTGCTGTTGCGGCGTGTGCGCCCCCAGCGGCTCCCCGGCCGGTCCCTCCGGTGACGCCGGGTGGGATCCCTGACCGTGCGGCGCGGGGCCCGCGGGTTCCATGACCGGGGGCGGTGGGGGAGGGGCGGGCGCCCCTGGTTAGGCTCCGGCCCCATGGACGTACTCATCCATCTGTTCGTCGGCCTGCACATCATCGGCATCGCCGCGCTGCTCGGCGGTTTCCTCACCCAGATGAAGGCGATGGGCCAGGGCGCGGCCCGCTTCGTTCCCGGGATGCTGCACGGCGCGCTGACCATGCTGGTCACCGGTGTGGTCCTGGTCGGGCTCAACCAGGCGCAGAGCCACCACATCAACACCATCAAGATCGGTGTGAAGCTGGCGCTGCTGATCGTGATCCTCGGTCTCGTCTACGTCAGGCGCGACGAGGAGCGGATCGACAAGGCGCAGTTCGGACTCGTCGGCGGGCTCACCGCGGTGAACATCTTCATCGCCGTGCTGTGGACCTGACGGTCAGCGCGCCCCAGCCGCTCCGGTGCGGGCCCCGTGCAGCGCACCGGCGGCGACCCACAGCCACGCCGCCACCGCCACCCACACCAGCACGCGTCCCGGCCCCCTGAGCCACGGAATGCCCACGGCGGCTGCGACGGACAGTGTCGCCGCCGCCGTCATCCCCATCGGGAAGACCGTCGACCACCGGCGCCCGTCGTAGAGCGTCCGGGGCCGCGCGGCCTCGGCGACCAGCAGCACCAGGTACCAGGCCAGGTCCAGGACGAGCAGCGCCACCGTCACGTTGCGCAGCACGCCGTGGTCGTCGTCGTTCCACAGGTACACGATCGAGTTCCCGGCCAGGAGCAGCCTCGCCCCGGCCAGCGCCGAGATGGCGAGCGCCCCGCCCGCGATCCAGTGGTCCCCGGCCCCCTCCAGCAGCTGCCGAGGCTCGAAGCGGGCCAGGGCGAGGCAGTAGAGCACAAGCCCCAGCCAGAACAGCACCAGGGCGGCGTGCGCGAGCCACTCGACGGCCTCGGCCGCGGCCAGCGTGGCAGCCAGCACGGCGAGCCCCTCCGTGGCCACGCAACTCAGGAACACCGCTCCCGGCATGCGCCACTTCCAGTGCTGCATGACGAGCACCAGCAGCACCGGCCAGAGCAGCGTCGCGAGGGCCAGCAGCGCCTCGGCCAGGGTGTACCAGCCCAGCGCCGCGAACCGGGTGCCCAGCACGGCGGTCGCGGCGACGGCTGTGAGCGCGCCGGGACTCTCCGCCTCGGCGACCCAGCGCCGCCGGTCGACGGCCAGTCGCAGGACGAAGTCGGCGGCGAGAGCGACCCAGGCGACGCTCGTCATCGCCAGGGCCAGCAGGGACAGCGTCTCGTTGTCCGTCAGGTGCAGGCACACCGAGATGATGCCGGTCGCCATCACGGCGGCGCCGGCGGCCGGCGGCCGGTCCGCCCACCACGCACGCAGACCTTCGATGCCGGGCATGCGCCCGATGCTAGGCAGTGGCGTGATCCTGATGGGCGGGGCACGCGCGCGAGGCCACGAAAAAACCCGCCTCCCGGAGGAGGCCGAAACCTCGCCTCCCGGAGGAGGCCGATACCCCGCCTCCTGGAGGAGGACTGTGCCTCGGGGTTGCCGGACGCCTTCGAGGGACGCCGGTGCCTTCGAGGGGGCGTGGGTCCCTTCCAGGGGCGCGGGCCCGCTTGGGGTGCCTGCCCTCATGGGGGTCACCGGCCCCTTGAAGCGATGCCGATCTCTTCTGGTGGGCCGTTCCAACGGGAGGCGCCGGCAGCCTTGCGGGCGGCGTCCCTCGGGGAGTTGCCGATCCTTCGTGGGAACGGCCGGCCTCTTGGGGGCGCCCGCACCCTGTGGGAACGCCGGCTTCCTTGGAGGACGCGGTCTCCTCGGATGTCGGCCCCATGGCGGGGGCGCCCGGTTCCTCAGGCCGGCCGCACCACGCTGTGGATGACCGACTCGTCGCCGTGGTGGACGGGTTCCTCGCGGACGTACGCGCCGGGGCCGGGGGCGTGGATCATCATGCCGTCGCCGGTGCAGAGACCGACATGGCTGATGTCGTCATAGAAGAAGACCAGGTCGCCGGGGCGCGCCTCGGCCAGGGGCACCGTGCTGCCCGCGCCGGCCTGGTCGCGCGTGCTGCGTGGAAGGGCGACGCCGGCGGACTTCCACGCGGCCTGGGTCAGGCCCGAGCAGTCGTAGGACCCGGGACCGCTGGCCCCCCAGACGCACGGCTTGCCCGTCTGGGCGCGGGCGAAGGCGACGGCCTCCTCGGCCCGGGTGACGTTCGAGGAGCCACCCGCGGCCTCCTGCTGCGACCGGCCCTCCTCCACGACCGCGAGCCGGGCCGTCTCCCGTGCCGCCAGCTGTGTCAGCAGCACGCGCGCGGAGGCGAGCTTTTTCTGCACCCTGGCCTTGGCGGCCCTCGGACCGGCGTCCGACTCGGTCGGCGCCTCGCCCACCGACCCGGCCGGAGCCGTGTGCGCCGTCGCGGACGAAGGCCGGTGCTGCGTCTCGGGCGGGCCCGCGTGCTGCGTCCCGGCCGCCGCCACGTGCAGCGACTCGGCCGTCGTCCGGTGCCGCCCCCCAGTCGCGGCCCGGCGTGGCGACGCGGCGGGAGCGGCGTGCGGAACTCGGGGCGAAACCACGTGCGGCATCCCAACCGGGAGCACCTGCGGCATCTGTATCGAGGCCTCGTGCAGTCCCTCGGCCGGGGCGCCGTGCGGCATCCGGGTCGGCGCCTCGGCCGGTGCCACGTGCGACATCGGTATCGAGGCCCCCTGCGGCGTCTCAGCCGAAGCCATGTGCGATGTCTGCGTGGGTCCCCCGCGCAGCCCCTCGGTCGGGGCGCCGTGCGGCACCTGGGCCGGCGCCCCGTGCGGGCCTCCGGCCGAAGCGGAGTCCGCCACCTCGACCGCGACCCGGCGAGGCGCCCCGGTCGCAGCCGTGTGCTGCGTGCCGGTCGCGCCGGTGGGCTCCATCCCTCTCGCGGCCGCGTGCTGCATCCCGATCTCACCGGCGTACGTCATGCCGGCCGCACCGCCGTGCGCCACCCCGCCCACAGCAGCGTGCCGCATGCCGATCTCGCCGGTGTGCGTCATCCCGGCACCAGCCGCGTGCCGCACCCCGGTCGTGCCGCCGTGCTTCGTCCCGGCCGGGCCCGCGTGCTGTGCTGCCGCCATGCCTCGGCCGTCCGTTCCGGCCGGAACGCTGTGCGGCGGCTCGGACGGTGGTGGGGGTGGGGTCTGGGGTACGCCTGTGGGGCGGCTGCGGGGGCGGCCGGGGGTCCGGAGGTTCCTCGCGGCCTCCTGGCGCTCGACCGCGCTCTTCACGCGGGAGGCCAGCCGGTCCATCACGCGGCTCGGGTCGAAGTAGTCCTGCGCGGGCTCGGGCTGCGGCTGCGGCTGCGGTTCCGGCTCACTGCGGGGCTTGGTCAGGCGGACCGCGCGCCGCACCTCCTCGCGAAGGGCCTCGGCCCGCTCGCGCTGCCTGCCCGGGCTCTCGTTCTCCGCCGCCGAGTCGGCCCGGCGGTAGAGATCGTCGATCTTCTTCTCGATCTCCTCCAGGGTCGGTCGGCCGTGTTCGGTCGCGGGAGCGGCCTCGGCGGTCTGGGAGAGCACGGCCACCGAGGTGAGCGCGGCGGTGGCGAGGGCGGGGGTGCGGATGCCGGTCCCGGGGGGCCCGGCAGGGCGCGGCTTGCGGTGCGACGCCAAGGGAGGCGACTCCTTCCAACATCCGCCTACCGGGTTAGCTGTCGGGTTCGGGCGGGTGCTTCGGAAGGGTTGCCCTACGGCGTCGTCCCGGGCGGGAGTCGGCCGATTCACCCCAGGATCGGTGGGTCCCCGGCTCCGGGCACCGTGCGGGGCGCGCCGGACTCGGCGGAGGCCGCGCGGCCCGGCGAGGTTCGCCGGAGAGGGGGCGTGCGGCCTGACGGAAACCTAGCCAACACGTGTGTCTTCTGTGAAGGTTGGTGCGAGGTATGTCCGATACATTTCCGTGACCTGAGGGCGAATTCACGTACGCGTGACCAGGTGCTTCCGCAGTGTGAGGCGCTGATCGGCGCTCGGAATGCCAAGATCGGCTCTCCCCGAACCGGCCATGTTCCGGGGACCGCGACCGGTTGTCGGTGGGGCGCCCTAGACTCGTAGAGCGATGAGCAGCCTCTTTGACGACAGCTTCCTGGCGGACCTCCAGACCCCTCGCGGGCACGAGGAGGAGCCTCCGCCGCCGCCCGAGGACGATCACGCTCCGGAGCCGGTTCCGGACGATCTGTTCGGCGGGAAGTTCGACGCGCCGCCGGACCGGGACGCGTACTACCGCGACGGCGCCCCCCGGCCGGCGATCGACGCGGCGGCACTGCTCGAGGGGCTGAACGAGAACCAGCGTGCCGCGGTCGTGCACGCGGGCTCGCCGCTGCTCATCGTCGCGGGTGCCGGCTCCGGCAAGACCCGGGTGCTCACCCACCGCATCGCCCACCTGCTCGCCGAGCGCGGCGTCCACCCGGGCCAGATCCTCGCGATCACCTTCACCAACAAGGCCGCGGGCGAGATGAAGGAGCGCGTCGAGCAGCTCGTCGGGCCGCGTGCGAACGCGATGTGGGTGATGACCTTCCACAGCGCCTGCGTGCGCATCCTGCGCCGCGAGTCGAAGAGGCTCGGCTTCACGTCGTCGTTCTCGATCTACGACGCCGCCGACAGCAAGCGCCTGATGGCCCTGGTCTGCCGCGACCTGGACCTCGACCCCAAGCGCTTCCCGCCGAAGTCCTTCAGCGCCAAGATCAGCAACCTGAAGAACGAGCTGATCGACGAGGAGGACTTCGCCGGCCAGGCCACCGACGGCTTCGAGAAGACCCTCGCCCAGGCCTACGCGCTCTACCAGTCGAGGCTGCGCGAGGCCAACGCGCTGGACTTCGACGACCTGATCATGACGACGGTCAACCTGCTGCGCGCCTTCCCTGACGTCGCCGAGCACTACCGCCGCCGCTTCCGGCACGTCCTGGTCGACGAGTACCAGGACACCAACCACGCCCAGTACGCCCTCGTGCGCGAGCTGGTGGGGACGGGCGAGCGTGACGAGGACACCCCGCCCGGGGAGTACGACATCCCGCCGGCCGAACTCTGCGTGGTCGGTGACGCGGACCAGTCCATCTACGCCTTCCGCGGCGCGACGATCCGCAACATCCTCCAGTTCGAGGAGGACTACCCGGACGCGACGACGATCCTGCTGGAGCAGAACTACCGCTCCACGCAGACCATCCTGTCCGCCGCCAACGCGGTCATCGAGCGCAACGAGTCCCGCCGCCCGAAGAACCTGTGGACCAACGCCGGCCAGGGCGCACGGATCACCGGCTACGTCGCCGACACCGAGCACGACGAGGCCCAGTTCGTCGCCGACGAGATAGACCGCCTCACGGACGCGGGCGAGGCGCGCGCCGGCGACGTCGCCGTCTTCTACCGCACCAACGCCCAGTCCCGTGTCTTCGAAGAGGTCTTCATCCGCGTCGGCCTGCCCTACAAGGTCGTCGGCGGGGTCCGCTTCTACGAGCGCAAGGAGGTCCGGGACGTCCTGGCCTACCTGCGGGTGCTGGCCAACCCGGAGGACTCGGTGCCGCTGCGCCGCATCCTCAACGTGCCCAAGCGGGGCATCGGCGACCGCGCCGAGGCGATGATCGACGCCCTCGCGCAGCGCGAGAAGATCAGCTTCCCGCAGGCACTCAAGCGCGTGGACGAGGCATACGGCATGGCCGCGCGCTCCACCAACGCGGTCAAGCGGTTCAACACGCTGATGGAGGACCTGCGCACGATCGTGGAGTCCGGCGCCGGACCGGCGACGGTGCTGGAGGCCATACTCGAACGCACCGGCTACCTGGCCGAGCTGCAGGCGTCCACCGACCCGCAGGACGAGACCCGCATCGAGAACCTCCAGGAACTCGCCGCCGTGGCACTGGAGTTCGAGCAGGAGCGCGCGGAGGGAGAGGCGGGCACGCTCGCCGACTTCCTGGAGCAGGTCGCCCTGGTCGCCGACTCCGACCAGATCCCGGACGAGGAGGACGGCGACGGCGTCATCACCCTGATGACCCTGCACACCGCCAAGGGCCTGGAGTTCCCGGTCGTCTTCCTGACCGGCATGGAAGACGGCGTCTTCCCACACATGCGCGCCCTCGGCCAGAACAAGGAGCTGGAGGAGGAGCGGCGCCTGGCGTACGTGGGCATCACGCGCGCGCGGGAGCGGCTGTACCTCACGCGGTCCTCGCTGCGCAGCGCCTGGGGCCAGCCCTCGTACAACCCGCCCTCCCGCTTCCTGGAGGAGATCCCGCCCACCCACGTGGAGTGGAAGCGGACCGGGGCGACCGCGCCGGTGTCCTCCGGGCCGGCCTCCGGTATCACCGCCTCGCTCTCCTCGAGCCGCTCGCGCTCCTCGGCGTCGGGCGCGTCCGGGTTCGCCACGCGGCGCACCGCGGAGAAGCCGGTGGTCGCGCTGGCCGTCGGGGACCGGGTCACACACGACCAGTTCGGGCTCGGCACGGTCGTCGGGGTCAAGGGCACGGGTGCGAATGCGGAGGCGACGATCGACTTCGGCGACACCAAGCCGAAGCGTCTGCTGCTGCGGTACGCGCCGGTGGAGAAGCTGTAGGCCAAAGGGCCCCGCCGTCCGGCGGGGCCCTTTCGCGACCGCTACGTGGGATCGAGCCCGTGGCTGCGCAGCCACGGCAGGGGGTCGATGGCCGCCCCGCCCGCGGGCCGCACCTCGAAGTGCAGGTGCGGGCCGGTGGAGTTGCCGGAGTTGCCGGAGTAGGCGATCGGCTGGCCGGCCTTGACGACGGTGCCGGGGGCCACGCGGTAGCTGGACAGGTGGCAGTACCAGGTCTGCGTGCCGTCCTTGGCCGTCACCATCATCATGTTGCCGTAGGCGCTGTTCCACTTGGTGGTGACGGTGCCGTCGGTCGCTGCCATCACCGTGGTGCCGTAGGCGACGGGGAAGTCGATGCCCGTGTGCACGGACATCCAGTTCACGCCCGCCTGGCCGAAGTAGGCGCTGAGCCCCTTCTGGGTGACCGGCAGCACGAACTTGGGGCGCAGCCGCTCCTTGAGCGCGGCCTCGGCGGCCGCCTTCTTCTTCTCCTGCTCCTGCTGTGCCTTGAGGTCGATCCGCTCCTGGGTACGGCTCGCCCGGTCGGCGAAGTCGTCGGCGCCGGCCGACAGGGTCCTGAGCTGGGTGTCCAGCTTGCTGTTGGCGATGGACGGCTTGACCGCGTGGGCGTCCGAGGCGGAGGCGGTGGTGTCGCTGCCGCCGTCGGTCAGCGCGCCGACGGAGGCAGCGGCGATCCCGGCGACCCCCATCACGCAGGCCGAGGGCACGGCGACGGTGAGCAGCGCGGAGCGCTTGGCGGGCATACGGCGGCGGGAACGCGCCGCCCCCCGGGAGCCCGCGCGGCCCGCCGGAACCGGGGTGATCTCTTCCTGGCCGTCCAACAGCTCGGGCACGGCGGGCAGTTCGCCGGTCGAGGTCAACTCGCCGTCACTGGCCGGGGGTTCATCGAAGTCCGTGTCCCCGTAGGGGGGTTGCTCAAAGGCGCCGGTCGCCTGCGGGTCGCAGGCGACCTGCTCGAACGTGGCGGTCGCCTGCTGGTCGAACGGTTCGGCGGCAAGTCCGGACCCGGCCGGTACGGCCTGCCCGTCGGAGTTCCACTGCGTGGCGTCGTACGCGCCGGTGTCGAAGGTCTGGGTGCCCCAGGCCCACTGCTGGGTGGGGGCCGCGCCGCCCTGCTGGTCGGGATGCAGCCACGCGCCCGCGTCCCACTGGCCGCTGACATCGTTCCCCGTGGCCTGCGCGGGGACGGTCCAGGCGGTGGTGTCGTACGCGCCGGTGCCGTAGACGGGCTGGGCCGGGTACGCGTCGTAGGCGGCGTTCTGACCGGTGCCGGTCTGCCACTGCGTGGTGTCGTAGGTGCCCGTGGCCTGCGCGCCGCCCGGGTGGCCGCCGAAGAGCGGGTCCGTGCCGAAGGGTTGGGCCGCCGGGGAACCGTCCGTGAAACCGGTGGCGTCGTAGCCGCCGTACGTGGTGAAGTCGCCGTAGGGGGCTTCCTGTGTGCCGTACGGCGCGTAGTGCGCGGTGGAGGCGTCGGAAGCCGGGGCCGGGGTGGTCATGGTCCCCGACGGGTGACGGTCGTTCACCAACTTCTCTTTCGCCTCGACAACAGGGGCTGCCAGAGCAGTGCGGTGACTGTACCCGGCGGTATGCGGGCGCGACAATCTTCCGCCGGTTTCACGCGGGCCGGAAACGGGCATTCAGCGGTGTTTCGGCGACGGCGGGACGCGCGCTTGGCTTTGTGTTCGATGAGCGTTCGATGTGAGGCCGCCGTGCATCACCGATGAGCGGGCTGTGCGGCGCCCCTGTCCCGCCCCTGTTCCATCCCCCGGGTCATCCCTTCGGCGCTCGGCTCAGGCGACCGTGAGGCCCTCCGCGACCCGGTCCCCGGGCCGGGCCGTCTCCAGTGCCTCGCGTATCCCGGCGGCCACGGCGGGGTGCACGGGCAGGGCGAGGTGCCCGATGCCGGTCACCCGGACGTTCTGCGCGTCGAGGTCGGGGTGCTCCAGACAGGCCGACTCCAGCGGGTCCATCAGGGAGTCCAGGTCGCTCCAGAAGCTGACGAACCGCGTACGGCACCCGGCGGCGGGCCGCCCCAGCTCCTCGATCACCTCGGAGCCGGGCCGCATCTGGCGCACGATCGGGTGGGCGTCGGCCAGCGGGGCCACCCGGGTCCCGGAGTGCGGGGTGCCGAGGGTGACGAGGGTGCGTACCCGAAGGTCACCACCCAGGCACTGTACGTAGTACCGCGCGATCAGGCCCCCGAGGCTGTGTCCCACGATGTCGACCCGGGCGCTGCCGGTGCGCTCGCAGATCTCCTCCACGTGCCGCCCGAGCAGCTCGGCCGCGATGCGGATGTCGCAGGTCAGGGGGGAGTAGTTGAGCGACTCCACCCGCTGCCTGCCGCGCTGGGCCAGGTTGCGGCGCAGCAGTACGAACACCGAGCGGTTGTCGATGAAGCCGTGCAGCAGCACGACCGGCGGGCCGGGGCGGACCGGCAGCTGCGCGGTGCCCTCACCCGCGGGCAGCTCGGGCGTTCGGCGCTCCTGGATCAGGCCCGTCGGATACAGCAGGAGATGACCGGCCAGGATCGCGGCTTCCAGGGCGGTCGCCTTCAGCAGCGCCATGGACAAACCGGCCAGTCTGCCCGGCCAGAATCGGCGGCAGAGCGGGAGGAAGAGTGGCAGTACCCCGGTGACCTTCATGGCCGACCTCCTGTCGGCACACCGGAGGACGGCTCGATCCCCCATGTGCCCTCATGTCCCACCGTGTGATTTCCCCCTCGCTGCGCACCGTAAAACTGCCGGTTGCGGGATGCTGGAGATAACGTTCGTTCACTTCGCGACGGGTGGCGGAACGCGCCAAAAGTGCGGTACTTGTCGTTACGGACGGAAGCGATCGCTTCCGTGGTCGTTTGATGGAGGCAGTGATGGTTGTGGCAGCCGGTCCGATCCGCGTGGTGGTCGCCAAGCCGGGGCTCGACGGCCACGATCGCGGGGCCAAGGTCATCGCGCGCGCCCTGCGGGACGCCGGTATGGAAGTCATCTACACCGGGCTGCACCAGACGCCTGAACAGATCGTCGACACCGCCATCCAGGAGGACGCCGACGCGATCGGCCTGTCCATCCTCTCCGGCGCGCACAACACCCTGTTCGCCGCGGTCATCGAGCTGCTCAAGGACCGCGAGGCCGAGGACATCCTCGTCTTCGGCGGTGGCATCATCCCCGAAGAGGACATCGCGCCGCTGAAGGAGAAGGGCGTCGCGGAGCTCTTCACGCCGGGGGCCACGACCGCGTCGATCGTGCAGTGGGTGCGGGAGAACGTCCGTCAGCCCGCCGCTTCCGGGGGCTGAGCCGAGAGGGCGCCGCGCGGGGGCAGGGGCTCCCGCGCATCGGCATCGCCGGGTGCCGGCGCCAGTTCGCCGGCCATCGCCGCCCGCAACCGCAGCGTCGTGACGAGTCTCTGGAACGCCTCCGCCCAGTAGCCCCCGGCGCCCGGTGCGGCATCCTCCCGCTCGTCGGGTATCGCCAGCAGCGCATCCAGCCGGGCGGCCTCCGCCGGGTCCAGACAGCGCTCCGCGAGCCCCATCACGCCGCTGAAGCTCCATGGGTAACTGCCCGCGTCCCGCGCGATGTTCAGTGCGTCCACCACGGCCCGGCCCAGGGTCGGATCCCACGGCACCGCGCACACCCCGAGCAGCTGGAACGCCTCCGACAGGCCGTGCGTCGCGATGAATCCTGCGACCCATACGGCCCGTTCCGCCGGCTCCAGCGCGGCCAGCAGCTTGGCCCGCTCCGCCAGTGACACCGCCCCCGGACCGCCCGCCTCCGGCGCCGACGGGGCGCCGAGCAGCGCCCTCGACCACTGAGCGTCCCGCTGCCGCACGGCCGCCCGGCACCAGGCCGCGTGCAGCTCGCCCTGCCAGTCGTCCGCCACCGGCAGCGCCGTGATCTCCCGGGCCGTCCGCCCGCCCAGGCGCTCCCGCCAGGTGCCGAGCGGTGCCGCTTCCACCAACTGCCCCAGCCACCATGACCGTTCTCCTCTGCCCGCGGGCGGTGTGGCCACCACACCGTCCCGCTCCATGGTGGAGTCGCACTCGAGCGGCGCCTCCACCACGATCACCGGCGAGTTCCCCGTATGATCCACGGCCACACATACCGTGGCCCGCATGGCCATGCGGGCGGCGAGCGCCGAACCGGGCAGCGCCGACAGCAGTTCCGCCGCTGTCGCCCGCACATTGCGGCTGCGGTCGCCCAGCGCCTGCTCCAGGAACGGCTCGTCCGCCGCGGACAGGCCCGTGCGCAGCGAGTCCAGGAACATCAGCCGGTCCTCCGCGCGCTCCGACGGCCAGGTCCCGGCCAGCAGCTCGCGGGCGAACGCGGGCGTACGGGCGCGCAGCGCGCCCAGCAGGGCCACCCGCTCGGCGAACAGCCCCTCCCGCCACAGCCGGCCCACGGCCTCGGCGTCCTCGGGGCCGGGCAGCGCCGCGCCGCCGCCGGGGGCCGAGCGCAGGGCGAAGCGCCAGTCCGGGTTGAACCGGGCCAGCCACAGCGCCCGGGGGCCCGCGAAGGCCAGCGCCGCCGGGCGCAGGTCCGTACGGCCCCGAGCCGCGTCCAGCAGGGCCGGGAGGGTCTGCGCGGGGGCCGCGTACCCGTGCGCGTTGGCCGCCGCGAGCCACTGCGGGAGCAGTTCCATGAGGTCCGGAGAGCTGCCCCGCCGGCCACCGCCCGTGCCGCCGGAACGGTCGGCCAGCAGCGTGGCGAGCCTGCGCGCCGCGGCCGGGGGCAGTGCGGGGCGTGGATCCTCTGGCGCCCGCTCCGGCCGCCGCGCCGCAGGCGCGGGCCGCAGCCCGGCCCGCCGCCGCACGGTGGCCTCGGCGGCCGCGTCCAGGAGCGCGACGGGCGCCGTGCGACCGGGCGTCACCCGCGCGAGGGGGCGCCGGTCGGTGCCGAGGAGGGCGGCGGTCACCAGGTCCTCCCAGGAACTCACGGGAGCCGTGCCATCACTTTCTGTTGCCGTCGTGTTCATCATGGCCCCTTGTCTTCCCGCGCCGAGATGGCGGGCAGGTCGTGCCGGTGAGGAGCGGGACCCCGCAGCCGGACGGTCCGGGTGGGCGCCTCGCGCGGTGTCAGTGGCTCGTCAGGGCGGAGCGGCACCGGCTCACCGGCGCGCTCGCGTCCTCCGGCCTGGCCGTGGGCGGAGTGAAGCCGAGGTGCGGGGGCGTGCCGTCTCCGTCGGCCGCCGTGCCGTTCATCGTGTTCCCGTCTCGTCGTGCGCCGGGAGCCCGGGCAGGGCCGCGCCGTGAGGGGCCTGCGGCGGGGCCGCGGAGCCGTGCGGCCCGGGTGGCTGTCCCGCGCTGTCCGTGGCGGGGTCAGCACAGGGCCACCCCCTCGGTCGCGTTCTCCGGCCATGCCGTGAGCGGGGTGAAGCCGCGGTGGCCGCATTCGCCGAAGACCGTCACGGGGGCGCCGCCGGACAGGGCGAGCAGCCTCCACAGGCCGGGGCGGGTGCGGGCGGCCCGGGTCAGCGGAAGGGCCGCGTCCTCGTCGGCGTCGGCCAGCTGCCACAGGTCGCCGTCCGGGACCGGCACGACCCGGTCCAGCGTCACCGGGACCGACTCCAGCCAGGGGTCGTCACGCAGGGCCGCGCCGTACCGGGCCGCCGCCTCGGCCGTGGTCACGCCCGGCGGGCGGAAACCTGCCGGGGCGGGCGCCGCGAACCGCTCGCCCAGGGCGGCCCGGGACTGACCCGCCCCCGGATACGCGGACAGTTCCGCGTCCAGGGCCAGACCGACCGGCAGGGACAGCTCCGGCGCCCGGCCGGCCGCACCGTACGACAGCAGCAGCCGGGTGTCGCCCGACGAGGCGCCGTGCAGCCATATCCGGCGGGTCGTCAGTTTCGCGTCCGCCGTGTCGTACTGGGCGAGGACCAGCCAACGGTCGCGCAACGACGGGCCGTCCGCCGAGGCGGGCAGACCGAGCCGGGAACGGACCGTGGCCGCGAGCGCCTCCGGCAGCCGGTCACGGCGCAGCCAGCCCTGGTCGAGCAGGTGCAGCAGCGCGCACTCCTCCAGCAAACGCGCCGGCCAGCCCGCCCCGGACGCCGAAACGGCCCCCAACTCCCTTACATGAGATGCCAGTCCGGGCGCCTGGGCGTCGACCATGCGGGCCGCCGTCTCGTCCCACAGGCCGTACCCGGCCTGCTCGGCCGAGGCCAGTCCGCCGCGCAGCAGGTCCGCCAGCCGCTGCTCCAGCTCCGTGGCCCCCGCTGTGACCCGCTCGGCCCGGCGCTCGGTCCGGCGCCGCGCCGCCTCCGAGTCAGCGGCCGGAGAACCCCCGCCCGGCTCCCCCCGTCTGCTCTCCGCGCGCACGCGCCGGCCCCTGAGCCACTGCCCGGCCCAGTCCGGCGGCTCCTGCGCCACCGGCACCGAGTCGTCCCCGCCGGCCCACAGCAGCAGCAGGCCGAGCGCGTGCTTGCACGGGAACTTCAGGCTCGGGCAACTGCACTTGAACCGGAGTGCCGCCGGGTCCGCCAGGTCCACCACCGTCTGGTACGGCCTGCTGCCGCTGCCCTTGCACAGCCCCCACACCGCCCCCTCCGTACGACTGCCCGTCCCGGACCACGGACCGGCCGTGCCGAGCCTTCCGCCCGCCTTGCGTGACGCGGCGTCAGGCGCCAGTGCCAGCACCCGGTCCGCGGTCCAGCGCACCCCCTGCTCAGTCATGCCACCGACGGTAGGTCCCGCCACTGACAATCCACCTGGCGGGCATGTTTCCGCAGGTCAGAGCGATTGTCAGTGGCGTGGTGCACGGTGGATCCCAGACCGAACCCGGCCGAGCTGGAGGGGGCCTCAGCCATGTCTGTGTCCGTGGACGCCACGTCCGTCGAACCGAGCACGAACCACTCCGCGAGCGCGAACGCGGGCACCCCCGCGGCCGCGGCCGAGGTGCTGCGGCCGCACGCCGAGCGCGCCTTCGCCGACGAACTCGCCGCGCTCGCCGCCCAGGACGACCGACCGCGCCCGGCCCGCTGGAAGCTGTCGCCGTGGGCGGTGGCGACGTACCTGCTCGGCGGCACCCTGCCGGACGGCACGGTGATCACACCCAAATACGTGGGGCCGCGGCGGATCGTCGAGGTCGCCGTCACCACGCTCGCCACCGACCGCGCCCTGCTCCTGCTCGGCGTGCCGGGCACCGCCAAGACCTGGGTGTCGGAGCATCTGGCCGCGGCCGTCAGCGGTGACTCGACCCTGTTGGTGCAGGGCACCGCCGGCACCCCCGAGGAGGCGATCAGATACGGCTGGAACTACGCGCGGCTGCTCGCCGACGGCCCCAGCCGCGCCGCCCTCGTGCCCAGCCCCGTCATGCGCGCCATGGCCGAGGGCATGACGGCCCGCGTGGAGGAGCTGACCCGCATCCCGGCCGAGGTGCAGGACACGCTGATCACGATCCTGTCCGAGAAGGCCCTGCCCGTCCCCGAACTGGGCGAGGAGGTCCAGGCGGTGCGCGGCTTCAACCTCATCGCCACCGCCAACGACCGCGACCGCGGCGTCAACGACCTCTCCAGCGCCCTGCGCCGCCGCTTCAACACCGTGGTGCTGCCGCTGCCGGCGAGCGCCGACGCCGAGGTCGACATCGTCACCCGCCGCGTCGGGCAGCTCGGCCGCTCCCTCGACCTGCCGGCCGGGCCCGACGGCATGGCGGAGATCCGCCGGGTCGTGACCGTGTTCCGCGAGCTGCGCGACGGCGTCACCGCCGACGGCCGCACGAAACTGAAGTCGCCCAGCGGCACGCTGTCCACGGCCGAGGCGATCTCCGTCGTCACCAACGGCCTCGCTCTCGCCGCCCACTTCGGCGACGGCGTGCTGCGCCCCGGGGACGTCGCCGCGGGCCTCCTCGGCGCGGTCGTGCGCGACCCGGCGGCCGACCGGGTCATCTGGCAGGAGTACCTGGAGGCCGTCGTGCGCGAGCGGGAGGGCTGGACGGACTTCTACCGCGCCTGCCGGGAGGTGAGCGCATGACCGACTCGGGCCGGACCGGGGCCGATGCCCCCGGACCACTGCTGCTCGGCGTGCGGCACCACGGGCCCGGTTCCGCGCGCGCGGTGCGGGCCGCCCTGGACGCGGCCCGGCCCGCCGTCGTCCTGATCGAGGGCCCGCCCGAGGCCGACGCCCTGCTCCCCCTGGCCGCCGACCCCGGCCTGCGGCCCCCGGTCGCCCTGCTCGCCCATGCCGTGGACGAACCCGGCCGCTCGGCGTTCTGGCCCTTCGCCGATTTCAGCCCCGAGTGGGTGGCCATCCGCTGGGCCCTCGCCCACGGCGTCCCGGCCCGCTTCATCGATCTGCCGGCCACCCACACCCTTGCGTGGGAGGAGCAAGGGCTCACCCGAGAGGAAGGGGAGGAGCCTCCGGCGGAGGCTCAGGCTGAGGTCGGCCCTGAGGCTGAGGCCGGCGCCGAGGCCGAGTCCGACCCCGGTCCCGGCGAGGACCAGGTCCGTGTCGACCCCCTTGCCGTCCTCGCCGAGGCCGCCGGGTACGACGATGCCGAGCGGTGGTGGGAGGACGTCGTCGAGCACCGGGGGCCGGGGGAGCGGGACCCCTTCGCGCCGTTCGCCGCGCTGGCGGACGCCATGGGGGCGCTGCGCGAGCGATATGGCGTCGGTGGGCGGCCCCGGGACCTGGTGCGCGAGGCGCACATGCGGCTCGAACTACGCGCTGCTCGCAGGGAGTTCGGGGATTCGGTGGCCGTGGTGTGCGGGGCCTGGCACGTTCCGGCGCTGCGTGAGAAGACCACCGTCGGCGCCGACCGGGCGCTGCTGAAGGGGCTGCCCAAGGTCAAGACCGACCTGACCTGGGTGCCCTGGACGCACCGCAGGCTGGCCCGGTCCAGCGGGTACGGCGCGGGCGTCGAGTCGCCGGGCTGGTACGGGCATCTGTTCGACGCCCCCGACCGGCCGGTCGAGCGATGGCTGACCAAGGTGGCCAGGCTGATGAGGGAGGAGGACCGGATCGTCTCCTCGGCGCATGTCATCGAGGCCGTACGGCTCGCTGAGACCCTCGCGGCCCTGCGCGGCCGCCCGCTCCCCGGCCTGGGGGAGACCACCGAGGCGGTGCGCGCGGTGATGTGCGACGGCTCGGACGTGCCCCTGGCGCTGGTACACGACCGGCTGGTGGTCGGGGACGTCCTGGGCGAGGTCCCCGAAGCCGCACCCGCGGTGCCGCTGCAGCGCGACCTGACGCGGCGGCAGCGGGCGCTGCGGCTCAAACCGGAGGCGGTGGAGCGCGAGCTGGATCTGGACCTGCGCAAGGACACCGACGCGGGCCGCAGCAGACTCCTGCACCGGCTGCGGCTGCTCGGTGTCGGCTGGGGCGAGCCGGCCCGGTCGCGGGGGAGCACGGGCACGTTCCGCGAGACCTGGCGGCTGCGCTGGGAGCCCGAGCTGGCGGTGCGGGTCGCGGAGGCGGGGGTGTGGGGGACGACCGTGCACGCGGCGGCGCAGGCCAGGGCGGAGGCGGACGCGGTCGCCGCGCGGGCCCTCGCCGACGTCACCGCGCTCGCCGAGCACTGCCTGCTCGCCGGGCTGCCGGACGCCCTGCCGGTGGTCATGCGGGTGCTCGCCGACCGCGCGGCCCTGGACGCGGACGTCGGGCATCTCGCACAGGCGCTGCCCGCCCTGGTCCGCTCCCTTCGCTACGGCGACGTACGCGGCACCGACACCCGGGCGCTGGCCGGGGTCGCCGCGGGGCTCGCCGAGCGGATCTTCGTCGGCCTCCCGCCCGCCTGTGCCGGGCTCGACGCCGACGCGGCCGAGGAGATGCGCGGTCACGTGGACGCCGTGCACACGGCGGTGGGGCTGCTGGGGGAGACCCTCGCGGATGCCGACGGGGCCGGGGCCGGTGGCAGCGGGGCCGAGGCCGGGAGTGGCAGGGCCGGGGCCGGCGGCAGCGGGGCCGGGGCCGGCGACCTGCGGGACCGTTGGCGTGCCGTGCTCGGCACCCTGTCCCGGCGGGACACCGTGCCCGGTGTAGTCCGGGGACGGGCGGTGCGGCTGTTGCTGGACGACGGCGGGCTGGGGCCCGAGGAGGCGGCGCGGCTGATGGGGCTCGCGCTGTCGCCGGGGACGCCTCCCACCGACGCGGCCGCATGGATCGAGGGGTTCGTCGGCGGTGGGGGCGGCATGCTGCTGGTGCACGACGAGCGGTTGCTCGGCCTGGTCGACGACTGGCTGACCGGGGTTCCGGCGGAGGCGTTCACGGACGTACTGCCCCTGCTGCGGCGCACGTTCTCGGTGTACGAGCCGGGTGTGCGCAGAACCCTCGGCGAACTGGTGCGGCGCGGACCGGGAGAACGGGTGGGAGGGCCGGCCCGGGGGGTCGCCACCCCCGGCTTCGCCGCCGAGGCGGACACCGAACGCGCCGATGCCGTGCTGCCGGTGCTGCGACTGTTGCTCGGTCTGGACGAGCAGCCCGGTGCAACCGATCACCACAGGCTTGCGGGGGTGGGTACATGACGACCGGACCGACGTCGACCGCCGGAATCGCGGCAACGGAGCGGCTTCGGCGCCGAGGGCGGCAGACGCCGGGCCTGAATGAACCAGCCTGGGCCGACCAGTCACAACAGCCTTGCGGGGGTGGGCGCACGACGGCCGATCGCAACAGCTCTGTGGGTTGTCGGCGCATGACGACAGATCACAACAGCTCTCTGGGGGTGGGTACATGACGACCGAAGCGACGCCGACCGTCGGCGACCCGGCAGGAGAGCGGCTTCGGCGGTGGCGGCTGGTGCTCGGTGGGGAGCAGGCCGACGGCACCGGGTGCGCGCTGTCCGGGCGGGACGCGGCGATGGACGGCACGCTGGCGGCCCTCTACGGCAAGGGGGACAAACCGCAGACGGGGCGGGACCGTTCGGCGGGGCTCGGTGCCTCGGCACCCTCCGTGGCGCGCTGGCTCGGGGACATCCGCACCTACTTCCCCTCCTCCGTCGTCCAGGTCATGCAGCGCGACGCCATCGACCGGCTCGGGCTCGCGTCCCTGCTGCTGGAGCCGGAGATGCTGGAGGCGGTGGAGGCGGACGTGCATCTGGTCGGCACACTGCTCTCGCTGAACAAGGCGATGCCGGAGACGACGAAGGAGACGGCGCGGGCGGTCGTGCTCAGGGTGGTGGAGGACCTGGAGAAGCGGCTCGCGACCCGGACCCGGGCCACGCTCACCGGCGCCCTGGACCGCAGCGCGCGCGTCAGCCGGCCGCGTCACCACGACATCGACTGGAACCGCACCATCGCGGCCAACCTCAAGCACTACCTGCCCGAGCACCGCACGGTCGTGCCGGAACGGCTCATCGGGTACGGGCGGGCGGCGCGGTCGGTGAAGAAAGAGGTGGTCCTCTGCATCGACCAGTCCGGGTCGATGGCGGCGTCGGTGGTCTACGCGTCCGTCTTCGGCGCGGTGCTCGCCTCCATGCGGTCGATCAGTACGCGGCTGGTCGTCTTCGACACGGCGGTGGTGGACCTCACCGACCAGCTCGACGACCCGGTCGACGTCCTCTTCGGCACCCAGCTCGGCGGCGGTACGGACATCAACCGGGCGCTCGCCTACTGCCAGTCGCAGATCACCCGGCCCGCCGAGACGGTGGTCGTGCTGATCAGCGATCTCTACGAGGGCGGTATCCGCGACGAGATGCTCAAGCGAGTGGCGGCCATGAAGGCGTCCGGTGTGCGGTTCGTGACGCTGCTCGCGCTGTCGGACGAGGGCGCGCCGGCCTACGACAGGGACCACGCGGCCGCGCTCGCCGCGCTGGGCGCGCCGGCGTTCGCCTGCACACCCGACCTGTTCCCCGAGGTGATGGCGGCGGCGCTCGAGAAGCGGCCGCTGCCGATACCGGACACCGCGTGACGCGGAGCGGGAAAGGGGCAGGAAAAGGGATATGACTACCCATCGGTAACAGGGGGCTTGCGCGGCCTCGGGCGGGGCGTGCAAGGATCGGCGGAGCCCGTGCCGTGCCGATCCCGAGGATGTCTCCCTCCTTGACCTTCCCAGCCACCCTCTTCGGTGCCTCCGTGCGCGCGCTGCGCACGGCGGTCGGGCGGCGTGCGCTTCAGCTGGCGCTGCTGGTGGGCGGGTTGTTCACGCTCGGGTTCCTCTGCGGCGGACAGGCCCAGGCGGCCGACCGCATTCCGGTGCCGGTGCCGGTGAAGGCGACATCGGCGCGGTCCGCGGTGACCGGGCACGAGAACCGGGTGGATCCGGTGGGCGCGGTGCGCACGGTGACCGACCGGGCCGCCGCCCCCGTACGGGACGTGGCGAGCGCGACGAGCACGACGTCCAGGTCCGCCGAGGACACGACGTCCAGGTCCGCCGGGGCCACGGTGACCGGGTCCGCCGAGGCCGCGGTGTCCCGGACCGTCGATGACACGCGGACGACGGCGCGCTCCCTGCGCCTGCCGAATCTCGACCGGGTGCCGGGTCTCAACCACGTCCCGGCGCTCAAGCAGGTCCCGGAACCCGTTGAGGTTCCGGAACTCGGTCAGGTGCAGAACCTCGGCCAAGTGCCGGGACTCAAGCAGGTGTCGGACCTCAACCCGGTGCGGGGCCTCGACGGGGCATCGCACCGCAAGGCGCCGGTGCCCGGCGTGCACCGGCACGTCGGTTCGGCGGCGAAGGCCCCGGCGAAGCGGCTGACGGTCCACGTCGTGGCGTCCGTGCCGGCGCCGGCCGTCGCGTACGGCCCCGAGGCACCCATGGCGTTCGCATACTCGGAGCAGGTCCACGCCGCGCATCGCACCGTCGTCACCGCTCCCGTCGCCCCGCGTCAGGGCCCCGCGCCCACCGGAGACCCGGACGGCGCGCTCGGCAAGCAGGCGGCCGACGGCAGCGCATTCCGCCACGGTGACGCGTTCGGCGTCACCCTCGACGACCGGGCGCCGGTGCGGCTCGCGCCCGGCTTCACCGCGCGCGTCGACGCGCCCGCGACCCGGGAACGGCACCGGGACATCCCCGTCTTCCCCGGCTAGGCAGCAGGGCCGACCTCCCCGCCACGGACCTGTCGCGCGGGGGCGGAACAGGTCTGCCCGCCCGTCCGGACCCCACCCGTGCTCAGCGCACTCCGGACGGAACCCCTAGCCGTATTCAGCCGTTTCCGAAGGATTTGACGCACGCAATGAACAAGAACATTCGCCGTTCGATCGTGATAGCCGCCGGTGTCACCGGTGCCTGGGCGCTCGGCTCGGCCGCTGCCAACGCGGACGAACTGCCCGCGTCCTCCCTCTCCACGCCGGACGCCGGCACCGACGCGGGTACCGGCGCCACCGGCGCACTCGGCGACACCGTCGACGGTGTCGTCGGAGTCGTCAGCGATGTGCACGACACCGTGACCGGCCTGACCGGCGCGGCGACCTCGACGGTCTCGTCGGCCTCGGGCACGACCGGCGAGGCCGTGCGGGGGGCAAAGGGTGCCACCGGCGTCCCGGCCGCCGCGGACCAGGCTCGCCGGCACGCCGACGTGCAGGCCCCGGCCGCGGCCCGGATCAGGGGGGCCCAGGTCATCAAGGGCGCCCGCGCCGCCCGCGCCGAGCAGGCGCGCGACCGGGCGCAGGTCGAGGCGGAGGGCGCACGGCTCACCGCAGGCGCCGAGGCCGGGGCCGCGCGGACCGCGCAGACCGCGCACACGGTGGCCCACACCGCGCACTCGGTCCCCACCACCCCGCAGGACGGGGTCGACTACCTCTTCGGCCCCCTGGCGTCCTTCGCTCCCGAGGTGGAGGAGGCCCTGGCCGCCGCCCAGACCAAGCTCCAGGCCGTGCAGGCGGCCGCGCGCAGCCGGACCGAGGGCGTCGACGGCGTCGTCCGCACCACCGCGCAGCGGGCCGTCGCCGGTGCGCAGGGCCGGACCGCCGGGGCGACGGCCGCCGCGCGCGGCACGGCCGCCGAGGCGACCGGCGCGGCGGAGGCCTCCGTCGCCGCCGTGCCCGCGCATGTCACCGGCACGGCCACCGGCGCCGGGCAGCAGGTCGTCGGCACGGTGCGGTCGGTCCCGGGCGTGGCCGTGCCGGTCGTGGACGAGGCGGCTTCCGCCGCGGTGCCGCCGGTGGCCTCGGCGGCCGTCGACGGGGCCGTGCCGCTCGCCACACGGACGGCGGCGGGCGTGGCGCCCGCCGCCGGGCACCTGGTGACCGGTGTGCACGGGACGGCCGCCGACGCGCTGGCCGGGGTGGGCGGAACCGCCGTGGGCGGGGTCGCCGGGGTGCGGAGTACGGCCCTGGGCACCGTGGCCGGGGCGTACGGAACCGTGACGGGTGCCGCGTCCGGAGTGCACGGGACGGCCGCGGACGCGGTGTCCGGTGTGTACGGCGCGGCCGTGGACACGGCCGCCGGCGCCCAGGGTGTGGCGGCGGACGCGGGCGCCGGTGCGGCCGGGACGGCGCTGTGGGCACAGGACGGTGTGCACGGGGTGGCCGGGGGTGCGTGGGCCGGGGCGTACGGAGCGGCCACGGGTGCGCGCGCGGACGCGTCCGGCGTGGCGAGCGGAGCCGTGGGGGACGGCCGGGCGCTCGCCGGGGGCCTTCCCGGGTACGCCACCGGGCTGGCCGGTGGCGTCGCGCGGGACACCACCGACGCGGTGCTGCCGCCGGCCGCCTCCGCCGCCGTGCACGGGATCGCGCCGGTCGCCGGGCAGGCCGTCTCGGACGCGGGCGCGCTCGCGTACGGCGTCCACGGCGACGCCCTGGCCTTCGCCGGCGGGCTCACCGGTGAGGTACCCCCGCTCGCGCACGGTGTGACCGGCCAGGCCGGGGCCTTCGCGGAGGGCGTCACCGGCCAGCTCCCGCCCTACGCGGCCGGCATCACCGAGGCGGCCCGGCCGCTGACGAACACCGCCACCGCAGCGGCCAGGCCGGCCACCGACATCGCCACCAACACGGCGTACCAGGCGGCAGGAACCGCCACCGGCACCGCGTACCAGGCGGCCGGAACCGCCACCGGCACCGCGTACCAGGCGGCCGGGACCGTGACCGGCACCGCGTACGCGGCAGCCGGAACCGTCGCCGGAACCGCCACCGACACCGCGTACCAGGCAGCCGGAACCGCCACCGGCACCGCGTATCAGGCCTCCGGCGCCGTGCACGCGACCGTCGACGGCACCGTACGGCCGGTGGCCGACGGGGTCGGCGGGAGCACGGCCGGTCTGGTTCACGGCATGGCGGACGAAGCCGGGCCCTTCGCGGGTGGTGTGGCCGCGCAGGCCGCGCCCGCTGCCGGGCAGGTCACCGGCTTCGCGCACGACCTCCACGGCACCGTGCGGCGGACCGGCGGGGCACTGGCCGGGCACGCGGCCGACGGCCTCGAAGGGACCGCCCGCGCGACCGTACCCGCGGACCTGCAGAACGACGTGCGCACAGCCGTACCAGCGGACCTGCAGAACGACGTCCGCGCGGCCGTGCCCGGGGACCTGCGGGATCCCTACGGCGTGCGGGGCGCCGCGCAGGGCATGGGTTACCGGGGGTATCAGGGCCTGGGGCACCAGGGCTGAGTCCCCTTACGCTCCGCGGGGTCGCCGTACCCGGACGGCCGAATGCCGTCGGTCCGTCCGGACGGACCCCCGCGGTCGGGGCGGGTGGTCCCCATTGGGGTGGGGATCAACCGCCTCCAGCCCCGGTTCCCCCGGGGCCGCAGGGAGGCCTCACCGGGTCAACCCCAGCCCGGTGAGGCCTCGCACCCCACCCCCCCCGGAGCCCCCACGGCTCGGCACGCGGTGCCAGGAAAACCGGCATCATGTGACAGGTATCACCGCTCAGGTGTGACCCTCGATTTAGGGAGCCCCCGCGAGCGGAGATAACCTGCGAGACGGACATGCCGCGCGCTCGGACACCGTGTGCGCCCCCCTAGTGACAAGCGGACGTCACGTTGCCCTTCGCGGCACGCCCACGCATCCAACGAACCGCGAGATCACTGATAGGGACGGAAGCGCGTGGACCTGTTCGAGTACCAGGCGAGGGACCTCTTCGCCAAGCACGATGTACCGGTGCTGGCCGGTGAAGTCATCGACACGCCTGAGGCGGCGCGCGAGATCACCGAGCGTCTGGGCGGCAAGTCCGTCGTCAAGGCGCAGGTGAAGGTCGGTGGTCGTGGCAAGGCCGGTGGCGTGAAGCTGGCCGCCTCCGCGGACGAGGCCGTCGCCCGTGCGACGGACATCCTCGGCATGGACATCAAGGGCCACACGGTCCACAAGGTGATGATCGCCGAGACCGCTCCGGAGATCGTCGAGGAGTACTACGTCTCCTTCCTCCTCGACCGTGCGAACCGCACCTTCCTCTCCATCGCCTCCGTCGAGGGCGGCATGGAGATCGAGGAGGTGGCGGCCACTCGCCCGGAGGCCGTCGCCAAGACCCCGATCGACCCGATCGACGGCGTGGACGAGGCCAAGGCCCGCGAGATCGTCGCGGCCGCCAAGTTCCCGGCCGAGGTCGCGGACAAGGTCGCCAACGTCCTCGTCAAGCTGTGGGACACCTTCATCAAGTCGGACGCCCTCCTCGTCGAGGTCAACCCGCTCGCGAAGGTCGCCTCCGGTGACGTCATCGCCCTCGACGGCAAGGTGTCGCTCGACGAGAACGCCGAGTTCCGCCACCCCGAGTACGAGGAGCTCCACGACAAGGACGCCGCCAACCCGCTCGAGGCGGCCGCCAAGGCGAAGGGCCTCAACTACGTCAAGCTCGACGGCGAGGTCGGCATCATCGGCAACGGCGCGGGTCTCGTCATGAGCACCCTGGACGTCGTCGCGTACGCCGGTGAGCAGCACGGCGACGTCAAGCCCGCCAACTTCCTGGACATCGGCGGTGGCGCCTCCGCCCAGGTCATGGCGAACGGCCTGGAGATCATCCTGGGCGACCCGGACGTCAAGTCCGTCTTCGTGAACGTCTTCGGTGGCATCACCGCCTGCGACGAGGTCGCCAACGGCATCGTGCAGGCCCTGAAGCTCCTCGAGGACCGCGGCGAGAACGTCTCCAAGCCCCTCGTCGTCCGCCTCGACGGCAACAACGCCGAGCTCGGCCGACAGATCCTCACCGACGCCAACCACCCGCTGGTTCAGCGCGTCGACACCATGGACGGCGCGGCCGACAAGGCCGCCGAGCTGGCCCACGCCGCCAAGTAAGCACTCAGGACGAGGACACCAACACACCATGGCTATCTGGCTCAACAAGGACAGCAAGGTCATCGTCCAGGGCATGACCGGCTCCACCGGCATGAAGCACACCAAGCTCATGCTCGGTGACGGCACCAACGTCGTGGGCGGCGTGAACCCGCGCAAGGCGGGTCAGACCGTGGACTTCGACGGCACCGAGGTACCCGTCTTCGGGACCGTCGCGGAGGCCATCGAGAAGACCGGCGCCAACGTCTCCGTCATCTTCGTGCCGGAGAAGTTCACCAAGGACGCGGTCGTCGAGGCCATCGACGCCGAGATCCCGCTGGCCGTCGTGATCACCGAGGGCATCGCCGTGCACGACACGGCGTCCTTCTGGGCGTACGCCGGCAAGAAGGGCAACAAGACCCGCATCATCGGCCCGAACTGCCCCGGCATCATCACCCCGGGCCAGTCGAACGTCGGCATCATCCCGGGCGACATCACCAAGCCGGGCCGCATCGGCCTGGTCTCGAAGTCCGGCACGCTGACGTACCAGATGATGTACGAGCTGCGTGACATCGGCTTCTCGACGGCCGTCGGCATCGGTGGCGACCCGATCATCGGCACCACCCACATCGACGCTCTGGCCGCGTTCCAGGACGACCCGGAGACCGAGCTCATCGTGATGATCGGTGAGATCGGCGGCGACGCCGAAGAGCGCGCGGCCGCGTTCATCAAGGAGAACGTGACCAAGCCGGTCGTCGGTTACGTCGCGGGCTTCACCGCGCCCGAGGGCAAGACCATGGGCCACGCCGGCGCCATCGTCTCCGGCTCCTCCGGCACCGCCCAGGCGAAGAAGGAGGCCCTCGAGGCCGCGGGCGTCAAGGTCGGCAAGACCCCGACCGAGACGGCCAAGCTCGCGCGCGAGATCCTCAGCGCCTGAGTCGCACCGACAGCACGCCGGAAGGCCCGTCCCGCAGCCCGGGGCGGGCCTTGCGCCGTCTCCGCCCGCCACACCGGTGGGTGCCCGGGGCACCGCGTCACCTGAGGTCCGGCACCAGTCGCTCCGTCCCGCTCTCCGTCTCCCCGCGCAGCTTCGCCCGCAGGGCCTGCTCCGCCTGGGACAGCGGGCCCAGCGGCGCGGGCCGTGGCACGCCCCGCACCGCCTGGGCCGGCGCGATCGGCGCCTCGTACCGGGTCGGCGCGGTCCGCAGCGTGAGCGTCGTCGCGCCGACGATCGTCACGGTGAACGCGATGGCCGCCCGGGTCCAGAAGACGTCCCGGCGTTCGCAGCCGGTCCGCACCGCCGTCGGCGCGGCGGAGCGGAACCGCTCCGTGGAGGCGAGTTCGGTCAGCCGCCGGTGCAGCAGGGCGGTGTCGGCCAGCTCGGGGACGTGCGCGGCCACCGCCGCCCGGGCGTGGGTCAGCCGGCTGGCGGCCGCCGGGGTGCTCGCCTCCGTCTCCGCCGCCGTCTCCGGCAGGTCGAGGCCCACGCCGTCGTAGAGGACGAGCGTGCGCCGGTACGACGCCGGAAGCCGCAGCAGGGCGTGCAGCAACTCCCGGTCGGCGGGATCGGCGGGCGGCGGCTCGGGGCTGCGGTAGCGGGGGCGGAACCGGTGCCAGGGGGAGAGCGCGAAGTCGTAGGCCACCGCCCGCACCCATCCGGCCGGGTCCCGGTCCCTGGCCACCTCCGGCCAGCGCTGCCAGGCCGTCTGGAAGGCGCGCTCCACGGCCTCCCGGGCCAGCTCCCGGCGCCCGGTGAGCAGCCACGTCTGGCGTACGAGGGCCGGCGCGCAGAAGGCGTAGAGCGCGTCGAAGGACTGAGCGGGCGTCAGCGGTTCGGGCACCGCCACCGTCCCGGGGGCGACCGCCGGTCTCCCGGAAACCGCCTCCCCGGACGTCTTCTGAGCGGCCGTCGGCTCGGCGAACGAGGCGAGCAGCCGGGCGTAGGCCGCGCCCTCGGTTCCGGCCGGCACCCGGCGGCCGGACTCCCAGGCCCGCACGGTCGCGCGGTCGACACCGAGGTGCCCGGCGAGCTGAGTCTGCGTCACCGAGCCGGACTGGCGCAGGCGTCGGCGTTCCTTCGGCGGTGGCAGCGGGGGGATCTGGGTCGTCACCGTGCACCCTTTCGTACGAAAAAGAACATAAACATATATTGAGCGACACTACGGAGGTTCGCCTGTTACGCCGGGAAAGCGCGTGTCGTTGGGAGCATGGCGGCGTGACCCAGATGACCGCTCGCCGACCGTCGCTCGCACCCCTGTCCGCCCGGCTGAGGGACCGTCCGCCCGGGCTGGCCGAGAGCCTGCTGACCGGCGCGGTCGCGGCCGGACTCGGCCTCGGCTCGCTCGCCGTGCTCGTCCTGGCGATGTGGATCAGCTCCCCGTACCCCGACAGCGGGCCCGGCGGGGCGCTGCATGTCGCCGCCGCGCTGTGGCTGTTGGCGCACGGGGTGGTGCTGGTCCGCACCGAGACGCTCACGGGCGCGCACCTCCCGGTGGGTGTGACCCCGCTGCTGCTGCTCGCCGTGCCGGTGTGGCTGCTGTACCGGGCCGGGCGGGACGCCACGGACGCGTCCGGCGACCCCGAGGGCCCACCACCGGTGCCCCCGCGTACCGCCTGGACGGGTGTGGTCCTCGGCTACCTCGGCGTCGGCGCCGCGGCCGCGCTGTACTGCTCGGGCGGCGAACTGCGTCCCGACTGGGTCTGGGTGACGGTGTGTCTGCCCTCCGTCGCGGTCGCCGCCGCGGGGGCCGGGGTGTGGTCGGCGCACGGCCGTCCGCGTGAGCCTCTGCTGCGGGTGCGCGCGGCGCTGCCGGTGCCGGTGCGGCGGCTGCTGTCCGGCACGGACGCGAGGGCCCGGCTGGGCGCGTCCGTACGGGCCGCCGCCGCGGCGACGGCCGTGCTCGTCGGGGGCGGCGGGTTGCTGGTCGGGACGTCGCTGGTGTGGCACGGCGACGCGGCCCGGGCGTCCTTCCTGCAGCTGACGGAGGGCTGGACGGGCCGGGTCGCCGTACTGCTGCTCGGCATCGCGCTGATCCCCAACGCGTCCGTGTGGGCCGCGTCCTACGCCCTCGGCCCCGGGTTCCTCCTCGGCGCCGGGCATCCGGTGCACCCGCTCGCCTCCGACCCGGCCCCGCTGCTCCCGCCGTTCCCGCTGCTGGCCGCGGTGCCGGACGCGGGCCCCGGGACGCCGCTGAACTGGGTGTCGGGGCTGGTGCCGGTGGCGGCCGCGGTGACGGCGGGCTGGTTCGTGGCGCGGGCGGCGGTACGGCGGCCGGGCCCCGGACAGCCGGCCCGGGCCCGCTGGTCGGTGGGCAGGACCGCCGGGGTGGTCCTGCTGACCGCACTGGCCGGCGCGGTGTTCCTGGCCCTGCTCGGCGAGCTGGCGGGCGGCCCGCTGGGGGTGGCGGCGCTGGCCGGTTTCGGCCCGGTGTGGTGGCAGACCGGAGGAGCGGCCGGGGCCTGGCTCGTGCTGGGCGTGCCGGTCGCGCTGGCCGTACGCGCGGGCCGGCTGTGGGTGTGGCGGGCGGGCGGCGGGGAGATCCCGGCGCAGGCCGCGGACGCGGGGGCGCCGAAGCCCGCGCTGCGGGGGACACCTAAGGCGCCGGGTTTCCCGGCGGGCCCTGATGCCGTGAAGGCGCAGGAGACGAAGGCCGGGGAGACGGAGGCCCAGGAGACGCAGGAGGCGAAGGACGGCGCCGGGTCCGGGGTGAGGCCGCCCGCTTCGGGGGAGGCCGCCGGATCCGGCACGGCGGAGCTCGCGGACGACGAACGGTACGACGTCCTGCCCGCCGCCGACGACCCGTTCACCTCGGGCTGGCACGACGACATCGCCCGCGCCTCCCGCTGGGCGGCCCTGCGCCAGGCGGCCGCCGAGCCCCATGGGGGGTCACCGGTCGCCTACGACCCGCCGCCCCGCGTCCCGGAGGTGCCGCCGGTCCCGGTGGACGTCACGGACGAGGAGCCTCCTTCGACCCCGGACACGCCAGCGGCTCCCGGAACCGGCGAGCCGCCCCAGGAGCCCGCCCGGTTGCCCCAGCAATCCACCGAGCCGCCCGCCGAGGGGAACACCGAGCGGCCCTGAGCCCCGCAGGCGGGTGTCAGCTGTTCTCGGACCCCAGCACTCCGCGCAGCTCCTGCGGCAGCAGCTTCTGGCAGGACTGCTTCGCCTCGTGCGTCAGGGCGTCGTTCACACACGTGTAGTAGTCGCGGTAGACGAACTGGACGGTAAAGGTCGAGGCGACCAGCACCAGGGCCAGGGACGCGGTGACCAGGCCGCCGACGGCCGCCGTGGTCTGGGGCCGGCCGGTGCCCGCCGCCGGGGTGTTCGGGTCCCCGGTGCGCGGCTTGGCGCGCAGCGCGCTGACGCCCCAGTACAGGGCGAGCGCACCGAGCAGCAGGGACACGTACGGCCAGCCGAAGAGCACGAAGAAGACGGCCCACATGCCGGACAGCAGGGCGTAGCGCGCGCGGCGCTGGGCCGGGTCCGTGGGGTCCCAGCGCATGCCCTGGCCCGGGCCGCCCTGCCCGCCGGGCCCCTGGGGGCCGCCGCCGGGGCGCTCGCCGAAGGGGCCCGGGGAGCGGCCGGGCTGGCGGTCGCTCCACTGGCCGCCCCAGGCGGGCCCGCCGCCGGAGTCCTTGCCGGACCCGGAGGAGCCCTCCGGGTGGCGGGGCCGCCACGGCTGGTCCGGGGTGCCCTCCGGCGGCGGCGCGAACGGGTTGTCGTCCTGATGTCCGCCGCTGCGCCCGCCGTCGTCCTGTCCGTCGCGACCCCGGCCGGCGCCGGACCGCGGGCCGCCGTCACGGCCGTCCTTGGGCGCCTCGGGCGGGGAGGAGGGCCGCTCCCGCAGCAGCACGGCGCCCCGCTCGCCCCCCTGGGCCGGGCGCGGGGGGAACGTGAGGATCCGCAGGCTGCGATCGGGCATCAAAAGAGCGTCTTCCCCTAGGTGAATGGCTGTGCCACGTGAGCTTCCACCCCAAGAACGCACCGCACGACGACCGCGTTCCCGAGGCTGCCCCTTCTTGATTCCCTGCGAACGCTACCTTCCGGCCACGCCCCCGTCCCGCGGGGGCCTTCCGCAGTGCCGGTATCGTTGCTGACGGTCGGCCGCTTCGTAGACTTCCCCGTATCCGGGGACGCGAAGCATTCGTACGACCGCACAAACCGCGCGGCCGGACAGTGGCCGGGCACATCGCTCCCCGAGAAAGGGCCCCACCGTGGCCGCCACCACCCCTGGCCCAGCGGTCAAGCGCCTCGTCGTGCTGGTCTCCGGGTCAGGCACCAATCTGCAGGCGCTCCTGGACGAGATCGAGCGCACCGGGGCCGAGTCGTACGGCGCGCGGATCGTCGCCGTCGGGGCGGACCGCGCCGGCATCGAGGGGCTCGCCCGCGCCGAGCGGGCCGGACTGCCGACCTTCGTGTGCCGGGTCAAGGACCACGGCAGCCGGGAGGAGTGGGACGCCGCCCTCGCCGGGGCCGTGGCCGGATACGAACCCGACCTGGTGATCTCCGCCGGGTTCATGAGGATCGTGGGCAAGGAGTTCCTCGCGCGGTTCGGCGGCCGGTTCGTCAACACGCACCCGGCCCTGCTGCCCAGTTTTCCCGGGGCCCACGGCGTCCGCGACGCGCTCGCGTACGGCGCCAGGGTCACCGGCTGCACCGTCCACTTCGTCGACGACGGCGTCGACACCGGGCCGATCATCGCGCAGGGCGTGGTCGAGGTCCGGGACGAGGACGACGAGAGCGCGCTGCACGAGCGCATCAAGGAAGTCGAGCGAAGGCTGCTCGTCGAGGTCGTGGGGCGGCTCGCCCGCAACGGCTATCGCATTGAGGGACGAAAGGTAGTTATCCAGTGACCGCCACCGCCGAGAGCACCAAGCGGCCGATCCGCCGCGCGCTCGTCAGCGTCTACGACAAGACCGGGCTGGAAGAGCTGGCCCGCGGGCTGCACGAGACCGGTGTCCAGCTGGTGTCGACCGGCTCCACGGCCTCCCGCATCGCCGCCGCCGGTGTCCCCGTGACCAAGGTCGAGGAGCTGACCGGCTTCCCCGAGTGCCTGGACGGCCGGGTGAAGACCCTGCACCCGAAGGTGCACGCGGGCATCCTCGCCGACCTGCGCCTGGACAGCCATCGCGAGCAGCTCGCCGAGCTGGGCGTGGAGCCGTTCGACCTTGTCGTCGTCAACCTCTACCCGTTCCGCGAGACCGTCGCCTCCGGCGCCTCGGACGACGAGTGCGTGGAGCAGATCGACATCGGCGGCCCGTCGATGGTGCGCGCCGCCGCCAAGAACCACCCCTCGGTCGCCGTGGTCACCAGCCCCGGGCGCTACGCGGACGTCCTGGCCGCGGTCAAGGACGGCGGCTTCGACCTCGCCGCCCGCAAGCGGCTGGCCGCCGAGGCCTTCCGGCACACGGCCGCGTACGACGTGGCGGTGGCCTCCTGGTTCGCGTCCTCGTACGCACCCGTCGACGAGTCGGGCTTCCCCGACTTCCTCGGCGCCACCTACGAGCGCGAGAACACCCTGCGCTACGGCGAGAACCCGCACCAGGGCGCCGCGCTGTACGTCGACGGCACCGGCGGCCTCGCCGCGGCCGAGCAGCTGCACGGCAAGGAGATGTCGTACAACAACTACACGGACACGGACGCCGCCCGCCGTGCCGCGTACGACCACGACGAGCCCTGCGTCGCGATCATCAAGCACGCCAACCCCTGCGGCATCGCGGTCGGTACGGACGTCGCCGAGGCGCACCGCAAGGCGCACGCCTGCGACCCGCTGTCCGCGTTCGGCGGTGTGATCGCCGTGAACCGGCCGGTCAGCAAGGAGATGGCCGAGCAGGTCGCGGAGATCTTCACCGAGGTCATCGTCGCGCCGGACTACGAGGAGGGGGCCCTGGAGGCCCTCACCAAGAAGAAGAACATCCGTGTGCTGAAGGCCCCGGACGCGCCCTGCAACCGGGTGGAGGCCAAGCAGATCGACGGCGGTGTGCTGCTCCAGGTCACCGACCGGCTGCAGGCCGACGGCGACGACCCCGCGAACTGGACGCTGGCCAGCGGCGAGGCGCTCGGCGAGGACGAGCTGGCGGAGCTGGCCTTCGCCTGGAGGGCGTGCCGCGCGGTGAAGTCCAACGCGATCCTGCTGGCCAAGGACGGCGCCTCCGTCGGCGTCGGCATGGGCCAGGTCAACCGCGTCGACTCCTGCAAGCTGGCGGTCGAGCGGGCCGGTGAGGAGCGCGCCCGCGGCGCCTACGCTGCCTCCGACGCCTTCTTCCCCTTCCCCGACGGCCCGGAGATCCTCATCGGCGCCGGTGTGCGGGCGATCGTCCAGCCGGGCGGCTCGATCCGTGACGAGCAGGTCGTGGAGGCCGCCAAGAAGGCGGGCGTGACCATGTACTTCACGGGCACGCGCCACTTCTTCCACTGACGCCGACCGACAGCGACACCGGTCCGACCGGTACGACGGCCTCCGGCCCTCCCCCGAGGGAGCCGGAGGCCGTCCGCGTCACCGGGTCAGCAGGGGCGCAGGGACCAGATCGGGTCCCAGGTCGCGGTGCCGGCCTGGTAGGCGGTCGACGTCCAGCGGACGCTGCCGTCCTTGTTGAAGAAGCGGGCGACGGTGCCGGGCGTCTGGTTGTTGGTGAACGGGCCGTTCCCGGTCCAGTTGGTGACGTTCCAGGTCTGGCACTTGTAGAAGTCGAACTTGGTGCCCTTGACGATCATGCACAGGTGTCCGTAGGCGCAGTCCAGGTCCTTGGCGGCGGCCTTCCCCCGCGGTGCCGCGGTGAGGGTCAGTCCGTCGTACCGGATGCTGTCGGCCGACACCTTCAGCGGCTTCGGGTGGCCGGCGAGCACCTGGTCGGCGGTGCGCTGGATGCCGGTGACCCGGGTGCCGTCCGGGGTGGCGGCGGTGGCCGCGACCGTGGAGCCGGCGAGCAGGGCGGTGGCCGCGACGAGCAGCGCGGCGGGCTTGGCGATGTTCACGTGTTCCCCCATGTGAACGAACGGTGTGGTCACTCCGCCGTGGCGAAGTGGTTCCACCGTGCCCTCGGCGCGCGTCCGCCGGTACCTCGCAAGTCCCAGGGTCACTTCCGGCCCGGGGGCGCGTACTCCTTGAGGTAGTGGGCGACACGGGCGCAGTAGTCGCGGTACTTCGGGGGGACTCCGCCCGTCCCGTTCACCCGTGAGTACGACGTCCGGTAGGCGGCGGAGAGCAGCACCCTTCTGTCGCCGGGCAGTTCGTCCTTCAGGTGGGCGTCGATGTAGCACAGGTAGCGGCCCATGGCCGGGATGGACACCGAGGGGGTCAGCGGCGGCGTGGGCGTCGCCGACGCGGGGATGCCGTCGTCCCGCATCCACCAGCGCAGCACGCCGGGGGTCCAGCGGGCGATGCCGAACTCCTGCTTGCCGGGGTCGGACAGGTTCGGGTCGAAGTCGCTCTCGGACTTCAGCATCGCCGCGATGAGCGCGGGGGTGACCTCGGGCCGGCCGCAGGCGTGGGCGGAGTCCACGACGAGCCGGCGGTAGACGACCGGGACGCCCCTGTCGGTGCGCAGGTCCGGGGCGCCGTACGCGGCGGAGGACGCCTCGCGGGCCCGGTCGCCGCCGTGCGCGGCCCAGGTGCTGACGCCGTATCCGAGGGCGGCGACGGCGACGGTGGCGGCCACCGCGGTGGTGACCACCGCCGGACGGCGGCCGCGGCCCCGGCCCGTGAGCAGCCGGGGCAGGCGCGCCGGGCGGCCGGTGCCGGCGGCCGCCTCGACACGGCGCAGCAGTGCCCCGGTGGTGACGCGCCCGGCGTGTGTGCGGGTCAGGCAGTCGCGGACGATCTCCCGCCAGGTGCCGGGGAGTTCGGCCGACAGGCGCAGTTCGTCGGTGCCGCGGGCGTAGGCGGCGGCCGCGTCACGGCGGGCCGCCGCGGTGGCGCCGGGCAGCGGGAAGGAGCCGGTGAGGACCAGATGGGCGAGCACGCCGAAGGCCCAGACGTCGGCGGAGGGGCGGATCCGCCGGCCGCGTTCGCCGATCTCCGCCCACAGCAGTTCGGGCGGGGTGTAGTCGGGGGTGGAGAAGGCCGGGGTGTAGGCGTGGGTGCCCTCCAGCTCGGCGGCCATATTGAAGTCGGCGAGCCGCGCCGAACCGTCCGCCATCAGCAGCACGTTGGCCGGTTTCAGGTCCCCGTGCACCCAGCCCGCCCCGTGCAGCTGAACCAGTCCCTCGCAGACCTGCGCGAGCAGGGCGGGTCCGGCGGCCGGACGGGGCACGGCGGCGAGCAGCGCGGACAGGGAGCCCTCGGCCCGCTCCAGGACGAGGACGGTGGCGCCGTCCAGGGCGGGGCGGGACGGGTCGTCGACGACGAGGGTCTCGTACATCCGGATCAGCCGCGGCCGCCTGAGCCGGCGGTGCAGGTCGATCTCGCGCTCGACGAGGTCGTGCAGGTGGGCCAGCCGGCGGGGGGTGCCGGTGCCGGTGGGCAGGAACTTCAGGGCGGCGGTCCCGGGCAGGTCGATGCCGGCGGGGGAGCCGCGGGCGCGCCGGGCCGCGTAGACGCTGCCGAAGGCGCCCGTGGCGATCGGCTCGCGCACCTCCCAGCCGCCGACCCGGTAGCCCCTGGGCACCGGCACGGCGTACGGCTCGGTCACCGGGCGGCCCGGCTCGCCGGGGACAGCACGACCAGGTCGTCCTCGCGCACGAGGTCGAAGCGGAGCGCCAGGGAGACCAGGGACTCCTTCTTGCCGTGCAGGCGGGGACCGGTGTCCGCGGTCTCCGGACCGGGCTTGAGCCGCAGCTTCACGGCCAGGTAGTCGATGTTCCACTGCACCGACGTCCGGGAGGCGGCGGGCCAGGCCGGGCGCAGCCGGTCGACGACCTGGTCGACGGTGGGCGGCGGGGCGTGCGGGTCGCCGCGCAGCCGCGGCTCGCACAGGGCTGCCAGGACGGCGAAGTAGCGCTTGGTGCGGTCGACGGAGAAGGCCGGGGCGGTGGTGTCGCCGTCCGGGCCGCCGCCGGCGCGCAGGTAGTCGTGGCGCGGTGCCCACACCTCGATGGCGAGCAGGTCCCCGGCGGCGGGCAGCACGATCCGGGAGAACTCGAAGGGGACGGGGGCGCCGAGTCTGCCGGGGCCGACCTTGATGTGCTCGCCGGCGCCCTCGGGGTTCTCCACGACGTACGTCTGCCGCGCCGAGAGGTTGCTCAGTATCCAGAACGCGCCCTGCGCGCCGAGCTCGCCGGCCCGGCGCGAGACCCCGTCGTGCGGGATCGGCAGGTCGTTGCCGGGTGCCCGGCCGAAGGTGAGCCGCTCGCCGGGGGCGAGCCGGATCTGGTCGGGCTGCTGGGCGTCCTCCGTGGTCGGCGGAGGTACGACGATGATGCTGTACAAGGTGCGTCTCCCCGTGCCTGACGGCTACCCCGGCCAGCCTAGGGCGATGCACGGGGGCCGTGTCTCCCCCTGGAAGAGTGAGACACGGCCCCAGGTGCCGATTGGCGCGAACTGTTCCGTCGCGCGGGCGGGATCAGTAACGGGCGCGGTTGAACCAGGCCTTGCCGTTGGAGCCGCCGACGAAGCAGGCGATCAGGATGCCGAGCACCAGGTGGATGATGCCCAGGATGGTGAACGGGTAGAGGGCGAGCACCGCGGTGATGACGCCGAAGACCAGAACCGTGACGCGCAGGCCGTTGCCGCCGGTGCTGAACTTCGAGGCCAGGACGGCCGCCCACACCAGCCAGGCGAGGGCGAGCAGCGCGAACGCCCAGATCACGCCCACCGGGTAGTTGGACAGCGCCGGGATGGAGTTGTCGTTCTTGACCTTGTTGATGGCCAGGGCGCCGATGACGAAGAGCACCACGCCGATCACCTGCAGGCCGACGATCACCCAGAGCATCACGCGGGCCGCGCCGACGTTGCCCGGCATGGCGGTCATCGGGGCGCCGGCGCCGTACTGCTGCCCGACGGGCGGAGCCTGCGGATAGCCGTAACCGGGCTGCTGGCCCTGCGGGTAGCCGTAGCCCTGCTGCTGGCCCTGCGGGGGGCCGTAGGGATTGTTCGGGTCGCCGAAGCTCATGGCGGGTGTCTCCTCCGTTGATCGAGTGCGGGGACGAGGCGCGGCACTGCACGGAGGAGAGTTTCTACAGATGCGGTCCGTCCCCCCGATGAGCTGCCCGCTGCACTGTGCTGCTCATCGTTCTTGACCGGATAGTTGCTTGTCCAGCCGGATATCGCAGGTGTTGTGCAAGTGCAACATCGTCGATCACCCGTGGACGGGGAGACGGACCGGGGCGGTACGGCGTAGGGCCACCCGGATTGGAACCGGGAGGCGGTCATCCGCGAGGATGGGGGTATGACCGCCCAGATTCTCGATGGCAAGGCCACCGCAGCCGCGATCAAGTCCGATCTGACCGCCCGCGTGGCGGCGCTGAAGGAGAAGGGCGTCACGCCCGGCCTCGGCACGATCCTGGTCGGGGACGACCCCGGCAGCCAGAAGTACGTCGCGGGCAAGCACCGCGACTGCGCGCAGGTCGGCATCGCCTCCATCCAGCGGGAGCTGCCGGGCACCGCCACGCAGGAGGAGATCGAGGCGGTCGTCCGGGAGCTGAACGAGGCCCCGGCCTGCACCGGCTACATCGTCCAGCTGCCGCTGCCCAAGGGTGTCGACGAGAACCGCATCCTGGAGCTGATGGACCCGGCCAAGGACGCGGACGGCCTGCACCCGACGAACCTCGGCCGGCTGGTGCTGAACGAGCCGGCGCCGCTGCCCTGCACCCCCAACGGCATCCTCACCCTGCTGCGCCGCCACGGCGTGGAGATCAAGGGCGCCGAGGTCGTGGTCGTCGGCCGGGGCGTCACCATCGGGCGCCCGATGCCGCTGCTGCTCACCCGCCGCAGCGAGAACGCCACCGTGACCCAGTGCCACACCGGCACCCGTGACCTGTCCGCCCACCTGAGGCGGGCCGACATCATCATCGCGGCCGCCGGCGTCCCGCACCTGATCCGGCCCGAGGACGTCAAGCCGGGCGCGGCCGTCCTCGACGTCGGCGTCTCCCGCAACGCCGAGGGCAAGATCGTCGGCGACGTGCACCCGGGCGTGGCCGAGGTGGCCGCCTGGATCTCCCCGAACCCCGGCGGCGTGGGTCCGATGACCCGTGCGGAGCTGCTTGTCAACGTGGTCGAGGCGGCGGAGCGCAGTGCCGGCTGAGGACACGCACAGCGAGCGGCCGACCGTCCGCGACGCGATCAGCGCCCCCGACGAGCAGGGGCGCCCGCGCCGGACGACCCGCCGGTTCCCCCTGTTCACCAAGGACACGGCACGGCCCGAGGGCGGCGGCCGGGCCGCCTCCGGCGACGCCCCGGCGCCCGCCCGGCAGTGGCCCCTGCTCGTCGTGCTGGGCGCGGTCGCGCTCGGCCTGCTGGTGACCGCGCTCGACGCGTTCCGCCCCGGCACCCTGCTGATCGGGGCCGCGCTGGTGGCCGCCGCGGTCATGCGCTGGATACTGCCCAGCGTCGGCATGCTCGCCGTACGCTCCCGGTTCACGGACATCGTCACCTACGGCATCCTCGGCCTGGCGATCGTCCTGCTGGCTCTGATGGCCCAGCCCAAGCCCTGGCTGGAGGTCCCGTTCCTGAAGGACACGCTGCACTTCACGATGTCCAGATAGCGGTGCCCCTCCGGCCGTGGCCCGCGTCTCCCCCCGGGGACGCGGGCCACTTGCCTACCGCGGGCAGCCGACTTCCGTGGCACGGTGGGCCGTCCGGCGGGCTTCCGCCCGGTCGGCTCCCCCGCCCGCCTTTCGGCGCCCACCCGCGGCGACGGCGCAACGGCGGCTCGTCCCCTCCCCCGAGCAAGGACGAACCGCCGTCGGGAATCAGCCTCGCTCGCTGAGAACGCCCTGTTCAACGCCTGTCCCCGCGCTGTGGCACGGAAGTGACCGTTCCGCTACGGTGTCCGCGCGCCGGCCCTTTGTGCCGTCGCGGTGTCCATGTCTTGACAGTTCGGGATACGTTACGAAGACCCCGTCGCAGCGGGTGCACGCGGGGGGCGGGGCCGGGGGGCCGTGCGCGAGACGGAGAGCACCGACCGGGGGGAAGAGGGGGGAAGGCGATGCCTCGTTGGAAAGCCTTGCCGGAGGAACTGGATCCGCAGATCAGGGAGTTCACGAGCCAGCTGCGGCGGCTCGTCGACCGCAGCGGCCTGAGCGTCGCGGCCCTGGCCGACCGTACGGGCTACGCCAAGACCTCCTGGGAGCGCTATCTGGGCGGCGGGCTCCTCGCGCCCAAGGGTGCGGTCGTCGCGCTCGCGGAGGTCACCGGGACCAGTCCGGTCCACCTCACCACCATGTGGGAACTGGCCGAACGCGCCTGGAGCCGGGCGGAGATGCGGCACGACAGCACCATGGAGGCGCTCCGGATCTCCCAGGCGCGGGCCGCGCTCGGCGAGTTCGGCCCGGCCGAGGCGACCGGGGGCCCGGGCGGCGGGCCGTCCCCGCGCAAGGGTGGCGGCGCCACCCCGGGGATCGCCGGTCCCGCGGGCGTCTCCCCGACCATCCCGCCCCAGCCGACGGTCCCGGACGCCGACGTCCGTGACGCCGTCGTTCCCCGTGGGGGCGCCGGGGGTTCCGCCCCGGGCGGCAGCGGCTCCGGGGGGCTCTCCGGGCCGGGGGCGGCCGGGGACGCGGGACGCGACACGGCCGGCGGCGGGGACCCGGCGGGACCCGAGTCGGGCGGCAACTCCTGGAGGCTGGCCGGGTACCAGGGGCCGTCGCAGGCGAGCGCCCGCCCCGGAGCACCGCCCGCGGGGCGGCCGGACGGGACCCCGGGCACCCCTGGCACCCCGGGCACCCCTGGCTCCTCTGGCGCCCCGGGCACCTCGGGCTCCTTCGACGGGAACCCCGCAGACTCGCAGCCCGGACCCGCCGGCGGCGGCAGCGCGAACCGCCAGCGGCTGCTGATGTTCCTCGCGGGCCTGGTCGGCGTGCTCGTCATCATCGGGGGCGTCTTCTTCTTCACCCGGCAGGACGGCACCGGGCACCGGGGCGCCGCCGGGCGGCCGGCCCCGAGCGCCAGCGCGGACACGAGCCCGCCGCCCGGGGTCAAGTGCGCCGGCTCCGCCTGCACCGGCAAGGACGCCGAGACCATGGGATGCAGCGGCGACCTGGTGACCACCGCCAGGACCACCACCGTCGGCACCACCACCCTGGAGGTCCGCTACAGCAAGGTCTGCGGCACCGCCTGGGGCCGGATCACCGGCGGCGTGCCGGGCGACAGGGTGCAGGTCTCCGCGGGCGGGGTCCGTCAGACGGGTGACATCACCGCGGCCGGTGACACCATCGCGTACACCCCGATGGTCGCCGTGAAGGACGCGGCCCAGGCCAGGGCGTGCGCCACCCTCGCCTCGGGACGCACGGGCTGCACGAGATGACGGCCCGAGGGAACCGGGACGGATGAATTCCGGGTCCCGGGCGCATGAGCGGCCGGATCCTGGGCACGCGAACCGTACCCCCACGGGAGTCCGGTGAACCGGTACCCCCACCGGCGGCCGTCTCCGTCTCTCCTCTCCCGGACGGGCGGCCGCCTTTTCGTCCCCCTCGTGCCCTTCTGTGAAGTGGGCCACAGGGCCCCGGACGTCCGGCATGCCGGATGCGCGATAGCCTGACCGCTGGATCTCTCTTGATGCCAAGAGATCGATCATCCGCCCGGGGCAGGGACGCCCCACCGCCAGCTGTCATACGGAGAACGCCATGACCCGCACTCCCGTGAACGTCACCGTCACCGGCGCGGCCGGCCAGATCGGTTACGCCCTGCTCTTCCGCATCGCCTCCGGCCAGCTGCTCGGCGCGGACGTGCCGGTCAAGCTGCGCCTGCTGGAGATCACCCCGGCCCTGAAGGCCGCCGAGGGCACGGCCATGGAGCTGGACGACTGCGCCTTCCCGCTGCTCCAGGGCATCGACATCACGGACGACCCGAACGTCGCCTTCGACGGTGCCAACGTGGCCCTGCTGGTGGGCGCCCGTCCGCGCACCAAGGGCATGGAGCGCGGCGACCTGCTCTCCGCCAACGGCGGCATCTTCAAGCCGCAGGGCAAGGCCATCAACGACCACGCCGCGGACGACATCAAGGTCCTCGTGGTCGGCAACCCGGCCAACACCA
Organism: Streptomyces sp. NPDC037126; assembly: GCF_055605965.1. Classification (NCBI taxonomy): domain Bacteria; kingdom Bacillati; phylum Actinomycetota; class Actinomycetes; order Kitasatosporales; family Streptomycetaceae; genus Streptomyces; species Streptomyces sp. NPDC037126. The sequence goes on from NZ_JBVJTD010000005.1 coordinate 111,245, forward strand.
ACGCGCTCATCGCGCAGGCCGCCGCCCCGGACGTACCGGCCGAGCGCTTCACCGCGATGACCCGCCTCGACCACAACCGCGCGCTCACGCAGCTGGCGAAGAAGACGGGCACCACGGTCGCCGACATCAAGCGCCTGACCATCTGGGGCAACCACTCCGCCACCCAGTACCCGGACATCTTCCACGCCACCGTCGTCGGCAAGAACGCCGCCGAGGTCGTGAACGACGAGAAGTGGCTGGCTGAGGACTTCATCCCGACCGTCGCCAAGCGCGGTGCCGCCATCATCGAGGCCCGTGGCGCCTCCTCCGCGGCCTCCGCCGCCAACGCCGCCATCGACCACGTGTACACCTGGGTCAACGGCACCGGCGAGGGCGACTGGACCTCCATGGGCATCCCGTCGGACGGCTCCTACGGCGTCCCGGAGGGCCTGATCTCCTCCTTCCCGGTCACCACCAAGGACGGCAGGTACGAGATCGTCCAGGGCCTGGACATCAACGAGTTCTCCCGCGCCCGCATCGACGCGTCGGTGAAGGAGCTGGAGGAGGAGCGCGAGGCGGTCCGCTCGCTGGGCCTCATCTGAGCCTCTCCCACTCACGGCCGACGCCCGGCACCCCTGCGAGGGGTGCCGGGCGTCGGCCGTGGGGGGCGTCCCGGTCACCCGCCCTGCGGCCGGGAGGCCATCGCCGGCGGCCGGTCCGGCGCGGTCGCCCGCGTGGAACCCCGCGTCTCCTCCGGGCGCCCGCCGTACCCGGCGACCACCAGGGCCGTCGCCGCGAGCACCACGACCGCCACCGTGCGCAGCGCCGGGCCGAGGCCGTGCAGCAGGTCGGAGTGGGCGGACAGGACGGTGCCGGTGACCGCGACGCCCAGGGCGGCGCCGGTCTCGCGGGCCGTGGTGCCGAGCCCGGATCCGAGGCCCGTCTGGTGGGCCGGGAGCGAGGTCACCACACCGAGGGTCAGGGCGGGCATGGACAGTCCGGCGCCCGCCGAGATGACGAGCAGCCAGCAGACGAACACCGCGTAGGGCGTGCCCGCGCCGGCCGTGGACGCGCCGAGCAGGCCGAGACCGATCAGGGCGAGACCGGCGCCGACGACCGCGCGGGGGCGGTCGGCCCAGCGCGTGGCCAGCTTCTGCGCGACGGCCATCCCGAACACCAGCGGCATGATCGCCACGCCGGTGACCGCGGCGCCGAACCCCTTGATCTCCTGCAGGTACTGCGAGTTGACGAAGAATAGGGAGAACAGGCCGAAGAAGCCGGTGGCCGTGCCGAGGGACGCGGCGCGCAGCCGGGCGGAGCCGAAGACCCGCGGGTCGAACAGCGGGGCGGCCGAGCGCAGGGCGTGCAGCGTGAAGAGGGCGATCAGCAGCGCGCCGGCCGCGAACGCCCCGAGGATGCGCGCGGAGGTCCAGCCGTAGGACGGGCCCTCGATGATGCCGAACAGGACCGCGACGAGACCCCCGGTGAGCAGCAGGGTGCCGAGCGGGTCGGGGTTGCTGCGGGCGGAGCGGCCGGTGCGGGGGACGGCGATCCGGACGCACACGGCGAGGACGGCGGCCAGCGGGACCATGACCGCGAACAGGGCGCGCCAGGTGAGGAACTGCCCGGCCAGGCCGCCACCGAGGTTGCCGGCCGCGCCTCCCAGGCCGATCGACAGCGTCCAGGCGCCCATCGAGCGCGCCCGGTGCTCCGGTGCGGACAGGTGCATCAGGATCGAGAGGGTGGCGGGGGTGATCAGCGCGGCTCCCGCGCCGGACAGACCACGCCCGGCGACGAGCACGGCCGGCCCGGTGGCGAGGGCGCTGGTGGCGGCGCCCGCCGCGAACAGGGCGAGACCGGTGAGCAGGGCGCCCTTGCGGCCGTAGCGGTCGCCGAGCGCGCCGGCCGGGATGAGCAGGCCCGCGAAGACGATGACGTAGGCGTCGACCGTCCACAGGATCTCGGTGTGCGAGGGACGCAACGTGGACGACATGAGCTGCGGTATCAGCAGGTTGATGGCGGCGACCATGCTCTGGGCGACCAGGACGCAGGCGCACAGGGCGAGCAGGGTGGTGCGCTTCAGGGCGTGCGCGGGCACGGCTCCTCCCGGGAGCTAGGCGGTTGGTGGGGGATGCGTCCTCACCGTAGGCTCGCGAATGACCTGCTTTCCAGTGCAACCTTTGCAAGGGATGAATGCGCGTGACGCAATCCACCGGGCTGGACCTGAACCTCCTGGTCGCGCTGGACGTGCTGCTGGAGGAGCAGAGCGTGCAGGGCGCCGCCGCCCGGCTGCATCTGTCCGAGCCGGCCATGAGCCGCACCCTCGGCCGGATCCGCAAGGCGCTGGGCGACCCCGTCCTGGTGCGCGCCGGACGGCAGATGGTGCCGACCCCGCACGCGCTGGCCGTACGCGCCGAGGTCAGCGCGGTGGTCGAGCGGGCCCGTGCCCTGTTCGCGCCGGGCCGGGACACCGACCTGCGCACGGTGACCCGCACCTTCACGATCCTCGGCCACGACTCCGTGGTCGCCACCCACGGCGCGGCCCTCTTCGCGCGCGTCGCCCGCGAGGCTCCCGGCATCCGCCTCCGCTTTCTGTCCGAGAGCCACGTGGACGTGCCGTTCCTGCGGCAGGGCACCGCCGACCTGGAGGTCGGGGTGATCGACTCCGTCGCGCCCGAGGTGCACGTGGAGCCGGTGCACGAGGACCGCATGCTCGGCGTCGTACGGGCCGGGCACCCGCTGCTGACGGGCGAGCTGAACCCCGAGCGGTTCGCCCGCGAGGCCGGCCACCTCGTCGTCTCCCGGCGCGGCCGGCTGCGCGGCCCGGTCGACGACGCGCTGGCCGAACTCGGCCTGGAGCGGAAGGTGGTGGCCAGCGTCGGCACCTACCCGGCCTCGCTCTTCGTGCTGCGCGACACCGACCTGATCGGGCTGGTCAGCCACTGGGGGCGCCCGCTGGCCGACACCCTCGGCCTGGTCACCTTCGCGGTCCCCCTGCTGCTGCCCACCGTGCGGCTGGGCTTCGCCTGGCACCCGCGTCACGACGCCGACCCCGCCCACGCGTGGCTGCGCGGCTGTGTGCGGGAGCTGATGGAGCAGGAGGCGGGGCGGTAGCCCGCGGATTGCGCTTTCCCCTGTGCCGTGCGTCACCTTATGCTGATGGCTCGTCAACTCAGCTGTAAGAGAAGTGACTTTCCACGCCTCGGGGGAATCGCGTGAGCACCGCACACGTGCCGCCGCAATCGCAGTCGACGCCGGCGGCGGCGCCATCCGTACCACCGTCCACCCCACCGCACGCCAGCGAGGCCACCCGGCTGCTGTGCGCCGGCACCTATCTGGACCCCGGCTACCGGGACCGGGTGATCGACGAGCTGCACCTCAACGGGGAGCGGTTCGTGGCGCCCTCGCTCGGCCTCGACGCCGCCCGCGTCCTCGTGCACGCCCTGCGCGCCCGCCGGCAGGAACTGGCGTGGGCCGGGGCGATCCTCGGCCTGTGGGTGGTGGGCGGGGCGCTGACCCAGGGTCTGCTGGCCCTCTTCCTCGGGCCCAGCCTCTACCTCGCGATCGGTGTGTGGATCAGGGGCCGCGCTCCGCGGCCGCCCCTGTACCGGCTGGTGCCCGCCTTCCTCTTCCGCTGGTGGGGCCGCATCACGTTCGCGCTGCTGCTGGTCGTCACCGTGATCGCCGCGTTCGGCGGCGCGGACGACAGCCCGTCGTACGACTCCTACGGCGACTCCTTCGGCGGCTCGTCCGGCCTGTACGGGTCCTCCGGCTCGCTGAGCCCGACCGACATCCTCCTGGTGAGCTTCAAGGCACTGGCCACGTCGTTCAAGCCCTGGCAGGCCTGGGCCACCCTCGTGATGTTCGCGCTCATCACGCTGTGCCTGGCCGGCCAGCGCGGCCAGTTCGCCCGCGTCCTCGCGGCCGAGCTGTCCCCGCGGCGCTTCCCGGACGCGGCCGGCGACCCCGCCGAACAGGGCGAGGGCCGGCGGTTCCAGTGGCTCAAGCACCGCATCCGCACCGAGCAGCACGCGCCGCTGATCATGTACCACGAGGCCCGCCCGTTCTGCGGGGCCGGAGCGGCGTACCGGGACTGGGTGCTGGCCGTCGAGCTGAAGCCCGACGCGCTGAAGAAGCAGCAGCCGATCAGCAACCGGCTGGTGCTGGAGCGGATCCGGCCGCTGGTGGAACGGCTCCGGCTGCCGGCCGAGCACGCGGGGCCCGGGGTGCGCGACCGGCTGCGCTGGCTGGAGATCGACGAGTGCGTGTTCCTGCCCGCCGAGGGCCTGCTGCGCCGCGAGGACGCGCCGTACCGGCCGGAGGCCTTCGAGCAGCACCGGGCGCACGCGGTCGAGGAGGGCGCCGAGAAGCGCCGGCACTTCCTGCGCATCCGCGTCGGCGGGTGGGAGGAGGAACTGGTCGTCACGGTCTTCGTGCGCATCCACACCCAGGGCCGCATGCTCATGCTGGAGATCGCCCCGCACGTGCTGCTGCCGGTGCGCCAGGACTTCAAGGACGCCGACCGCACGGCCCACCGGTTCCGGCACAACAACGTCCTCGGCAAGGCGGTCTGGGCGGTGAACCGGGTGCCGGGCTCGCTGGCCGGCTCCCTGGTCGTGCTCGGCAGGTCCCTGGTCTACGTCTGGCGCCTGCTGACCGGCGGCTACGCGAACGCGCTGCCGGACGGGCCCGCGCTGTCCGTGCGGGAACTGGGCTCGGCGGACACCGGTTCCCAGTTCCAGGAGATGGACGTCTCCCGCTACCTCAAGAGCATCCAGGACCGGGTGGCGAACGGGGTCCGGGCCGCGCTCGCCGAGGCCGGGTACCAGACCGGCGAGTTCGTCCAGCAGGTCAACAACATCAGCAACGGGGGCGTGCACATCGGCCGCGTGGAGGGCAGCACCTTCTCCGTCGGCGACAACTCCTCCGCCTCCTCCACGAACGGCGGCAGCGCGCCGCAGAAGGGATCCGACGCCCATGGCAACGGATGAGCCGAGGATCAGCATCGGCGACGTCTCGCACAGCACCTTCGCCATCGGCGACCACGCACACGCCGAGAGCCACCACGGCACGGCCGCGTCACGCGACGAGGCGGCCGAGGAACTGCTCCTGGCGGTACGGGAGCTGCGCGCCGACCTGGCCCGGGTGCGGGCCACCGACCGGACCGCGGAGCTCGACGCGGCCCTCGCCGACACGGAGGACGAGATCACCCGTACCGGCCGGGCGGCACCGTCCCGCCGCGAGCGCCTGCGCGGGCTCCTCGACGACTCCCAGGCGCTGCTCGGCGTCCTCGCCTCGGCGGCCACGCTGGCCGGCCTGGTGGGACTGTGAGAGGGGCGCGATGAGCGGGGGAGCGCGCTACTGGAACGAGGAGACCCAGCGCTGGGAGGACAGCGCGGGGCCGGGGGCCGCCGCACCGGCGACACCGCCACCGCCGGCCATGCCGGACCGTGCGCCCGCATGGCCCCCGCCCGGACCACCGACACCCGCCGACACCACCCCGCCCCGGCCGACGTCCGCCGACGCCACCCTCGCCCCGCCGACGTCCACCCCTCCCGCGTCCGGTCCTGAGACGCCCACCCTTCCGGCGTCCGCCGTTCCGGGGTTCGGCCCCGAGGCGCCGGTCTCTTCGGCGTCCGGCGGTCCGGCGTTCGGTCCCGAGGCGTCTGCCCCTCCGGGGTTCGGCTCCGAGGCGTCCGGCGGTCCTGGGTTCGGTCCCGCCGGTTCGGAGTCGGTGGAGTCCGGGCTGGTGCCGCCGGCGGCGCCCTGGCCGGGGGCGGTCGGTGGCTGGCACGCACCGCGGGCGGGGGACGGCACGGCCGGCCCGAGCGGCCCCGGCACCGGAAGCTGGTCCTCGCCGGAATGGCCCGTGCCGCCCGAGCCGGTGCCCGCGCCCAGGGGCGGGCCCAGCCGGCGCACGGTCTGGACCGTCGTCGTGGGGGCGGCCGTGGTCGGTGTCGCCGTGAGCCTCGTCCTCACCCTCGTGGCCGGGAATGGGCACCACGGCCGGCCGGCGAAGGCGGGCGGCTCGCCGAGCACGTCCATGGCCTCGGACTCCCCGGCGCCGAGCGGCGGCGCCTCGGACTCCCCGTCGCCCACGGACGACTCGGCCCCGCCCTCCGCCTCACCGAGCCCGCTCCCCTCGGGCTGGGAGTCGTACGACGACGCCGCGGGCTTCCGGATCGGCCGCCCCAAGGGCTGGTCGCGCTCCTCGCTCACCTCCTCGTACGGCATCGCCGTCGTGAACTACCGCAGCCCGGACAGAAAGCACCGGCTGCAGATCTACCAGGTGTCCGAGGCGTCCCCACAGGCGTCCTTCGAGCAGTACCTGTCCGACCAGACCCCCAAGCCCGCGGGTTTCCAGAAGCTCTCCCTGGTGACTCTCGACCACGACGACTTCGTCGGCTCCCGCCTGGAGTACCTGGCCGGCACCATCAAGGGCGAGCCCGACGTCGGCACCTGGCACGTCTACGACGAGCGGTTCGTCGCCGCGGACGGCCGGATCTACGCCGTCGCCGTGTACGGCCCCGACCGGGACGGCGGCGACGACGAACTGCACCTCCTGGACACCGCGCTCGGCGGGTTCTGCCCGTCCGGGACGGAGTGTGAAGCGCCCATGGACTGAGCGCAACGCCCAGGATCAACCGTTTCTGTCCGTTTTCGCCTGCCTTTTTAGTGACCCCGCGCACTATCGGCCACCGATTCCGCATGCGCTTCGGGGGCCGTGGGCAGGCGGCCACGGTCCCTGAGCGTGTCACGTGCGTGACACAGGGGCACGGAACAGGAACGGAAGGCAATACCGATCATGGCGGACAGAACGGAACGACAGGCCCAGGCCACCATCCACGCGGGAGGCGAGTGGCTGGCGGCGATCTCCGGCGCGACCCGGGAGATCCTGGACCCCGCGGACGCCCGGCCGTTCGCCGTGGTCGCCGAGGGTGACGAGAAGGACGCGGAGCGCGCGGTGGCCGCCGCCCGCCAGGCCTTCGACGAGGGCCCCTGGCCCCGCACCCCGGTCGCCGAGCGCGCCGCCCTGCTGCGCCGCGCCGCCGACCTCCTCGTCCGCGACCGCGAGGCGCTCGGCCTGCTGGAGAGCCGGGACGCGGGCAAGACCCTCGAAGAGGGCCGCGTCGACATCGACTGCGTCGCCGACGCCTTCCGCTACTTCGCCGACCTGGTCGCCGCCGAGGCCCCCGGCCGCGTCGTCGACGCGGGCTCGCCCGACATCCACAGCGTCGTCGTGCACGAGCCGGTCGGCGTCTGTGCGCTGATCACCCCCTGGAACTACCCGCTGCTCCAGGCCAGCTGGAAGATCGCCCCGGCCCTCGCGGCCGGCAACACGTTCGTGATCAAGCCCAGCGAGATCACCCCGATGACCACCGTCGCGCTGATCGGGCTGCTCGCCGAGGCCGGGCTGCCCGCCGGGGTCGCGAACCTCGTCACCGGCCCCGGCCACACCGTCGGCGCCCTGCTCGCCGAACACCCCGGCGTCGACCTGGTCTCCTTCACCGGCGGCCTGGCCAGCGGCACCAAGGTCGCCCAGGCCGCAGCCCCGACCGTGAAGAAGGTCGCGCTGGAACTCGGCGGCAAGAACCCCAACGTGGTCTTCGCCGACGCCTGCGCCACCGAGGAGGGCTTCGACACCGCCGTCGACCAGGCCCTGAACGCGGCCTTCATCCACAGCGGCCAGGTCTGCTCGGCGGGCGGCCGGCTCATCGTCGAGGAGTCGGTCCGGGAGCGCTTCGTCGCCGAACTCGCCCGCCGCGCCCAGCGGATCAGGCTCGGCCGGGGCACCGAGGAAGGCGTCGAGTGCGGCCCGCTCGTCTCCGAGCAGCAGCGCGCCAAGGTCGAGGCGTTCGTCGCCTCCGCGCTGGCCGAGGGCGCGGTCCTGCGCTGCGGAGGCAAGCGGCCCGCGCCCGCCGAGAGCCGCCCCGAGTCCGGCTACTTCTACGAGCCGACCGTGCTGGACGCCTGCCACCGCGAGATGCGCGTCGTCCGCGAGGAGGTCTTCGGCCCGGTCCTCACCGTGGAGACCTTCCGCACCGAGGACGAGGCGGTCCGCCTCGCCAACGACACCGAGTACGGCCTCGCCGGCGCCGTCTGGAGCGCCGACGCCCCCAGGGCCCGCCGCGTCGCCGCCCGCCTGCGCCACGGCACCGTCTGGATCAACGACTTCCACCCCTACCTGCCGCAGGCGGAGTGGGGCGGCTTCGGCCGCAGCGGCACCGGCCGAGAGCTGGGACCCGCCGGGCTCGCCGAGTACCGCGAGACGAAGCACGTCTACCAGAACCTCGCGCCCCGCCCGGTGCGCTGGTTCGCCGGCTGAGCCCACCTCGTTCCACACCCCCTGGAGTAGTACCCCCATGCCCGAGACCCCCCACGTCTACGACTACGTCGTCATCGGCGGCGGCACCGCCGGCTCCGTCATCGCCTCCCGCCTGACCGAGAACCCCGACGTCACCGTCGCCGTCATCGAGGGCGGCCCGAGCGACGTCGGCCGCGACGACGTCCTCACCCTGCGCCGCTGGATGGGCCTGCTCGGCGGCGACCTCGACTACGACTACCCGACCACCGAACAGCCCCGCGGCAACTCCCACATCCGGCACAGCCGGGCCCGCGTCCTCGGCGGCTGCTCCTCCCACAACACCCTGATCTCCTTCAAGCCGCTGCCCTCCGACTGGGACGAGTGGGAGGAGGCCGGCGCCAAGGGCTGGGGCGCCGTCCCCATGGAGGCCTACTACGCCCGACTGAAGAACAACATCGTCTCGGTCGACGAGAAGGACCGGAACGCCATCGCCCGCGACTTCGTCGACGCCGCTCAGTCGGCGCTCGGGGTACCCCGCGTCGAGGGCTTCAACCGCAAGCCGTTCACCGAGGGCGTCGGCTTCTTCGACCTCGCCTACCACCCCGAGGACAACAAGCGGTCCTCCGCCTCCGTGGCCTACCTGCACCCGGTGATGGACGAGCGGCCCAACCTGCACATCTTCCTGGAGACCTGGGCCCACCGGCTGGAGTTGGACGGCACCCGCGCCGAGGGCGTGCACGTGCGCACCAAGGACGGCGAGGAACTGCTGATGCGGGCCCGTCACGAGGTCGTCCTGTGCGCGGGCGCCGTCGACTCCCCGCGCCTGCTGCTGCACTCGGGCATCGGCCCCCGCCAGGACCTGGAGGCGCTCGGCATCCCCGTCGTGCGGGATCTGCCGGGCGTGGGCGAGAACCTCCTCGACCACCCCGAGTCCGTGATCGTCTGGGAGACCCACGGGCCGATCCCGGAGAACTCGGCGATGGACTCCGACGCCGGCCTGTTCGTGCGCCGCGACCCCGAACACGCGGGCCCGGACCTGATGTTCCACTTCTACCAGATCCCGTTCACGGACAACCCGGAGCGGCTCGGCTACGAACGCCCCCGGTACGGCGTCTCGATGACCCCGAACATCCCCAAGCCGAAGTCCCGCGGCCGCCTCTACCTGACCAGCGCCGACCCGTCCGTGAAGCCCGCGCTGGACTTTCGGTACTTCACCGACGAGGACGACTACGACGCCCGGACCCTCGTCGACGGCATCCGCGTCGCCCGCGAGATCGCCGCGTCCGAGCCGCTGGCGGGCTGGCTCAAGCGCGAGGTGTGCCCCGGCCCCGAGGTCCGGGGCGACGCCGAGCTGAGCGAGTACGCCCGCAAGGTCGCGCACACCGTCTACCACCCGGCCGGCACCTGCAGGATGGGCGCCGCCGACGACGAACTCGCCGTGGTCGATCCCGAGTTGAAGATCCGCGGCCTCGATGGAATTCGTATCGCCGACGCGTCCGTCTTCCCCACCATGACCGCCGTCAACCCGATGATCGGGGTGCTCATGGTCGGGGAGAAGGCCGTCGACCTGATCGGAGGCGAGCCCCGATGACTCTCACCGTCCCCACCCGCAAACCGCCCACCAGCGACACCCCGGTCTTCTCGGTGTCCGGCCTGTGGAAGGTCTTCGGCCCGAAGGCCGAACGCGTCCCGGCCGACCCGGAACTCAGCGCCCTCGGCCCCGCCGACCTGCGCACCCGCACCGGCTGCACGGCCGCCGTCCGGGACGTCTCCTTCGACGTCCGCAAGGGCGAGGTCTTCGTCGTCATGGGCCTGTCCGGCTCCGGCAAGTCCACCCTCGTGCGCTGCCTGACCCGCCTGATCGAGCCGACGGCCGGCACGATCGCCATCGACGGCGAGGACGTGCGCGCCATGGACAAGGGCCGGCTGCGCGAACTGCGCCGCCACCGCGCCGCCATGGTCTTCCAGCACTTCGGCCTGCTCCCGCACCGCACGGTCCTCGACAACGTGGCCTACGGCCTGGAGATCCAGGGCGTCGGCAAGTCCGAGCGGCGCGAACGCGCCGCCGCGATCGTCGCCAAGGTCGGCCTCGAGGGCATGGAGAAGCGCCGCCCCGGCCAGCTCTCCGGCGGCCAGCGCCAGCGCGTGGGCCTCGCCCGCGCGCTCGCCGTCGACCCCGAGGTCCTCCTCTTCGACGAGCCCTTCAGCGCCCTCGACCCGCTCATCCGCCGCGACATGCAGGACGAGGTCGCCCGCCTGCACCGCGAGGAGGGCCGCACGATGGTCTTCATCACCCACGACCTCTCCGAGGCCCTCAGGCTCGGCGACCGCATCGCCCTCATGCGCGACGGCCAGGTCGTGCAGCTCGGCACCCCCGAGGAGATCGTCGGCTCCCCGGCCGACGACTACGTCCGCGCGTTCGTCCGGGACGTGCCGCGCGAGCAGGTCGTGACCGTGCGCACGGCCATGCGCCCGGCCTCGCCCGGCGAACTGGACGAGGGCGCGGCGGTCGCCCCGGAGGCCACGGTCTCCGAGGCCATCGAGGCGGTGGCACGCACCGGCTCCCCGGCCCGTGTGATGGACGAGGGCAAGTGCCTCGGCGTCGTGGACCACGAGCGGCTGCTCGACGTCGTGGCCGGCGTCTCGGCCGGTGACGGCCCCGCCGAGCCCGCGGCGGGCGACGGGGGTACCCCCGCGCGGGCCAAGCCGAAGCCGGGGAACGCACCCCGCAAGCGCGGGCGGGCGACGCCCCCGAGCCCCCGGACCAGCCCGGAGGCCGTCTGATGGCTGCGCTCACCGTCCCCGCCTCCCGCACCGGAAAACCCGCGCTCCTCAGAAACCGGGCCGCGGGCAAACTCCTCCTGCTCGCCCTCGTCACCGCCGTCCTGCTGCCGCTGCTCCACGGCCGCAGCTGGCCCCACGAGCTGACCGTCGACCTCTCCAAGCCCCTCGCGTCGGCCAGCAACTGGGTCATCGACAACCGGGACAGCCACCCCCTGTTCCTGTACTTCTTCGGCTACATCAGCAACGCCGTCGTGCTCTGCGTCCGCGCGGTCTACGTCACCCTCCTCGCCGCGGGCTGGACCGGCGTCACGGCGCTCGGCGCCCTCGTCGCCTGGCGCGTCGCCGGCGTCCGCCTGGCCGCCGGCACCGCGATCGCCTTCCTGGCCTGCGGCGCGCTCGGCATGTGGGTGCCGACCATGCAGACCCTCGCGCTGATGGTGGTGGCCGTCCTCGCCTCCGTCGCCGTCGGAGCGGTCCTCGGCCTCGGCGCCGGCCTCTCCGACCGGCTCGACCGCGCCCTGCGCCCGGTCCTGGACACCATGCAGGTCCTCCCGGCCTTCGCCTACCTCCTCCCCGTCGTCCTGGTCTTCGGCATCGGCGTCCCCGCCGCCGTCCTCGCCACCGTCGTCTACGCCGCACCGCCGATGGCCCGCCTCACCGCGCTCGGCCTGCGCGGCGCCGACCCCGAGGTCCTGGAGGCCGTGGAGTCGCTCGGCGCCACCCGCCGCCAGCGGCTGCTGACCGCCCGCATCCCGCTGGCCCGCAAGGAACTCCTCCTCGGCCTCAACCAGACGATCATGATGGCGCTGGGCATGGCGGTGATCGCCTCCGTCATCGGCGCCGGCGGCCTCGGTGACCGCGTCTACCAGGCCCTCGCCTCGGTCGACGTCGGCCAGGCCCTCTCGGCCGGCATCCCGATCGTGCTGCTCGCGGTGGTCCTGGACCGCGTGACCGCGGCGGCCGGCGCCGCCGAGGACCGGGGCCCCCGGACGATCGGCTGGCCGTACGCCCTCGCCGTCAGCGTGGCCGTCGCCCTCGCCGCCCGCCTCCTCGGCCGCCTCGACTGGCCCACGGGCTGGACCCTGGACATCGCCCGGCCGGTCAACCGCGCCGTCGACTGGATGACCGCCCACCTCTACTCGGGTGTCCCGGTCGTCGGCGGCACCGCGGACTGGGCGGGCCACTTCACCACCTGGGTCCTCGACCCCCTCCGCTCCGGTCTGCAGGGGCTGCCCTGGTGGTCGGTGCTGCTGGTGGTCGCCGCCCTGGCCTGGCTGATCGGCACCTGGCGCACCGCGCTGACCGCCGTCCTCGCCATGGCCGCGATCGGCGTGCTCGGCGTGTGGGACCCGGCTCTGGACACCCTCTCCCAGGTCCTGGCCGCCGTCGCCGTCACCCTCGTCCTCGGCTTCGCGACCGGTGTCGCGGCGGCCCGCAGCGACCGCGTCGAACGCCTCCTGCGCCCGGTGCTGGACGTCTTCCAGACGATGCCACAGTTCGTGTACCTGATCCCGGTCGTCGCCCTGTTCGGCGTCGGCCGCGCCCCCGCCGTCGCCGCGGCCGTCGTCTACGCCCTCCCGGCCGTCGTCCGGATCACCGCGCAGGGCCTGCGCCAGGTCGACCCGGCGGCGCTGGAGGCGGCGCGCTCGCTCGGCGCGACCGGCCGCCAGCAGCTGTGGCAGATCCAGCTGCCGCTCGCCCGCCGCTCGCTGCTCCTCGCCCTCAACCAGGGCGTGGTCCTGGTCCTGGCCGTCGTCATCATCGGCGGCCTGGTCGGCGGTGGCGCCCTCGGCTACAACGTCGCCTTCGGCCTCGCCCAGGGCGACCTGGCGACCGGCCTGGTGGCCGGTGCCGCGATCGTCTGCCTGGGCCTGATGCTCGACCGGGTGACCCAGCCGACGGAACGCCGCGCGAGGAAGGGAGCCTGACATGCGACTTCGTACGACCGTCCCGGTCACCGTCGCCGTCCTGGCGCTGGCCACGGGCTGTGGCGCCGCCGACATGACCAAGCAGGCCAGCCCGTTCGCGGGCGTCCAGGGCTCGAAGACCGTCACCCTGTCCGTGCAGTCCTGGGTGGGCGCCCAGTCCAACGTGGCCGTCGCCCAGTACCTGCTGGAGCACAAGCTGGGCTATCGCGTCGACACCGTCCAGGTCGACGAGGTGCCCGCCTGGGACGCGCTCAGCCAGGGCAGGGTCGACGCGATCCTGGAGGACTGGGGCCACCCGGACCAGGAGAAGCGGTACGTCGACGACAAGAAGACGATCGCGCGGGCCGGCGACCTCGGGGTGACCGGCCACATCGGCTGGTTCGTCCCCACCTACCTGGTCAAGCAGCACCCGGACATCACCGACTGGCGGAACCTGAACAAGTACGCCTCGCTCTTCCGCACCCCGGAGAGCGGCGGCAAGGGCCAGCTGATGGACGGCTCCCCGTCCTACGTCACCAACGACAAGGCGCTGGTGAACAACCTGAAGCTGAACTACCAGGTCGTCTTCGCCGGTTCCGAGGCCGCGCAGATCACGCAGATGAGGCAGTTCGCCAAGGAGAAGAAGCCCTTCCTGACGTACTGGTACTCGCCCCAGTGGCTGTTCAAGAAGGTCCCCATGACGGAGGTCGAGCTGCCGCCGTACAAGGAGGGCTGCGACGCGGACGCCGCGAAGATCGCCTGCGCCTACCCGCACACCCCGCTGCAGAAGTACCTCAACGCGGGCTTCGCGAAGACGGGCGGCAAGGCCGCGGCCTTCCTGAAGAAGTTCCGGTGGAGCACCGAGGACCAGAACGAGGTGTCCCTGATGATCGCCGACCAGAAGCTGTCGCCCGACGAGGCGGCGAAGAAGTGGGTGGACAGCCACCCCGCCGTGTGGCGCAAGTGGCTGTCCTGAGCCGGCCTAGCGGAGCCCGGCGGCGATCTCCCGTACCGCCGCCGCGGCCCTTCGCTGGAGCCCCGGCCCGAACGTGACCCGGGTGGCCCCGAGTTCGCCGAGCGCGGCGGGCGAGGGGCCGTCCCCGTCCAGCCGGGCGAGCACGTTCAGCGGGCCCTGGATCCCGGCCCGCAGCAGGGGCAGCACATCCGCCGGGGCCAGGATCGGGTACACGCAGTCGGCGCCCGCGGCGACGTACAACGCGGCCCGCTCGATGGCCCGTTCGGGGTCGCCGTCGCCGTGCACGAAAGTGTCGACGCGGGCGTTGACGAACAGCCGGTCGGCGGCGGCCGAGCGGACCTCCGCGAGGTACTCGGCCTGCTCGTGCGGGTCCCTGAGGACACCGCCCTCGTCCGAGTCCTCCAGGTTGCAGCCGACGGCGCCCGCCTCGAGCAGCCGCTCCACCAGCTCCTTCGGCGCGAGCCCGTACCCTCCCTCGACGTCCGCCGACACCGGCACGTCCACCGCCCGCGTGATCCGGGCGATCGCGGCGAACATCTCGTCGGCCGGGGTCCGCCCGTCCGCGTACCCCAGGGAGGCGGCGACACCGGCGCTCGGCGTGGCCAGCGCCGGGAACCCGGCCTCCGCGAGCACCCGCGCACTGGCCGCGTCCCAGGGGCCGGGAAGGACGAGCGGGTCGCCCTGGGCGCGCCTGAGGTGCAGTGCGCGGAACACGTCGGTCCTGCTCATGGCCGATGACCCCCCGGTGCGACACGGCGGCTGACCATCACTCGGTTCCAGCCGTTGATGACGGTGATCAGTGCGACGAGATGGGCCAGTTCGGCCTCGTCGAAGTGCTTGGCGGCGGTGTCGTACACCTCGTCCGGTACGAAGCCCTCGGTCAGCACGGTGACCGCCTCCGTCAGGGCCAGGGCCGCCCGCTCCCGTTCGCTGTAGAGGTCCCCGGCCTCCTCCCAGGCGTCGAGCAGCTGGAGGCGGTCCTCCGACTCCCCGTTCCCGCGGGCCACCCGCAGGTGCATGTCGAGGCAGAAGGCGCAGTGGTTGATCCGGGACGCCCGGACCATCACCAGCTCGGCCAGGGCCGGATCTCCGAGCTCCTTCTTCGCGGCCGCGCTCAGGGCGCTCATCGCGCGGCCGACCTCCGGGTCCAGCAGCTGGGTCCGGGTCACCGGTGCGCCCCCGGCCGGTAGTGGCCCGGGGTCATGCGGGTGGTGACGCCGAACCGGTTCCAGGCGTTGATCACCGCGATCGCGGCGATCAGCTGGGCCAGTTCGGCCTCCTCGAACCGCTTGGCGGCCCGGTCGTACACCTCGTCCGGCACGAAGCCGTCGGTGAGCACGGTGACCGCCTCGGTCAGCTCGATCGCCGCCAGCTCCTTCTCGGTGTAGAAGTGCCGCGACTCCTCCCACGCGCTCAGCTGCACGATCCGCTCCACGCTCTCGCCGGCCGCGAGCGCGTCCTTGGTGTGCATGTCCAGGCAGAAGGCGCAGTGGTTCAGCTGGGAGGCGCGGATCTTCACCAGCTCGTACAGCCGGGGCTCCAGGCCCTGCCGGGCGGCGGTGTCCAGGCGGATCATGGCCTGGTAGACCTCGGGGGCGTGCTGGGCCCAGCTGAGCCGCGGGGGCTGTTCGGCGGCGTACTCGGTGTTCTTCTCGTCGGTCATGTCCTCCACGCTAGGCGCGAGGCAGCCCAGGAGTATGGTCCAGTTCCATGGCGAGATCCTGGGCCACTTTGGGCGTCGACCTGCACCTGGAACCGGCCGGCTCGGGCGGGCTGCGCCGGGGCCTGACCGACGCGCTGCGGGACGCGGTCCGCACCGGCCGCCTCGCGCCCGGCACCCGGCTGCCCTCCTCGCGCTCCCTCGCCGCCGACCTCGGCATCGCCCGCAACACCGTCGCCGAGGCCTACGCCGACCTGGTGGCGGAGGGCTGGCTGACCGCCCGGCAGGGCTCGGGCACCCGGGTGGCGGACCGGGCCGCCACGGTCCCGCCGTCCGCCGCGCCCGGCGCACCCCGCCGGCGCGAGCCCGCGGGCCCGGCCCTCAGCCTCGTCCCGGGCTCGCCCGACCTCGCCGCCTTCCCGCGCGCCGAGTGGCTCAGGGCCGCCCGCCGCGCCCTGACCGGCGCCCCCTTCCAGGCCCTGGGCTACGGCGACCCGCGCGGCCGGACCGAGCTGCGCGCCGCCCTCGCCGGCTACCTCGCCCGCGCGCGGGGCGTCCGCGCCGACCCGGAGAACCTGGTGATCACCGCGGGCTTCTCGCACGCCCTGGGCATCCTCGGCACCGTGCTGCGGGCGCGCGGGGCGCGGACGGTCGCGGTGGAGTCGTACGGACTCCCGCCCGCCTGGGAGCTGCTGCGGGACGCGGGGCTGGCCACGCCCGCGCTGCCGTACGACGAACTCGGCACGGATCCCGGCCCGTTGAGCTCCGAGGGGGCCGTACTGCTCACCCCCGCCCACCAGTTCCCCATGGGCACGGCCCTGCACCCCGACCGGCGGGCGGCCGTCGTGGACTGGGCCCGGCGGACCGGTTCGCTCGTCCTGGAGGACGACTACGACGGCGAGTTCCGCTACGACCGCCAGCCCGTCGGAGCGCTCCAGGGACTCGACCCGGACCGGGTCGTCCACCTCGGTACCGCCAGCAAGTCGCTCGCGCCCGGACTGCGCCTCGGCTGGATGGTGCTGCCGCCGTCCCTGGTGGAGGAGGCGGTCCGGGCCAAGGGCCGCATCGACACCGTGGGCGTGCTGGAGCAGCTGACCCTGGCCGAGTTCCTGACCTCCGGCGCGTACGACCGGCACGTGCGCTCCTCCCGGCTGCGCTACCGGCGCCGCCGGGACGCCCTCGCCGAGGCGGTGGCCGGCCGGGCACCCGGCGTGCGGGTCACCGGGATCGCCGCCGGTCTGCACGCGGTGCTGCGGCTGCCGCCCGGCACCGAGCAGCCCGTGGTCCAGGCCGCCGCCTGGCAGGGCCTGGCCCTGCACGGCCTCTCCTTCCACCGCCACCCCGACGCCCGCACCGCCCCCCTCGACGCCCTGGTCGTCGGCTACGCCACCCCACCGGACAGCGCCTGGACCCCCACCCTGGAAGCCCTGTGCCGGGTACTCCCGTAGCGAACGGTCACTGAACAGGGCCGCGGGGAACTGCGCGCCCGGCCCACCACAAGCCGCAGCCGCGGGACGACCGATAGCCCCCTCCCGTCATGCGCCTCAGCGGGCGTTCCCCGAAAAGGGCCGCGGGGAACCGAAGCGGGCGCCCTACGCGTTCGCCTCCGCAGGAGCCTCGCCGAAGCGCGCCAGCGCCAACGCACCCGCGACCGCGATCGCGAAGCCGAGCACCGCCAGCCAGGCCATGCCCTCGCGGGTACGGTCGCCCAGCCAGATCACGCCCACCGCGGCGGGGCCGATCGTCTCGCCGATCACCATCCCGGCCGTCGCGGTCGTCACCGAACCGCGCTGCAGGGCGGAGGTGAGCAGCATGAAGGCGGCGCCGCCGCCGATCAGCAGCGCGTAGGCCGCCGGATTGGTGAGCAGCGCGGCCGGCGCCAGGTCGTCGATCAGCCGGACCGACACCTCCACCACCCCGAACCCGAAACCGGCCCCGAGCCCCAGCACGAGCGCCCGCCCCCGCCCGGACAGCCGCCCGCCGGCGAACGCGAGCAGCAGCATGCCGACCGCCACCGCGAGCATCACGTACCGCAGCGCGTCCGACCCGTTCTCGCCGCCCTCCGGCCCGGACGCCAGCCCCAGCATCGCGAGCCCGGCGCACACCACGGCCACCGCGCCCCATTCCGTGCCGCTCAGCCGCACCCGCAGCAGCCGCGCCGCGACCACCGCCGTCACCGCCAGGCTCGACGCCAGGGCGGCGCTGACCGCGTAGATCGGGAGCGACCGCAGCGCGGCGATCTGGAACAGGAAGCCCAGGCCGTCCAGCGCGAGACCGGCGATGTACCGCCACTGCCGCAGGGCCCGCAGCAGCAGTGCCGCCTCGCCGCCCCCGCCCGTGCCGGCCTCCCGCGCAGCGATCGCCTGCAACACCGTCGCGGTGCCGAAGCAGACCGCCGCGCCCAGGGCGCACACCATTCCAAAGAGCACAAAGGGACTCTAGGCGAGGGCCGATCCGGCCACCCACTGTGGTCCCGGCTCTCACCGTTCTCTAGGCTGACCGGCGAAAACGCGCCGCTCACAGGGGGAGACACCAACATGGCCGAAACGCGTCGGCGGCTGCGCTCCGGTACGGTCGTCCTCGGCGGCATGGGCCTGCTGGCCGCCGCCCTCACCGCCTGCTCCTCCGACCCGGACAAGCGCTGCGTCGACCGCGACAGCTACCAACTGGCCAAGGGCTACAAGGTCGTCTCGGACAAGAACTGCAAGTCCACCACGGTGGCCGGCGACGGCGCCTGGTACTACGGCGGCACGAAGAAGGGCTCCTGGGTGGAGGGCGGCTCCTTCACCAGGCCCCACCACGGTTCCGGCGGCTCCTCCGGTGGCCACGGGGTCCACCGCGGCGGCTTCGGCGGCGGCCACGGCAGCCACGGCGGCTGACCGGGACCCGACGCATGGAACGCCGTACGACCACCCCCAGGCCAGACTGGCAGCGGACCGTCGAGGAGCAGGGGGTCGTCTACCCGCTGACCCGCCACCCCGACGGGTCCCTGCGCCCCTACTGGGACGAGAGCGCCTACTACGTCTTCTCCCTGGACGAGGTCGAGGCGCTGGAGGAGACCGTCGGGGAACTCCACCACATGTGCCTCGCCGCCGCGGAGCACATCGTGGCGAAGGGCCGCCTCGCCGACCTCGGCATCACCGACCCGCGGGTGGCCGCCGCGGTCACCGAGGCCTGGCACCGCCGTGCCGAACTCCCGTCCCTGTACGGCCGGTTCGACCTGCGTTACGACGGCACCGGCCCGGCCAGGCTGCTGGAGTACAACGCCGACACCCCCACCTCGCTGGTCGAGGCCGCCTCGGCCCAGTGGTTCTGGATGGAGGACCGCTTCCCCGGCGCCGACCAGTGGAACTCCTTGCACGAGCGCCTGGTCGGGGCCTGGCGGTCCCAGGCCGCGCTCCTGCCGCCCGGCGCCCCCCTGCACTTCGCGCACTCCTCGGCCGACGAACTCGGCGAGGACCTGATGACGGTCGCCTATCTGAAGGAGACCGCGGAACAGGCCGGCCTCGACACCGACTGGCTCGCCATGGAGGAGATCGGCTGGGACACCCTCTCCGGCCGCTTCGTCGACAACCGGCTGAGGTTCATCCGCGGCATCTTCAAGCTGTACCCGTGGGAGTGGCTCACCACCGACGCGTTCGGCGGCCACGTCCTGGACACCCTGGACAACGGCGGCGGCACCGGCAGCACCCTGTGGATCGAGCCCGCCTGGAAGATGCTGCTCAGCAACAAGGCCCTGCTGGCCGTCCTCTGGGAGCTGTACCCGGGCCACCCCAACCTGCTCCCCACCTACCTCGACGGCCCCCGCGAGCTGGCCCTCGACGGGGGCTACGTCGCCAAGCCCCTGCTCGGCCGCGAGGGCGAGGGCGTCACCGTGCACGAGCCCGGGGCCCCGGCCGCACCCCGCGACGAGCCCTGCTGCTACCAGCGGCTCGCCCCGCTGCCCGCCTTCGACGGCAACCACGCGGTCCTCGGCGCCTGGGTCGTCCGGGGAGAGCCGGCCGGCCTCGGCATCCGCGAGTCCTCGGGCCTGATCACCGACGAGTACGCCCGCTTCCTGCCCCACGTCATCCTCTAGGGCCTGTCTGACGATTCCCGTCTGCCGCGCGACGCCATGCACGCACGCTCGCGCGTCGGCCCCGGACCCGAGTACGTCCGGTACGAGGGCCTGGGGCCGGCACGCCGAGAGCACGCACCTGACGCCGCGCGGCCGCCCTTCGGGCGACGACGCGAACCGTCGGACAGGCCCTAGACCCCGAGGACCGCCCGCAGTTGGGCGAGGCCCCAGTCCAGGTCCTCCTCCGAGACGACCAGCGGCGGCGCGATCCGGAGGGTGGCGTCGTGGGTGTCCTTCACCAGCACGCCCCGGTCCATCAGCCGCTCGGACACCTCCCGCCCGGTGCCGACCCCCGGGGCGACGTCCACCCCGGCCCACAGCCCGCGCCCCCGCACCGCCGTCACCGCGCCCGTGCCGAGCAGCGCGCGCAGCTCGCCGTGCAGCCGCGCGCCCAGCTCCGCCGCCCGCGCCTGGAACTCGCCCGTCCGCAGCAGCGCCAGCACCTCCAGCGCGACGGCGCAGGCCAGCGGGTTCCCGCCGAACGTCGACCCGTGCTCGCCCGGCCGGAACACCCCGAGCACCTCCGCGCTCGACACCACCGCCGACACCGGCACGATCCCGCCGCCCAGCGCCTTGCCCAGCACGTACATGTCCGGCACCACCCCCTCGTGCTCGCACGCGAAGGTCCGCCCGGTCCGCCCGAGCCCCGACTGGATCTCGTCGGCGACGAAGAGCACGTTCCGCTCGCGCGTCAGCTCCCGCACCCCCGCCAGATAGCCGGCCGGCGGCACGATCACCCCCGACTCGCCCTGGACCGGCTCCAGCAGCACCGCGACGGTGTTCTCCGTCATCGCCCCCCGCATCGCCGTCAGGTCCCCGTACGGCACGATCTCGAAGCCGGGCGTGTACGGCCCGAAGTCCGCGCGGGTGGCGGGGTCGGTGGAGAAGCTGACGATCGTGGTCGTACGCCCGTGGAAGTTGCCGCCCGCGACCACGATCTTCGCCATCTCCGAGGGCACCCCCTTCACCCGGTAGCCCCACTTCCGCGCCGTCTTCACCGCGCTCTCCACCGCCTCCGCGCCGGTGTTCACCGGCAGCACCATCTCCATCCCGCACAGCTGCGCCAGCTCGGTGCAGAACGCCGCGAACCGGTCGTGGTGGAAGGCCCGGGAGGTCAGCGTGACCCGCTCCAGCTGGGCCTTGGCCGCCTCGATCAGCCGCCGGTTGCGGTGCCCGAAGTTCAGCGCCGAGTAGCCGGCCAGCAGATCCAGATAGCGGCGTCCCGCCACATCGGTCATCCACGCGCCCTCGGCCGAGGCCACGACGACCGGCAGCGGACGGTAGGTCGGCGCGCTGTGCGCCTGTGCGGCGGCGATGAGCCTGTCGGCGGTGGTCACGGCCTCTCCCGGATGCGACGGGGACACGACGGTGAACCCCTTCCTACCGCCGCTCGCATGGTGGACGCGGGATCTCCCCCGACCGGCGTGGCCGGTAGGCTGATCAGCGGGCCGTGACTGGCGCGCTGGGATGGGACGGACCATCGGGGAGCGGCCCCTAGCGGGAAAAAAGTGCCGTGCGCCTGGGCCGAACGTGAACGTTGTACGCACGCCGTCCGGAGGTCCCCATGCCAGAGCAGCAGCCCCTCTCCACCGAGTCCGCGGCCTTTCGCGCCGCCCTCGACGTCGTACGCGCCGTCGAGCCGCGCGTCGCCGACGCCATCGGCCAGGAGGTCGCCGACCAGCGCGAGATGCTCAAGCTGATCGCCTCGGAGAACTACGCCTCGCCGGCCACGCTCCTCGCGATGGGCAACTGGTTCAGCGACAAGTACGCCGAGGGCACCGTCGGCCGCCGCTTCTACGCCGGCTGCCGCAACGTCGACACCGTGGAGTCCCTCGCCGCCGAGCACGCCCGCGAGCTCTTCGGCGCCCGGCACGCCTACGTCCAGCCGCACTCCGGCATCGACGCCAACCTCGTCGCCTTCTGGGCCGTCCTCGCCGACCGGGTCGAGGCGCCCTTCCTGGAGAAGACCGGGGCCCGCCAGGTCAACGACCTCTCCGAGGCCGACTGGGCCGAGCTGCGCCAGGCCTTCGGCAACCAGCGCATGCTGGGCATGTCGCTGGACGCCGGCGGCCACCTCACCCACGGCTTCCGCCCGAACATCTCCGGCAAGATGTTCGACCAGCGCTCCTACGGCACCGACCCGGCGACCGGCCTCATCGACTACGAGGCGCTGCGCGCCCAGGCCCGCGAGTTCAAGCCGCTGATCGTCGTCGCGGGCTACTCGGCGTACCCCCGTCTGGTGAACTTCCGGATCATGCGCGAGATCGCCGACGAGGTCGGCGCGACGCTCATGGTGGACATGGCGCACTTCGCGGGCCTCGTCGCCGGCAAGGTCCTCACCGGCGACTTCGACCCGGTCCCGCACGCCCAGATCGTCACCACCACCACCCACAAGTCGCTGCGCGGCCCGCGCGGCGGCATGGTCCTGTGCGACGACTCCCTCAAGGACCAGGTGGACCGCGGCTGCCCGATGGTCCTCGGCGGTCCGCTGCCGCACGTCATGGCCGCCAAGGCGGTCGCCCTGGCCGAGGCCCGGCAGCCCTCCTTCCAGGACTACGCCCAGCGCATCGTCGACAACTCCCGCGCGCTCGCCGAGGGCCTGATGCGCCGCGGCGCCACGCTGGTGACCGGCGGCACCGACAACCACCTCAACCTGATCGACGTCGCCACGTCCTACGGCCTCACCGGCCGCCAGGCCGAGGCCGCCCTGCTCGACTCGGGCATCGTCACCAACCGCAACGCCATCCCGGCCGACCCCAACGGCGCCTGGTACACCTCCGGCATCCGCGTCGGCACCCCCGCGCTGACCACCCGGGGCCTCGGCACGGCGGAGATGGACGAGGTGGCGGGCCTGATCGACCGGGTCCTGACGACCACCGAGGCGGGCACCACCAAGTCGGGCGCCCCCAGCAAGGCGTCCCACGTCCTGGACCAGAAGGTCTCCGAGGAGATCGCCCAGCGCGCGACGGACCTGGTGTCGGGCTTCCCGCTGTACCCCGAGGTCGACCTGGGCTGACGGACGCCCCAAGGGCGGTGGGCCCAGGGGGCGCGGGGAGCCGCGCGATCGGCCACGACCGGTCCGCGGCCCCCGCGCCCCCTTCACGTCCCGGGCCGTTCCCACCGTCAGCCGATGAGAGAATGGGCAACATGGCCCCTGCTGAAAAGCCTCGTGTGCTCTCCGGAATCCAGCCCACCGCCGGTTCGTTCCACCTCGGCAACTACCTCGGTGCCGTCCGCCAGTGGGTGGCCCTGCAGGAGTCCCACGACGCGTTCTACATGGTCGTCGACCTGCACGCGATCACGGTCCCGCAGGACCCGCGGGAGCTGCGCGCCAACACGCGCCTGGCCGCCGCCCAGCTCCTCGCGGCCGGTCTCGACCCGGACCGCTGCACCCTCTTCGTGCAGAGCCACGTCCCCGAGCACGCCCAGCTCGCCTGGGTGATGAACTGCCTCACCGGCTTCGGCGAGGCCAGCCGCATGACCCAGTTCAAGGACAAGTCCGCCAAGCAGGGCGCGGACCGGGCGAGCGTCGGCCTGTTCACCTACCCGGTCCTCCAGGTCGCCGACATCCTGCTGTACCAGGCGAACGAGGTGCCGGTGGGCGAGGACCAGCGCCAGCACATCGAGCTGACCCGGGACCTGGCCGAGCGCTTCAACGGGCGCTTCGGGCAGACGTTCACGATCCCGTCGCCGTACATCCTCAAGGAGACGGCGAAGATCTACGACCTCCAGGACCCGACGATCAAGATGAGCAAGTCGGCGTCCACGCCGAAGGGCCTCATCAACCTGCTCGACGAGCCGAGGGCCACGGCCAAGAAGGTCAAGAGCGCCGTCACCGACACCGACACCGTGATCCGCTACGACGCGGAGAACAAGCCGGGCGTCTCCAACCTCCTCACCATCTACTCCACGCTCACCGGCAGGCCGGTCGCCGAGCTGGAGCGGGACTACGAGGGCAAGATGTACGGCGCCCTCAAGACCGATCTCGCCGAGGTCATGGTCGAGTTCGTGACGCCGTTCCGGGAGCGCACGCAGCAGTACCTGGACGACTCCGAGACGCTCGACTCGGTCCTGGCCAAGGGCGCCGAGAAGGCACGCGCGGTCGCCGCGGAGACCCTCGCCCAGGCGTACGACAGGGTCGGATTCCTGCCGGCGAAGCACTAGGAGCACGGACCGGCGCCGGGGGCGCACGACCCTACACACGTCCGACCGGGCAGAGCGCTGCACATCACTTCCGCTGCGCCTGCCCAGGGGACATCCGTGGCCGTACAGTCGATATCCGGCGGCCCCGGCGGGACGCCCGACAAGACGACAGACGCGACGACAGGAGACGACGTGGGGACCGTAACGATCGGCGTGTCGATCGCGGTCCCGGAGCCCCACGGCAGCCTGCTCCAGGAGCGGCGCGCGGGCTTCGGCGACGTCGCGGCTCACGGCATCCCCACGCACGTCACCCTGCTGCCGCCGACCGAGGTGGACGAGTCCGGTCTGGGGGCCGTCGAGGCGCACCTCAGCCGGGTCGCCGCGGCCGGCCGGCCGTTCCCGATGCGGCTCTTCGGCACGGGCACCTTCCGTCCGCTGTCCCCGGTGGTCTACGTCCGCATCGTCCAGGGCGCCGAGGACTGCACCCGGCTCCAGCAGCGCATCCGCGACGCCTCCGGACCGGTGGCCCGCGAGCTGCTGTTCCCGTACCACCCGCACGTCACCGTGGCGCACGGCATCGACGACGCGGCGATGGACCGCGCCTTCGAGGAGCTGGCCGGCTTCGACGCCGAGTGGCCGTGCACCGGCTTCGCGCTGTACGAGCAGGGCTCCGACGGGGTGTGGCGCAAGCTGCGCGAGTACCCGTTCGGGGGAACCGTGGTGCCGCCGCAGGCGCTCCGCGGGGTCGGCCGCAGCACGGTCGCGTAGCGCCGGGCCCCGGTCCCGCGGCGCGGGCGCTACAGCGGGAGGCGCCGGAACAGCGCCCGCGGCGCGTGCCGCAGCACCGTCATCACCAGCCGGAGGGCGCCCGGCACCCACACCGCTTCGGAGCGGCGGCGCAGGCCCAGCTCGATCGCGGTGGCGACCGCCTCCGGGGTGGTCGGGAACGGCTCCCGGGCACGGCCCGCCGTCATCCGCGTACGCACGAACCCGGGGCGTACGACCATCACGTGCACACCGGTGCCGTAGAGGGCGTCGCCGAGGCCCTGGGCGAAGGTGTCGAGGCCGGCCTTGCTGGATCCGTAGATGAAGTCGCCGCGGCGGGCGCGCTCGCCCGCGGCGGCGGACAGGACCACCAGGGAGCCGTGGCCCTGCGTCTGCAGTGCGCGGGCGGCGACCAGCCCCGCGGAGACGGCCCCGGTGTAGTTGGTCTGGGCGACCCGCACGGCGCGCAGGGGCTCGCGTTCGTCGTGGGCCTGGTCGCCGAGGACCCCGAAGGCGAGCAGCACCAGGTCGATGGCGCCCTCGGCGAAGACCTTGCCGAGGACGCCCTCGTGGGACTCCGGGTCGAGGGCGTCGAAGCGGACCGTACGGACGTCCGCGCCGAGGACGCGCAGGCTCTCGGCGGCCTCCTCCAGCGCGGGTGAGGGACGGCCGGCCAGCCACACCGTGCGGGCGCGGCGGGCGATCAGCCGGCGGGCGGTGGCGAGCGCGATCTCGGACGTGCCGCCGAGGACGAGCAGGGACTGGGGGAGGCCGAAGGCGTCCTTCACAGGCATGCACGTGACCGTATCGTCAGCATGTGGGGCATTGGTCCAGAAACGTCATCTCGGTCGGCGAAACGTCACCCGAAGGTGGGACCCTCCAGGCCACCGTTCCATGGTTCCGGGGTACCCGGACATGGGACTTCCGTGGTGAGGGCAGGGGCGGATCATGGACTGGCTGAAGAGGCTGCCCGGCATCGGGCCGATCGTGACCCGCCTGACGACCACGCACGCGTGGCGCTCGTACGAACGGCTGGACCGGGTGAAGTGGGCACGGCTGGCCGCGGCGATGACCTTCGTCAGCTTCGTGGCGCTGTTCCCGCTGCTGACCGTGTCCGCGGCCGTCACCGCCGCCACCCTCAGCCCGGCCCAGCAGCGCAACGTCGAGCACAAGATCGCCGAGCAGTTCCCCGGTGTCGTCTCCAGCCAGCTGGACCTCACCTCCCTGGTCCAGAACGCCGGCACCGTCGGCGTCATCGCGGGCGCCGCGCTGCTGCTCACCGGCATCGGCTGGGTGGGCCAGGTACGGGACTGCCTGCGCGCCGTCTGGGAGCTGCCGGACCAGCAGCAGAACCCGCTGCTCGCCAAGGTCAAGGACGCCGGCATCCTGATCGGCTTCGGCGGCGCCCTGCTGTTCACACTCGCCGCGTCCACGCTCGCGTCGGCCGCCGTGGGCAAGGTGTCCGAGCAGCTCGGCCTCGCCCAGCACGGCTGGGGCACCGCGCTGCTGCGCGTCGCCGCGTTCGCCGTCGCCGTGCTCGCCGACTTCCTCGTCCTGCTCTACGTCCTGACCCTGTTGCCCGGGGCGGAGCCGCCGCGCCGCCGCCTGCTGGTGGCCGCGTTGCTCGGCGCGATCGGCTTCGAACTGCTCAAACTGCTGCTCAGCGGCTACATCCAGGGGGTCGCCGCGAAGAGCATGTACGGCGCGTTCGGCGTCCCCGTGGCGCTGCTGCTGTGGATCAACTTCACCGCGAAACTCGTGCTGTTCTGCGCCGCCTGGACGGCGACGCGGAGCAAGGAGTACGAGGTCACGACCGTGGCCGACGACGCATCAGATCGGGCAGCGGCCACCGGCGGTTGACCAGGAACGCCCCGCCCGCGAGCAGCACCAGCAGCCCGCCCGCGAGGGCCAGGGCGGTGCCGACCCCGCCGGAGCCGGACCCGGCGGCCGCGCTCGCCACGGGCTTCGAGCCGGCGCCGGCTCCGCCGGAACCCGGAGTGTGTCCCGGGGCGGCACTGGGCGCCCCGCCGGCCGGCGCGGCGCTCTTCGGCGCCACGAGACCGCCCACCGGGCTGACCTTGCCGGCCGCCTGGAAGCCCCAGTCCAGCAGCTTCGCGGCCTCCCGGTAGACCTCGTTGTGCTCGTGCTTCTGCGGGTTCATCACGGTGACCAGCAGCACCTTGCCGCCGCGCTCCGCGACCCCGGTGAAGGTCGCGCCCGCGTTGGTGGTGTTGCCGTTCTTCACGCCCGCGATGCCCTGGTACACGGGGACGTCGGTGTCGCCGCTCAGCAGCCGGTTGGTGTTCTGGATCTCGCCGCTGCCGAACCTGGCCCGCACGGTCGCGCAGTAGTCGCGGAAGTCCTTCTTCTGCAGCCCCGAGCGGGCGAACAGCGACAGGTCGTACGCCGACGACACCTGGCCCGGTTCGTCGTAGCCGTCGGGGCTGACCACGTGCGTGTCCAGGGCCTGCAGTTCGTCGGCGTGGTCCTGCATGTCCCTGACGGTCTGTTCGACGCCGCCGTTCATGTGTGCCAGCACGTGCACCGCGTCGTTGCCCGAGCGCAGGAACACCCCGAGCCACAGGTCGTGGACGGAGTAGCCGTGCCCCTCCTTTATCCCGACCACGCTGGAGCCGGCGCCCATGCCCGCGAGGTCCGCAGGGACCACCGTGTGCTCCATCGTCTTGGGGAAGCGGGGCAGCACGGTGTCCGCGAACAGCATCTTCAGCGTGCTCGCCGGGGGCAGCCGCCAGTGGGCGTTGTGCGCCGCCAGCACCTCGCCCGTCTCGGCGTCGGAGACGATCCACGAGCGCGCGGTGAGGTCCTTCGGCAGCACCGGGACGCCGGGAGCGAGATTGACCTGTGTGCCCGGCTGCCCGAGCCGGGTGCCGCCGACGGTGGACATCACGGCCGGGGGTGCGGCCGCGGGGCCCGTCGTGGGCGTGGGGGAGGCGAGGGCGGCGGGTGCGGTGACGGACAGGGACAGCAGGGTGGCGGAGGTGACCAGCAGCGATCGCCGGACGGTCTTCTTGGGTGCGGGCACGGTCGGAAACGTACCTGCCGTGGGCCGTGAAGTCCCGCGCCCCGCCCCACCCCCGACACGGAACCGGACAGCGGGCCGCGATACTGGTGCCATGAAGCTCAGCCGCCCTGTCTCCTGGTTCCTGCTCGCCTTCGGGGTGTGGAGCTGGTTCATCTGGATCACTTTCGTCAAGAACCTGGTCAAGGACGGCAGCGGTCTCGCCTTCCACGACGGCCACCCGACCGCGTACTTCTGGATCCACCTGCTGCTGGCGGTCGTTTCCTTCGTATTGGGGACGGTCATCGGCGTCATCGGGTTGCGCGGCGTGCGCGCACTGCGCCGGACGTCATAGCGCCCATCCGGCGGGACCGCTCCCATGACTGTGGGGGAGCTGTGAAATCCGGAGGAAACAACGCCTCGGTAAGTTCTTCCACAACTGGTCAGAAAGCCCTTCCCACCGGTGAAACCCGTGTGATTAGGTGAGCCGCGCCACTTAGGGGAGTGGCGCGCCATCATGCTGGGCCAGGGGTAGGGCCTTCACGGGCCTGGGGAGGGCACCACCATGCGATCTGTTCGCATGCGGATTCTCATCACACTGCTCGTACTCGCGGTCGTGGGAATCGGCGGCTGGCAGCTGCTGCCGTCGCAGGAGAACAAGAACAAGACCATCAGCGTCGGGACGACTGACGCCGTCACCGCGCTCGACCCGGCCGGCGCCTACGACGCCGGTTCCTGGGCCCTGTTCAGCAATGTCTTCCAGACGCTGCTGACCTTCGAGCCGGACGGGGTCGCACCGGTGCCGGACGCGGCGCAGAGCTGCGCGTTCCAGGGCAGCGGCCTGAGGACGTTCCGGTGCACGCTGCGTGCCGGGATCACCTTCCCGAGCGGGCGCGCCATGACCGCCGAGGACGTCAAGTACTCCTTCGACCGGGTCAGGAAGATCAACTCCGACGTCGGTCCGGCGTCCCTGCTCTCCACGCTGGCCTCGGTCACCGCGGACGACGCGAAGACGGTCACCTTCCACCTGTCGTCCCCGGACGCCACCTTCCCGCTGAAGGTCGCGACCGGCGCCGGCTCGATCGTGGACAAGGAGAAGTACCCGGCCGGCGCGCTGCGCACCGGCTCCTCGGTCGACGGCACCGGCCCGTACACGCTGACGTCGTACACCAAGGACAAGCAGGCCGATCTCGCGCCGAACGGCCACTACAAGGGCTACCTCAGCGGCACGGGACGCCCGATCGAGCTGCGCTACTACGCCGACTCCGAGAAGCTCGACAGCGCCTGGAAGGCCAAGCGGATCGACGTCGCGTCGCGCACGCTGCCGCCGGGCACGCTGTCCGCGCTGAACCCGAGCGACCCGAACAACCGCGTCTCCGTCTCCGACAGCTCCGAGACCCGCAACCTGTACCTCAACACCCACGCGAACTCCCCGCTGCACGACGTGCGGGTGCGCCGGGCGATGGCCTGGCTGGTCAACCGCGAGCAGCTGGCCGCGACGGTCTACCAGGGCACGGTCGACCCGCTGTACTCGCTGATCCCGACCGGCATCACGGGGCACACCACGTCCTTCTTCGACGACTACCCGACGCAGAACGTGAAGAAGGCGCGCGAGCTGCTCACCGAGGCCGGGGTCACCCTGCCGGTGCGCTTCACCTTCGGCTACGGCCGGGGGCGGGGCGCGGGCGAGCAGGAGGCCGCGGCGCTGAAGCGGCAGCTGGAGGCGAGCGGGCTGTTCAAGGTGGACGTCCAGGGCTACGAGTGGACCGACTTCCAGAAGCGCTGGGCCGCCGGGAAGATGGACGCGTGGGCGGTCGGCTGGGTGGCCGACTACCCGGACGCGGACACCTTCGGCGCCCCGCTCGTCGGCACCGGCTCCACGATGAGCACGGGCTTCAGCGACAAGGCCGTCGACCAGCTCATCCTGCACAGCCAGCAGTTCGCCGACCGCAGCCGCGCCGCGAACGACTTCCGGGACATCCAGGCGGACGTGGCCACCGAGGTGCCGCTGATCCCGCTGTGGCAGGCCAAGGAGTACGTGGCCAGCACCGAGGACGTGGGCGGCGGCCAGTACCTGGACGACGGCACCGGCGTGTTCCGCCTGTGGCGCCTGAACTGGATCTGATCAGCCGCTCGTCCCGTCCCGCCCCCTGGCCCCCGGGTCCGGCAGCACCTTCGTCATGCCGGGCAGGAAGTCCGTGAACAGCTCGTGGATCTCCAGGACCAGGGGGCGCAGCACCCGGAAGCGGGCCAGGGCGACCCCGCGGGCGGTGAGGCGGGCGCCGCGCCGGGCCAGCCGGTAGCTGCGCTCACGGTCCTCCGTGCGGTCGAAGACCCAGTACAGGACCAGGCCCATCTGGGACAGCCACATCAACTCCGGGAGTATGTCCCTCAGTTCGGGCGCGACCTTGGACTTGGAGCCGGCCAGGACCTGCCGGTGCACGCTGATCGCCTGCTCGCGGGCGTGCTCGCTCTCCGGGGAGAAGGGGCTGAGCGGGCTGTCGGGGTCGGCGGCGTTCTTGAAGAACTGCACCGCGAACTCGTGGTACGGCCGGGCGATGTCCAGCCAGGCGGTGAGCACGCCCGCGAGCCGCGCCTCCAGGTCGGTCTCCCGGTCCAGGATCTCCCGGACCGCCTGCTGGTGCTCGGCGGCGATCCGGTCGTAGAAGCCCTGGATCAGGTGCTCCTTGCCCTCGAAGTAGTAGTAGGCGTTGCCGACGGAGACCCCGGCCTCCTGGGCGATGGCCCGCATCGTCGTCTTGTCGTACCCGCGTTCCTGGAACAGCCGCATCGCGGTCTCCAGGATCAGCGCGCGGGTCTGCTCGGACTTGCTGCTCTGGGGGCCGGCCGCCTCGGGACCGTCGTTCTTCGCGGGCACGGTAGAAGAGCCTAACGAGTGCCCCGGGCACCGACCGAGCGGGCCGGTTCAGCCCCGGCGGCCCAGCTCGGGGCGCTTGGTGTAGTCCGTGAGGCCGAGGACGTTGCCCCACGGGTCGGCGATCTCCACCGTCCAACCGGTGGCCACCGGGAACACGTCGTCCAGCACCTGGATGCCGGCGGCGGCGAGCCCCCGCGCGGCCACCCGCGCGTCCGGCACCTCCAGCCACACGCGCGGCGAGGGCCAGGGCGGCGTCCGGCGGCCCAGTTCCGGCTCCGCCCGCAGCAGGATCCCGGGCGTCTCGCCCCCGACCTTCAGCAGCGCGATGCCGGCCTCGTCGAGGCGGAACCCCACGGTGAACCCGGCCCGCTCGTAGTAGCCGACCGCCTCGGCGAGGTCGCCGACGGGCAGCAGCACGTTGTCGAACCCGAGCAGCTCGTACGACTCTTTGTCTGACATGTCGTCAGATTAGAGCCGGGGGCCGCGGAACCCCGTCAAAAACGCCCGAGGGCCCCGCTTCCGGAGGATCGGAAGCGGGGCCCTCGGGAGGGACCGGGAGGATCAGTAGCGGCGCGTGATCAGCGCGCGCTTCACTTCCTGGATCGCCTTCGTGACCTCGATGCCGCGCGGGCAGGCGTCCGTGCAGTTGAAGGTCGTGCGGCAGCGCCACACGCCGTCGCGGTCGTTCAGGATCTCCAGGCGCTGCTCGCCCGCCTCGTCACGGCTGTCGAAGATGAAGCGGTGGGCGTTCACGATCGCGGCCGGGCCGAAGTACTGGCCGTCGTTCCAGAACACCGGGCAGGAGGAGGTGCAGGCGGCGCACAGGATGCACTTCGTCGTGTCGTCGAAGCGCGCGCGGTCCTCGGCGGACTGCAGCCGCTCGCGGGTGGGCTCGTTCGTCTCCTTGGTGACCAGGAACGGCATGACGTCCCGGTACGCCTGGAAGAACGGCTCCATGTCCACGACCAGGTCCTTCAGGACCGTGAGGCCCTTGATGGGCTCGACCGTGATCGGCTTCTCGGGGTTGATGTCCTTGATCAGCGTCTTGCAGGCGAGGCGGTTCTTGCCGTTGATCCGCATCGCGTCCGAGCCGCAGATGCCGTGCGCGCACGAGCGGCGGAAGGTGAGGGTGCCGTCGACGTCCCACTTGATCTTGTGGAGACCGTCGAGGACACGCTCCTTCGGGTCGATCTCCAGCTGGAAGTCTTCCCAGACCGCCTCGGCCGAGACCTCCGGGTTGAACCGGCGGATCCGGAAGGTGACCGTGATGTAGGGGGAGTCGGCGAAGCCGGGCTCGGGCTGGCCGGCCGCGTCCGCCTTGTCCAGAACAGGGGTAGCCATCAGTACTTACGCTCCATCGGCTGGTAGCGGGTCTGGACGACCGGCTTGTAGTCGAGACGGACGGTTTCCGAGCCGTCGGCGCCGACCTCGCGGTACGCCATGGTGTGGCGCATGAAGTTGACGTCGTCGCGGTTCGGGTAGTCCTCGCGGTAGTGACCGCCGCGGGACTCCTTGCGGGCCAGTGCCGAGACGGCCATGACCTCGGCCAGCTCCAGCAGGTTGCCCAGCTCGATGGCCTCCAGCAGGTCCGTGTTGAACCGCTTGCCCTTGTCCTGGATCGACACGTTCTTGTAGCGCTCGCGCAGCTCGGCGATCTTCTCGACGGCCGTCTTGATCGTCTGCTCGGTGCGGAAGACCATGACGTTGGCGTCCATGGTCTCCTGCAGCTCGCGGCGGATCGTGGCCACCCGCTCGTTGCCGGTGGAGTTGCGCAGCCGCTCGATCTGCTCGACGACCAGCGCCTCCGGGTTCTCCGGCAGCTCGACGAAGTCCGCCTTGTCGGCGTACTCGGCCGCGGCGATGCCCGAACGGCGGCCGAAGACGTTGATGTCCAGCAGCGAGTTGGTGCCGAGGCGGTTGGCGCCGTGCACGGAGACACAGGCGACCTCGCCGGCCGCGTACAGACCCGGGACGACGGTGGTGTTGTCCGACAGGACCTCACCCTCGACGTTGGTCGGGATGCCGCCCATCGCGTAGTGCGCGGTCGGCTGGATCGGGATCGGGTCCGTGTACGGCTCGATGCCGAGGTACGTGCGCGCGAACTCGG
Organism: Streptomyces sp. NPDC037126; assembly: GCF_055605965.1. Taxonomy (NCBI): domain Bacteria; kingdom Bacillati; phylum Actinomycetota; class Actinomycetes; order Kitasatosporales; family Streptomycetaceae; genus Streptomyces; species Streptomyces sp. NPDC037126. The sequence goes on from NZ_JBVJTD010000005.1 coordinate 143,885, forward strand.
TGATGTCCGGGAGCTTCGCGTCCAGCTGCTCCGGCGGCAGGTGGGTCAGGTCGAGGTAGACGTGGTCGCCCTCGGGACCGCAGCCGCGGCCCTCGCGGATCTCCGTGTAGATGGAGCGGGACACGACGTCACGGGACGCGAGGTCCTTCATGACCGGCGCGTACTTCTCCATGAAGCGCTCGCCGTCCTTGTTGCGGAGGATGCCGCCCTCACCGCGGGCGCCCTCCGTCAGCAGGATGCCCATGCGCCAGATGCCGGTCGGGTGGAACTGGAAGAACTCCATGTCCTCCAGCGGGATGCCCCGGCGGTAGCACGCGGCCTGGCCGTCACCGGTCAGGGTGTGCGCGTTGGAGGTCACCTTGAAGAACTTGCCGGTGCCGCCGGAGGCGTAGATCACGGACTTCGCCTGGAAGACGTGGATCTCGCCGGTGGCCAGCTCGTACGCCACGACGCCGGCCGAGTGCTTGACGCCGTCGACCTCGGTGATCAGCTGGTCCAGGACGTAGAACTCGTTGAAGAACTCCACGCCCTCCTTGACGCAGTTCTGGTACAGGGTCTGGAGGATCATGTGGCCGGTGCGGTCCGCGGCGTAGCAGGACCGGCGGACCGGGGCCTCGCCGTGGTTGCGGGAGTGGCCGCCGAAGCGGCGCTGGTCGATCGTGCCGTTCGGGGTCCGGTTGAACGGCAGGCCCATCTTCTCCAGGTCGAGGACGGCGTCGATGGCCTCCTTCGCCAGGATCTCGGCGGCGTCCTGGTCGACCAGGTAGTCACCGCCCTTGACCGTGTCGAAGGTGTGCCACTCCCAGTTGTCCTCCTCCACGTTCGCCAGCGCGGCGGCCATGCCGCCCTGCGCGGCGCCCGTGTGGGAGCGGGTGGGGTAGAGCTTGGTCAGCACTGCGGTGCGGCTGCGCTTCGTCGCCTCGATGGCGGCGCGCATGCCCGCGCCGCCGGCGCCGACGATGACTGTGTCGTACTTGTGGATCTTCATGATTCTCGCAGCCCCGTGCCTAGCGGATGTTCGGGTCGAAGGTGAAGATCACCAGCGTGCCCAGCAGGATGGTCCACACCGTGGCGGTGTACAGCAGGGCCTTCAGCCACATGCGGGAGGCCGCACGCTCGGCGTAGTCGTTGATGACCGTGCGCAGGCCGTTGGCGCCGTGGAGCATCGCGAGCCAGAGCATCAGCAGGTCCCAGACCTGCCACCAGGGGGACGCCCAGCGGCCCGCCACGAAGGCGAAGCCGATCTTGGACACGCCGCCGTCCAGCACGAGCTGGATCACCAGGTGGCCGATGACCAGGACGACCAGGACGACGCCGGACAGGCGCATGAACAGCCAGGCCGCCAGCTCGAAGTTGCCCCGGGTCGACTTCGGGGTCTTCTTGGTGCGCTTGCGCGGCGCCTCGATGAACGGGGCCGGGTTGTCGGCGTCGTAGCTCACGCCCTCGACGGGGCCGACGCCGGACGCGGTGGTTTCAGTGGTGGACATCGGCGTCAGCTCCCGAACAGGACACGAACGGCGTGGCCGAGCACGGGGTAGATCGCGCCGACCATCAGGACGACCCAGACACCCATCACGGTCCAGAACATCTGCTTCTGGTAGCGCGGGCCCTTCGACCAGAAGTCGACGGCGATGACGCGCAGGCCGTTGAGCGCGTGGAAGAGGATGGCGGCGACGAGGCCGTACTCCAGCAGCGCGACGATCGGCGTCTTGTACGTGGCTACGACCTTGTCGTAGTCCTCTGGGGAGACACGCACGAGAGCGGTGTCCAGCACATGAACGAACAGGAAGAAGAAGATGAGGACGCCGGTGACTCGGTGAGCCACCCAGGACCACATTCCTTCCCGGCCGCGGTACAGCGTTCCAGCCGGCACGGAAGAACCCTCCGGGAGCGGGGACTAGGGCCGCGCCGGCTTCACTGTCGGTCGGGCCCGGCCGGGTACGGTCCACCGGCCCCCAGCATCGTAGCGAGACGCCGCGCCGTGCCTTACGGGGGGCCTACCTGTGTGATCAAACTGGCACCGGATGGCTTAGGCGCCGTGGGGTTACGGGGCGGTCCGTCCCCTTATCTGCCGTGTGCGGACGCATTGTGGCTGGTCGTACGGTCCCCCGGGCCCCGCAGAAGGGCCGCCAGCCGCCCCCTCGCAAGGCGCCGCAGCTCCTCCGCCGCTATGACGCGCTCCTCCTCCGGATCGTTCGCCAATCGTGATCGGATGCGCTCGAGGATGCGGTCGATGGCCTCGTCCGGATGGGTGTCGTCCAGGCAGATGACGAACGCGTGTCCGAATCTCGCCTCGTACGCCGCGTGGGCCGCGCCCAGCGCCATGTGGGCCGCCGAGTACGTGTCCTCCGGCAGCTCCGGCAGGGACTCGCCCGCCAGCGCGTCCGCCAGGTCCGCGGGCGACAGGTCGTACGCCGCCTCGTCCGCCGCCGCCAGCAGGGCGCCCAGGTCGGGGTAGGGGCGGTGGTCCGCGATCCGGTGGGACCAGCGCAGGCTGCGCAGGCAGTGCAGGAGGAGCGCGTGGGCCTCGTCCGCGGGGGTGGCGTTGAAGGCGTCGAGGGGCGTGGGGAGGTAGGGGAGATGATGGGCGGGCAGCGTGGGTCCTCGCGTCACATGTGGTGTGGCAGGGGATGCTGTGAAAGGTGTGTCGTCAGGTTATCGAGAGTGGTCACTCTGTGTCCGCGTGATGCCCGGAATTCACCCGGACGGGAGAGTTTCGGAACGCTCGAGTGACCGGTGCGGCGGTGATCGGCCGTACGTTGGCACGGTGACCCAGCACAGGCGCCGGGTATCGGCGCGAGCGGTGAAGCGTAAGAGGGCGGCGGTGGCCGCGGCCGTCGTCGGGACCGTCGCGATCGGCACGGGGGTGGGCGTGTGGGCCTCGTCCGGCGGGGGCGGCGGGACGGCGGGAGGCACGTCCGGGCGGACGTCCGCCGCCGACCCGGCCGCACCGAGTCCGACGCCCAGCCGCGCGTATCCGCTGTCCCGGGCGCCGCGCACCATACCGGCGGTCCGCTCCCACACCGCGGAGCGCGGGCCGGGCTGGCGGCCGCAGAAGAGCGACCGGGTGGTGGTGGACGATCCCGCGCTGGCCGACGAGGGGCGGCTGACGGCCGGCGAGCTGGGCATCGCCTACGCCGGGCGGACGAACGACGTACGGGCCGGTGACGTGCGTCTGGCGCTCGGCGGGAGCGGCGGCCAGGAGTCGTACACCATGACCGTGCGCGGGGGGCGGGTCGACATCACCGGCCCCGGCGAGGCCGGCGTCTTCTACGGCACCCGGACCCTGAAGCAGGAGGTCCACGGCGGCGGCACGGCCCCGGAGGGCGTCGTGCGGGACGAGCCGGCCAAGCCGGTGCGCGGGTTCATGCTGGACATCGCGCGCAAGCCGTTCAGCGAGACGTGGATCGAGGACCGAATACGAGAGCTGGGGGACCTGAAGTACAACGAGCTGGGGCTGCACTTCTCCGACGACCAGGCCTTCCGGATCGAGTCCAGCACCCACCCGGAGATCGTCTCCAAGGACCACCTCACCAAGGCACAGGTCAAGCGGATCGTGGACCTGGCGAACAGCCGCCACATCACCGTCGTCCCCGAGATCGACTCGCCGGGGCACCTGGGCGCGATCCTCGCCGCCCACCCCGACCTGCGGCTGCGCGACGCGAGCGGGGCGGTGACCAGGGGCGCGATCGACATCTCCAAGCCCGCCGCCGCGAAGCTCGTGGACGACCTGCTGAACGAGTACTCCGGCCTCTTCACCGGCGGCCAGTGGCACCTCGGTGGTGACGAGTACCAGGCGCTGACGGTCCGGGACCCGGAGGCCTCCTACCCGCAGCTGGCCGCGGCCGCCCGGCAGCGGTTCGGCTCCGGCGGCACCGTCGCCGACCTCGCCACCGGCTGGCTGAACGACCGCGCCGACACCGTCCGCCCCCACGGCAAGGCGATGCGGGCCTGGAACGACGGCTTCTACCGTGGCGCCTCGGTGCGGCCCGCGGACGACCTCCAGGTCGCCTACTGGACCGGCAAGGAGATCGGCGCCCGGCAGCCGGAGGACTATCTGGGCGCGGGCCGCAAGGTGCTCAACTACAACGACGAGTACCTCTACTACGTCCTCGGGCAGCCGCAGACCTTCGTCTACCCGACGGGCCGGCGCATCTACGAGCAGTGGAACCCGCGGGTGCTGCGCGGCACGGCCGCCGTGCCGGCGAGGTACGACGGGCAGATCCTCGGCGGTTCGTTCGCCGTCTGGGCCGACTTCCCGAACGCGCAGTCCGAGGCGCAGGTCGCCGCCGGCATACGGATGCCGCTCCGGGCCACCGTGCAGAAGCTGTGGGACCCGGGCGCCCCCACGCTCTCCTGGCCGGACTTCCAGGCGCTGGCGAACCGGCTGGGCTGACGGGCCCTACTCCTCTTTAGGTTTGGCTGAAAATCTGCTGCTGTGACACTCCCGCCCCATTGCACGCAGTAAGGGGAAGTGCGGGCTCCGTACCGGTCGGCGCCCTGGCTAGGGAGGCTTCATGAGCCTGGTGGAACTGATCGCGCAGGCCGACGAACGCGGACTGGCCGCCGGTGGGCTGGCGTGTTTGGATCGGTGCCTCCCCCTCCTCGGCGGCGACGACGAGCTGCTCCGCCCGCTGTGGGGGAGCCTCGCCGACGGCTCCGACTGGGGCGCCCAGCTGGAGAAGGCGCGCGACGCGCTGGGCGCCGGGCAGCCCGACGACGAGGCCGCCGTGCTCGCGCGCCGCATGCTGGACGCGGCCCCGGCCGAGCGCACCGCCGGTGCCCTGCGCCCCTGGGTCGAGGCCTGCTCGGTCGCCTCCCTGCGCGTCCACCGGCTGCTCGACCCCGCCGCCGACGGCACCGCGGACGCCGGCGCCCTCGACGCCGGGCGCGCGGGCGACACCGGGGACCTGCCCCCGCTCGTCGCCGCCGAGCTGCGCCGCCAGACGGCCGTCCTGGAGCTGCTCGCCGGCCACGGCAAGCAGGGCCTGCGCCGCGCCCTGGACCTCTCGGTCGAGGGGCGCCGGGTGCTGCGCGCGGTGGTCTCCCGCCGGGCCCGGTGCACCGCCGAACCCGGCGCATAAGCCCCCGTACCGGCGGTAAACCCTGCGTGTGCGGGAGTCCTGTGACTGTCGTGCGGTGGAGGTGGGGCAATCCTGCGGCAGTTGCCGAAACGTTTCGATTGGCGGTGACGGAAGTCCGGCCCGGCTCGCTCTTCCCTATGTGACAGCCCATGTGACAGCTCAGACGACGGCCCCGGACGGGACGGCGCGGCACGAGACCAGGCCGAACGCGGCGGCGAAGCCGGTGCGGTGGGCGGCGGACGCGGTCGCCACGATGCGCGAGGGTGCCCGGGTGCGGCTCGACTACTCGGCGCAGAGCCTGTGGCGGGTCGACCGCATGATCGAGGAGATAGCACGCGAAGGTCCCCCGTACGCGGCGGTCGAGAGCGCCTTGCGCGGCTTCGGCGCCTACGCCGGCGAGGTGATCGCCCGCCAGACCGGTGCCGAGTGGTGGGCGACCGGCGGCGAGCACTGGGTGCGCACCCCCGACGGCCGGCTCTGGGACCCCATCGATGAGGCCCGCCGCTGCTACGGCGGCCACGGCTCGCTGCGCCTGCTGTGCCGGGACGCGACCGCCGCCGGCTGACCGGCCCGGGCCCGCCCGCACGGGCCGCGGCATGAGGCTCGTGCCCACGACCGCGCCGGCCGGCGCTCCGGGGCCCGACCTTCCGGGCACGGCCGTACGTGCGCGGCCGGCCCCCGGATGCCCGCTCGCTCCGGCGTTCCCTCGCCGTCCGCGCCCGCGCCCGCACCGGGGACGGCGCGGGTGACGGCCCCGGCACCGCCCGGCGCCGCGCCGCCGGGCGTCGGCCACGCTCTTCGCCGCACCCCCGGCGGCCTGTGCGCACGGGTCCTGCGAGGACTCAACCGCTCCACCCCCGGGATACGGAGACGACGACACCGCCTGCCACGGGCGGCACTCGTACAGCGCACCGCTCCGCCGGATCGTCACCGGCCGGGAGCGGCCCGCCCGGTGGCACCCCACCCTGTGACACTTCTGTGAGGGGCGACGCTGATGACCGTGGAAGGCGGGGACACGGCCGGAGCCTGTCGCACCGTGAGGGACGCGCCACGCAGTGGCCATGAACTCGGCACATCGGGGACGGTCTTGGGCCAGGGAGGAGACCCCCGCCGCGCGCATCCGCGGGACGGGGAGCTGGGCGCGGCCGTCGCGCGGGCCCAGGACGGTGACGAGACCGCCTTCGCGGTCGCCTACCGGATCGTGCAGCCCGGCCTCCTGGGGTATCTGCGCGGCATCGTCGGCGAGGACGCGGAGGACGTGGCCGGCGACGCCTGGCTGGAGATCGCCCGGGACCTGGGCCGGTTCACGGGCGACGGCGCAGGCTTCCGCGGCTGGACCGCGACCATCGCCCGGCACCGCGCCCTCGACCATCTGCGCCGCCGCCGCACCCGGCCGCGGGCGGCCACGCTCGACCAGGACGTGCTCGAACTGCCCGGCCCGCACAGCACCCACGACCAGGCCCTGGAGTCCCTGTCCACCGAGCGGGCGCTGGAACTGGTCGGCGCGCTGCCCCAGGACCAGGCCGAGGCCGTGCTGCTGCGGGTGGTCGTCGGCCTCGACGGCCCGGCCGCCGCCCGCGTCCTCGGCAAGCGCCCCGGCGCGGTCCGCACCGCCGCCTACCGCGGTCTGAAGCGTCTCGCCCGGCAACTGGGCGTCCAGGAGGCGGCCGACGCCGGTGTGACGGACCACGGCCCCCGGACGCTGGGTGAGTCGACGTGAACGCCACCGGGCGCGAGCCGTATGCATACGGGGGGACCGGCGGACCCCGTGTCCGGGCGGCCCCCGCGTCCGGACGGGACGAGGACGGGAACGGTCATGGGTGAACGGCACAGCGGCGACGGGCCGCCCGGCCGCCGGCGCGCACGCCCCGGCCGCACCCTGTCCACACCCCGGTGCGCGGACGCGGACTTCGGAAGCCCGGACCTGCAGGCGCGGTTGGGCGTGGTCCTGCGCCCGGACGGCGTCGACCCCGAGGCCGAGCGCCGGGCCGTGGCCGCCTTCCGCGCCGCCCGCGAGGCCGGGGCGCACCGGGCGCGGACCCGGTCCCGCGACGACTGGCGGCCCGCACGACCGCGTGGCGGCCGCCGCTCGCTGCGGACCGTGCTGTCCGTGGCGCTCGCCTCCCTCACGCTGGGCGGTGTCGCCGTCGCGGCCATCGGCTCCGCCGGTTACGGCGCGCACGGCCGCCGGCCCGCCTCGCGGCCGGTGCGCCCGTCCGTGAGCGCGCCGCACCGGACGGCGGCCGAGCCGTCGGCCACCGGCACCGGGTCCGCCCGGCCCGCCACCCGTCCCGGCCGTCCGGCCACCGCCCGGGACACCCTGGCCCACTGCCGCGCCTTCGAGAAGGCGGGCGGCCGGGGCCACTCCCTGGACGCGACGGACTGGCAGCGGCTCGTCACCGCCGCGGGCGGTGCGGACGGGGTCGCGGCCTACTGCGCCGCCCAGACGGCGCAGGAACCCTCCGGTAAGGGGCACTCCTCCGGAAAAACCGGCAAATCAGGCCGAACCAAGGCAAATTCGAAGCCGACGTCGGCGCACTCGAAGCCGGCCGGCGGTAAGAAGTGAGCGTGGCCCGGTAAGAGGGGCGGGACCGCCCCGGACCGGCGGGGCCGCGAGGCCCGGTCGGGGGGAGAACTCCGGCGAACGGGCCCCTCACGGGGGGGCCATGGCAACGGCCGGGGCCGCCACCCCCCACAGGAGAGGCCCCGGCCGTCGCGCGGACGGGCCGCGCGGCGGCCCGTACTCTCTTCAGCGCCGTGAGTGCGTTTTCTGTCACACCCCGGCCGCGCTCCGGCCTCACCCGGCGCTCACCCTGCGCACATCCGAACCCGGTCACGAGTTAGTTGCATCTTCTACAGACATGGACGAGGAGCGGTTTCACGCCGTAACGTGCCATTCGCGCCGACCGAAGACTGGCGTAAAGGGAGTGCGGTGCTGGGGGACGACGCGGAGCTGACCGCCGCGGTGTGTGCGGCACAGAACGGAGACGAGACCGCGTTCCGTTCGGTGTACCGCGCGGTGCATCCGCGGCTGCTGGGATACGTACGGACACTGGTCGGCGATCCCGATGCCGAGGACGTGGCCTCCGAGGCCTGGCTGCAGATAGCCCGGGACCTCGACCGGTTCAGCGGTGACGCCGACCGCTTCCGCGGCTGGGCCGCCCGGATCGCCCGCAACCGCGCCCTGGACCACATACGGATGCGCGGCCGCCGCCCCGCGATAGGCGGCGACGAGACGGAACTGACCGGCCGCGCCGCCGAGTCCGACACCGCGGGCGAGGCCCTCGAGGCACTCGCCACCGACAGCACCCTCTCCCTCATCGCACGACTCCCGCAGGACCAGGCCGAGGCGGTCGTCCTGCGTGTGGTGGTCGGCCTCGACGCCAAGACCGCGGCCGAGGCGCTCGGCAAACGCGCGGGCGCGGTGCGCACCGCCGCGCACCGCGGCCTCAAGCGGCTCGCGGAACTGCTCGGCGACGATCCGGAATCGGCGGGCGTGCTCGACGCGCTGCCACCTCAGCGAGAACCGCGCCGGAGCGCGGTGACGTCCGCAACTGTGACGCATACGCGAGCGCGGACGCAGAAGGACATGTGATGGCCGACGAGCAGTACAAGTGGCTGAACCGTGAGACGGCGGAACGTCTGCTGAGCGGTGAGTCGCTGGAAGCCGTCGACGCCTCCGCTCGTGACCAGGCCGAACGTCTGTCCAAGGCGCTCGGCGCGCTGTCCGCGGAGACCGGCGCCGCCACCGGTGAACTCCCGGGCGAGCAGGCCGCCCTGGCCGCGTTCCGCAAGGCCCGCGAGAGCGCGGCGGCCGAGCGTACCGCCGCCGCCGTCGCGGGTGACGCCCCCGGCCGGCGCTCCGGGACCGGCGCGCACTCCTCCGACGTGGGCCTCGTCCGCATCGGCGCCCCGGGCCGTAGCGGAATGCCGGCCCGGCGCCCCCGCTGGGGCCGCCCGGTGCGGCTCGCCCTCGCCGCCGTGATGGCCGTGGGCACCCTGGGCGGGGTCGCCATGGCCGCCGGCACCGGGGTGCTGCCCACCCCGTTCGGCGACGACGGTCCCGGTCCCGCGGCCTCCGTCACCCCCGGTGTCCCCGGCCGTTCGCTCGCCTCGCCCTCCCCGCAGGCCACCTCGGGCCCCGGTACGCCCAGTGGGGGCACCGGCAGCGATCGCGGCGACGCCTCGGACCGGGCCTCCGGACCGGACACCCGCAGCGGCACGAGCGCGCCCCCCGGCTCCGGGAGCCCCTCCGCCCCCGTGAGCCGCTGGAGCGGTCTCGTCTCGGCCTGCCGTGACATCCGCGACGGCAAGGACCTGGACGCCGGCCGCAGGCGCGCGCTGGAGAACCTGGCGGGCGGCTCCGCGCGCGTGACCGGGTACTGCAAGGTCTTCCTGTCCGTCGGTGACCACGACTCCGGCTCCGGCGCGTCCGGCGGTGGCGACGACGGCGCCGGCCAGGGTCAGGGCCGGGGGAACGGCGACGGCAAGGGCGGCCACGGCAAGGGCGACGGGAACGGCAACGGCCAGGGCGGCGACGACGAGAGCCACCCCGGCCGGGGGCACGGCAGGGGCGGTGGCGACGGCCGGGGCCGGCACCACCGTGGTGTGCTGCCCGCACCCTCCACGTGGGTCCCGCAGCACCGCGGCGGCCCCGGCAGGACCTCCCCGGCTCCGGCGCCGAGCCCGACGTACACCGCGCTCTGATCCGGCGTACCCCGTCTGACCTGGGAATTTGTAATCCGCGAAAATTTTTTCGCGAAGGGTGTGACGTTTCCGGGGCCCCTGACGCAGTACTGAGTGAGCCGACTGGTCATCGGCCGTCGCACTGAGCCGGGGTTCCCCCCGTACCCACGGCTCGTGCACCTGGCGCGGGCGGGACACGTTCCCCCGGTCCCGCCCGCGCCCCGCTCACCAGTACACGACGACCTTGTCGCCCCTCCGCACCTGCGCGAACAGCCGGGCGACGGCCGTCTCGTCCCGGACGTTCACGCAGCCGTGCGAGCCGCCCGCGTACCCCCGCGCCGCGAAGTCGTACGAGTAGTGCACCGCCTCGCCGCCGCTGAAGAACATCGCGTAGGGCATCGGCGAGTGGTAGAGGGTCGAGACGTGGTTCCGCGACTTCCAGTAGACGCGGAACACGCCCTCGCGGGTGGGGGAGTACTGCGTGCCGAAGCGCACGGCCATCACCGACACGGTCCGCCCGTCCACCATCCAGCGCAGCGTCCGGCTGGTCTTGCTGATGCACAGCACCCGCCCGGTCAGACAGCGCGGGTCGGGCGCGGCGGCGGGCTGACCGCCCATCAGGTACAGCTCCCACCAGCCCGGCGGACGGGTCATCGCCAGCAGCCGCCGCCAGGTCACGGTGTCCGTCTCACCGGTCGGGGGCAGCCCGCGCCTGCCCTGGAAGCCCCTGACGGCCTGTTCGGTCAGATCGTCGTACGACCCCGTCGGCCCGTCGAAGAGCCAGTCCACCTGGCGCAGCCGCGCCTGCAGCTCCCGCACGCCCGTCCCGCTGTCGCCGCGCGACCACAGCACGGGCGCGGCGGGGGCGGCCGACGGCCACTGGGCCGTTCGGGTGGGTGTGCCGCCGGGGCCGGATGCCGGATCTCCCGAGAGCCGGACCCGCACCGGCGGCCGGGATCCGCCCCCGGGGTCCGTGGGCTGCACGGTGCAGCCGCAGAGGGCCGCGAGGGCGGCGGCCGAGGCGAGTACGGCGGCGGGTCTGCCCGGGATCCTCATGCCCGGGATGATTCCCGGCGTGACCGCCGCCGAACTACGGGGCATGGTGAGGGGTAGCAAGCCGTACTGCGGAGGCATCCATGGCGCGTGAGTCGGAGTCGGGACTGCCGATCGAGCCGGTCTACGGGCCGCGGGATCTGGAGGGCTGGGACCCGGCCGGAAAACTGGGGGAGCCGGGGTCGTACCCCTTCACCCGGGGCGTGTACCCCTCGATGTACACCGGCCGTCCCTGGACGATGCGCCAGTACGCGGGCTTCGGCACGGCGGTGGAGTCCAACGCCCGCTACCGCCGGCTGATCGCGCACGGGACGACGGGCCTGTCGGTGGCCTTCGACCTGCCCACCCAGATGGGCCACGACTCCGACGCGCCCCTCGCCCACGGCGAGGTCGGCAAGGTCGGCGTGGCGATCGACTCGGTCGAGGACATGCGGGTGCTGTTCGACGGCATCCCGCTGGGCGAGGTGTCGACGTCGATGACGATCAACGCGCCCGCCGCGCTGCTGCTGCTCCTGTACCAGCTGGTGGCGGAGGAGCAGGGCGTGCCGGCGGACCGGCTGACGGGCACGATCCAGAACGACGTGCTGAAGGAGTACATCGCGCGCGGGACGTACATCTTCCCGCCGAAGCCGTCCCTGCGGCTGACGGCGGACATCTTCAAGTACTGCACGGCCGAGATCCCGAGGTGGAACACGATCTCGATCTCCGGCTACCACATGGCCGAGGCCGGTGCCTCGCCCGCGCAGGAGATCGCCTTCACCCTCGCCGACGGGATCGAGTACGTGCGCACGGCGGTCGCGGCCGGCATGGCCGTGGACGACTTCGCCCCGCGCCTGTCCTTCTTCTTCGTCGCCCGTACGACGCTGCTGGAGGAGGTCGCCAAGTTCCGTGCGGCGCGCCGGATCTGGGCGCGGGTGATGCGGGAGGAGTTCGGCGCGCGCGACCCCAAGTCGCTGATGCTGCGGTTCCACACGCAGACGGCCGGGGTCCAGCTGACGGCCCAGCAGCCCGAGGTGAACCTGGTCCGGGTGGCCGTGCAGGCCCTGGGGGCTGTCCTGGGCGGCACGCAGTCCCTGCACACCAACTCCTTCGACGAGGCGATCGCGCTGCCCACCGACAAGTCCGCGCGCCTGGCGCTGCGCACCCAGCAGGTTCTGGCGTACGAGACGGACGTCACGGCGACGGTGGACCCCTTCGCGGGCTCCTACGCGGTGGAGCGGCTCACCGACGACGTGGAGGAGGCCGCGCTGGATCTGATGCGCAGGGTCGAGGACCTCGGCGGCGCGGTCGCGGCGATCGAGCGGGGCTTCCAGAAGGCCGAGATCGAACGCAACGCCTACCGCATCGCGCAGGAGACCGACTCGGGCGAGCGGGTGGTGGTCGGCGTCAACCGCTTCCAGCTGGACGAGGAGGAGCCCTACGAGCCCCTGCGTGTGGACCCCGCCATCGAGGCCCGGCAGGCGGAGCGGCTGGCCGCGCTGCGCGCCGAGCGGGACGGGGGCGCGGTGGACGCGGCGCTGGACGCGCTGCGGAAGGCGGCGCAGGGGGAGGACAACGCCCTGTACCCGATGAAGGAGGCGCTGCGGGCCCGGGCGACGGTGGGCGAGGTGTGCAACGCGCTGCGGGAGGTCTGGGGGAACTACGTGCCCTCGGACGTGTTCTGAGCGCCCCGGCCGCCGCGCCGACCCCCGTCGGCGAGGAGGAGTGACCCGCCCCGCACCGGAGTGTCGTACCCCCGTGCGACACTCCTTGCCATGTTCGGCGTCATCGACCTCCCCACCTATCTCGCGGGCCTGACCCTGATCGTCCTGCTGCCCGGCCCCAACTCCCTCTACGTCCTGTCCGTCGCCGCCCGGCGCGGGGTACGGGCGGGCTACACGGCGGCCGCCGGCGTGTGGTGCGGCGACACGGTCCTCATGACGCTGTCCGCGGCCGGGGTCGCCTCCCTGCTGAAGGCCAACGCGGTGCTGTTCGGGATCGTGAAGTACGCCGGTGCCGGATATCTGACCTGGCTGGCGATCGGCATGATGCGGGCCGCCTGGCAGATGTGGCGGACGCGGCGGGAGCAGACCGCGCAGGAGGCCGCGCCCGCCGCGGTCACCGAGGAGCGGCCCTTCCGCAGGGCGTTCGTCGTCAGCCTCTTCAACCCCAAGGCGATCCTGTTCTTCGTCGCCTTCTTCGTGCAGTTCGTGTCAGAGTCCAACCCGGCCGTGGGCTTCGTGACTCTGGGCGTACTCGCCCAGTTTGCAAGCGTGTTGTACCTGTCTGCGCTCATCTTCGGCGGGTCTCGTCTGGCTGCTGCGTTCCGTCGTCGGAGGAGGCTCAGCGCAGGGGCTACCTCGGCCGCCGGAGTGCTCTTCCTGGGCTTCGCCGTCAAGCTGTCTCTGGCAAGCGTGTAGGGGGCTGGCATGTCTCACCTTGACGATGCTGCGGCCGTGTTCGCCCGCATGAGTCCCCAGGAGCAGCAGCGGGCACTCCCTGACTTCCGAGCTGGGCACCTTGGGGCGCGACCGGCGTATCACCGAGTTGAAGGCCGAGATCGGCAGCCTGACGGCATCACGAGAGGGGATGGCATGACGACCGAGGGCGCGCGATTCTTTCGCGAGGCGTGGATCGCTGGAGTGCGGAAGCACTTCCCTGGTGAGCCCAAGTCGAGCTACGTAACTCCGTGGGAAGAGACGCATGAATGGGAGCGTGAGGCTGCGGGCGCCGTGTATGAGCAGGTTCGCCATTTTCTCAAACTGAGCGCCGGGCATGCCTCCCGCCTGTCCCGCGAGCAGAAGGGACGGTTCGTCGCGACGTGTTGGACGGCGCAGATGTTCAAGCACTTCAATGACCCGAAGCCGGGGTATGTAGCCGATTGGCCCGACCTGCCGGACTGGCAGAAGGAAACCGACTCAGGCATCTTTGAGGCCATTGAGAACAGTCTGAATTGACGCACTACCGATTCGCGCTCACAAACTACCCGGCTGTGAGTCGGAGTTGAAAAGGCCTCGGCGGGGCTGCCATTCGCCCTGGGTAGCGGCGGCGCCGCAAGCGCCTGTCGGCGACGGCCACTTCGGCGGCGGGTGCGCTGTTCCTCGGGTTCGCCGTGAAGCTGTCGCTGGCCGCCTCGTAGTGCCGGGCCGGAGGCCGACCCCGGCCAGGTAGGCCCCGAGCCCCTCCGGGGTCCCGCCCGCCCAGCCGACGTACCCGTCCGGGCGGACCAGGAAGACGCCCGGGCCGTAGGAACGCGGGGCGGCGGGCGGCACGCGGACGCCCGCGGGGGCGGCCGTCGCGCCCCGCAGCGTCCACCCCGGAGCTGGAGGCGGACCTGCGGCTGCTGACGGGCGCCGGCCTGACCCTCGCCCAGGCGGTCGACGCGGGCCGCACCGCGAACGCGTACACCATCGGCTTCGTCACCGAGGAGCAGGGCATGCAGCCCCTCCCGGAGCGGCACCGGGAGGGGCTGGACATCGGGGAACGCGCCCGGCGCATGGCCGACTCCCCGCTCGCGGCGGCGGCGAGCTGTTCTTCGACGACTACGACCGCCAGTTCGAGGAGGGTCTCGCGGTCGTCGTCGCGGGCATCGGGGCGCGCTGCGGACTCGGCTGAGCCCCGGCCCGCGGGGGCACCCGCGCCGACGGGACGGCCAGAACGGACACGCTCGATGAGCAGCCGCCTGCCGTGAACGGTCAGCCGGGCATTACGGTGGGACACGAAGACCTCCGTGCGGTGCAGTCCTAGACAGCTCCACCACACCGGAGGTCTTCGCCATGATCAAGCCCGACAGGCGTTAACAACGCTCGTGATCAATACACCTAGCGCCTGGACGCGCGGGCGTTGCGGATCGCGCGGGTGACGACCGGCGGGAGCAGGTCGACGGCGACCCGGCGGGCGCGGGCGGCGCCCCGGCGCGGCGCGGGACGGGCCGGTGACGGTGTGGGGGCGGACACCTGGACCGTGACCTCCAGGGGCGCCGCCACGGGCTCCTCGGGGGCCTTCGCGTGCTTGGAGAGCGGGAACTCCGGAGCCTGCATGCCCTTCGACTTCAGCCGGATGATCCGGTGCCCGGCCGCCTCCTGGACGCTGAGGTGGCAGTCGGACCGCTCCCGCGCCATCTCCAGCAGCTCCTCCTGGACCGGCCCGGGGTCGTCCCAGGTGCCGTACAGCTTCTGCGTGCTCAGGCAGACCGGGTGCAGGCCGCGGTTGAGCACGGCCTCCCAGGTGGCTATGGAGACCCCGGGCGTGTGCTCGGAGCGGAAGTCGTCCAGGACGACGATGCCGTCCGGCAGCAGCAGATCGTGCGCGGCGCCTATGTCGCCGTGCACGTGCTCGTACAGGTGCGAGGCGTCGATGTGCACGAACCGGCAGGAGCGCGGCTCGACCTCGGCGGGCACCACCGAGCTGGGACCCTGCAGCACACGGGGCAGCTCGTCGTGGAAGGAGAGGTAGTTCCCCTCGAACACGCGCCGGGTCAGCGCGCCGTACGATTTGGTCGACTCCGCACGGTTGGCGTCGTCCGGGGCGTCGCCCTCGAACAGGTCGCACACGGTGTACTTCTCACCGGGCTGCTGGTGCCGGCCGAGGAAGATGGCGCTCTTGCCCATGTAGACGCCGACCTCGAGCAGATCACCCCGCGTCCCCGCGGTCTCCTGGCGGTTCAGGAACCAGTCGAAGAGCACCTGGTCGAGCACCGGGAACCAGCCGGGCACGTCGTCGAGACGGCGGGGCGGTCGCTTCGTTTCCTGGATCGTGGCCATACGGGGTGGGTACTCCCTCGGTGCGGCGACAGTCTGTGGGATCCCTGCGGGGTGTCTGTGGGACACGGGTGGCAAGGGCTCCACGGTGCCTGCCCGAGGGGCCGGTTCAAAACCCAATACGAGGTGAACGGCTGTCCAACTTCCGCTCCTTCAGGGCCTTCTTCAGCCGTGGGCCGAGCGGCCGCTCCACGAACCGGTGGATCAGCCAGGCCAGCAGCAGCATGCTCAGGACGGTCAGGCCGAGCGTCGGCCACGGCGGCAGCCCGAGCCCCCGGTGCAGCAGCCGGATGCCGAACCAGCCCAGGTGCTCGTGGATCAGGTAGAAGGGGTACGTCAGCGCGCCGGCCGTCGTCAGCCAGGGCCACGACGCCCGGCTCGTCCACCCCAGCGCCACCGCGGCCACCGCGGCGAAGGCGAGCGTGACGACGAGCACGACGACACGCGGGTCGCGGTGGAAGTCCCCGTGCGCGCCCGCGTGCCACAGCCCGCGCGTGGTCCCGCTCTGCCCGAGCAGCCAGGACATCGCGACGATGCCCCAGAGCAGCAGGTCGCTGCCGAAGCGGTGGATCAGGTACAGGGCGAGACCGCCGACGAAGAAGGGCGCGTACTCGGGCATGAGCACCTGGTCGGCCGGCGCGCCGCCGGACGTGCGGCACACCACCGCCGCCAGCGTCCACACGCAGCAGAACAGCACGACCCGGCGGTAGGTGACGCCCCGCATGACGACGAACAGGGCGAACAGCGCGTAGAAGCGCACCTCGACCCAGAGCGTCCAGCACACGCCGAGCACCCGGGTGGCGCCCATCGGCTGCTGCAGCATCGTCAGGTTGACCAGGAACTCGTCCAGGCGGACCGGGTGGACGACGACGGGCAGGGCGAGGGCCGCCGCGGTGACCAGCACCAGGGCGACCCAGTAGGCCGGGTACAGCCGGGCGACCCGGGAGCGGAAGAAGTCGCCCGGGGTGCGGCCCCAACTGCTCATGCAGATCACGAAACCGCTGATGACGAAGAAGAACTGCACGCCCAGACACCCGTAGGTGGCCACCCGGGACAGCGCCGGGAAGACATGGGCCGGTGTCCGGTGCCAGGACGTGGAGACCGTGCCCCCGCGTCCGGCGTAGTGGTAGAGGCAGACCATCAGGGCGGCGACGAGCCGCAGACCGTCCAGGGCGAGCAGACGGCTCCGGCGCCCGCCGGAGGCGGGGGACGCGGGGGCCGTCCCGGCGGCGGGGGGGCACGGGAACGGCGTCGAGGGCGGGGGGTGGGGCAACCATGGTGTTCGGCACCTGCCCGAACGACCGGCGCTCAACCCGGTTGATTATGTGAAAGTCCATGAAATGTCCCCGTAGTTGCGTCGACGTCTGGGTGAACGGGACGGAACGGACCCGGTGGGGGGTCCGTCCCCGTCAGTTCTTCGCCGACCTGCGCAGGCTGCGCGCCTTCTTCGCCACCCTGCGCACCGTCGCGTTGCGCGGGATGAACGCCAGCTGGGCGGGGACCCCGCCGGGCAGCGCGAGGGACGTCAGACGCCTGCGCTTGAAGTAGCGGGAGGTCCCCCGGTCGAGGTTCTTCGCGAGCCAGCCCTCGGCCTCCGCGCGCAGCCCCGGCAGGATCTTCGGCTGCATCGCGAAGCCCACCGTGCGCACCAGCGCGCCCAGCGCCTCCACCGCCATGCCCCGGCGCTGCGCCGTGACCGCGTCACGGTCGCCCAGCTCGGGCAGCAGGGCGTCCACGACGGTGACCGGCACCCGGTTGCTGTTCTCGTACGGCGTCAGCCGCTCCAGCAGCACTTCGGTGCCCACCCGGGCGACGGGGAGGCCGTAGAGCGCGGAGGCGGTGAGCAGGGCCGTGGAGAAGCAGCCGACGACCAGCGCGGGGCGCATCCGCTGGTACAGCACCTCGGCGAGGACGGGCGTGTCGAGGACGGTCAGCTCGGCGCCGAGCCGCTCCGCCTCCTGCTCCAGCGAGCGGGTGAAGCGGGCCGGCGCGGAGGGGTGCGGCTTGAACACCACGCGGGTGTGGCCGAGGGCGACCGCGCCCTTCAGCATCCGCACGTGCAGGTCCTCCTCCTGCTCGGCGGTGAGGATCTCCAGCGCCGACAGGTACTGGCCGAGCAGCAGCGCGGGCTCCTCGACGTCCGGCAGCTCGTCGGCGACCGGCGCGAGTTCGGCGAGCACCTTGGTGAAGGCGGGGGTCGGCACGATCTCGCCGGGCACGCCGAACTCGGTGAGCAGCAGCGGTTCGAGGCCCGGCACCAGGTCCAGGTGGAGCACGCGGTCCACGCGGGTGCCGACCAGCGGGTCGATCTTGTTCCGGGTCGGGCCGTAGCTCATCAGGCCGTCGGCGTAGACCGTGACCGGGGCGCCGTTGAAGATCTGCCCGAGCGCCAGGGACGGGTTCACCTGGATCGACTCGACGGCCAGCTCGACGTCCTCGTCGCCGAGCTGCCACTCGTGGCGCAGGAAGCGTTCCCACAGCGGCATGTCGTCCACGCGGGGCGCCCAGCCGCCCGGGTGGAACGGGGAGATCGTCTCGTTGTACGAGATCACGTCGTCGAACCGGTCGCGCAGCTTCTCGAAGCCGGGCGTCTCGTCCAGGCCCGGGGTGGTCTCGGGGGTGGGCGCGTTGTTGCAGACCAGCAGGATCCGCCGGTCGGCCGGGCGGAAGCAGCCGGAGTCCAGGGCGGCGGCGAGCGTGGCCGTGCCGTACAGCGTCGACGCCTGGAAGATCTGGGTGGTCACGCGGCGGCTCCCGCGGGGGCGGGACGGCGGCGCAGCCGGCGCAGCTTGGTGGCGCGCTGCAGGTCCATGGAGTCCAGCGCGTCGTCCAGCACGTCCTGCGGCATGCGGCGCAGTGCCGCCGCACTCAGGGATTTCAGTTTCTTCGCCACCGCGGGCTCGAACCTTTCGATGGATCCCAGATGATGGGAAATGATGGCGCAATAGGTGCGGACGGCCTTTGGCAGCAGTTCGGCCGCGTCCGGGTCACCGGCGGTTTCCGAGACGACCTGATCGAAGGCGCGAATGAAATCGAGCTGCCGCACGTCACCGATCTGGGTGAGCGAGGAGGCGACCCCACGACGGTAGAACACGCCCAGCAGGCTCACCGCGGCGAAGGATTCCGCCTCCCGGTGCAGCTTCCAGATCCACGGCCGGTCCTCGGCCGTGCGCAGCCCGTCGGTGAAGTGCAGCAGACCCTTGTCCACCAGCCGGCGGTGGTAGATCCCCGCCCAGGCGTACGCGTAGTCCACGGAGGTGGACCGGTCGGCGGGCAGGATCGCCGCGCGCGGGTCCATCACCACGTTCCGCCGCCCGACCGGCACCCGGTGCACGGTGCGCGCCCGCGCGGTGCACTGCACATGGTCGGTGCGCAGGAAGTCGCAGCCCAGCTCGTCCATGGCGGCGACCAGCTGCGGGAAGTACCCGGGGGCGAGCCAGTCGTCGCCGTCCAGGAAGGTCAGGTACTCGCCGCGCGCGCGGTCGATGCCGGTGTTGCGCGCGGTCGCCAGCCCTCCGTTCTGCTCGTGCCGGACGTGGACCGCCCCCGGCAGCTCGCGCTCCGCGCGCGCGAGAATCTCTGGCGTCCCGTCGCGGGAACAGTCGTCGACGAGAATGAATTCGAAGTCCTCACGCGCGTTCGCCTTCAGACTCCTGAGGGTGTCGGGCGCGTATTGCTGCACGTTGTAGAACGGCACGATGACGGAGAGCTTGACCACGCGAGGGACGTTAGGCCGAAGCCCGTCATTCGTCTTGACGCCTTGCTTGATACTGGGTGAACGACGCGTGGCGAAGCTGTGAACCGGGCTTTTTCCCCGTGCGATCACGGCCCGATTCGCCATTCGGCGATGTGCTGTTAACCGTTTGTTGCGTTCGGGTTGGGCGGAACCTCGAAATGGCTTCCTAGCGTCTTCGGCGTGCCAACAAGTGCAACGAAGTCCCTGCGGGTCGCCGTCCTGGCGGACTCCGACACCCGGTGGAAGTGGGGCGCGCTCACCGCGCAGCGTCTCACTCCGGCGGATGCCGAGGTCCGGCTCGACGGCTACCTCCTGCGGGGACGCGCCACCCCGACCGCCCGCCAGCTCCGGGAAGTCGGCGTCCGGGCGGACTCCCTCAACGAGGTCACCGGCGTCGAGTTCCTGCGCGCGATGGGCGAGGCCACCGAAGAACCCTACGACCTGCTCGTCCTCGCGCTGGTCGGCGGCGGTGTGCAGGCGATGCTGCACGGGCTCCGCAACGTCTGGGGCTCCGGCAGGCGTCCCGTCGTCGTCACCGGATACGTCGGTGTCGTCTACGAGAAGCTCGCCGACGGGCTGCTGCTGCGGCACGGCGCGGACCTGGTCCTCGCCAACTCCCGCCACGACGCGGACCGGTTCCGGGCCGTGTACGAGGGCGTGGGCGCCGACGCCTCCTCGGTCACCGAGGTCGCGCTGCCCTTCCTCGGCGGGGCGCCGTACGCCGGTGAACACGACCCGTACACCGTGGTGTTCGCCGCCCAGCCGTCCGTCCCGGAGAGCCGCAAGGACCGTACGTACCTGCTGGACCGGCTCGTCGAGCACGCCCGCAGGCACCCCGGGCGCGAGGTGCTGCTGAAGCTGCGTTCCAAGCCCGGCGAACACACCACCCACATCGAGGAACTGCCGTACCAGAAGCTGGCGCAGGGCAGGGAACTGCCCGCCAACTTCCGTCTGGTGTACGGGCACATGGGCGAGGTGCTCGACCGTACCGACCTGCTGGTCACGGTCAGCTCCACCGCCGCCCTGGAGGCCCTGCACCGCCGTGTCCCCACGGTCGTCCTGACCGACCTCGGGGTGCGCGAGGCGCTCGGCAACCACCACTTCACCGGCTCCGGGTGCCTCGCCTCCTGGGACCAGCTCGACGCCGGCCACCGTCCGGTGCCGGACGAGGAGTGGGTGGCCCGCCAGGGCGTGGCCGCCGGCGGCGGCGCGTACGAGGGCGCCTTCGACACGGCCCGCGGACGCATCGCCGAGCTGCTGGCCCGGCCGGGCGGCCTGCCGCCCCTGAACCCCTACTACACCCCCGAGACCGCGCCCGGCTATCTGCCCGGCATCCTCGCCCGTCACCACCTCGGCCCCGACGGCGCTCCGCTGCCCGGCGCGCCCGCCGCCGACAAGGCACCCGGACCGGTGCGCCAGATCGTGCGCCGGGTCGCCCGCGGCGCCTACCGCCACGGCGTCCAGCGGGTGGCCCCGGTGATCCGGCGGATGGGGGAGCTGTGACCTCTCTGCAAGGAGTAGACCCCATGTCCAACCCGGAAGCGGGCCAGGGCGCGTCGGTGCCCCGGGTGCTCGCGGTGATCCCCGCGCGCGGCGGCTCCAAGGGCGTACCGGCGAAGAACCTCGCCCCCGTCGGCGGTGTCCCGCTGGTGGCGCGGGCGGTGCGCGAGTGCCGCGCGACCCGGCTCGTCACCGATGTCGTCGTCTCCACCGACGACCAGGCCATCGCCGCCGCCGCGCGGCAGGCCGGCGCCGAGGTCGTGCTGCGCCCGGCCGCCATCGCCGGCGACACGGCCACCTCCGAGGCCGCGGTCCTGCACGCCATGGACGCCCACGAGGCGCTGCACGGAGCGGCCGTCGACGCGGTGCTCCTCGTGCAGTGCACCAGCCCCTTCCTCGTCCGCGAGGACGTCGACGGGGTGGCGGCGGCCGTCGTCGAGGACGGCGCCGACACCGCCGTGACCGTCGCCCCCTTCCACGGCTTCGTGTGGCGGGACGGCGAGCACGCCACCGACGGTTCGGACGGCGGCTTCGGCGTCAACCACGACAAGTCCTTCCGCCCCCGCCGCCAGGACCGCCCCCAGGACCTGCTGGAGACCGGCGCCGCCTACGCGATGGACGCGGCGGGCTTCCGCAAGCACCAGCACCGCTTCTTCGGCCGTACCGAGCTGGTGCGCACCGACCCGGCGCGCGTGCTGGAGATCGACGATCCGCACGACCTCGCGCGGGCCCGGGCCCTCGCCCCCCTGTTCGACGCGGACCGCCCCGGTTCGCTGCCGACCGCCGACGACATCGACGCGGTCGTACTGGACTTCGACGGCACCCAGACCGACGACCGGGTGCTGATCGACTCCGAGGGACGGGAGTTCGTCTCCGTGCACCGCGGGGACGGTCTCGGCATCGCGGCGCTGCGCAGGAGCGGCCTGAAGATGCTGATCCTGTCCACGGAACAGAACCCGGTGGTCGCCGCCCGCGCCCGGAAGCTGAAGCTCCCGGTGCTGCACGGCATCGACCGCAAGGACCTCGCCCTCAAGCAGTGGTGCGAGGAGCAGGGCATCGCGCCGGAGCGCGTGCTCTACGTCGGCAACGACGTCAACGACCTCCCGTGCTTCGCCCTCGTCGGCTGGCCCGTGGCGGTCGCGAGCGCCCATGACGTCGTACGCGGCGCCGCACGCGCGGTCACCACCGTCCCCGGCGGTGACGGCGCGATCCGAGAGATCGCCAGCTGGATCCTCGGCCCCTCTCTCGACTCCCTCCCCAAGTAAGGAAATCTCCCCCATGAGCAGCAACTCCCGCATCCGTACGTTCGGTTCGCGCGAGGTCGGCCCCGGCCGCCCCGTCTACATCTGCGGCGAGATCGGCATCAACCACAACGGTGAGCTGGAGAACGCGTTCAAGCTGATCGACGTGGCCGCCGAGGCCGGCTGCGACGCGGTCAAGTTCCAGAAGCGCACCCCGGAGATCTGCACCCCCCGCGACCAGTGGGACATCGAGCGCGACACCCCCTGGGGCCGGATGACCTACATCGACTACCGCCACCGCGTGGAGTTCGGTGAGGACGAGTACCGCCAGATCGACGAGTACTGCAAGGAGAAGGGGATCGACTGGTTCGCCTCCCCGTGGGACACCGAGGCCGTCGCCTTCCTGGAGAAGCTCGACGTCCCCGCCCACAAGGTGGCCTCCGCCTCCCTGACCGACGACGAGCTGCTGCGCGCCCTGCGCGCCACCGGCCGCTCGGTCATCCTCTCCACCGGCATGTCCACCCCGAAGCAGATCCGCCACGCGGTCGAGGTCCTCGGCTCGGACAACATCCTCATGTGCCACGCCACCTCCACCTACCCGGCGAAGGCCGAGGAGCTGAACCTCCGCGTGATCAACACGCTGGAGAAGGAGTACCCGAACGTCCCGATCGGCTACTCCGGCCACGAGACCGGTCTGCAGACCACCCTCGCCGCGGTCGCGCTCGGGGCGACCTTCGTCGAGCGCCACATCACCCTCGACCGCGCCATGTGGGGCTCCGACCAGGCCGCCTCCGTGGAGCCGCAGGGCCTCACGCGCCTCGTCCGCGACATCCGCACCATCGAGGCCTCCCTCGGTGACGGCGTCAAGAAGGTCTACGACTCCGAGATGGGCCCGATGAAGAAGCTGCGCCGGGTCGCGGGCGTCGTCGCCGAGGCGGAGATCGCGGCGGCCGCGGGCGAGCCCGTCGCGGTCTGACCCCGGCCTCCTGATCCCCTTACGACGGGACGGTCGTACCCCGATGAGCCCCCGCGCCGGTCGAGCCGGCCACCCTCCCCGCACGCTCGCCTTCGTGGAGAGCCCGGTCCAGCTGCTGAACGTGCTGGAGTGGGCCCACCTGCACGGACTGCGCGGCGCCGAGCCGGACCCGCTGCCGTCCGTGCCCGCGCAGGTGCGGCGGACGGTGGCCGGCGACACGCCACCGGCCGGCGCGGACCTCACGGTCGTCGTCCTCGCCCCGACCGACCCCATGACCCGGGGCCAGCTGCGCCGCATGGCGGACCTGGCACGGGACGAGGGGTACCGGGTGCGCTGGGAGGAGGCGCGGGGCGGCACCACCGCGCCCTTCGCCACCATCGGCGGTCTGGCGGGCTCGCTGCGCCGGGCCGACCGCATCGTCATGGGAGACCCGTTCTCCCGCTATGTGCAGCTGCTGCTGACCATCACCAGCGCGAAGGACCTGGTCGTGGTCGACGACGGCACGGCGACGATGGAGTTCGTCGCCCAGCTCGCCCGCGGCGAGCGCCTGGTGCGCTGGCACCGCAAGGGCGGCCGGCCCGGGCCCCGGGACCTGCTGTTCGCCCCGGTGTCCTCCTCGGCCCGCCGCAGGCTGACGCCGAACGCGCACCGCCGGGTGGAGGTCTTCTCCTCCATGCCGGTGACGGAGACCCCGGAGGGCGTCACCGTCACCGCCAACGACTTCTCCTGGACCCGGGCCCGCTTCGGGCCCCCGCGCATCACCAAGGGCGCGGACATGGTGGGCACCTCCCTGGTCGAGACCGGGGTGGTGGACGGCGACCGCTATCTGGAGGCAGTCCGCAACCTGGCCAAGACGCACGGGGCGACCCGCTACTTCGCGCACCGCCGGGAGAGCGCGGAGAAGCTGCACCGGCTGGCCGCGGAGACGGGACTGGAGATCGTCCGCCCGGACCTCCCCCTGGAGCTGATCGCCCGCCGGGGGCCCATCGGCCGCACCGTGCTCAGCTTCCCGTCGACGGTCGTCCACACCCTGCCGCTGGCCCTGGTGGGCACCGGCGTGCGCGTGGCGGTCTGCGACATCGACCCCAGCTGGCTGACGGAGAACGCGTCCCCGCGCGCCCAGGGGTTTCTGTCCGGTGTCACGGGCACGGCTCGGGACGTGCACCGCCTGGCCGCGGTGAGCTTCGCCTGAGAACCGCCCGGGGGCACTCCGCAGCCGGCCCAATTCCCGGCGGGGGAAGGGCTTTTCGGCGCTCCTGAGCCTGCGCCGGCGGCTCTGCCGTGAGCAGAGACCGTCGCGCCCCACGCCGTGCGGACGGCAGGATCGGCGCATGGAGACAGTCTTCGTTCTGGTGCACAGCCCGTCCGTGGGCCCCTCGACCTGGCTGCCCGTGGCCGGGCTCCTCCGGGCGGCGGGACACGAGGCGCTGGTGCCGTCACTGCTGGACGTCGGCGCCGGCGGGCCGCCCTTCTGGCCCCGTGCCGTGAGCGCCGTCCGCGACGCCCTGCGGGAGCTCCCGGCCGGGCGGCCCGTCACCCTGGTGGCGCACAGCAACGCGGGGCTCTTCCTGCCGGTGGTCCGCGCGGGACTCGACCGGCCGGTGAACGCCTCCGTCTTCGTCGACGCCGCCCTGCCGGCCCGGGCGGGCGCCACCCCCGTCGCCCCTCCCGAGCTGCTGGACCTCCTCAGGCCGAAGGCCGTGAACGGCAGGCTCCCGCGCTGGACCGACTGGTGGGACGAGGCGGACGTCGCCCCCATGTTCTCCGACCCGGAGGTACGCCGGACCGTCGTCGCGGAGCAGCCCCGGCTGCCCCTGTCCTACTACGAGCAGCGGATCCCCGTCCCGGACGGCTGGCAGGACCACCCCTGCTCCTATCTGCTGTTCGGCCCCCCGTACGAGGAATGTGCCGCCGAGGCGCGCGCACGCGGCTGGCGCGTGGCGCACCTGCCCGGCGCGCACCTCCACCAGATCGTCGATCCCGCGGGCACGGCCCGGCACCTCGCCGAACTCGCCGCCGCCCCCCTGACCCCCTAGGGCCTCCTGGCCAGCACGAACGCCCGTGGCCGCGTCTCCTCCTCGGCCGGCTGCCGGAACAGGGTCGCCACCAGTTCCAGCCCGGCCCCGGTCAGCAGCTCCGTGACCTGTTCGGGCGTACGCCAGTAGTAGTCGAGGGTGATCTCGTGGCCGAAGCGCTCCGCCAGACGGAGCTGGCCCGGGCCGGTCCCGGACTGGAAGGCCAGCAGGACATGGCCGCCGGGGACCAGGGTGCGGTGGAACTCGGCGAACGCGGCCGGCAGGTGGGCGTCGGGGACGTGGATGGTGGAGTAGAGGGCGAGGATGCCGCCCAGCGTCGCGTCGGGCAGGTCCAGGGCGGTCATCGAGCCGACGTGGAAGCGCAGTTGCGGATGCGCCTCACGGGCCAGGGCGACCATGGTGGGGGAGAGGTCCACGCCGAAGGCCGGGACGCCGTGCCCGTGCAGGAGTGCGGTGACGTGGCCGGGGCCGCTGCCCAGGTCGGCGACGGGGGCCGTGCCGTTCGCCGTGACCAGGTCGGCGAAGGTGGTGATCAGGGTGCGGTCCAGGGGATGACGCAGACCGGTCGGGTGCTGGGCCGTGTAGTCCTTGGCGATCACGTCGTAGGAGGTGCGGGTCGTCTGGAGGAAGTCCTCGGGCGGGTCGGTCACGACTGCGGACCCTAGCCGGACCCGGGCCGCGCCGGGGTCCGGTTCGTGGACATGACGAGCGTGACTCAGGTAAGCCGTGGTAAGGGTGGAAGGAGGAAACAAAGGTTTTACCCATCAGTGTCCGCCGCCATGCGTCCGCCGGTCAGATTTTCTTCCCCTAACGGGCTGAACTTTTGTTGATCGAGGGGTAGTTGATCAGTCGGGCGTCCTACCCTTCAGAGGGTGAAGCAATTGATGTCCCTAGAGTCCGAGGCCGGCCTCCCGGGGGATGTGCTCCCCGGCGTGCTGAGCGAGTCCCTGCACGCCGAACTCGTCGCGTTCCGTCGCGACTTGCACATGCACCCCGAGCTCGGCAACCAGGAGTTCCGTACGACCGCCGCGATCAAGGAGCGGCTGGAGAAGGCCGGGCTGCGCCCCCGCGTCCTCGCCACCGGAACCGGACTCGTGTGCGACATCGGGCTCCGGGAGGGTGAGCGTCCCACCGTGCCGCTGCTCGCGCTGCGTGCCGACATCGACGCCCTGCCGATCCCGGACACCAAGGCCGACTGCCCCTATCGGTCCACCGTGCCCGACCGGGCCCACGCGTGCGGCCATGACGTGCACACGACGGTGGTGCTCGGGACCGGGCTGGTCCTCGCCGACCTGCACGCCAAGGGACTGCTGGCCCGGCCCGTGCGGCTGGTCTTCCAGCCCGCCGAGGAGGTGCTGCCCGGCGGCGCCCTCGGGGCGATCGAGGACGGCGCGCTGGCCGGGGTGGCGCGGATCCTCGCGGTGCACTGCGACCCCCGGGTGGACGCGGGGAAGGTCGGGCTGCGGCACGGCCCGATCACCAGCGCCTGCGACCGGCTGGAGGTGGCACTGGACGGCCCCGGCGGGCACACCGCCCGGCCGCATCTGACCACCGACCTGGTCACCGCCGCCGCCCGGGTCGCCGTCGACGTGCCCGCGCTGATCGCCCGCCGTGTCGACACCCGCGCGGGGCTGGCGCTCACCTGGGGACGCATCGAGTCCGGCCACGCGCCGAACGTGGTCCCGCAGCACGCCGAGCTGTCCGGAACCATCCGCTGCCTGGACCTGGACGCCTGGCGGCAGGCCCCCGACATCGTGCACGCGGCCATCGACGAGGTCGCCACCATGCACCGGGCCAAGTCGGAGATCAACTACGTGCGCGGGGTGCCGCCCGTGGTGAACGACCGGGAGTCCACCGAGCTGCTGCGGCGCGCGATGGCCGCCCGGCGGGGCCGGGAGTCCGTCGAGAGCACCGAGCAGAGCCTGGGCGGGGAGGACTTCTCCTGGTACCTGGAGCACGTGCCCGGCGCCATGGCCCGCCTCGGCGTGCGGCGGCCGGGCGAGCGCACGGTGCGCGACCTGCACCAGGGTGACTTCGACGCCGACGAGCACGCGATCACGGTCGGCGTGGAGATGTTCACGGCGGCGGCGTTCCTGGACGAGACCCTCGCCGCGGAGGTCTGAGCCGTGTCCGCCGGACGGCCCGGCTCGTCCGGCGGACAGGGGGCACCGGCTCGCTGCCCCCTCGCCTCTTCGCCTCCCCTCTCCATGCGTCCCGCCTCTTCGTGCCCCGTCTCTTCGGTGCCGGCCGGACGCGACCGCCGGCTCGCGGCCGTCACCCGCGGTCGGCACGAATCGATAACGGCCCGGAGGAACCCCGTTCCTCTGCTCTTCTACGCGCGTTACTGTGCGCCGAAATCGCCACGACAGGCGGCGCGTTTGGGGATGGCGGCCCGTGACGGCGGGCCGTGGGGATGAAGGGGTGCTAGCTGTGCGTCTGCTTACTCGGAAGACCTCTCGGAGAACGAACCTCACGCGGGCCGCGGTGACCGTCGCGGTCGTCGCGCTCGCGGCCGCCGGCTGCGGCAAGTCCAGTACCGACTCGACCAGCACCTCCAGCAAGGACGGCAAGTACGCGGGCAAGGGGATCGGCCTGGCGTACGACGTCGGCGGCAAGGGCGACCAGTCCTTCAACGACGCCGCCTTCTCCGGCTTCCAGAAGGCCGAGAAGGACTTCAAGATCGGCGGCCGGGACATCGAGCCCCAGGACGGCGAGTCGGACGCGGACAAGGCCCAGCGCCTGGAGACCCTGGCCAAGGCCGGTTACAACCCGGTGATCGGCGTCGGCTTCGCGTACGCCCCGGCCGTGAAGGAGGTGT
This sequence comes from Streptomyces sp. NPDC037126, assembly GCF_055605965.1. Taxonomy (NCBI): domain Bacteria; kingdom Bacillati; phylum Actinomycetota; class Actinomycetes; order Kitasatosporales; family Streptomycetaceae; genus Streptomyces; species Streptomyces sp. NPDC037126. The sequence goes on from NZ_JBVJTD010000005.1 coordinate 171,754, forward strand.
CCGCCAAGTTCCCGAAGGTGACCTTCGGCATCATCGACGACGACACCATCCAGGCGAAGAACGTGGCCGACATGGTGTTCCACGAGGAGCAGTCCTCCTACCTCGCCGGTGTCGCGGCCGCCAAGGCCACGAAGAAGAACCACATCGGCTTCATCGGCGGTGTGGACGTCCCCCTGATCCACAAGTTCGAGGCGGGCTACGTCCAGGGTGCCAAGTCGGTCAACCCGAAGATCAAGATCGAGTCGCAGTACCTGACGCAGACCGCGCAGGAGGGCGGTTTCTCCAGCCCGGACAAGGGTGAGAACGCGGCCAACGGCCAGATCGACCAGGGTGCGGACGTGCTGTACGCGGCGGCCGGCCTCTCCGGCCAGGGCGTGATCAAGTCCGCCGCCGAGCACAAGGTCTGGGCCATCGGCGTCGACTCCGACCAGTACAACCAGAGCGCGCTGGCCAAGTACAAGGACTACATCCTCGGCTCGGCCCTGAAGAACGTCGGCGGTGCGGTCTACGACCTCGCCAAGTCGGTCCACGACGGGAAGCCGCTGAGCGGCGACGTCCGGGGCGACCTGAAGACCGGCGGTGTGGGCTTCGCCGACTCCAACCCGAAGTACCAGGCGATGAAGGACGTCGTCGCGGCCGTCGACAAGGCGAAGCAGGACATCGCCGACGGCAAGATCACGGTCAACACCAAGTAAACCGTCCCGGCGCCCCCTCGCCCGGGGGCCCGTCGGCCATGCGCCCCTTGCCTTCCGCAAGGGGCGCACTGCTGCCCGTAACCTTGGGCCGTGACTGTGGCCACAGCTCGATAACGGACCGGACATTGGGGGTTTTCCGTCAGGTCTACGCGCGTTACGCTGCGGCGGAACCAGCGCCTGGTTTGGGCGCTTGCACAAAGGAGTCACGTTCCATGCGCCGGGTGTCCCGTATCACGATTGCAGGCGTTGCGACCGCAGCGCTCGCGCTGACCGTCTCTGCCTGTGGCAGCTCGTCCACGTCCTCCACGGGTGGGGGCAAGTCCAAGGGCCTCGGCCTGGCGTACGACGTCGGCGGCAAGGGCGACCAGTCCTTCAACGACGCCGCCTACGCGGGCTTCCAGAAGGCCGAGAAGGACTTCGGCGTCAGCGGCCGGGACATCGAGCCCCAGGACGGCGAGTCGGACGCGGACAAGGCCCAGCGCCTGGAGACCCTGGCCAAGGCCGGTTACAACCCGGTGATCGGCGTCGGCTTCGCGTATGCGCCTGCCCTGAAGGAGGCTGCCGCCAAGTTCCCGAAGGTCAACTTCGGCATCATCGACGACGACGAGGTCCAGACGAAGAACGTCGCGGACATGGTCTTCCACGAGGAGCAGTCCTCGTACCTCGCCGGCGTGGCCGCGGCCAAGGCGACGAAGAAGAACCACATCGGCTTCATCGGTGGCGTGGACGTTCCCCTGATCCACAAGTTCGAGGCGGGTTACGAGCAGGGCGCCAAGTCGGTCAACCCGAAGATCAAGGTCGAGTCGCAGTACCTGACGCAGACCGCGCAGGAGGGTGGCTTCTCCAGCCCGGACAAGGGTGAGAACGCGGCCAACGGCCAGATCGACCAGGGCGCCGACGTCCTCTTCGCCGCGGCCGGCCTCTCCGGCCAGGGCGTGATCAAGTCCGCCGCCGAGCACAAGGTCTGGGCCATCGGCGTCGACTCCGACCAGTACAACCAGAGCGCGCTGGCCAAGTACAAGAAGTACATCCTGACCTCGGCCCTGAAGAACGTCGAGGGTGCGGTCTACGACCTCGCCAAGTCGGTCATCAAGGACAAGAAGCCGCTGTCCGGCGACATCCGCGGCTCCCTGCAGAACGGTGGCGTCGGCCTGGCCGACTCCAACCCGGTCTTCAAGGGCAACGCGGACATGCAGGCCGCGATCAAGAAGGCCGAAGAGGGCATCAAGAACGGCAGCATCACGGTGAAGACCTCCTGACGATCGAGTCGGAAGCCTTGGCCTACATGACGCTGTAGTGGCAGCGTTACGCCCGCGGAACGGGGTGTGGAGATGATCCTCCCGGCGATCGAGCAGCACTGGCTGCCCGCACCCCGTTCGCGCGGCAAAATGCTCGGAACGGATCGGACCTTCTTCGAGGTTGATCGGATCCGGGCACTATTTAAAGCAGGGGCGCTACGCGCGTAGAGTGGCCCCTTTCTCACAGGAGAGTGCGCCATCGACGCGTCCAGCAGCCCTCCGCTCACCGCTCAGTCGACATCCGCGGTAGAGCTCGCGGGCATCACCAAGAGATTCCCGGGTGTGGTGGCCAACCACGACATCCACCTGACGGTCCGCAAGGGCACCGTCCACGCCCTCGTCGGCGAGAACGGAGCCGGCAAGTCGACCCTGATGAAGATCCTCTACGGCATGCAGAAGCCGGACGAGGGCACGATCACGGTCGACGGCGAGCAGGTGAGCTTCTCCAGCCCGGCCGACGCCATCACCCGCGGCATCGGCATGGTCCACCAGCACTTCATGCTGGCGGACAACCTGACCGTGCTGGAGAACGTGGTGCTCGGCAGCGAGAAGCTGCACGGCATCGGTGGCGGCGCCCGCCGGAAGATCAAGGAGATCTCCGACCGCTACGGCCTCGGGGTCCGCCCGGACGCCCTGGTCGAGGACCTGGGCGTGGCCGACCGCCAGCGCGTGGAGATCCTCAAGGTCCTCTTCCGCGGTGCGCGCACCCTGATCCTCGACGAGCCGACCGCGGTACTCGTCCCGCAGGAGGTCGACGCGCTGTTCGACAACCTGCGCGAGCTGAAGTCCGAGGGCCTGTCCGTCATCTTCATCTCCCACAAGCTGGGCGAGGTGCTGTCCGTCGCCGACGACATCACCGTCATCCGGCGCGGTACGACCGTCGGGACCGCGGTCCCCTCCGAGACGACGCCGCGCCAGCTCGCCGAGCTGATGGTCGGCAGCGAGCTGCCCACCCCGGAGACCGGCGAGTCCACCGTCACCGACCGGGCCGTGCTGGAGGTCAGGAACCTCACCGTCTACGCGGCGGGAGCCTCCCTCGGCACGGAGGCCGAGCCGGCCGGAGAGGGCCTCACCGAGTTCGCGCCCGACGACGGCGCCAAGCGCGTGCTCGACGACGTCTCCTTCACCATCCACGCGGGCGAGGTCATGGGCATCGCCGGCGTCGAGGGCAACGGCCAGACGGAGCTGATCGACGCGCTGATCGGCACCAAGCACGCCGACTCCGGCCGGGTCGTCTTCCTCGGCGAGGACATCACCCCCTGGCCCACCCGCAAGCGCCGCGAGTCCGGGGTCGGCTACATCCCCGAGGACCGCCATCGGCAGGGCCTGCTGCTGGAGTCCCCGCTGTGGGAGAACCGCATCCTCGGGCACGTCACCGAGAAGCCCAACGCCAAGGGCTTCTGGCTGAACCCCAAGGGCGCCCAGGAGGACACCCGCCGGATCGTCGAGGAGTACGACGTCCGCACCCCGGGCATCGACGTCACCGCGGCCTCCCTGTCCGGCGGCAACCAGCAGAAGCTGATCGTCGGCCGCGAGATGAGCCACGACCCCAAGTTCCTGATCGCCGCCCACCCCACCCGTGGCGTGGACGTCGGCGCCCAGGCCCAGATCTGGGACCGCATCCGTGAGGCCCGGCGCGAGGGCCTGGCCGTGCTGCTGATCTCCGCCGACCTGGACGAGCTGATCGGTCTGTCGGACACCCTGCGCGTCATCTTCGACGGCAAGCTGGTCGCCGACGCCGATCCGGCCACCATCACCCCGGAGGAGCTGGGCTCCGCCATGACGGGTGCCGCGTCCGGACACCTGGAGCACGAAGACACCACGCCCGAGGGCGACGACAACGCCGGTCCGGAGGACGAGGCCCGATGAAGAAGTTCGACAAGGAGCGGGTGCTCGTCGCGCTGGCCGGCCCGGTCATCGCGCTCGTCCTGGCGATCGTGCTGACCTCGGTGGTCCTGCTCGCCTCGGGCAAGAACCCGATCCAGCCCTACGTCCTGATGCTGCAGCAGCTGCCGTACTCGGACATCCAGGTGCTGATCATCAACCAGGCGGGGATGTACTACATCGCCGCCATCGCGGTCGCGCTCGGCTTCCGCATGAACCTGTTCAACATCGGTGTGGACGGCCAGTACCGCCTCGCCGCGGTGATGACCGCCGTGGTCGGCGCGCACCTGGCCCTGCCGAGCTTCCTGCAGATCCCGGTGCTGCTGCTGACGGCGATGTGCACCGGCGCCTTCTGGGCCGGCATCGCGGGTGTCCTGAAGGTCACCCGTGGCGTCAGCGAGGTCGTCGCGACGATCATGCTGAACTCGATCGCCACCGCCGTCATCGGCTACGTCACCCTCACCGACGTGTGGGGCGTGCAGGTCGGCGACAACGTGACGACCGGCGTCATGAAGAGCTCGGGCTGGTTCCCCGGCATCGACCTCGGCTCCGACGTCGGCTCGATCTACGGCATGACCTTCCTCGCCGTCGTGCTCGGCATCGCCTACTGGGTGGTCCTCAACCGCACCCGCTTCGGCTTCGACCTGCGCGCCACCGGCGCCTCCGAGACGGCCGCCGCCGCCTCCGGTGTCGACGCCAAGCGCATGGTGCTGACCTCGATGCTGATCTCCGGCGCCGTCGCGGGCCTGTCCGGCCTGCCGCTGCTGCTCGGTGACACGCACACCTACAGCCTGAGCTTCCCCGCGGGCCTCGGCTTCACCGCCATCGGCATCGCCCTGCTCGGCCGCAACAACCCCGGCGGCATCGCCCTCGCCGCCCTGCTGTGGGCCTTCCTCGACAAGGCCTCGCCCGCCCTCGACTACGCGACCCCGGTGGCGTACGACAAGGAAATCGCCACGATCATGCAGGGCCTGATCGTCTTCGCGGTCGTCATCTCGTACGCGGCCGTGCAGCAGTGGGCCCTGCGCCGCCAGCAGCGCCGGGTCGGCGCCGAGCTGGCCGCGGCCGCCGCCCAGAACGCCAACAAGGAGGTGGCTGCCTGATGTCCACCGCGACCATCGCCAAGCCGCAGGCGAAGCAGCCCGGCAAGGGCGGCCGCCGCATGTCCCTGCCGGTACTCCTGCTCGTCATCGCGGGCGTGCTGGTGCTGACCTCGGCCGTCCGCCTGATCACCGGCGCGGACGGCATCACCTCGGTCGGCCAGATGTCCACCGCGCTCCAGCTCGCCGTGCCGATCGGCCTCGCGGGCCTCGGCGGCCTGTGGGCCGAGCGCGCGGGCGTCGTCAACATCGGCCTCGAGGGCATGATGATCCTCGGCACCTGGTTCGGCGCCTGGGCCGGCTACCAGTGGGGTCCGTGGACCGGTGTCGTCTTCGGCATCGTCGGCGGCGCGCTCGGAGCGGTCCTGCACGCCATCGCCACCGTGACCTTCAACGTCAACCACATCGTCTCCGGTGTGGCGCTGAACATCCTGGCCCTCGGTGTCACCCGCTACCTGTCGAAGTTCACCTTCGCCAACGCCCCGCAGGGCTCCACCAAGCAGTCCCCGCCGATCGACTCCCTCGGGCAGTTCAGCATCCCAGGGCTGTCGGACTGGCTGAACACGCTCAACGAGAAACACTGGTTCCTGGTCTCCGACATCGCCGGCCTGCTCGGCGGCCTCGTCACCGACCTGTCGCCGCTGACCGTGGTCGCGGTCGCCCTGGTCCCGCTGACCTGGTGGGTGCTGTGGCGGACCTCCTTCGGTCTGCGTCTGCGCTCCTGCGGTGAGAACCCGGTCGCGGCCGAGTCCCTCGGCGTGAACGTGTACAAGTACAAGTACCTCGCGGTGATCATCTCCGGTGGCTTCGCCGGCCTCGGCGGTGCCTTCCTGTCCATCGTGGCCTCGAACGTGTACCTCGACGGCCAGACGGCCGGCCGCGGTTACATCGGTCTCGCCGCGATGATCTTCGGCAACTGGATGCCGGGCGGCCTCGCCCTCGGCGCGGGCCTGTTCGGCTACACCGACAGCCTGAACCTGCGCGGCGGCACGGTGAACGTCCACGCCCTGATCCTGCTGCTGGCGATTCTGCTGGTCTTCGGCGCCGCCTACCAGGCGTGGCGCAAGAAGTACGTCCCGGCCCTCATCACGGCCGTGATCGCGGCCCTGATGTTCCTCTGGTACACGTCCACCAACGAGGTGCCGCGCCAGCTGGTGACGGCGACCCCGTACCTCGTCACGCTGCTCGTGCTGTCGCTGTCCGCGCAGAAGCTGCGGATGCCGAAGGCGGACGGTCTGCCGTACCGGAAGGGCCAGGGCAAGTGACTCAGGAAGCCGCCGCTTTCGACTGGGAGGCGCTGCGCGCCGAGGCGCGGGAGGCCATGTCCCACGCCTACGCCCCCTACTCGGGCTACCCCGTCGGCGCGGCGGCCCTGGTCGACGACGGCCGCACCGTCACCGGCTGCAACGTCGAGAACGCCTCCTACGGACTCGGCCTGTGCGCCGAGTGCGGGCTGGTCTCGCAGCTGCAGCGCACGGGCGGCGGCCGCCTGACGCACTTCACCTGCGTGGACGGCACGGGCGCCCTGCTGGTGCCCTGCGGCCGCTGCCGCCAATTGCTCTACGAGTTCGGCGGTCCCGAGCTGCTGCTCGACACACCCGCGGGCGTGGTCCCGCTCTCCGGGATGCTCCCCCAGGCCTTCGGCCCGGACCATCTCACCAAGTAACTCCCGTACGGCCCTCCTGATCCGCTCAGGAGGGCCGTACACCTTCGCACCTTCCGGAAGGAAAGCCATGGCCATGGACGCCATCTCCGTCATCCGCACCAAGCGGGACCGCGGCGAGCTGACCGACGAGCAGATCGACTGGGTCATCGACGCGTACACCCGCGGCGAGGTCGCCGACTACCAGATGGCCGCCCTCAACATGGCGATCCTGCTCAACGGCATGAACCGCGGCGAGATCGCCCGCTGGACGGCCGCCATGATCGCCTCCGGCGAGCGCATGGACTTCTCCAGCCTGTCCCGCCCGACGGCCGACAAGCACTCCACCGGCGGCGTCGGCGACAAGATCACGCTGCCGCTGGCCCCCCTGGTCGCGGCCTGCGGCGCGGCGGTCCCGCAGCTCTCCGGCCGTGGCCTCGGCCACACCGGCGGCACCCTGGACAAGCTGGAGTCGATCCCCGGCTGGCGCGCCCTGCTCTCCAACGAGGAGATGCTGCACGTCCTCGACACGACCGGCGCGGTGATCTGCGCGGCCGGCGACGGCCTGGCCCCGGCGGACAAGAAGCTGTACGCCCTGCGCGACGTGACCGGCACGGTCGAGGCGATCCCGCTGATCGCGTCCTCGATCATGTCGAAGAAGATCGCCGAGGGCACCGGCTCCCTGGTGCTGGACGTGAAGGTGGGTACGGGCGCCTTCATGAAGACGATCGAGGACGCGCGCGAGCTGGCCTCGACGATGGTCGGCCTGGGCACGGACCACGGCGTGAAGACGGTCGCGCTCCTGACGGACATGTCCACCCCGCTGGGCCTCACGGCGGGCAACGCCCTCGAGGTCCGCGAGTCGGTGGAGGTCCTGGCGGGCGGCGGTCCCGCGGACGTGGTCGAGCTGACGGTCGCCCTGGCCCGCGAGATGCTCGACGCGGCCGGCATCAAGGACGCCGACCCCGCGAAGGCGCTCGCCGACGGCTCCGCGATGGACGTCTGGCGCCGCATGATCGCGGCCCAGGGCGGCGACCCGGACGCCGAGCTGCCCACGTCCAAGGAGCAGCACGTCGTCAAGGCCCCGTCCAGCGGTGTCCTCACCCGCCTCGACGCCTACGACATCGGCATCGCCGCCTGGCGCCTGGGCGCCGGCCGCGCCCGCAAGGAGGACCCGGTGCAGGCGGCGGCGGGCGTCGAGCTGCACGCCAAGCCGGGCGACACGGTGACCGAGGGCCAGCCCCTGCTGACCCTGCACACCGACACCCCCGAGCGCTTCGACTACGCGCTGCAGGCGGTGCAGGGCTCGTACGACGTCGCGGCACCCGGCACCGACTTCACGGCGTCCCCCGTCGTGCTGGAGCGCATCGCCTGACCTGCGGTCTCCCGCTGCGTGTGAACGGGACCGGCGCACCCGCGCCGGTCCCGTTCGGCATGTCCGGCGGCCCGCCTCAGCCCAGCGCCGTCGCCACCCCCACCAGGACCGGTACCGAGACGATCGTCGAGAGCAGGATCGACTCGCGGGCCAGGGACTCGGCGACGTGGTAGCGGTGGGCGTAGGTGAAGAGGTTCTGGGCGGCCGGCAGGGCGGAGGTCACCACGACGTCCAGCAGCGGCGCGCCGTGCAGGCCGAAGACGGCCGTGGCCAGGGCCCAGGCCACCAGCGGCTGGCCCACCGACTTCAGCGCCACGGACAGCAGGACCGGACCGCGGTCCCGGCCCCGCCCGGGGGCCGTGCTGCCGTGCAGGGACATGCCGAAGGCCAGCAGGGCCGCCGGGACGGACATGTTGCCGATCAGGGTGAGCGGGTCGAGCACCGGCCCCGGCACCTTCCAGCCCGCCGCCGACACGACGACCCCGGACAGCGAACCGACGGCTATGGGGTTGCGCAGCGGGGTCAGCAGGCGCAGCCACACCGGGCCCTTGTCGCCCATGCCGGAGAGGTCGAGCACGGTGAGCGCGACGGGGGTGACCAGGACGACCTGGAAGAGCAGCACCGGGGCGACCAGGGACGCGTCGCCCAGTACGTACGCCGCGATCGGGATGCCGAGGTTGCCCGAGTTGACGTACCCGGAGCACAGCGCGCCGATCGTCGTACGGCCCACACCCCAGCGGCCCAGCGCTCCGGCCGTCACGAAGACTCCGGAGACCGCGGCCGTGCTCAGCGCCGTCACCAGCAGCCGGCTGGAGAACAGCACCGACAGGTCGGCCCTGGCCAGAGTGGTGAAGAGCAGCGCGGGGCCGGCCACCGTGAAGGCCAGCCGCGTCAGCACCTCGACCCCCTGTGCCCCGAGCGTGCCGCGCCGGCCGAGCACATAGCCCACCCCGATGACGACCGCGATCACCGCGAACCCGCTCAGCACCCCCTGCACGGCACCCACCCTCCGTGGGACACGGGGAGCAGGTCAATGTGATCTTCGACGGCAGGAGTGCGCGTGGGCCGCGATGAGTTCGGTCCGTCCCGTGGGTCTACCGAACGTGAATGCCGAGAAGCCCGCCGTGCTCGTGTTGGCCGGCCCCGTCGGGCGCGAGGAGGTGGCAGGGCTGTGCGCGCGGGTGCGGGCGCTGCTGGAGACCTGCGGGGGCGGGGTCGTGGTGTGCGACGTCGGCGGGCTCGGGCCGCCGGGGCTGGCGGTCGTGGACCTGCTGGCACGCCTCGAACTCACCGCCCGCCGGGCCGGCGGGCGGATCAGTCTGCGCGACCCGGATCCCGCGCTAGGCGCCCTGCTCGCCCTCGTCGGACTCCGCTTCCAGGTGGAGGGGCAGCCCGAAGAGCGGGAACCAGCGCTGGGTGTCGAGGAAGCAGTGGAAACCGGTGATCCGGCCGTCTGACAGCTCCAGCACCTGCACCGCCCACGGGCTGAAGCCGCCCTTCTCCGGGTCCGGCTTGTAGTGCGCGAAGCCGGGCAGGCCGTTGGCCCGGAGGGGCAGCAGCCGGGAGCCGGCGCAGGAGGCGCCGAGGGTGGTCATGAAGCCGGTGATGTCGCCCGAGCCGCGCAGCCACAGGTCGAACGGCGGCATCGTCATGACGGCGTCCTCGTGCAGCAGCGCCGTCAGTGCCGTCATGTCGTAGCCCTCGAAGGCCTTGACGTAGCGGTCGAGCAGCTTCTGCTGCTCCTCGTCCAGCGGGTCGGGCACCGCGGCGCCGTCGCCCGCCCGAGCGCGCTCGGCGAGCGTGGCCCGCGCCCGCTGCAGCGCGCTGTTGACCGAGGCGACCGTGGTGTCGAGCAGCTCGGCGACCTCGCTCGCCCGCCAGGCCAGCACCTCGCGCAGGATCAGCACGGCCCGCTGCTTGGGCGGCAGTTGCTGCAGGGCCGCCATGAAGGCCAGGCGGATCGACTCCTTGGCGACCGCGGCCTCCGCCGGGTCCTCGACCGTCGGCAGCACGCGCGCGTCCGGCATCGGCTCCAGCCAGGTGTGGTCCGGGCGGGGGGAGAGGGCGGCCCGGGCGAGGGGGGTCGCTTCCGTCAGGTCCATCGGCCTCGCCCGCCTGTTCCCCGCCGTCAGCATGTCCAGGCACACGTTCGTCGCGATCCGGTAGAGCCACGAGCGCAGCGAGGAGCGGCCCTCGAACCTGTCGTAGCTCCGCCAGGCGCGGACCAGTGTGTCCTGCACCGCGTCCTCCGCCTCGAAGGAGGAGCCGAGCATCCGGTAGCAGTAGCCGGTCAGCTCGGTACGGTGCTTCTCCAGTGCGACGTCGAGATCCGCCGTCGCCGTGCTGTCGCCCATCGTCCACCCACCCCTGTGGCCGTCCCGTTCGCGCGCCTTCGCGCTCCAGCACTTCGGAAGCTACCGCAGCCCACTGACAACGGCCCCCGGTGCACGAAAAAGCCCGGCCGGGACCGGTTGCTTTCGCGCGCGAACCGCCTGCCCGCACGGATCCGCGCGCACGGACCCGCACGCGCGGGCGCACACGACTGCGGGGTACGGGCCCGCATGCCCGCACCCCGCAGTGCCCGCGACCGGGTCCCTCAGTGCCCCGCGACCGGTTCCCGTCCGGCCGCCCGGGCGGCCCGGGAGCCGAGGACGGTGATCGTGACGACGCCGAGGACCGCGAGGACGCCGACGCCCACCGTGCCGCCCCAGCCGTCGGCGTGGAAGGCCATCGCACCGACCGTGCTGCCGACGCTGGAGCCGATGTAGTACGCGGACTGGTAGAGCGCCGAGGCCTGGGCGCGGCCGTGCGTGGCCGTCTTGCTGACCGCCGAGGAGGCGACCGCGTGCCCGGCGAAGAAGCCCGAGGTGATCAGCACCAGGCCCACCAGGACCAGCGGCAGCGAGTCGGCCAGGGAGAGCAGCAGGCCCGCGGTCGTCGTGCCGCCCGCCAGGTACAGCGCGCCCCGGCGGCCGAGCCGGCCCACCAGGCGGCCCGCCACGGACGCGGACACCGTGCCCACCAGGTAGACGAGGAAGATCGAGCCCGCGACACCCTGCGGCAGCCCGAACGGCGCCTCGGTCAGCCGGTAGCCGATCACCGTGTACACACCGCCGAACACGGTCATGAACAGCGCGCCGATCGCGTACAGGCGGCGCAGCAGCGGGTCGGAGAGGTGGTCGCGGACCGAGCCGAGCAGGACGCGGGGCCGCAGCGAGCCCGGAGTGAAGTGCCTCGGGGCCGGAAGCAGCAGCCGGAACGCCACCGCGCAGCCGACGGCGACCACGCCGATCACACCGACCGAGACCCGCCAGCCCCACTCCTGGGCCACCCAGCCGGTGATCACCCGGCCGCTCATGCCGCCGACGCTGTTGCCCGCGACGAACAGGCCGATCGCCGTGACCAGTGCCTTCGGCCGGACCTCCTCGGCCAGGTACGCCTGCGCCGAGGCCGGCAGACCGGCCAGCGCGGCACCCTGCACCGCCCGCAGCGCGACCAGCGCGCCGATGGACGGGGCGAAGGGCACCAGCAGTCCGACGGCCACGGCGACCGCCAGCGAGACCGTCATCACGGTGCGGCGGCCGAAGCGCTCCGACAGGGCGCTCATCGGGACCACGAACAGGGCCAGTCCGCCGGTCGCGGCCGCCACGGTCCAGCTCGCCTCGCTCGCCTCGACGCCGAACTCCCCGGAGATCAGGGGCAGCAGCGCCTGGGTGGAGTAGAGGAGGGCGAAGGTGGCGACTCCGGCGAGGAACAGGGCGAGGCTCATCCGGCGGTAGCCGGGACCGCCCGGGGCCATGCGCGAGTCGGAGGCGGAGCCGGTGGGGGCTTGCGATACGGCGTCCACGGTGGCGGACGCCTCAGTACTGGCGGGAGACATGCTTCGACCGTAGGTACGGGCTCTCTCATCCGTCCAATGCATGGAATCGGCATAATCGATCCCATGGTGCATCAGCAGAGGTCACAGGCGCGCCTGTCACCGTACAGTGACACAGAAGACATGGCGCTGTTGCTCGCGCCCCGCCTCGCGTACTTCGCCGGCGTGGCCCGTACCGAGCACGTCACCCGGGCCGCCCAGGAGATGAACGTCCCCCAGTCCACCCTGTCGCGCGCGATGGCCCGCCTGGAGGAGGACCTGGGCGTGGAGCTGTTCACGCGCCGGGGCCGCACCGTCTCCCTCACCACGGCCGGGCACACCTTCCTCACCTCCGTCGAGCGTGCCCTCGCCGAGGTCGAGCGGGCCGCCGAGGAGGTGCGCGCGGACGCCGACCCGGCCACCGGCAAGGTCGCCTTCGGCTTTCTGCACACCATGGGCGCCGAGACCGTGCCCGGTCTGCTGGGCGCCTTCCGCGCGGACCATCCCCGCATCCGCTTCAGCCTGGTCCAGAACCACGGCGAGGCCATGCTGGAGGGACTGCGCGCCGGTGCGCTCGACCTCTGCCTGACGTCACCCGTCCCGGACGCCCCCGACCTGGTCGCGCGCCGTCTCGACGAGCAGAAACTGCGTCTGGTCGTGCCCGCCGAGCACCCCCTGGCGGGCCGCCGCCGCATCCGTCTCGCCGAAGCCGCCGACGAAACGTTCGTCACCCTGGAGCCGGGCTACGGCCTGCGGCGCATCACCGACGCCCTGTGCCGCGAAGCCGGCTTCACGCCGCGCATCGCCTTCGAGGGCGAGGAGGCGGAGACGCTGCGGGGACTGGTGGCGACGGGTCTCGGCGTCGCGCTGCTGCCTCCGCCGACCGTCCCCAGGCCGGGGGTGGTGGAACTGACGGTCACGGCCCCGAGGGCGGTACGGGAGATCGGCGTCGCCTGGCCGGCCGACCGCCTCGACACACCACCGGTGGCCGCCTTCAAGAAGTTCCTGCTGTCGAGAAGGGGGACCCTTCTTCCCTGACGCCCTCTTCCGGGGCCGCCGCCCCTAGGCGCCCCGGGCCGCGCCCCTAGGCGCGCCGCAGCGAGCTGCCGAAGCCCGCCGCGAGCGGCATGCGCAGGCCGATCGGCGGGGGAGCCGCGAGCGCGTCCTCGACCGGGCGGGAGACCGCGTACCCGAACAGCGCGCCCATCACGAAGTCCGAGGCGAGCGAGATCACTTCGTCCCGGTAGCCGTGCAACCCGTGGCCGTCCGAGTGGACTTCGAACCGGCACACCTCACGGTTGACCTTCTTCGCCCGGGCGGCCAGCCGGAACGAGAGCTCGGGGTCGCTGCGCTCGTCGTTCGTGCCGTGCACGATCAGCACCCGCCGCCCCACCAGCTGCTTCACCGGCTCGGGCGATGCCGCCACGTCCTCCTCGGGCAGCCAAGGGGCGAGCGACACCACCGAGTTGACGGCCTCGTGGCCGCCCGCCCGCAGCGCCGCCCGGCCGCCCATGCCGACACCGGCCAGGCACACGGGCACGTCGCCGTAGCGCCGTACGATCTCGTCGGCGGCCCACCTCGCGTCCGCGGCCAGATGCGCCTCGCTGCCGTTCCAGCCCCGGTAGCGGTAGCGGACGGCATGGACGGCCAGCCCCTCGGTCCGGCCCTCGCGGGCGAACCGGCGGCCCAGGGTACGAACGAAGGCCGTCGCCCAGACGGGGGACGGCCTGCGGGCGGAGACCTCCTCCCCGCCGGGGAGCAGCAGCACCGCTCCGCTCACCGCCGTCGGCTCCGGGCCGACTGCCCTTCCCAGCCCGGCCGTTCGGACCGGCGTCGCTTGCTGTCCCATGACAGAACAGTGTCAGAAGGTGCGGTGGACCAAACCCGTACGTGCGGTCACCGTTGCGTATCGACGGAAAGCCGACGCAAAACATGCGGCGGTGTCCGGTCGCGAACACCGCGCTCTCTACGCGCGTAGGAGTTACAGTGCGGCCATGACGAGCCAGACTGCACCCACCGGGGGCGTCCCGGCGAACGCCCCGGCGCACGTTCCGACGGGGGACCAGATCCGCCGGGCACCCAAGGTTCTGCTGCACGATCATCTCGACGGCGGTCTCCGCCCGGGGACCGTCGTCGAACTCGCCCACGCGAGCGGGTACGGGGAGCTTCCCGAGACCGACCCGGACAAGCTGGGCCTCTGGTTCCGCGAGGCGGCCGACTCCGGCTCGCTGGAACGGTACCTGGAGACCTTCCGGCACACCGTCGGCGTGATGCAGACCAGGGACGCCCTGGTCCGGGTCGCCCGCGAGTGCGCCGAGGACCTCGCCGAGGACGGGGTCGTCTACGCCGAGGTGCGCTACGCGCCCGAGCAGCACCTGGAGAACGGGCTCGGCCTGGAGCAGGTGGTCGAGGCCGTCAACGAGGGGTTCCGACAGGGCGAGCGGCTGGCCCGGGAGAACGGCCACCGGATCCGGGTCGGCGCCCTGCTGACGGCCATGCGGCACGCGGCGCGCTCCCTGGAGATCGCCGAACTCGCCAACCGCTACCGGGACTCGGGCGTGGTCGGCTTCGACATCGCCGGAGCCGAGGCCGGCCATCCGCCCACCCGGCACCTGGACGCGTTCGAGTACCTCAAGCGCGAGAACAACCACGAGAACATCGATCATGGCCCCTTCGGGGGCCTTTTTTCATGTTTCCACAGGTCAGAATGGGTGCGTGGTCCATCTGACACCCAGCACCACCGTGCTCGTTCGTACCCGTTGAAACCCGGTCTGACGGGGTGCGGTGCTGGCTCTGTGCTGGCAGTCGGGAAGCCGGTGCTGGCCTTCCGAGGGCGCGGGGCGCCCGCGACGGTCTAGAGCGACATCCGTGCGTCAGGTTGCGTGGTAGGGGGTTGACCGAAGGCCGGGCGATCATGGTACGGTCGCCACAGCTTCAACCCACAACTTCAACCACAACGCCAAAAAGGTGGCCCCAGTCGCGTCTAGGCAACGCTTCCAGGGCCGAGACACCAGCAGCGTCTAGGCAACGCTCCAGTGTCGTGACACCGAAGAGGACAAGTCTTCGATGCAGGTCAACCGTACCAAGCATGCGTCCGCGTACACCATCGTCCCGAACGCCATCCTCCAGCACTCCACGCTGAGCCTGACCGCTCGCGGTCTCCTCGGCCTCCTTCTCTCGCAGCCTGAGCACACGGCCGAGACCGTGAAGGATCTGACTGCCGACGTGGCCGAGGGCCAGCGTCGCGTCACGAACGCCATGAAGGAATTGCAGGCCGCTGGCTACGTCGTCTGCACCCGCGTGCAGAACGAGCGCGGCCACTGGTCGACGGCTGTCGAGGTCTTCGACGTTCCGCAGTCCGAGGCTCCGAAGGACGACGAGCCGAAGCCCGGTCGTCCGAAGGGGCGGCGCTCCGGGCTCAACCCCTTCGGGGAAAAGAACCAGGGAAAGAACCCCCCTGCCCCCGAGTCGTCTGAGGTGGCCGAGGAGTCGGCCACGGAAGGGGAGGGGGGCCAGGCTCCGCAGAGCGACGAGAAGACTGGCCGAGCTGCCGGTGTACTCAACCGCATCGGTGCAGCCGTGCCTGCGCTCGCCCTGCGGCCGACTGACGTCCTCCGCCTGGCGCCTCTGGCCGCTGAGTGGCTGGCCCGTGGAGCCTCGGAACTCCAGCTCCGCAACGAGCTGACCGAGGGCCTTCCGGCCGACATCAAGAGCGCGGCCAAGCTCCTGGAGAACCGCCTTACCCGCAAGATGCCGCCCGTCCCGGTCGTGGTCGAAAAGCTCGTGGAGTGCGGCAAGTGCGGCGGCTACCTGCCGCGCGGCCAGAAGACCGGCATCTGTGGCCGCTGCGCTGGCGTGGCGCCGGCCGCCAACGAACCCGCCGAGGTTGGCCAGTCCGATGAGGCTGCCTCCCTGCTGGCCACGATCCGTCAGCGTCGCGAGGCCGGAACCGTCCGAGGTTCCCGCCGAGGATTCGCGACCGCCTGACAAAACCATCCACTCAAACGAAGGGGACAGCTGTGTCCACTGTCAGCATTGACCTGCCCTGGTACGCCAAGCTGGTGTTCCGCTGGGGCCGTCCGGTGGTCCTTGTGGCCGCTCTGCTCATGTCCATCCCCGGAGAGATCCACCTCGCCGAAGTGTCCGGCTGGGGCCACTTCTCCTTCTTCGGCTTCGGCTTCAACGTGGCCAACCTGATGCCGGTCTGTGTGTCCGTCTACGCGGCATGCTCGGCGGTCATCGCGGATGTGGCCAAGCGCAGAAGTCTGCCGATGCGGAACAGCGCCCTTATCGGCGCCGGGGCGGCTCTGGTTATGGCCCTGGCCGCTCAGGACGTGTCCCACCTGATCGAGCAGGACTACATGCACTCCTCGGCGGTCCTGGTGGCGATTGTGTCCGCCGTGCCGCCGCTTGTTGTGGCCCACATGCTTCACATGGCCGCTGCCCCGGAGCAGACGGCCTCTGTGGTCGAGATCGAGGAGCCAGAGCTTGAGGACGACTTCGAGGACGACGACCAGGACGAAACCGCGAAGCCGCGGAAGCGTCGTCCTGGCCGCCCTGGGCTGACCGAGGACGAGGTGAAGACGGCCATCGAGCAGCTTCAGAAGGCCGGTGACGATGTGACCCCCGAGAACCTTGGCCGGATACTCAACCGCTCTGCCCGGACGGCTCGCCGCTATCTGTCCCTGATCCGCCGCCAGGAGCAGGCGGCCACGAAGGCGGCCGAGAAGGCTGCCCAGCAGTCCACGGACGGCATGCTCCCTCTGGCCATCTGAGCCAGGCCGGAAATGCAGGACCCCCCGCAGTCAAAGGGCGGGGGGTCCTGATTCATTCATTCGGTGCTCAGAGCTGTGCGCCCTTGGCCATGGCGACGAAGGCGGACCAGGCATCGGCTGAGACGACAAGCGCCGGCCCGCTGGGAACCTTGCTGTCACGGACCGGGACACCGGCCGTGAACCCGTCGTTGACCTCGATGCAGCTGCCGTTGTCACCACCGCTGTAGCTGGACTTCCGCCAGCCGGTGAGGGCCGACGCGTTGGGGATGCGCTTAGAGTTCATGTCCGTATTCCTCCGCCACCTCTTCGAGCAGGTCTAGGGATGCGTCCGGTGGCATGGCAGCAGCCCGAGCCAGATCGTATGCATCCTTGCACTTCTGCACCATCAACGGATCATCGATCAGGTTGCCCGTGTAGAGCGCTTCGACGTATGCCAGCTCTGGCGCGTCCGCAAACCGCATCAGACTGAGCATTGAGCCCATGGTGGCATGCGATCCCGCGGAGTGTGGAACCACCTGGACGCGGATCCGTCCGGACCGGCCAAGGTCGGCAATGTGACGCAGCTGCGTAGCCATGGTCATACGGCCTCCGACCTGCGCCCTTATGACGTTCTCGTTGAGGATGAACCACAACGTCGGCGTGGCCGGGTCCTTCATGATCTCAGCCCGCTTGAGCCTGTTGACAACCTGCCTGTCAACATCGGCCGGTACGTAGTTGGGCTGTTGGCCGCAGAAGACCGCGTGAGCGTATTCCTTGGTCTGAAGCAGGCCGGGCACGAGCGAAACGGCGTACTCGCTGATGGCGATGGCCTGTTGCTCCGCTTCGAGTGCATCGGCGAAGTGGTCAGCTACCGGCACAACGCCAAGCGTGGGGAGGAAGCGAGTGAAGAAGCCCTCTCCACCCAGGATCTCGTCAAGGAGCTGGGCGTCCTTGAGCTGCGGAACCCGCCTCCCAGCCTCGATGTGGGCCACCATCGAGGGGGACATCGCGAGGAGCCGGCCTAGCTCCGCCTGGGTCATCCCCTTGGCCTCTCGGAGGCGCTTCAACTGCTGTCCGTAGCGCTCGCGCTGGGACGCCTGCCGTTCCTCGGTCGCTGAACTCGCCACAGGGCGGCTCCTCTTGACAGATGCGATGGAGAGCTGAGGGTGCTTCACATGCTACGTCCAGACAGCGACGCTCTACATACACACAGTGACGTAGTGAGGAACCTCCGATGCTCCCCCACAGCAGAGACGACGATGTGCCGGCCATCCTCGAAACCGAAGTCATGGAGGTCACGAACTCCTTGGCTCAGGTCTTGGACGAGGCTGGGATCAAGCTCCCGCAGTTCCATGCGCGCTTGGCCCCCGCGGAGAGCCGTGACTGGGTCGTCAGGCTCGGGGACTGCAACGTGCTCCAGGGCCTCTCTATCTGCAACCTGCTGAGGGACGGGCTGATCCTGCGCCAGAAGTACCCAGAGGAGTCGATCAATGCCGGATCATGAGCCCTCTGACCCCACAGCCAGGCTCAACGCCGCCCACGACAGCATGGCCAGGCTCAAGACCGCCTTCATCGCGGCTGGGTGGCTGGTTGACATGGAAGTCGTCGGTACGGTCTGGGGCTACCGCATCCGCTTCCCCAAGGGCCTGGGCCTGGACCAGGTCGAGGAACTGGTTCAGACGATCGAGGCTGGCACGGAGAAGCGGGTGATCACCAAGTGACTCAGTGGCCGCCAGCACTCAAGGAAAGGGATCACCGGGCTCCGAGGAAGTTACGGGCCTGGAAGTTCAGCTCTGACGGCCCGTTCTGGGGCGGACTGCTCATGCTCGTGGTCTGGGGCTCTGCCGTCACGTTCATCGTGTCCTCTCTCGCACGAGGACACCCCTAATCGCCCGCTCTACCGGACGACACTCGATGGCTCTCCCACCCACACCATCCATCGATCACCCCGGTAGGGCGGGTTCCAGCCCCTCTCTCCGCCCCGGTGCACTGGTCCTGCACACATCCCCCGTCGGGGCGGGGAGAGGCCAACCCCTCATAGCTCAAGCGGTAGAGCGCGGTTGCGTGTCGCTTTTAGTCGAACGGCCACGTCCAGCCGAGGTTTCCGGTTCGAGCCCGGATGAGGGGACTGCTCGCCCTGGAGGTCAAGGTCCAGGACAGCCCGAGCGCCACCAGGGCGAGCCCGACGTAGCCGAAGCCGGGAGAGACCATGCATCAGTTGATCGTGAGTCCCCAGAGTGACAAGTACGTCGTGGTGCGGCCGGGCGCACGTAACGGCATGCAGATTCCACACGCCATGTACGCCGAAGCGGCAAGCGCTGTGGAGGCCGGCGCTCCCTTACCGTCGTGGCTCGATCAGGCCGCGAAGAAGGCATGGGGGTTGCGGCTCGACTGGCCGGGGTCCTACCGTTCCGTCCTCGTTCGCCCGCTCACGGCCCTCAACTACAGCCGAGCCACCTGGGAACTTAACCGAGGCTGCAACTTCGCCTGCGACATGTGCGTGGTCTGGAAACGCCCCGTTGAAAGTCTGCCGATGGACGAGAAGCGCAAGCTGCTTGAGATGGTGCGTGACGCCGGTGTCCTGTGGTTCCAGTTCACCGGAGGCGAACCGACCATCGATCCGGACTTCCTTGAGGCGTATCGACTGGCGTACGGCATGGGGATGATGATCGAGATCCTGACCAACGGTTCTCGACTCAACCACGGCCCGACGCTGGAAACGCTCGCTGCCCTGCCTCCCCACAAGGTCACCGTCTCCATCTACGGCGCTACAGCAGAGAGCTTCGACGCCCTCACCCGAAAGCGGGGGGCCTTCAAGCGTGTGATGGCAGGACTTGACGCAGCAAAGGAGGCCGGCCTCCAACTCGAACTCACGCTCATCGTGACGCGCCACAACGGGCATGAGGTCGACGAGATGCGCGCCCTGGCCACGAAGTACGGCCCGTACAAGGAGTACCGGAACATCTCTCCCTCGTACGACTCGGACCCTGGGCCGCTGGGCTCTCAGGTCCCCGAATACATCGACCGCTCGAAGGTATTTACGGGCTGTCCCGCAGGACACACGTTCTTTCACCTCGACCCGTTCGGCAACACAACCATGTGCAAGGTCGGGCGAGAGAACCCCATAAACCTGATGTCCGAAGGTCTTGATGGCCTTCTGCGTCTGCCCGAAATCGCAGATGCCCAAATGCTTCGCACTGGTGGGTGCACTGGGTGCAAGCTCGCGGATACCTGCCGCGTCTGTCGCCCAATCGCCAAGATGTACCAGAAAGCGAAGGCACCACTGGAAAATTACTGTCAGCACGGATTCGAGGAGGTACCAGCATGACCGCTGTTGCTGTCGAGATCACCGAGCGGCCGGCCGTCGAGGAGGCCGCGGGCGTGGTCCTGGTGGACGACGTCGAGGCCCTGGCGGAGGGGACCGTCCCCGGCTGCAACGACGACAACCCGTATCAGTGATCTGACATCACCCGAAAGCGCGGGTCCCGCTCCGGCGGGGCCCGCGTTTGTCGTGAGTCGGATGAGAGACTTGTAGCGAAGTGAGAGAGTGACACCCATGCCTCAGCCCCGTACCGCCTTCGAAGACCTTCCCTCCAGCGTGCTCGCAGCGATCGAGGGGCACATGGGCCGCATCCGGGCAGTTCAGTCAGTGTCCGGGGGCTTGAACAGCCACATTGCGGCCCGCCTCGACACCGAGGCCGGCGCCTGCCACGTCAAGGGCCTGCGCTCGGATCACCGCTGGGTGTGGACACAGCGTCGAGAAGCGGAGGTGAACCCCTTCCTCAAGGGGATCTCTCCTGAACTTCTGTGGAGAATCAAGGGAAGTGGCTGGGATCTGCTCGGTTTCGAGCTGCTGAATGGTCACCACGCGAACTACGAGCACGAATCTCCGGATCTACCGAAGGTTGTGGACCTTCTTCGACGCCTTGGAGAGGTCCCGTGTCCTGAAATCGAGCTGCGAAGGGCAGAACAGCGCCTCGAAGGCTATGTTGATGACCCTGCGAACCTCAAATACTTCGAGGGAAGCAGTTTGCTGCACACAGACCTGAACCCCGAGAACATCATTGTTCACGATGGCACGGCATTCATGGTCGATTGGGCCTGGGCCACCCGTGGAGCTGCTTGGCTGGACGCCGGATACTGGGTAATTTGGCTCATGGCTGCCGGTGGGCAGTCTGCACAACAGGCAGAGACGTGGGCTGCGCAAATTCCTGCCTGGAACAGTGCACCTGTCGAAGGAATTAATGCCTTCTCCGTCACCAATTCCAACATGTGGCGTGAGATCGGAGGGGAAGACCCTGACCCCTGGACAGCTCGAATGGTCACTGCATCCCGAGACTGGGCTAAGTACCGACTGACCCTCTCCATGTGATCCTCTGAGGGGATATAACCCTCCCACCAAAAAAGATGTCGGTGTCAATCTGCCCGGTTCTGGACGGATCTGAGACAAAGTGAGACCCGGATCACTTCCCCTGACCTAATTCATTCATGCAGGATGGAGGTGTGAGGGGGCGACAGGGCAGGTTGGCCGGCCTCCGAGCCGCTGAGAGCCGCTGTGCGGGCCTAGAAGGGCCTGGTGGGGGCCTGGTGTGGTACGATGCGCTTCGCGCCCGTCTACGGGACGCACAGAGCCTCAATAACTTCATACTCGTACACGCTGGAAGGACAGCACCCCCGGTGGGTCCTTTTTGAATGTATTCAAGTATTACCCCCGTATTCAGTTGAGCCGGGGAGTGAATGAATGAATTGGAAAAAGAATTCATTCATGAATACAGGCATGCAAGGTCCTCCATGACTGAGTGTCAGTTATTCAGCGTGTGCAAACCTGCGCATGAGTGAATTGCAAATTTCTTCGCATGCACGCAAAAGCGAATTGCAAATATCTCAGCGCTGAGTGTCTGAATTCGCCCGTATTGCGTGACGCCGAATGCGTGCGAGCGCCGGAGAAACGGAAACGAATTCATAACGCTTAGGTGCGCAGACAGGTAACAAAAGGCCGGTTTTCCTCACGGCTACATAACAGACTTAGGCGCTCTAAATATGAGCGTCACTCACTGACCGGTCTAGACCGGTCCGTTTTGTTGTGCTTTTCAGGGCCCTCTATATGTGGCCTACATCACAGGGATATCTACTAGGGCGTCCCTATATGCCCGAATCTAGCGGCACCCTTCTGTGTCCGGATGTCTGAATTAATTTGAATTGCTCTACGCACCGTCAGAAAAGTTGAAGTTGTGGCTCGGCAGGGGGGTCGGGCAATGTTCTGCCTGTCGCCGAACGCGGCCCGGACACACGGGGCGCAGGACGCGACACCCGCTCGATCACACGGACTCGCACTCCACGTGATTGGGCAGGGGACCGGAGCGACCCGCTACGCAAGTGGCGGCCGTATCCACACCGGCGGGTGTGGGTGCGCGGCTCCACTGGGCAGGAATGCCCGGTGGGTGCTGGCCGAGAGGCCGCGCAAAGGGACCCCTGGTTACTTGTGAACTCAATAGAGGGACCTGGCATCCGGCGCCTAGCAAGCGCCCGTAATCCAGGCGACCGTGTGGGGAGAAGTGCGCTTCGGCGAACGATCCTGAGGGCGAGAACCCGTTTCTAGGTGTGTGCAATGACGGCGCATCTAGGGCGGCCGGAAACGTGCTAGTCAAAGTGGCACGTTAAGCGGAAAGCGTAGGGGAAGACACGCACCACACGAAGGCACGTGCAGGAATAGCAACCCTGCACGTGGCCGGAAAACCAGCGGGTTACCCAAGGAACCTTTGAGCCGCCCTTGTGGGGCGCGACGCAATGACCAATGCGCAGTGAGGCTGTGAGTCAAAGGCACAGCAGGGAGCGCGAGCAGGGACGGGTAACCCAATCAGGCGCACAACGATGATGCGCCGTACGTGATGCCGCCCGGAATGCTGGACGGGCGGCCCCCTCACTCGGAGGTGCCTCCATGCGTGCTGAGACTTCGCTCAGCGCGCTTGGTTCATGTCCGGGGGAGTTCCTATGTCTTCGATCAACACCGTTCGTGCACACGGTGCGGACGTGTTCGGGCGACGCGGTGAGCGTCTGCCCAACAAGCGCCCGAAGCGCAAGCGCGGCACGATGGCCGCGCGTCCGATCACTCGCGGGCTCGTCGCCCGCATCGCGGTCCAGGCCGCTGCATAGCCCTGCCCAAAAAGTTGAAGTTGTGGAGATTCATTCATGCGTAAGCGTCGACTGTTCGTGTCCCTGATCGTGGCCGCTGCTGCCTTCGCGGGTGGCACTGCCTATGGCCACACCACCGCTCCCAAGCCCAAGCCGGCTTCGAGCGTCCAGACGTTCAATGACGGGTTCGCGGAAGGCGAGTCCGACGCCTGTGACCAGGGTTTCCAGCCCGCTTGCTCCTGGCTCGCCGAGGCTCACTGACACTTGACGGGTCTCATCGCGCCCTTCGGGGCGCGGTGAAATCCGGTAAGCGTCCGTGCGATGCCGGTTGTGTGAAAGGCGCCAATGCCTCAGCACGTGAACGCGCAGCTGCTCATTGAGCACTTGCGCAAGAGGACCACGCTCCAGCTCTGCGACGACTACGCCGTCATGGCGAAGGGTGACGCGGAGTGGCACAAGATCGCTGCTCGCATGATCAGCGACATCCTGTTCGAGCGTGACGAGTCGGCCTACTGGGAGTGGTGGACGGCGGGCAACCTGTTCGGGGCGCCCGACCCGCACCGCTACTTCATGCCGTAAAAGTTGAAGTTGTGGCCAGTCCGCAGGTAGTCAAAGTGCCTGCGGGCTGGTCCCGCATTCCCGGAGGTAAGGCAATGGAACTGACCTGGCACCAGCAGCAGGCAGTAAAGCGCGCTGCTGCCGCGATCATCAGCGGCCGAAACGTGCCGCACGGGCACCGCTGCTGTGACTGTTGCGGCTCGTTGGAGACGGGTCCGCTGGACGACGAGCCGTTCAAGTGCGACGGCTGCACCAACGACGACTGCAACCCGGCCACCACTGAGCACTGCTTCACCGGCCACTGTGATGGGACCGGATGCGGCTACTACGGCGCGTGCTCCCTGCGCTGGGACTACGAAGCGGAGTTCGTCTATGAGCCCGAGGACCGACCCGGCCTGAAAGTCGAGATCGCAGCTGCGGGCGGTGGCACGGTCGGCCAGGCATACGCCTACAACGAGTGGGCCTACCGCGTGCTCCGCGACGACGAGCCGTTCTACGCGGGCAACGACCTGCGATCGGGTGGCATCCCCCAGACGCACGAGCAGATGGCCCGCACCCTCATGGACTGTCTTGAGGCCCGGCACGTCGTGCCCGAGCTGGTCTGACCGCCCCGTGAGCGTGAAGCAGGACGGACCGCCGGCCTGCGTCGCGGCCTCTGTGCGGACAGCAGAGAACCGACGTCCGAGAAAGGCGTGCAATGCCGAAGCTCGACACAAAGCCCAATCGCCGCAGAAAGCCCGCGGGGCCCGTTGTCATCGAGGGTCAAGCGGATCTGCTCATCGAGTGGCGGGACTCCGGGCTCATCACCGATTCCCACTTCGCCACCTTCACCCGTACGTGCCAGCAGGCCGCTAAGGAGCGCTGATGTCCACGAAGTTCGAGACGCCCGAGGCGGAAGAGCTGTACTACCTCCAGCCCGATCAGGAAGCGGGCGACAGCGTTGAGGGCGCTGCCTGGTTCGGCCTGTACCAGCTCGAAGCCGTGATCCTCACCGAGGACTCCCAGGGGAACGTCTGGGTGAGCAACTACGAGACCACGGAAGCGCTGAACGAGGCGTGGGAGCTGATCGTCCAGAACACCTATCCGGGGGTCACCCTTGACTAGTGCAGACGTCATTCCGCACCCGAAGGGGTTCGTGGTCGAACGCGAATATCGAGGCCACGGAATCTACTGGGTCCATCTGTACGGGCCCAACACCTACCAATTCCTCAAGCGCGGCGATTACTTCGTGGCCGCTGCTGCCCGGAAGTGGGCGGCCGAGCTGGGGATGTCCGCCGGTGGCTGGCTGTCGGGTGGCGGCGGCTGGGACGGGACCAAGGGCGGGGGCAACCACGCCCACGTCAGCAAGTGCTACGTGTTCAAGGAGGTCAGCAAGTGACGGTGAAGTTTCAGGTGAGCTGGAGCACGAAGACGCCCGGTGAGACGCACGTGTCCTTCTCGGGTGACCGCACGCCGTGCGGCGACGGATTGCCTGTGATCGAGGCACGGCCGTACTACGCGTCCAAGCTCAAGGACGTGTCGTGTGAGGTCTGCGGTGCCTACGTGCTCTTCGACATCGAGGCCGCCCGCGACGCGGCACAGAAGTACGTGAGGGAGCACGCCGGCACGGCCAAGTGGGAGCCCGTGGACCGCATCAGCTTCGCCTGCAAGGTCACGGACCTGGCCGCCGGGGTCGCCTTCCGGATCAACAGGCAGCACGGGAGTTGGAACTCCAATCACGCCTTCTCCGAGTTCATGGCCGGTGGCGGCTGGATGACCGACAGCAGCGCGGAGGCCGGGCTCATCGGCATGACCGCCATCGAGGTACTGAACAACCTGAAGGAGCGCGACGCCGAGTAGGCGACAGCTCCACACCCTTCGAGGCCAGGAAATCCCTCCTGGTCTTTTTTCATGCCCGAAAGGACACAGCATGCGTATCCGTATTCCGTTCATCTCCCACTGGCTTGAGCGCCGCAGCATGCATGACGAGTCCCTGGAAGTGCTCATGCACTCCCAGATGCACCTTCACGAAGAGCTGAAGGGCCTTCGCAAGCAGGTGGGTGCGAGAGACCCCAAGCGTGAAGTCCTGCTGATCGCCGCCATGGAGTTGGCGGACAAGTGGGACGACGGCGGCCTCGCGTACGGCGTGGCCGAGCATCTGTCGGAATCCGAGCTGGTCCCGCTCATGCAGCTCTTCCACGCGGCCGGCCGTCACAAGGCCGCCGAGTTCTGGCGGCTCTACCAGGCCATCGGCGAGGGCGAGAGCAGCCCCGAAAGGCGCAAGAAGAAGGCCAAGAAGCTCGCCAACGTCTGATCTCTGCGCGGTTCCTGTTTGGTGGCGGCCGGGAATTCCCGGCCGTTCGCCACGGGCAACCGACAGGAAGGAAGTGCCATGCAGCACACCACCGAAACTCTTCGAGCGCTCATTGACCGCCACGGCGGCCGGATGACCTCCAGTCACGTGATCCGTGAGACCGGCCTCCAGGCTGCTGAGGTCATGGCGCTGGTGGACGGTATCCACGTCCAGACGGATTGGGTGTCGACCGGATACAAGCCCATTCGTATCTTCACCACCGACCACGCCTGAAAGGAAGCGGCATGCCTCACGAATTCGCAGTGGGGGACATGGTCACCCACCCGAAGCGTCCGGGACAAGTCGGAAAGGTCATGAAGGTCGAGGAAGACAAGTATTCCTCGTGTGACCCGATCTTCCATGTCTGCTGGACCCCGCAGATTCCCGGTAGTTGGTGGATTCCGATGCGCAGCCACCACGCGCTCAAGAAGGTCGGGGGCTGATCATGTCTCGAAAATTCCCCAAGAAGGTGAAGCGCAGACTGGAGATCGCGGAAGCCGATCGTGCGCTGCTGCGGAAGCTCATCAAGGCACATGGTCAGTGGGAGAAGGACCGGGAGGAGTCGTTCCGGACGATTCCCTCGTACGACCCTTTCCCTGGTGATCAGCCTTGCATTGATAAGGAGATGGGCGATTACGACCAGATAGAGACGGATTACGCGTTCGACGCCCAAGACACCTGGATCGACTTTGTGCAAGAGGCCCGCACGCTTCTGGAGATGGTGAGCAAGTAATGGAAACCGTGATTCGTGAACTGATCGAGAAGTACCGGGACGAGATACAGGACCGGGCCGACGAACTCAGCCCTTACCTCAACGAGAAGGGCGACGTGATCCCCGGTGACCAGCGCTACTACGACGAGCAGCGAACCGATAACGCCTATGACTCGGAAGTCGACCTGATCGCGCTTCTGGACGAGTTGGAAGAACTCATCACGCCGAAGGAGAGCAAATGACCACGTACAAGGTGTGTTTGCACGGCCACGCTTCGGTGTGGGTGACCGTTGAGGCGGGATCGTCGCAGGAAGCGAACCGAAAGGCCATCGAGGCAGCCCCGAGCGTGAAGTCCGTGAAGAGCTGGACCCCTGTCATGACGTGTGACATGGACCGAGAGGGCAAGCAGTGAGCTGGCGATACGACGTCTTCGAGTGCAACAACGCGACCGACGACCACAGCACGTGTGAGGTCATGACGGGACCGCCCCTTCTGGTCAATGTCCCGTGGAAGGACGCCTACCGCAAAGCAGAGAGTCTTCCTCACGGCGTGGTGGAAAGCCGGTACATAGGTGACCTGCCGTACAAGAAGACGCCGCACGTGGTCTTCGAGCACATCGAGGGCGGGGGCGTGTGCTGGATGTGTGGCAAGGGCCGGGGACCGCTCTGCAAGACGGGCGACGGAAACAAGTTCCTGTGCGACCGCTGCCAGCGGGACATGCGGGAATTCGTAGAACAGCAGGCTCGGGCGGTCGGCACTGACCCGAGCCGGTTCTCTTACGTCCCCATCATCGAAACACTCGACTTCGAGTAATTCCCGCCAGTGCTCAAAGTGAGGGCCGCCTCCGGGCGGCCTTTCGCTTTGTCCACTGGAAAGGAGATGGCATGGACAAGCCGGTTATGACCATCAGCTACGAGGAGTACCCCGAGCCGAAGCGCTGGACCTCGGACGGTGGTCGACTCCACTGGAGGGCGGACGGGGACGTTGTGGTGACGTGCTCCGAGCATGGGGAGATCAGCCGACTTCTCTCGACTTCTAGCTTCGACAAGGAACATCCGCAGTACAACGGGAATTCCGTGCTGGCACAAGACAATCACCTGTGGTTCGACCACGGCATTGCCCAGGGACATCAGAGCCGTTAAAGGGACGCAAGGATGTATCTCAGTAATCAGTGGTGGGCGGAAGCCGCTGCGGACGCCAGGCTTCGCGGGAGCGAGAGCACGGTGTTTTTCGATGTGCTGGTTTCCCGGCTGCACGCCAACATGCATTGGCGTGCCGCTCGTATGGCGGCTGAAGCCAAGGTGGAAGCGGTTCTTAAAGCGTGGGAGCTGGAGGAAGGCTGACTGTGGAAGAAGCCGTACTCATGGGCGAGTACGAGATAACTCGCAAGGAAGTGCCGCGGAAACCCAAGCATGAAGAGCACACGGAGCATGACGACGACACCGTTCGAGCTTTCATGGTGCTCAAACGGCTGCGGCGGCCGGATGACAATAGCGCGATAACTCCCCCGGAATACCGCTACTTCAATCACTGGTACCCGATGCATGAGGCCCAGTTGAAGCGCGAGGCGGAAGAGCGAGCCCGCAGCGAGGCGCGAGACCGCGAGTACCGGGCGGCAGCCGAGAAGGCACGCCAACACGCCTGGCGTATGCGCGACATGCGCGAATGGGGTCGTGAGAACGGCTTCTTTGTCGGCACGCGGGGCCGTATCCCGCGCAAGGTTATGGACGCATACAGAGAGGCAAAGGGACTGTGAAGCACACGCACATGGCCGTTGGGCTTATTCCTGAGGACCTGGTGAACCTCGCGGTGGCCGTCTGGTGGACGCCGGGGGATGCGGCGTACTCCCTCATGCTGTTCGACGGGCAGGGGACGCCTCTGCCGGACCAGGAGTACGACGGCCAGGCCGCCGAGCCGTTCGGTTACAGCCCGCCGATCATGCAGTTCGACATGGCCGTGTATCACGGCCTGGCCAACAGGACGCCGCTTCCGGCGCGCTTCGCCCAGGCCCTCGGAGGCTTCGGGTTCTTCCAGTGGTTCAGCCCGGCCGCTATGTCCAGCCGGGAGCGCGAGAAGTTCGGGGCGGGTGCCGCCTGATGAGTGCGATGACGGAGTTCTTCCTTGACTCCTGCCTGATCGCGGACCGGGCGAAGGCTGCGGCCTCGAAGCCGGACTGGGACGAGAGCTTCGCGTCCCTGACGAGCGTGTTCCACGACTGCGGACACCTGGCCGGCGCCTACGCCGAGCCGCGTGAGGTGGCCCGGCTCCTGGTGGCTCATGCCGTCGAGGAGTGGCAGGCCGGCCGTCGACAGCTGGCGGGTGTGGCATGACCGGATTCCAGCGTGGCGACTACGTATTCATTCTCCGACCGAACGGCGGGGTCCTGGCCGCTGGACGCGTCAAGAGAAAGCGCCCGGACGGTCGATACAAGGTGCGGAAGGCAGGGTCTAGTCAGGTCGTGACGGTCCCGACCGACCGCCTTGAGTGGCATCCACAGAACAACTGGTGACGAGAGCCTTTGGTGAAGGGCCGGGAATTCGTTCCCGGCCCTTTGCCATGGACGCTCGCACAGAAAGGGCAAGCGTGCAGTCATTCAAAGTCCGCTGGACAGATCGCGGGCATGAACGCGAATCCGCGGTGAGCTACAGCCACAAGTGCGCGATAGAGCGCATGGCCGAACTCAAGGGCCAGGGCTTCAAGGACGCTCACGTAATCGAGTACGACCCATTCGGCAAACGGGAGGACAAGGAAATGGCTCGGAAGGTGATCGAGACGGTTACGTGCGATGCCTGCGACGAGAAGGGCGAGGAGCGCGAAGCGGTCGGAAAGCTCGACATCTTCGGCGACGAATACGACGTGTGCCAGGAGCACGGTGAGAGGTTCCGGGACTTCTTCAGGGAAGCGCTCAGCCGCTACCGGCTCGACACGAAGACCGCGTGAGAGAGGGAACAGAGGAAATGGGAACGTTCGACGCGATGAAGTACGGGCCGCTGGGTGAGGCGGTTGACGGAGCGATGCCGACGAGTGAGGCGGACCCGGTTGGCGTCTGGGCGGCCTGCCTGTCGCTGTACTCGTCCGCGATCAGTCGGAAGGTGAAGCTGGACAACGGGCGCCCGGTCGTCATCTGGACGGTTCTCGCCGGGCGCTCGGCCCTCGGCCGGAAGGGTTACGCCCTCGGCACGGCGAAGGGGCTGCTGTACCCGGTCATCGGCGGATACATGGAGGCCCGCATACGAGACGGTGTCTCGTCCGGCCCGTCGCTGGTGGACATGCTCGCCAAGCTGGAGCTGGAAACGATGGGCTCTGAGACCGGCATCGACGGCCGGGCCATGGTCGTGGAAGAGGAGTGGGCCAGCCTGATCAAGGCCCAGAAGTCATGCCGCAAGTTCAGCGGCTACTTCCGGACCGCTTGGGACGGCAAGACGGTGTCCAACCGGACGAAGAAGGACGGACTCCAGACCGTTCTTCGTCCCCTGCTCGGCTTCCATGCCCACATCACGCCGGGGGAGTGGGCCGCGCACCTGTCCAAGTCCGAGGCCCTGGGCGGCTCGTACAACCGCCTGCTCCCCATCCTGGTGGAGCGCTCGAAGATGCTGCCCCACAACAACAAGCCGGTGTTCCCCGACGTCAAGAAGCTCAAGGACGCGTTCCGGTGGGCGGTCGCGGAAGAGCGGGTGATGACCTTCGACAAGTCGGCCGGCGCCCGGTTCGATGAGCTGCGGGCGATCATCGAGGACCGCATGGTTGAGATGCCCGAGATGATCAGCGTCTACATGGAGCGGGCAGCCGAACAGGTTCACCGCGTCGCGGCTGTCCTGGCCGCCACGGAGAAGAAGACGAAGATCAGCCGCAAGGCGGTGGAAGCGGCCTGGGAATTCGTTCAGTACAGCATGGCCAGCGTCGAGAAGCTGGTGCGTGAGGCGGCGAACGCCAACGCGAAGCCGATGAAGACGACGGAAGACCTGATCCGTGACGTCCTCGCCCGGTACGGCGGCGAGGCGTCGAGCACGATCCTTCTCCGAGCCCTGGGGACGCGGGTCAACGCGGCGGCCCTGAAGGAAGCCGTGGCCAAGATGGAAGACGTCGAGGTCGAGAAGCTGAACACACCTGGTCGCGGAGCGAAGCCGATCATGTATCGGCTGATCAAGGAATCCGAAGCCGCTAAGACTCCCGAGCCTGAGAATCCAGTGTCGCAGGTTTCACATTCCCCCATACCTGTGCTTAGAGTGGTGGAAAGTGCGCCTTCCGGACATGGGAAGCCGATCAAGCGGAAGCGTCGACCGAAGGTGACGGCTGCACGGCAGCCGGTTGCAAGCTCCAATCCGATCTACGGACTGTTGTAGAAAGCCCCGAATGCGTAAGTCGTTCAACAGGAACATCTTCGTCCGCCCGTTGAAGCGGGTCGAGATGATCGCCAAGGAACCCACCGAGGACAGGGCATTCGAGGTGGCCGAGGAGTGGGCGGAGAAGATCAGGAAGTTCGGGGTTGCTGATCGATTCGGGATGAGACTCGATGAGCTTGAGCGAGGATTCTGGGGCGTATACCTCATCGACCGGTCCCTTCCTGAAGAGCCCAAGCGCAAGGGCAAGGGATGACTGAGAGACACACCCTGCGTAGACGTCCAGAAGGCCGCCTTCAGTGCACCAAGTGCCGGGCGGCCTTTTTGACGCCCGAAAACGCTGAGAAGGCACGGGCCGCCTGTGAAGGGCGGTCCCTTCCGCATGGCCATCCGTACGACCGAGAGCACGTCGTCTTTCCCACCTGGTACGACCAGGGCAACGGGCACGGACCAGACCGGCTCTGCGATGACACCAATTGCTTCTGCATGCACCACGGGTGTGACTGCGATGTCTGTACCGAAGTCATCGACGTCCCTGCACTGCATGTCCTCAACGACAGCCACGAGTACGAACCGGAGATCAACGACATGAGCGGCAAGATCGATGTCCTTTTCCCCGCCCAGCTCCGCAAGTGGGTCGTCCGCACCATGGTCGCGGAGACGCAGGCACAGCGCGACCTGTTGGACGCCTGCAAGGCGTCGGGTATGGGCAACTCCAACAGTGCTTGCACGATCCCGATGACGAACGCCGCCCTGGGTGCCGCACTCAACCAGGCCCGTGTCTGGCTCGACAGCAAGAACGGCAACGACACCATGGCCGCTCGAACGCTGCTGAAGCACTACGAGCTGGTCTACGAGCCGAGCAACCTGGGTGAGGTCCGGTACGCCGTCAAGGCCCCGAAGAGCCTCAGTGAGCACCTGCTTCCCATGGCACGGAAGTGGGAGGACGAGGGCCTGAGCGCCGAGGCCGGCACCCAGCTCCTCAGACTGTCTTGGACGACCACCGGCATGAGTGGCCACGTGGGACACGAAGCGCTCAGGTGGCTGCTCGATGCGGTCAACCGCTTGCAGTACCAGCACGCCGGAAGGGTCCCGGCGGCGGCTTCCAAGTTCATTCAGGAGCACCGGCCGCAGTACGAGGAGCAGGCCGCAAAGTGGACGATGCCCGAGAAGAACGACGAGCACCAGGACGACGAGCCTCAGCAGCCGGAAGCGCAGCCCGCTCGTGAGTGGGTGAAGAAGCGGATGAGCGACCTCGTGAGCTGGAACGAGAGGCCGCGCTACTTCTACTACGGCGGACCCGCGAAGAAGCCGGTGAACGAGGCCGGGCCGCTGGTCCGAATCCTCTGGGCCGAGTCCAAGAACGGCAGGAACAACCTGATCAACGTCGAGACGGGCGAGGTCGAAGACGTCGTTCACAGCATGTCGAACATCTGGGCCGTGCCGATGCCGCACGACTGGGCGCCCTCGGTCGAGGAGGGCCAGGAGCCCGAGGAGAACGAGCCCGCGGCCGTCGAGCCCGAGCGGAAGCGCCTGGTGGTGATCGCCTGCGGCGGGAAGAAGTCGCCCGCTCCGGGGCGCATCCCCGCTGAGGAGCGGTACACGGGCAACTACTTCAACGCCTGCCGCATGGCGGCCGACGTTATGGACGGACCGACGATGGTCCTCAGCGCGAAGTACGGGCTCCTCTCTCTCACTGAGGAGATCGAGGACTACGACGTGAAATGGGGAGGCAAGGGCAGTATCCGCCTCGGAGCCGTGAGGGAACAGGTCGAGGCGCTGGGCCTGGAGGACGCGAAGGTGACCGTCCTGGGCGGAGAGAGGTACGTGACGGCGGCTCGGCAGCTCTGGCCGGACGCGGAAGCGCCGCTGAAGGGAGGCATCGGCAAGCAGCTCCAGCAGCTCGCCAGCATCTACGGGGGCGAGGCCCTGGAGGACGACGAGCACCAGGACCAGGAGCGTGAGGAGAAGCCCAGGGGCCCGTACCCCTACGAGGTGAAGTCGGGCCCCCTCCGGGAGGTTCCCGGACTGCCGAGCCGGCACAGCTCGATGGACAAGCTCATTTGGTTCGGTGGTAAGGCCGGAAAGTCGAACCCTCAGCCGGGTAATTGGCAGAAGGTCAAGGTCATCTACACCGGTGAAGGAAGGTACGACTTCATAGACGTGGAGTCGGGGGAGGCTGTTTTCACGGCCGCCCTGAAGAGCAAGATTCACTGGGCGCCCGGCAACAGCGACAGGGAATTCAACGAGTGGCGTGAGAAGAACCGTCCCGAAGAGGTCACGGCCGACGTCGCGGCCATTGAGTCGGCTCCGCCTGGCGGCTACGAAGTCCCTGAGAACTTCTTGGAGTTGGCGGAGGAGGCCAACACGGAGGCCGCCAAGCGCTACTGGCGGCGCCGTTGCGAGGAGTACCGGAGGACCGGTAAGTGAACCCTGCGGACATGCCGCAGCAGAGGAAAGCGCGCCCCGTCCAGGGGCGCTTTTCATCTCTGGCCCATAAATGGCAGAATCTCAGCAACAGAGGAAGTTGGGAGGAAGACAGTGGCGACAACTCTGGTGAGCCCGAGCGACATCAGCCCTTCAGCGAGTATGGCTGAGTTCTCGTTCTTCAAGTGCCGGAGGTGTGGTGACACACCCCTGGTCCTGGTCGAGGACGAGCGAGGCCGGTACCACTACCGAGGTGCCGACCCTGAGGGGCTGGAACCGCACACGGACGTCGTACCGCTCGGGTACGTTGATGGGGTACTGACCCGGTTCTGATCAACGAGACGCGGCCCTGGGTAGTCAAAGTGCCCAGGGCCGCTTTCTCAGGATAGACCAGGCTCAGCCGGTCAGTAACATACGCATACCGCAGATACAGAAGGCAGGAAGCAAGCATGGCTCAGAAGACGGTCGTTCTCCTCACCGACGACATCGACGGCGGCGACGCAGACGAGACGCTGGTGTTCGGTTTGGACGGTAAGTCGTACGAGATCGACCTCAAGGACGCCAACGCCAAGAAGCTGCGCAAGGCGCTCGCGCCCTACATCGAGGCGGGCCGCAAGACGGGCGTCAAGTCGGGCGCCGGCCGTGGCCGTGGAGCGGCCAAGAGCAACGGGAGCGGCGAGGACACGTCAGCGATCCGCGAGTGGGCCAAGCAGAACGGCTATGAGGTCAACGACCGGGGCCGTGTCCCGGCGACCATCCGTGAGGCGTACAACAAGGCCAACGGCTGAGTCCCGAAACGCAGAAAAGCCCCCCGGCCGAAGCCGGGGGGCGTTTTCATCTCTCACCCGAGGTAGACCCCTCTACCTCAGTTCGTGGGGCCGTCAGTGAAACTGGACAGCGGGAGCCGGCGCCTCGGTGGCGGGCTCGGCAGGAGCCTCGGCCACAGCAGCGGACTGCTTCTCTCGAAGCCGCTCGACCTCCGCAAGCGCGAGCTGGCCCGCTTCTGCCAGAGCCCACGCCGCAGCGGTCTTGGTGTCCTGCTTCCGCTGTGCAGCCTCACCGAGGCCGAGAAGTGCAGCGGCCACGCCCACCAGGGCTTCCCACGGAACTCCGGGGAACCGGGCTACCAGGATGGGCGTGAGCGAGCCGAGCAGACCGACCAGGCGGACAGAGTGTCGGGCAATGAATTCCTTCATGGGGACTCCTAGCAGAGGGTCACTTGCAGGTGGACTTGGTGGCGGTGGCGGTCGGCTTAGGAGTCGCCTTGTGGGTCGGCTTGGCAGACGCCTTCGGAGAGGGCTTCGAAGGCTTCGCCGGGACGTTGATGGTCTGGCCGGGGTGGATCTGGTCCGGGTTCTTGACGGCGGGGTTCGCAGTCAGGAGAGCCGCGAGAGTCACACCAGCGGCGACAGCGATGGAGGAGAGCGTCATGCCGCTCTTCACCACGACCTTCCGGAGACCAGAGGGGGCAGGCTTGGCCGGCGCCGGGAGAGCCGGGCCGGACGCCTTCGCGGCGTAGTGGTAACCCGCCTTGCCCTTGAGGGCCGGATCCGCGGTGGTCACTCCCTCTGCGTACTGAGGCAGGCCATAGCCGTAGGTGTTCGCGTCGCGCCGAGCCCGCTTACGCAGATAGACACCATCGCCTTCCGGCGACCCGGTGAGATTCGTATTGCCCTCTACGGTGTAGATGTAAGTCGAGTCGTAGGCGTAGACGACGCCGGTGTGCGTCCCGCCATTCGGGCCGAAGAGAACCTGAGCACCAATCGCGGGATACTCACTGAATCGGCCCTTGGACCGGAACCAATCCAGCGCGGTCGCGCAAGACGCGGTACGCGGGAACAGGTCAGCGTTACCCGACTTCAGCGCAGCCCAGGAAACATACAGTGCACACCACGGGTAGCCGCCATCCGAGACCCAAGCCATGCCGGGAACCTCTGCGGCGTACTTTTCCTTGTTGTTCCAGTGGCCGTTACTGAAGCCTTCCTTGTAGCCGACCTCAGCCTTCGCTACGCGAATCAGGTCTGCGGCACCACTCATGTTGTCCCCCTTCAGGGCATGAAAAAGGAGGCCGGGCACAAGCCCGACCTCCGATGAAGTCAGTCGTCAGATGTGGCGAGCGGCGACACTCGCAGGATCGAGGGCTGTCAGAAGCCTTACGAGAGTCTTGTTCTCGTCCTCGATCCTGGTCAGCCGCTCCTTGATCTCCTCCATGTCTTGCTGAAGCCGGTCAGCGCGTGCGCGCTGGGCTTCGGCCTCTTCTTTCCAGACCTTCGCGGTATTCAGCCGCCATGCAGCCTTCGCCATGACGAGGGCGCCGATAGCGGTGGACGTCATCCCCGCGTAGGTCATCAGGTCTTGAGCGCCCATAGGACTCCTTACGCAGGTTCGACAATGAACCACGCAACGGTTGAAGTGTCCGAAGCGCCGGTTGATTTGATCTGGAAAGACGTGCCCGCAGTGCGGGCCGAGACATATGCACTCGCGGGAGTTCCGCCAGGCGTCTGAATCGTCAGGAAGATTCGACTGGTAGCGGTAACGGCAGTGGTCGAAACTGTGACTGCCGTAGTGCCGTTCAAGGTGGCTGTGCCCATCTTGGCGTTCGAGCCTTCCTTGACGAAAAGGCCCTTACCGGCGAGGCCGATCACGAGGTCGCTGTCCGGCGTCCCCATCTGAGCTGCGTTCATCCGCTGCCAGGTGGCGTCACGCGCCGTGGAGCCGGCGCCGAACTGCTGGGCTCCCGTTCCGAGGAGCCGGAACCGGTCGTACACGTCGCCGCCGCCAACGTTGGTGGCCATGACGTAGTTACCGGAAGCGGACGGCTGGAGTGCCACCCTGTTACCAGGGCCAAAGCTGAAGTTGACGTCAGTTAGGAACTCGAAAACACCGCCACTGAGGTGCAAGGCAGCATTCGGCTTGTTCGTGAACCAGTTGGAGGAGCTAGCACCGGTCCCCTGGAACGACGCGTTGATGACGCGGACGTTCTGACCCGCGGTGGCCACGTTCACAGACTGCTGCACACCAGCGGTACCGGTCGCGACAATTGGGGTGGCGAACCGGCAGTTGCCTACGAATCCGACTGCGGTGCCACTCCAGTTGAGGTCATAATTCGTACCGCTCGCCCCGGCACCGTTGAGGCTGAAGAAGAGTTCGTTCAGGTAGATGGTCGAAGCGGTTCCGTCGACCTGGATGCCGTGAGTTCGGTTGTTGATGATCCTGGAAGTATTGATGTGAACCTGGCTCGACCCGCCGCTGATCTTTACACCGACTGAGCCCTGCTGGATCACACCTCCGGAAATCTGTACGTTCTGCGGGCTTCCGTTGGTGCCGTCCTCGATAAGGACGCTCGGTGCATTCGGAGTGCCGTTCGGTCCAAGGGTGTCGAGGTTGTTCACGAAGGTCGCCGCACACTTACCGACGATGTGCAGGCAAGAGCCAGTACCAGCCTGCATCCACGTCATCAGGCCGTCAATCAACACGTCCCAGGCGTCTTCGATGCGGACGTTGTCGAGGTTGGCGTTAGAGCCGGTGGACACGCCTCCCTGAAGGATCTGCACATCAGAGATGAACGAGTTCACGGCATATCCCTGAGCCACGTTCCCCAGGAAGTGAATACCTCCCGCACACTGCCGGACAACGAGGTCTGATATCTGCGTGCCGTCCGGGTTGCCGCTCGAAGTGGTAGAGGCAGCCGCCTTGACGGCCCATCCGTTGACGTTGAAGAACGAGCAGCGGGAAACCTTGGTTCGCCGGGCACCGGTAACGGTGATGGCATTACAGGCCGGGTTGCTCGTCGTGGTCGAGCTGGCTCCGTCGATCGACAGGTCAGTGATCTGACAGTTGTAGGCCGTGACGTTGACCAGGCTCGACCCGGTGAAGCTGGATCCAATGAGCAGCTTGGTTGCCTCAGCGCCGGCGCCTCGAAGCGACGTCGCCGCTGTGGCGAGAGTCAGGCCCGTGCCGCTGTTGATCAGGTAGGAGCCCGCGGGGAAGTACACGACTCCGCCGTTGCCGGACACTGCGGCGATGGCCGATGCGATGGCGGCCGAGTCGTCGGCCGTTCCGTTGCCGACTGCGCCAAAGTCCTTGACGCTGACCCAGTCGAGGCTGGTCCTGCGGAGGTAGGTCGCGTCTCCGTATGCACGGTCCCCGTGAGGGTCAATGGCCGACAGGTGGGAGTCGAACCGCTCGCCGACCGTCACAGAGACAAGAGCAACCCTGGTCCCGCCCCCGAAGTCCACCCATACTCTCTCGTAACCATCGGGGCCGTAAAAGGCAGCGAGGTAGCCGTGCCCGTCCGCCTGGAGCTGGAGGAGCGGGGCACCGTTGATGTCGGTCAGGTCAGTGAGTTGGGCGGCGCCAGCCGAAGGGCCGTCCCAGACGGTACCCACCGCGTTGGGAACTCGGGCACCGGTTATGTCTTCGGCCACGCTGTCCGCAGTACCGCCGAAAAGGTTGCGTGCCAAAAGGCACCTCCTAGGGCATGAAAAAAGGCCCGGCTGGCGATGCCAGCGGGCCTAACTCGTGAAGTCTGGGAATCAGTTGCCGAAGGTAGATGCCTCGTACACTCCGGAAATTTTGAGGTTGGACAGCGGGGGTAGAGCGCGAAGTCCGTCCAAGCCTTCAGCGAGGTTGGTCGAGTTGGGGTAAAGCAGAGTCGCGATGGACTGTCCCGAAGAGCCCTGGCTGATTTCAGCGTGGATATCTATGACGTTCGGAAGCCCTCCGTTGTAATTCGGGTTCCGCAGAATGCCCTTGACCACCTGACCGGTAGCGCCGCTAGCTGGAGTAGGCAGCGTCACAGCGATGCTGCTGGTCCCCGTACGGGTGGGCCCGGCATCTTCCCAGTCATTGTTGAAGTAGGCGGAGAAGTAGACGATTCCAGGGGCGATCCATCGCCACCGTCCGACCTTGTTGGCACTCGCCAGGTCCACATTCACATTGACGAGGCTCGGCGTGTACTGGCGAGGCTTGGAGAGGTCGCGAGAGACCACGTTTCCGTCCCGGCCGATCCAATACTCGGTTTGGGTGTCGGTATTATTCGAGTCCATGTCGATCACGAAGGATCCGTTGGACCGGTAAGCAGCCGCGTTAATAGCGTTCCACGGAGCGGCCACGACTTCGTGAGTGTCGAACGGCATGACAGGGACCAGGGACAGAGCGCCAGAGTTCGCAGGGACAGTCACCTGATAGAGGGGCATCTCCCAGACACCGCCGTAGGTGCGGGTGAGCGCCGGCGCCTTGGGCGTCGCCGCGGGCTGGCCCTGGACCACCGCGAGGTTGACGCTGCTGGAGGACAGGTTCGCTCGGAGGACGATCAGGTCAATGCGGCCAGTGGAGCCCGTGTTCGTCGTGATAGACACGCTGGCCTGCGTGGTGAGCTGGTAGTAGAAGCCGCCGACGAAGGCGCGGCCGGGCTGGATGGTTACGGAGGAGCCGGACACAGCACCCGTGAAGGGCAGGCTGAAAGCGTCAATGGCCGTCTGGTCGAGACGGAAGTCCACCTTGTCCTTGCCGAAAGCCCGAGCAAGGTATTGCCACTGTGCCTGAGACACCATCTGCGCTCCGCCGCCCGCACTGTCGGCGGCAAATGGATAGCTGATCTCGTTTGCCATTACATCCTCGCCTCAAGTCGGCGCAACTTTTCGCGCATGTCGAAAACTGTCTTGTAAAGATTCAAGGGGTTGCCAGAGCCCTGGTCGCCGATGGACGGGGACACGGTTTCGTTCTGTCCGCCTGAGTCCACGGTGATGGACACCTCTCGCACAATGTCCGTGTATTCGGTTCCGTCAACGGCAACCGTCACGACGTCGCCCACGTAGTAGTCCCGACCGAACTTGATGTGTGGAGTGTCGATTGGGTAAATCTGGAAATTGCCGTTTTTGGCGCCCTGCGTCAGGGCGTCAGTGGCGGCATCCAATACAGCCTGCTTGGCTGCGGTGAACTGATCGTCAGTCACGCTGAGATCGGCTTTGATCATCTGCCCTGTCTGAGGATCCAGCTTGATGGGCAGGTCACGCCGGTCTAGGAACTGCTCGATTTGGAGGCCCCATTCAGCCTCGGTGTCAGAATCGACCTGCTGATACAGGTAGCGATTCTGACCAGAGCCCTGGCAGGCCACAATGACTCGCGTGACAGTCGGGGCGGAGAGGGCCCATGTGAATTCGCGCAGGTTACCCAGTTCCTTGCTGAACCGGATGCTCTTGGAAAGGTCCCGCGGCGTGAAGATGTGCAGGTTGATGCATTTGCCATTAGGGTCCCACACGAAGCGATACCCTGTGGTCTTGTCGTTGGTCCAGGATTCGAGCTTGGATCCGATGACATCCCACTGGACATTGTCATTGATCGTCGTACCGAAGGTCACGTCACCTTCGAAGATGACACTGCCGATCTGGCGCCCGGAGACAGCACCAGGGCCAAGGGCCCGATACAGTTCCGACCAGATCAGGTGACCAGCCGGGCCGGAAACTGACCGGCCGCTGTTCCACGTAGTGTCAGGCTGCCACTGCTGTGTTGCTGGCTTGGTCGGGTCGGGGTAGGCCAACCTGTTGTAGGCCAGCTTGTTGTCACATTTCCCGCCGAAGTAGAGGCTCCCGAGGCTGGTGTGCTGATCGTTGGTCCAGTAATGCTGGAAGCTCTCGATCTGGCCAGTCAGGATTGGTGTATCGACCTCGTCCTGATAGATCGCTACACCGCCACCCTTTTGCAACATGTCGGCCTGAGGCGTCCCAGCCTCGACAAGGATTTGCCACGAGCCCGGCGCGCTGTATCGCACTACCAGGTCCATGGAAATCCAAGTGTCGATGATGCCTATTCGATTCAGAGCGGCATCTCTGACCTCCACTCGATAGCCCATTTACACCTCATGTCAGTAAGTCGCATAGCGCGGCAGGAGTTCCATCTTCACGGTGGGGGTGCCGCTTCCGGAGACGAGATCAGCCTGAATAGTCGACGTGCCGGCGGGCACTGACCACAGCACGGGATTGGGCGACATCATTGGGAAAAAATTCGTGCCCTGGTCGTCAGTGATGGTCTTCCAGCCGGGCCGACAGTCGACGGTGAGTGTGCGGCCGTTGGCGAGGCAGTCAGCTCCGCCGGCCTGTGCCGGGATGCCCCAGCTCGAACCGTCTGGTCCAGTGAACGTGAGGGACTTGAGCGGGCCGGTTATAGTCCAGATCGGCCATGCCTCGATGTCGCCTGGATTATCGACCACCAGTGTTCCCGAGGCCGGTGTCCCGCTGTTGAGCTTGAGCGGGAGGAAGGGGTTTCCCAAGAAGGGGTAGGACTGACCAAAGGTCCAGTTGGCTACGACGTCCGTGTCCCCGTAGAACCATGGATCCATGGCCGTCAGCTGGACGCCGTAGGAAACCCAAGTGAAGCCCGAGGAGTCGGCGGCTTCGCTTCCTTCCATTCCGCTCGTGTAGTAGCACTGGATGCGGCGAGCCACACCGTCCTGCTCGATGAACGTCAGGATGCAGTATCCATTTTTGGGATTCAGCGCATTGGCGAGCTTGCGCTTGAACGAGATCAACGTCTTCCGGTCAATGCCATAGACGTAGAGGGGCAAGAGGATCTGCCGGGCCGCCGCCCTGGCCCCCCGATATATCGACCCGTCGAGATTGGGAGAATCGTCGGCGTGCAGCTCGTAGGGAGGCATGTCCAGCCCCGAGGCTCCGGGCTGGAGCACGATGGCCGGCCACGAGCCACTTTGGAAGCCGGTGAGGGGGATTTCCTCCCCCTCACCATTGCTTCCCCGTATCGACACGTAAGTGCGCTGCCAAGCCTCCGGTATGGGGAGGAGCGGGTTACGCTCCCATGCTCCATTGTCGGGGACGTATGGCCCTGCGGGAATCGGCATTCAACACTCCTTGTCGATCACATGTTGGCCATCACCTCTGCGTACTTCATCGCTCGAAGGACCGCCTGAGTGGTGTTCTCCGACTTGGCTTCGTGAATGTGGATCTCGTAGCGAGGGCCCATCATTTCTGCCGTCTGTCGGGCGTTGTAGACACGCTCACCACCCGCGAAATTCACCAGCTCGGGACCGCGCTCACCTACGAGGGCGAGGCCCGGAGAAGCGCCGAGGGTGCCGGTGTAGTAACCCTTCACGTGGCTTACCCGCGTCGTCTTCGTGGTCTTGCCGTCCACGGTCCTTTCGGTTGTCGTGGTGGTAGTACCCTTTGCCGGATCGGTAACCGTGGTGGTGACGGTGACCACCTTGCGGCCCTTAGAGTCCGTCGAATACGACGTGGTGACTCGCGTCGACTTCTTCGGAGCTGCCTTCGTCTTCCCCTTCACTGCCTGGGATTCCCCAGTCAGCCAGGTGAGAAGAGAAGCGAGACCGCTGTCCACTGGCGTCTTTGAGTTGAAGTGCAACTTGCTCTTCAGGGTCTTGGTGATCGTGTTCGCGATCCCCTCGATTGCCTTCTTCAGCTTGTTGTCCTTCGCGGTCAACCCGTCGACAAGCGACTGAGCAGCCTTCTCGCCAGCGCCGTAGTAGGACTTGGCTACGGAGTTCCCAAGAGAATCCGAAGCGCTTCCGATGGCTGCATAGGTCTTGTTGTAGTCCGCCACCTGTGCAGTCGAGGACTTCAGCAGCTCCTTCGCCATGGCGTCACCGGTTTCAGGGCCAGCCTGGGCAATCTCGCTGATGATCTCCTTCGAAAAGCCCTTCTTGACGAGCGCACTGATATCGCTCTGGAAAGACTTAATGGCCGCCAGACGCTCATGCAGACTGGAGAGGCCGGCGGAGGCCGACACACCGCCGGTGTTGAACACGTCAGTGAGAGACCGGAGTCCCTTCGACTGGTCCGAGATGGACGAGGACATATCGGCTTCCTGCTTCTTGACGGCCGCCAACTTGGCGTTCGCGTCCTTCAGCTTCGGTGCCAGGTCGGCCCGCTGCTTCACGAGGGACTGGAGCTTCTTGTTCTCGCCGTCGAGCCACTTGTTCAGCGAGTTCGCTGTCCCCGAGCCGATCCGGTTCGAGGTGAACGCCTTGGTGATGATCTCGTAGAGCTTCTTCACCGCAGCGTTCAGCGAGGACACGCCCTTCTCGGCGTCCGCAGCGACACCAGTTGTGCGCGGGGCCCCCGTACCGGAGGCGTAGCCCCTGAGCACTCGGACCGTGGCCAACATGCTGTCGTTGTGGTTGAGGACCGTCTCCCCGCCGCCGAAGCGGACGAGTTCCGGGCCTTCCTCGCCGACCCATGCCCAACCGCGAGCCGCACCCGTCGTTCCCTTGGCGTAGCCCTTGGTGCCAGCGAGGGCCTTGGGCCACTTGGATCCGTAGCGGTGAACCGCGTAGTTGAGGCCCGCGTAGATCGAGGCCAACGGGTCGTAGATGCCACGGGACTTGTAGGGGCCGGCGTATGCCGCGAAGGTCCCTGGGACTGTCTGCATCAACCCGCGAGAGTTGTTGCCACTCTTCGCGTTGCTGTCCCAGTTGTTGATCGCCTTCGGGTTACCTCCCGACTCCACGCCGATCCTGTGAAGGACCAGAGGGAGGTACGAGGAGCTGAGCCCGAGCTGAGCCAGCGCCATCTTGACCTGAGGCGTCCAACGGGAGACCGCGGAGCCCTTGCCCGGTGTGCTGAGCTGTCCGTCGACCAGCTTGGAGACGTCCGGCTTCTTGGCGGTCAGGTGACTGCCGCTGAAGTCGAACAGGCCGTCCAGGTTCGGAAGACTCTCCTTCGCCGTGTCGTACACGTCAGAGACGACCTGGCCCGCGTAGTCGAGGGGGTTCGACCAGATCGAGCGCAGTGACTTGATCATGTCGACCACGCCGTCGTACTCGGTCGTCCCCAGCTCCCAGAGGCCCGAGATGGAGTCCTCCACTGTGCCGACCGGGTCCGTCAGCAGTGACGTTCCTGCGGACCAGAGGCTCTTGACAGAATCCCAGAGGCCGCCGAACAGATTTTCGACTACGCCCTTCAGGGTATTCCAGGAAAAGAGGTCACCGATGTACGATGCGCCACGCTGGAGGATGTTTCCATTACCCTTCCAGACGTCATCCCAGAAATACTGTCCTGAGATAGGGCCGAGGGCGCCGCCGAGGATTCCGATAACCTGGCTGTAGCCATCAGGAAGCGGGAGCTTCTTCAGGATCGACCAAGAATCCTTGGACATGAAGTTGAACATGCCCTTGAACTTCTCGGCCAGGTCGGAACCGACAAAGTGAGATCCGCTGGTACCTGAGCCCATTACGCCCTGCTGAAGCGAGCCACCGAGCTTTGCCGAGGATCCATCCATCATCATCGTGGCAATGGCACTGAGCGCGTCTGGCCCGATATCGAAGGACTTCGCTGCGTCGATCAGCTGGTTCAGGCCCAGCTTGCC
This sequence comes from Streptomyces sp. NPDC037126, assembly GCF_055605965.1. Taxonomy (NCBI): domain Bacteria; kingdom Bacillati; phylum Actinomycetota; class Actinomycetes; order Kitasatosporales; family Streptomycetaceae; genus Streptomyces; species Streptomyces sp. NPDC037126. The sequence continues at coordinate 215,194 of NZ_JBVJTD010000005.1, forward strand.
GACAATGCCGCCCTTGGCGAACTTGCGAGACAGCTTGCCTCGGACGGCCATGCTGTTCCACAAATTGATTCGTTCAGCACCGAGTGCGTGGGTGACTTCGGGGCGAAGGACCGCTTCACCTGGCGAGAGGATGGCCGGGATGTTGTCGACGCCAGGCGCGTAGCCCGGCATGACGCCGCCCTTGGCGTGCCCAGTGGGCTTCCGCTTCTTGGTGGGCCCGTGCGTTCCTCCCGAGCTGGACCCCTTGTGCTTGTCGATGTGGTCGAGGGTGAGGTTCAGGGCCTCGGCCTTGCCGGCGGTGTCCTCCAGCTCCTTGCCGAGGGTCTTGACCTCCTTCGTGACGCTGTTCAGGTTCTTGCCGTCGAGGGTGTGGATGTCGTCCGTGAGGGTCGACACCTTCCGGTGCGTCTTGTCCGCAGCGTCCGTGACGTCCTTGAACTGGTCGCGCAGCTTCTTCAGCGTCTTGCCGTTGAGCGTCTTGACAGCAGAACCGGCCTTGTCGGTGGACGAGGTCAGGCCGTTGGCCTTCGACGTGTTACCGGTGATCTGGTCCTTGAGGGCCTTCAGCTTTTCCTTGTTCAGGTCCCGGACTGCCCTTGCAGCCTTGTCTGTTGCCTTCTGGGCCTTCTGGGCTGCGGCCTGGACGCTGGTGTCCTTACCGGCTGCTTCCTTGGCGAGCCTGTCAAGGTTCTGACGGTTCAGATCGGCGATCTTCTGCTTCAGGTCCTTGATCGCGTCCTTGGCCTTACGCATCGCCTCGTCGTACTGAGTAGCGTTGAGGCGCAACGTTTCTTCAACCTGGTTGTTGTTACCAGTGACCGAGGCACGAGCGCGCTGTGCGAGGTTCCGAGGGTCACCGTTGTTGTAGGCGGCCCTCTGGCCCCGGTAACCGTTGAGGTAGCCGGTGCCGTTCATCTTGGACATGACGCCGGAATAGGTCTGAGCGCCGATCTTGGCGACGCCCTTGATACCACTGGCGATAACCCCGCCAGCCTTCACTACGGGAGTGAAGAGCTTGACCAGCTTGCCGAATATCTTCCCCGCAGCACCGAGGGCGAGAGAGACGGGAGCGACGACAGCAGCGAGCTTCGCGAACTCCTTGATCCACTTCGTGATCTCGGGGTGGTCGCCCAGGAAGTCAGCGGCGGTTCTGACCCATCCGACGAACTTCGTCAGGCCCTCGATGAACGCCTTCATCAGCTGCGGTACGGGGCCGTTGCCGTTCTTGCCCATGAGGTCGGATCCGATGCCGGCGGCCTCGTTGAGAAGGCCACCCTGCCACTGGGTCTTTCCGTAGTTCGGGTTCTTCTTATAAACGGGCTGCCCGTGTGCGCCGGTGCCGACCTCGATGTACTTGTTCTTGTCGACAACCTTCTTGCCCATGATGGCCGCGCCGAGACCGGTGTACTCCAGCTCACCCGTCTTCGGGTTGAACCGCTGGAGCATCCCGCGAAGGTTCTGCTGGGCAGTCTCCTTCATGTTCGAGATGCGGCTAGAGAAGGTCGCCGTACCAAGCCGCTCAGCAGAGCCCTGGATCGTCTTGTCCGGCTTGGCGCCGGGGACATTGGTCTTCCCCTCCCAGTAGCTCAGGAGGTTGCTCACCATGTCCTGACCACGAACACCGCCCGTGGTCTTGGCGTTCGCCATCACTTCCATCATCTGAGCGGAAGCGGCGTACTTGTCGCCCGCCTTGGCATGGAATCCGGGGTTGACCTTCTTGAAGTCGGCAACCTGCTTAGCGGTGTACTTCTTGTCCGTGAAGCCGAGAAGCTGAGCAAGCTCCTGGACGGGCATGTTGACCGCGTATTCGAGCTGCTTGGTGTCGCGCAGCGAGACGCGGTCAGCGTCCATGAGCTTTTCCATGGCGTAGTAGCCGCGCTGGACCATGGACGAGTCGGTGATGCCGCCTCGGGCAGCGAGGTCACCGATCATCTGAACGATGTTCTGGGCCTCGGAGGAGACCTCTTGCGAGCCCTTCGCGTGCTTCTTCGGGTCGCTGCTGGTGAAGTTGTCGTTGTGGGCACCGATGGCACGGCTGAACCGGGTGCCGTAGGTGAGCATGTCGCCGACGCTGTACGGCGTCTTGAGGCCGTACGTGGTCAGGTTCTGCATGAGGTCGTTGGCGTCCTGCAACGCCATGCCCATGTTCTTCAGCGACGTCTGCGTGTTCTGGAAGTTGTCGGCCGCCTTGAGGCCCCAGTCCGTGAGCGCGGCGCCGGCCGCAGCCATCGGGGCGACGACGCTCGTCATGAGCCCGCGTCCGAACTCAGAGGCGGTCGTGCCAACCTTCTCGATCTCGCCGCCCATCTTCTTCCAGCGGGAAGCCATGGTGGCGGTGTTGCGAGTGGTCAGAGAGGTGACCGTCGCAAGGCTCGACCTGACGTTCGCGAGACCCTGAGACGCCGACCGCAGCGCGGCCTCCTGGATGGCAAGCTCCCCTTCGAGGCGAGCCCGCTCCTGCGTCCTCTCCAGCTGCATCTGCTGAAGGAGCTGAGACTTCACCGTCTCGAACGTGCGGGTGTAAGCGGCCTGAGCCTTTTTGGCCGCAGCGGTCTTCTCCGCGGCCTCGACCTGGGCCCCGCGGATGGCCTCCTGCTGGGCCTCGCGCTGGACGGCAGCAACCCGGCGGATCTCGGCCTGTTCCAGCTCAGCCCAGCGCTTTGTCTCGTTGATCTGGGTGAGGGTCAGCGTCTTCTTGCTGGCCTGCTGTGCGGCGATCTGCGCCTTGTAGGCGTCCGCAACCTCAGTGCCGTACTTGATCTCAAGGTCACGGGCGTTGAGCGCTATCCGCTCCTTGGCCCGCGCTGCGGACTGCTTCGCAGCCGTCTTGCGCTTCTCGCTCGCCAGCTCGGCCTTCTCGACCTCTTCGAGCGCCTGGAGGAGAAGGGCAGACTCCGACTGGCTGAGCTTCTTCCGGGCCTTGATGGTGTCGGCGTTGATGGCCAGGCGAGCCTTCGCCTGGTCGCCGTAGTTCTTCGTGACCCACTCTTCAAGCTGGACCTGGAGGCGGGCGTACGCCTTCGTGACGTCGCTCTGGCGCTTGTAGGTGGCCTTGACGGCTTCCTCGAACTTGGCGAGCTGACGCGCAAGCTGGTCCTGGTCCATCTGAGGATTGATCTCGATGAACGCGTTACCGACCTTGATACCCGTAGGAGTGGTGGTCATCTCGCCCCCTAAAGTTTGCTCATCTGGGCGAAGAAGCCCGCCACCTCCTCACCGGAGGAGTATTCGAAGTCCGGCTCTTTGACTTCAGGCTCGAAGCCAGGCCGGGGAATGGGATCAGGCGGAGTGAGAGACTTGCTGTCAGCGGCATTGGCCTTCAGGAACAGGAAGTTGCTCATCTCCAGCGCGTCAGAGATACGGGCCAGGAGATAGTCAGAGGTGGCCCATTCGGCGGCCTCGTCCATGACAGCCGCAAGGCTGGACCGGCCGTGCCGGCGCCCGAGAGACTTCACCAGAACTGCGATGCGTCGCAGGGATAGCCGTCCACGCCACAGGTCGAGGAGATCGACCCCGAAGAACTCAAGGAGATCAGCCTCAAGTTCCTCGGGATGCTCCCGAACGGCTTGGACGGCCAACATCAGTTTCCCGTGCTGCCGTTGACCTTCTCGGCAAGCTCCTGGAAGTCGCGGATGGTCGGCTTGGTGGCCTTGTAGACGGCCCACTGGTCATCGCCCAGGACCAGGCGGACAACCTCAACCTCGTTCTCGGCCTCGATCACTTCGAGGGGGAAGTCGAGCGGTGCCGGGACGATGTACTCAGTGCCCTTGTGCTCGATGACACGAGGCTCCTCGGTGGCCTCGGACTCGGCAGCGGCGACGTTCTCAGCAGCAGACATGCGTACTCCATGGAAAGCAAAGGGGGTGGGGTGAGAGAGAGGCCGGGGAATTTAGCCCTCCCCGGCAGGGGCGAGGATCACGGGCCCGAAACCGGGTCGGAACCGTCGTCCACGTTGGCGTCGTCAGTGAGGACGAAGCCAAGAGCACCCTGGTAGTCCAGGGCCTCAAAGGTCAGCTCGAACTCCTGGTTGGCGGTCCGCTGAAGGGTGATCGCGCCACGGTCGGAAACCATGGCACGCGGAATCACGCACCGATAGTTCTTGCCCTTGTCCTGCCAGTCGACAACGATCGACAGCTCAGTCAGCTCGGGGACGCTGGAAAGGTTCAGCTTCCAGAGAGAGGCGGAACCCTGCTTCTCCCAGGTGGCACCGAAGAATGCCTCAGTCGTGATCTTCGAGACCTCAGAGAAGGTCGCCTTGATGGAGAAGGAAGCGTCCTTGACGTTGTAGAGGACGGGAACGGCCGACTGCCAGACATTGACGGGGTCGGTGTTCACGGTCGGGGTAATCGTGACGCCCGACTCGTTTACGTAGCCGAAAGACTTATAGCCGGTCGGGGCGGTCGTGCCGCCGTCGCCGACAGCCGCAGGAAGGACAGTAGAACCGGTGCCGCCGGTCGGGGCCGGCGCGACGAACAGGGCGCCGTTCGGCGCAAACCGAATCTTGGATGCGTCATTGGCCATGCATGCTCCTTGAAGAAAGGGAAAACAAAAACGGCCCCCGAAGGGGCCGTCAGTTCGAGCGTTCTAGCTCGGTAGGGCTGTCAGGCTTCGACGTAGAAAATGGAGACCTCGCCCCCGTACACGTCCTCAAGAGACGTCTGGTCGGGGAGGTAGCGAGGAGAGGAAATCTCCTTCACGTCGAGAATCTGGACACCGTTAATCACCTTGCCGGGCAGATCCTCAAGGAGAAATTCACGGGTGAGGTACGCCAGGCCGGCGGCTGAGGCACGGTCCTGGTGATAGGCGTCGTACCAGATATCGGCCTTGTCCATCACGTCGCGGACGACGCGGTAACCGCCGCTGTGGAAGACGTAGAGAGTGACGTCCCCCGGCTCCCTGCCGATGAACGAGCCCGTAGGGGCATCAGCCGGGATGCCGGGACAGTTCTTGAGGTAGTCGACAACTACAGGGATCGGATCAACCTTCACTCAACACGCTGCCTTTCCAGGACGCTCTTGATGTAAAAGCGGCCTGCGTGGCGCATGCCGTCCCGAGTGCGGTATCCCTCTTCCTGGAGCAAGGCGTGTCGAGCCTTGGGGTTCTCCTCGATCGTGACGTACCCGATCCAACCGGCCACGGAATTCTCAACGTTGGCGTGGATGTTCTTCTTGATCGAGTATTCGTCGGTGAACTTGTGCGGACCACGAGGGGCAGCCTTGACGATCTCGCCCGCCAGTTTCCCGGCGTGATAGGCGGCAAGCTCCTTGTACTTTCCGCCGTGAGTGATCTCCTGCAACATGAAGCCGACGTCTGTTTCGAACAGGACGCCGTTCTTGATGGACTTGGTCCATCGCCTGCCGCGCTTCGGCTGCATGATGGGCTTCTCGCTCACTTTGTCACCCTCTTCGCGTCGATCTCAGAGAAGCGACGGGAGCCCAAGGACCAGGGCCAGGCTTCGCCGTCTGCCTCCCACCAGTCACCGCGGATTAGGAGACGGTCCGCCGAGTCGAAGTCGACGGCCCCAGGGAGGTAGACCGTGATGCGCGTACGGCTCGTCTCTCGGGACGCAGGTTCGGGCTTGTAACTGCGGCGGTAGGGGAGTGCGGCGCCGATGCCGCTCCAGACCTTCACGGCCTGGTCCCAGTCGCGGTGTTGTCCGTAGGTGTCTTTGACCAGGGGAGCCCGCCAGACCTCGATGGGGTCGTTCAGCAGAGCCATGTGACCTCCGAACGACCAGGCAGGTTGGTCCTGGTCCGGTGGAGAGTCGTGGTCGTTGCCCGCTTGCGGTATCGCTTCAGCGAGTCCTTGGCTGTGTTGGAGAGGCCCGGATTGTTCGCGCTCTGCGCGTACTGCACTTCCAGCTCACCTGTCTTCTCCAAGATCGTGCCGGGAGAGACAGCAATCCAGCGGATCACCTCGGAACAGATGACCTGCTTCAGGACCGGCGGGGGCGCCGGCCACCCCCACGAAGCAGTGAGAGTGACCGTGCCGGTTACGGGTCCATGACGCAGGTACAGCGTCCGACCGAGGATCTTCCACTCGTCGGCGTCGAGCTGGTTGCCGTCGAGCACGATGGAGGAGACTTTCAGGCCGGGGAGGTAGCGAGGCGGGATGTCCACCTCGCCGCCCTCCACGAGGAGATCGAACTCCTCGTCCTGGTGCTGCTGGAAGTCGGTCTGGCACCAGTCGAGTACCAGCGCAGTCGCGTCCTCGATGAACGCGCCGATCCGGGCGGCCTCCGTGGCGTCCGCGACGGGTCGCCCCAAGCGGGCGACCACATCGTCAAGCGTTACGAAGGCCATCCGATCAGACCGTCTCGGACTCGGTGACGTTCACGGTCGCGTTGTGCGCGGTCAGCGCAGCCTCGACGTTGCGAGCCACAACCAGCTGCTCAGGACGGATCACCTTGGCGTCGTAGATGACGCGGCTCTTGATGGCGTCGGTGAAGCTGGCCTGGGGCTTGTACGCCTCCATCTGCGCAAACGGGATGACGACCGACGTCGCGGCGGTGCAGCCCATGTAGAGGTCGACCGCGCCGAACTTCTGGTTGCCCTTCTTGATCAGCGGGTTCGACGGGCGGGTGTGGGAGCCGAGAGCGTTCGCCACAGTGACCGGGACACCAAGGATGGTGCCGATGGCGGAGAAGCCGCCGGGGATGACCGGGGAACCGCCGTATACCTGCGCCTCGACAAACTTGGGGTCCTGGAGCAGGAGGCTGCGCATGCGCGGCGAGATGAAGAGGAAACGATCCGCCGGGGCGCTCTTGATGTCGAGGTTTTCGAGCATCGCGACGACGTAGTCATAGACGCTGAGGACGCGGTTCGCGGCCTTCCGAGTGGTGTTGTCACCAGTCGGAGCGTCGGTGATCTCGTCAATCTGGCCGTGCAGGGCAGGCAGGCCGGAAACGGTCGCAGCCGGGTCGGCCGAGCCATTCAGGTCCTTACCCGAGACAGCAGCGAGGAGAGTCTGAGCCACGACTTCATCGAGCTTGACCGCCATAGCGCGGGCACGCTGAGCGATGAGGTTGCTCATCAGGTCAATGCCCTGCTTGGTCTGGAGCTGGTGAAGTGCGTCGACCTCGATGTGGAAGGACGAACCCTTGGCCACTCGCATGTCGATGTACTGGAGCGACGCGTGATCGGCAGAGCCGATGGTGCCGTACGCCGGCACCAGGCCCTTGTCTGCGACCTGGTCATTCACGAAGTGGGGGATGTGGACAACATCGCCCTCTCGCCGAAACTCACCCTCGTACTGGCGATTGGTGAACTTGGCGGATGCGAGAACCAGCTCCTCTTCGAGGTCCTGGAGCAGTTCCGCGGTCCAAATCTCGGGAATGAAGACATTCCCAGAGTTAGCCTGGTAGCCGGTACCGGCCTTAGTCTGAAAACCAGCCATGCATTACCTCACAGGTAGATCAGATTTCACCCCTGAGAAGCGCGTCGAGCTTGCCCTCTTTGCGGGCAGCGTTGATCTCGCTCGGGGTCATTCGGGAAAGGTCGTCGCGGCTGAGCTGGCCAGCTGCGGGGGAGCCCTGACGACCGAGGCCGATGTCCTGTCGGAATGCAGGTCCAGCGGCCGACTTGGGGAGAGACGAGACGAATGCAGTGACCGCACTCGAATCCACGGAGCCGTCAGAACCGATGAATCGGTTCAGGGCAAGAAACTCGGCTGGCGGAAGCTCCACGCCAGCAGAGGCGGCCTGTGCGCGAAGTTCGGCCTCAGCAAGTCGAGTGCCGACCTCGGCGAACGCCGCGTTACGGGCCTCAGCCTTGGCGGCCTCAATGGCCTTCTCGGCATCAGTCATGGATTCCTGGCGAATCCGGTCCAGCTCCGCAGAGGTGTCGTTCCACCGCTTCTCGTTGGTGCGGGACAGGCTCTTCCACTTCTCGACCTCAGCCGTGAGGCTTTCGACGGTCGGTTCCTGCTGAGTGGTGGTGGCAGGCTGGCCCTCAGTGGAAGGGGCAGGGTTGTTGTTCGTCTCGGTCATGCGATCCATCCATTTCGGCGGCATCAAAAAAGGCCCCCATTCCGGGAGCCTGCGTAAGGGTGGTGCTGTGCTCAGGCGGCGTTTTGCTTCCGGGCCTGATTACCGGAGTTTCCCTGAGGAGCCTTGGCGGCAGTCTTCTGGGCTTCCTTGCTCATGCCGGGCGGGCCGGCGTCCTGCTGAGCATTCGGGTCGGGGTACTTCTTCGCCAATTCCATTGCGGCCTTGGCGTCCGCTTCCCTCATGTCAGCAAAGCGTGCGATCTGCTGGGGGGTGTATCCAGCGTCAGAAAGGAGCTGATCCCTCGGGACTCCGATCATCTGGAGCTTGAGGAGCGCGTCCATGTGTTGGCTTTCGGTTCTGTTCTCCGGGTCCTTCCAAATGGTTTCCGCGGAGTACGCTTCAGCGCGAGCATCACCGAGCACCTTGAAGCAGAGACGCATCACGTCTTCCCATGCCTCACCGAAGTGGAGCATGCGCTCACGGGTCTTGGCTATGAGACCAGCCTCCGCAGCGGTAATCGACTCACCGGAAGGCACAACGCCACCGTTGAGGAAGTAATGGAAGGGAATGCGAGAGATCGAAGCCATGTGCTGAACAAGCATCTCGATCAAGGTCACGTAGTTACCGAGATCAGCAGCCTCGAACTGTCCGAACTTGGCGCTCGGGTCCTCGGCCTGGAGCAACTTGTCCACGGCGACCTTGAAAGGCTCGACCGGGTTACCGTTCTCGTCCTCCACGATTTCCAGGCCGGTGACGTACCGCTGCGGCCACGCCGCATACTCGGACGCCACGAGGGCATCAGCGACCGTCTTGTTGATCGCGTCCTGGATCGGGATGACCACGTGAAGGTCAGAGATCGGGTCGCGCAGCAGGCGCGAGCGGTTCGACAGCGGGACGACCGGAACCACGCTGAGAGGGTTCGGAGACTTCTTGCCGGCCTCCCAGGTGTACGTGCCCTTGGCGAACGTCCACACCTGGTCAGGGAGCCACAGGGTGACCCATTCCCGGCCCCAGTCATCGAAGTAGAACTTGGCTGCGGCGTCGAGCTGGCGCCGACTGCCAGGCGTGTACTGGACGATGACGTGCTCGGCACTCTCCATGGTGATGGTGGGCTGGCCCTTGTCGTCGGCCCACACCACGGCGTACGAGACGCCCTGAATCATCGCGTCGAGCATGGCCGCGTTGGACTCGGCATCCATCCAGTTCCGTTGCCAGATGTCCCGCGCATCCTTGTCCGCGTCAGGCTCGTCCGTCATACGGAAGCCGTCGACATACAGCCGCTCATTGACCGAGTCCACGATCAGCCCGCAGAAGTTGTCTCTCCACGACTCGAACGTCTGGTTGAAGTGATCGAAGTGGCGAGTCTGCGAGAACATGAGCCGCTGATGCACGCCGTCGTAATAGCTGCCGTAGATCCGGTATTGAGCCCGGCGGCGAGCCAGCTTCGAGTACAGCCAGTCAATCCACTGCTCTGGAGTGGTAGGAGCGATGCCGACTGGCACCTCACTCATGTCAGCTATCAAAATCCAACCACCCTAGAACGTCGTCGCTTGAGCCGCCCATCTGCAATCGCGTCCGCCCTGGCCTCAAATGCCAGAACTGCACAAACCGCAAGGTCGATCTTCTTCTTTGAACGGGGAGAGTCTTTGGTGATCAGGAGTCCCTGAGGGACTTCGCGCGTCACCGCATTGAGAATGTGCCGGGTGAGGTCTTCATCTCCGTCGTGCTTCAGGTCTTGGACCATGGAAGCGGTGCGGAACCTCTCAACGGCTTGGGTCATCCTGGTTGGCTTATTGGTCCAGAACTCGAACACGTAGTCATCACCGTGTTCGATAGACCAACGTCCCAGGGCTTCTTGCCAGTAAGGCGGGTCACCATAGAACCACTCGACGCGATACGTTTTGAAGGCTCGGTGTACTGCGGCCTCGACGGACAGGACGTCAACTTCCCAGTCGGGATTGTTGGGGTCGCGGGGGTTTTCCCAGAGCCCCAAGACGAAGAGTTTTCCGTCCCTGAGCCTGCAACCAACGAGCCCTGTGGCGTCTCCACGGATAGAGCCATCGAATCCCACGGCTATCTGATCGCCGGGCTTGATGGGGTCCTGGTCGTCCAGGCAGGCCAGCCACTCGGAACGGCTCATCCAGCCGTCTGAGGATTCGGCAATCCTGTTGCAGAAGAAGCGCAGGTAGGTGGAATCCGGGGTCGTCCTGTCATGCAGGATCGTGCGAGTCAGGCCGTCAATGTCAGCCCAGGTCGCATCCCCGTACGCCTGCTTGAGCGCGTCGCGGACCTTGGCCTCGTCCCGCAGCTCGTCATGCTCGATATCGCCCTCAAGGCAGTCGTACAGCCAGAATCCCTGACGGACCATGTCCGACTCGTGGATCTGCTGAGCGACTGAATCCTCATTGGGATTGTAAGCATTTGTGGTCGTGACCCATCGAGAACCGGCAGATGCGGTCTTCTCGATGTTTCGCTTGATGACCTGGTAGAAGTCCGGGCCGCCATTCGAACCGACCCAGTGATGGACCTCGTCCATCAGAGCGAACGTCGGCCTGTTTCCTTCATTCGTTCTGCCGGCGGTCGCCTTCGGCTTGATGGTGCCGGGCTTACCGCTCTTGAACTGGATGACGGACTTGCCGATGTCCAGACCGAATTCCTTCTCGGCTGGAGACTCCGAGAGCATTCCTCGGATCATCTCTAGCGTCTGGTCGGTCTGGTCCAGCGCGGTCGCACCGATCTGCACCGTGGGCAGCGGGACGCGCTTGGCGACAGGGAGCCCGTAGGCGTCCCAGTGGGAGAATCGGCACGGTCCGATAAATTCAACGATTGCCAGTGCGGCGAGGAGAGGCGTCTAACTTGCCCCAGCCCTTCGCACGCCGAAGCGTGCCAGCTGAGTAACGCCACCCCCCATCCTCGTTGATGGCGTAGAACCACAGCACAAAGCGAAGCTGCTCGGGAGTGAATTGCCAGGGTTCGCCGGCGCGCTCACCGTCGGGCTGCACGATGTATTTCTGAGCCCAGCGGATGACCTGATAGCCCAGCGTTTCCTTAGGGCTCGGAACCCCTGCGGGCAGATTCCCTGTCTGCAAGGGCGGTCACCTCTTTATTCACTCAGAAGCCGGAACAGCTCCTCATCCATGTCTGTGGTCGATGCGACGGCCGCAGCCTCCGAGCCGGCGGTGTCGTCCTGGTCCTGGTGGTCCTCGATGGACATGCGGAGCCTCGCCCTGTCCTCCGTGGTGGCGCCCCACTTGGCGACGCGCTGACGGATCTCACCGGCCAACTTCAGGTCGCCTTGGAACAGGGAGTCCACGAGCTTGGTCGTGATCTCCAGCTCGGCCCAGTCGGTTTCGATCCACCGACCGGCCTGGGGCGAGGTCGCCCAGGTCTTCCAGAACCGCCGGGCTCCAGCCGTCTTGATCCCGAGGCCAGCGGGGAGTGCTCGGCCCTCGGTGGCCGTGCTGGCGAGGTTCTGGGCGTGCTCGTGCTTGTTCCTGCGGATCGCGTTGTCTTTCGGTCTCGGTCCGCGAGTCACAGCCTCACCTTGCTCATGTCCACGCCCCAGATGTCTGCGAGGTCTTCCAGCTCGAAGAGCGCGTCCTGACGCCAGCTCCGCCGGTCGGCTGCCTTCGTGGGCCTCGGCGCCTTGGGGGCCGGCGGCGCACAGAAGTCGTAGGGACAGTCCGGGCAGTGGCCGTTGCAGGCGCTCATGCACTCTCCGCTCGTGAATGAATGAATGAAATGAATGAGCCCGCCCCCGGAGTCGTGGGGACGGGCTTCGTGGATCGGGGCCGCTCAGCGGCGGTCCTCGTTGTAGGTCTTCCGCCGGTGGCACGGCTTACAGAGGACCCATAGGTTGTCCAGCTCCCAGGAGCCTCCACGGGCTACCGGGACGATGTGATCGACCTCCAGGCGCTCCCTGGCGCCGCAGAGCTGGCAGCGGAAGCGATCACGGGCCAGCACGCGAGCCCGGCGCTTGGACCAGTCCGCCGGCCTGCTGGCATTGCGGGCTGAGATCCGGTCCCAGCTCTTCCGTACCTGGTGGCTTTCACACCGGCCATCTCGGATGGTGGGAGACACGCACCCTGCTCGGAGACAGATGCTCTTTGCTCTGGGCATGTGTCCCCCTTTCGAAAAGTAAGTGGCCCCGGCCGGTTGCTGATCTGGCAGCCGGGGCCGCTCCTGGCCACGCACCCGGAGACTGCTCTCAACGGGGGGGTCAACAGGAGAAACCATGGCGACGCGTTCACCGAATGTTCACCTCGCCTCGCGGTTGACTACATGCTCGTAGTCAGACCGCTAAGGCAACAGCGTTGCTGTACTCCTGGGTGAGTCACATAACTTCTTAATTCGGACTCGAACAGTCTTTCGAAAAAGCTCTCTGACCTGTTCGTTCGTTCGCTTCACTCGCTCTCTCACTAAAGACGTCGGTGACAAAGATCGGGACCAGTGACACGAGACCTGCTAGATGAGACGGACGTCACATCATCAACTTCTGAGAATGCGTCACACCAGGTCAGGGCACATACAACACTTGAAGATGTGGCCAGTTGACGCTACCTTGGTCAAGATCGCTGCACTCATGCCCCAGTGAACCGCCCGCCAGATGGACAGGACCGATGACAAGACTGCCGGAGAACCCAGAGCTGCTGAAGCTCTATAGAAATGGTCTTTCCGATAAGGAAATTGCCGAGCGGTTCGACGTTACTCCTCAGGCAGTTAACAAAAGGCTCGATGCTTTGGGCATTAAGCGTCAGCCTTTTAGCACTCAGGTGCGAATCATTCTCGAAGCGGCATGGCCTGCTAAGGAAACTCAGCGATCTAAGTTCATTGGCCGTAATCGCGCACGGGACCTTTACGCTTTTCTGCGTCGTCAACTCGGCGATAAAGCCCTTACTCCTTTGCAGCTCGCCCAGGCTGAGCGCTTTGAGCGCACGCTGCGCGAGGAGAATGCTGTTCTCGACTTCAGGCCGGATCAGCCAGAGGAGCCGTGGGTGTTCGTGCCGCGTGTCCCCGAAGACGGCCGGAAGGTGATCCGCTGGCCGGAAGGCCGCGAGCTGCCCACCGGTAAAGCGCGCGTCGCGCTCGAACTGCCGGACTAGCCCAGGCGCCAGCCGTCGAGGCGAATTGGTTTAGACCTCCCGACAACGCTGTCGGGGGGTTTTTTGTTGCCGGTACATGACAGGTGCACTTGCCTTGCGGTGAGTGACCCTTAAACATTTTGTCACCTCTTGAACGTTAACGGCCTGTAACCGGAACCGGTGGTTACGTTTCGGTGTGTAGCCGTTGTGTCCGTTTGGTCCGTTCTTGATCGTTGCATGTTCCGATCTGCGAAGTAGACGGTGTGTCAACAGCGAAAAGGTTGTACGCCTAGGGTCCTCACCTGGGAAAACTCGGGGTTTTAACGCGTCTCTAACCTTGCTACGTTGATTCACAGGAGCAGCACAGAGGCTCCATGTGTGTGAAGTAGACCCCTGAGGGGGCTGGGCCTACGGGAGCCGAAGTGACGCTTGAGCTGGGGGTTGAGGACTCTGGAGCTATCCCGAAGGTCGTCCTGGGGAGCCGGATGCCTCATGTCCGCGACAAGGAAGACGTCCCCCATGAAGGCGCGATCCCGGACCTCTACGGACTCGGGCGGGGATTCACTCTTGGTGAGCTGGGAAGTGCCGTGCGAGGGGAGCGCAGACTGCGGGCGGAGCTGCTTGAGCTGATCGACCAGTGCACTGACATGGTGTGCATGGAAGACGACGAGACGGACGGAGTTCTGATCATCCGGACTCGGGCGTACTCGGAGAGGCAGCCGAGGGCGGCCGTCGGGTACGTGGACGTGATCGTGTCCGACCTGATGGACGACGAGGGCAGGAGGCGCGTGCGCTCGCTCCTGGTCGAGCTGCACGGAGAACTCATGGTCGAGGTGGAGCGCGTGAGTATGGACCGGCCTCACGCTCAGATCCCTGGCAGTAATTCATTCAAGATCGTTAGGTACGCGAAGGCGGTGCTTGCTTGAGCATTGAGACTCAGCCCAGGTCGGTCAGTCAGACGGAGCAGTACGAGAAGTGCGCGTGGCGCTTCTACCTCCAGCGGGTAGAGCGAGTGACCCCGAGGCCGGCGGCCTGGTCGAACCACGGCGTGGCCTTCCACGCGGCGGCTGAAGCCTTCGAGAAGTCGGGGCGGACGATGACGGCCGAAGAGGCGGTGCAGGTCTTCTCTGACCAGTACGAGGCCCTGACGAACAAGGCGCTCGACAAGGAAGAGGACACTGACCGCTGGCTGTCGGCTGGTCGGTACAGCGGCGGCGAGGACATCGAGCGGCGCTACGTCCTGGGCCAGGAGCAGACGGCGTACTACGTCGAGTGGGCCAAGGAGAACGGCCCGGACATCTGGAAGACGCCTGAGGGTGTGCCCGCACTTGAGCTGTACTTCATGGTGGAGTTGGGCGGGATCGCAGTCCGCGGTTACATAGACCAGCTCGTGACGGTGAAGGGCGCCGTGCGGCCTCGGGACCTCAAAACGGGGTCGACCAAGTCGAAGTTCCAGCTCCAGACGTACGGCATCGCCGTGAGGGAGCTGTACGACGTCCAGGTCAACGATGCTGACTGGTACCTCGCGCGGGACGGAAGACTTTCCAGGCCGGTGAAGTTGGACCAGGTGAGCGCTGACGAGCTGGGGGAGCGGTACGCGGCGATGGACGCGGGCGTGAAGGCTGGTGACTTCCCTGCGAACCCCGGCTATGACTGTCGCTTCTGCGATGTGTCGCACGCGTGCTCATTTTTTTCTGGCAAAAGTTGAAGTTGTGGCAAAGGGAGGATGTAGATGTACTCACTCGTTCAGAGCGTGCAGGCCAGGGGCGAGGCCGGCGAACCGATCCCGTCGCCCTTCGGGGGCCTGCGGAAGCATGAGGTCGAGTTCCGGCGGGGGGAGCTGTCGCTCGTCGCGGCCGGACCGGGTACCGGAAAGTCGATCTTCGCAGCGAACCTGGCTCTGGCGGGCAACATGCCGGTGCTCTACTTCAGCGCCGACTCGAACGCCGCGACGCAGCTGACCAGGGCCACGGCGATCATCACCGGTCAGAACGTCCGGGACATCAAGCGGAAGCTGGTGCACGACGAGTTCGGGGAGTATTACGCCGACCTCGGGAAGCGCTGGTGGATCAGGTGGAACTTCGAGGCCCGGCCGACGCCTGGGGACATTGAGCGCGACCTCGCCTGTTACTTCGAGGTCTTCGGCATGGACCCCCACCTGATCGTGGTGGACAACATCACGAACGTGGACGGTGGGTCGACGCCCGACGCTGAGTCCTTCGTCTTCGGCCTGGAAGCCATGTGCGAGTACCTGAGCGAGATGGCTCGGGACACCAACGCCCATGTGCTCGGGCTCCATCACGTCATCGGGGAGTTCTCTGACGGTCTCCAGCCCATCCCGCTGTCCGGTGTGAAGGGCAAGATCGGTCGAGTGCCCTCAGTGATTCTGACGATCCATAAGGAAATCGACGGCATGGACGGCCGGATTCTGCATGTCTCTCCGGTGAAGAACCGCGAGGGGTTCGAGGACAGCTCTGGTCAGACGTTCAGCAGCTACGACTTCAACAACGCGAACATGCGCCTAACGGACATTTCTTCTGAGTTCTAGGTCACACATTTTTCATGACTCAGAAGTTGAAGTTGTGGCGAGGGTGATCTACTTTGAAAGTAAGGGAAGGGGGGCGCGATGACATCGACCGCCAGGGCCAATAAGGACAAGGGCTACCGCTGGGAAAAGCAGGGCCTTGACCACCTCCGGGAGACTTTCCCGGACATCGATCCGGAAGAAATCCAGAGGCACGGAACCCTGTACGGGGTCAACGATCGCGGAGACATCACCCTCATCCCGATGGCGTTCCTCTTCGAGATGAAGAACGTCCAGAAGTTCGACCTAGCTCAATTCATGCGCGAGCTGAAGCGCGAGCTGGAGCACAACCCCCACGCGACGAATGGGGCCGTCGTCATCAAGGCCCGCTTCAAGAGCGTCGGGGAAGCGTATTCGGTAATGCCCTTCGATCAGCTTCTTCAGCTGGTCAAAGAGAACTACGACCTCAAGCGTCTCCTCCAAGAGGAGCGTCGAATGCGAAAGGCCGGATGACCGTGGCTGAGAAGTCCACCAAGTTCGATTACCGCAAGTTTCGCGGCGAGAAGGCGCTCATGCTCGCCACGTACCGCAAGTACGACTTCCCGGTAACGGTCCGCAAGGTCGGCGAGCCGTCCCCTGCCCCGGCCAGTGACCAGTAAGCCGCCTATCGCCGAGGTGCTGAAGCACTTCTACGGCGTCGAGGTGAGGGAGCGGGCAGGGTGGCAAAAGATGCTCTGCCCGCTCCACCCCGAAGAGAATCCAAGCGCCTCGGTAAACACAGAGAAACAGCGCTGGTCCTGTTTCGTGTGCGACGTCACCGAGGACTCTTACGACGTAATCCAGCGCGAGGAAGGCATTGGCTTCAGAGAAGCACAGGCGGTTGCACGTTCCCGGTTCGGTGGAAGCGGCGAAGACCTACTTCCAGCAGTACAAGGGCAGCCCCGCAGAGGCGTACATGGAGGCCCGAGGACTGGGCAGCGTCGCGGAGAAGTTCAGAATCGGCTACGTCGGTTCGGCTCTTACGGGCCATGAGCAATATGCGGGATCGCTGGTCATCCCGTACCTCAGGCCGGCGGGGGGTGCTCACGGAGTCGCCACGGTCCGCTTCCGCTGTATTCGAGACGAATGCGTGAAGGACGAGTCCGGCGAATACCTGGCCCCTCTCCGCAAGGAGAACCACCACAAGCACGGCAAGTACAAGACGATTCCGGGCGACTGCCCCCGCCTCTTCAACACACCCGCACTGATCACCACGAGCCCCTTCGTAGTGAACACAGAGGGCGAGTTCGACGCGATGGCCTGGGCAGTGGCAGGAGTCCCCGCCACGGCCTACCAGGGCACATCGGCCTGGCGCCCGCACTTCACCCCCGCCTACCTCGGCTTCGAGGTGGTCTATCAGGTCGCAGACGACGACGAGCCCGGCATTGAGGCCGGTGAGAAGCGAGCCACCGAGCTGGCGAACAACTCGAAGCTCATCATCCTCGGCGACGGTCACGACTCCAATTCATTCATGCACGCCCATGGCCCCAAGGCCATGCGAGAAAGGATCGGCCTTTGATCTCGAAGTGGAAGCCCGGTACGCGAGTGCGCGTGAAGGCGACCGTCATGGACGGCACGGCAGGAATGACGGGCGTTATCGAGGCCGTGAACTACGCCTATGAGGAAGCAGCAACGTCGGTGCTCCTGGACGGGGAAAATGGCTTGCCCCCGAGCGCCGGCGCCTTCTTCGAGGACGACGAGTTGGAGGCAGAGTGAACTTCGAAGTTGGTCAGATCGTGGTCGTCTCCAACCCCGGCACCTTCTACACGAAGCAATTCCAGGGTGAGCGAGTCGTGATCACGAACTACTTCGAGGGAGACCCGTTCCCGTACGAGGTCGCGTTCAAGAACGGCCGCACCCTCGGCTTCTCTGCTGAGGAGCTTTCCCCACTGGCCGCCAAGGACAGCAGTGATCCGGTCAACAGCCCGAGTCACTACACCTGGCTTCCCAACGGCATCGAAGTCATCGACATCACCCAGCACTTCAACTTCAACGTCGGCAACGCGCTGAAGTACCTGATGCGCGCCGGTCGCAAGGGCGACGCAGCTGAGGACCTGAAGAAGGCCGCTCGATACATCGAGTTCGAACTCAAGCGCATGGAGTCCCACTGAAGCGAATAGTCGTCATCTCGGACACTCAGATCCCCTATGAGGACAAGCGCGCTCTGCGCAATGTCATCGCCTTCGTGGGCGACTACCAGCCCGACGAGGTCATTCAGATTGGTGACCTGGTCGACTACCCGGCCCCGTCCCGCTGGTCCGCAGGGACCCGCGCGGAGTTCGAGGGCAACGTCATCCGGGATTCCGAGTACGCCAAGGAGAACTTCCTCGGACCTCTGCGCGAGGTCTACAGCGGGCCCGTGAAGGTGCTGGAAGGCAACCATGACGAGAGACCGCGGAAGTACCTGGCGTCCAAGGCGCCGGCCCTCGCGGCGGAGGACACCCACTACCGCTTCGAGAACCTGTTGGACTTTGCGGCCTACGACGTCGTGAAGGCAGAGCCCTACTACGCCTTCGCTCCCGGATGGGTCGCCATCCATGGGCACGAGAGTCCCGGCATGAACCAGGTGCCGGGCGCCACGGCCCGACTGAAGGCCGTGAAGGCAGGCACGAGCGTGGTCATGGGCCACACTCACCGCCTGGCCGTCTCGCCTCATACCACTGGGCACAACGGCAAGTTGAAGACAATTTACGGCTTCGAGGTCGGCCATCTCATGGACGTGAAAAAGGCCGGTTATCTCAAAAACGGCCCGGCGAACTGGCAGCGCGGTTTCGGTCTGTTCTACGTCGGCAAGTACAGCGCAACTCCCCACGCTATCCCGGTCGAGGACGACGGCTCTTTCGTGGTCGAGGGTCAGCGTTTCGGAGAGATCAAGCGTGGGCCGCGAGGCAAGTTCGCGGCGAAGGGGGCCTAATGGCAGAGCTGGACTGGGAACGCCTCGGTGAGCTGGCGGGCAGGGTCGCCCGCGAGATCGCGGGGAAGTGGGCTGTGGTCGAGGCCGACGACGTGAAGCAAGAGATCCTTGTTCACGCCCTGGAAGAGCGACACATCCTCGCTCGGTACCAGCACGACGAAGACCTGATCCGGAAGATTTTCTGGAACGCCGGTAGGCGGTACGCCGCCAAGGAACGGGCTTACCGGGACCTCATGGACGACCAGTATTACTACACCCCCGAAGAGGTCAGGGCAGTGCTGCGGTCCTTCATCTACACCGACGACGAGATCGGCCAGTCGATCGGCAAGAAGGACGACCTCACCCGCTGCACCATCGCCGACAACATCATGTCGGCCCGTATGGACGCCTCGAAGGCCCTCAACAAGATCACCCCGGACTACCGGGACTTGCTCATGCGCCTGTTCGTCTACGGCCTGCCTCCCGCAGACGAGGCCGAGCAGCGACGTGGCTACCGGGCCGTTGACGCCCTGGCCCTCGCCATGAACCGACACATACGCACCGCCAAGGGAGCTGCATAACTGCATGACCACATGGAAGACCGAGACCGCACAGACCGTCTACGAACGCACCTACCGCCGTGAGCTGCCCTCCGGGGAGCTTGAGACCTGGCCTGAGACCGTCCGCCGAGTTGTCGACGGAAACCTCGCCCTGGTGGACGAGCGCTACATCGAGCCCGGCGAGCGTGACCGCCTGGTGGAGCTGATCGAGGACTGGAAGATCCTTCCGGCCGGACGGCACCTCAAGGCGTCCGGCGTCACTGACTTCGCGCTGAACAACTGCTGGGCCGCGGGCTGGAACCCGCAGGACCCGGCCGAGCACTTCACCTTCACTCTGCTGCGGCTTGCTGAGGGCGGTGGTGTCGGCTCGAACTACTCGGCCCGGTACCTGAACGAGTTTCCGGCCGTCGAGAACGCCGTCCGCGTGCACATCGTGTGCGACCCGTCCCACCCTGACTACCTGGACATGGTTGAGGCCGGACTCATCAGTACCGAGTACGCGCACACCTGGGCCGGCGCCTACAGCGTCGAAGACTCCCGAGAGGGCTGGGCTGCGGCCCTGGCGGACCTGATCCGCACTGCCCACAACCCGAAGACCAAGCACGAGAACCGCGTCTATGACGTCTCCCGCGTCCGGCACAAGGGCGCCCCGCTGCGCTCCTTCGGGGGCACGGCCAGCGGTCCAATCCCCTTCGCGGAGATGCTGACACGCGTGGGCGAGATCCTGACCAACGCGGCAGGTTTCCCGCTCACCGGCCTGGACGCCATGGAGATCGATCACGAGATCGCACGCTGCATCGTCAGCGGGGGAGTTCGGCGTTCGGCCCGTATGTCGATCATGCACTGGGCTGACTTGCAGATCGAAGAGTTCATGGCCTGCAAGGCTGACCAGGCTCAGCACTGGACGACGAACATCTCTGTCGAGGTGGACGATGCCTTCCTCAAGGCCCTGGACGCCGGGCACAGGGGTGCCCAGCTCGTACTCAACCGGCTCGCCGCCGGTGCCTTGCAGAACGGTGAACCAGGCTTCTGGAACAGCTCGTTGTCCTCTGTGGGCGAGGTCGACGGCGTGTTCACGACCAACCCATGCGCCGAAGCGTTGCTTCTGCCCGGAGAACCGTGCTGTCTCGGCTCGGTCAACCTCGGGGCGTACGTCTCCGATGAGGGCGACATCGACTTTGGCGGCCTGGACGAGGCTCACCGGCTGATGACCCGGTACCTGATCAGGGCGACGTTCGCGCCGGTCCAGGACCCGAAGTCGGCGGCGGCCATCGCTCGATACCGAAGGATCGGTGTCGGACACCTGGGATTCGCCGACTACTTGGCGAAGCAGGGCATCCGCTACTCGCAGGCCCCGGCCGACTGGCAGGTGCCGCTCGACCTGGAGGACTGGGCCCGAACGGTCGACAGGGCTGCGGCTGAGTACGCCAGGGAGCTGCGTATCCCTGTGCCGATCAAGACGCGGGTCGTGGCGCCGACCGGTACGACGTCCAAGGTGGCCGGCGTGAGCGGGGAAGGCGTGCATGCTCCTTTCAGCACTTACTTCATTCGTCGTATCCGGTTCTCTCTGGTGGAGCCGGAGGAGAAGCGAAAGGTGGAGGAGTACCGCAGGCAGGGCTACCAGGTCGAGGACTGTATCTACGCTGCGAACACGGCGGTCGTGTCGATCCCGACCAAGGACCCGCTGGTGGACCAGGTGGAGGACCCCTCCGTCATCGAGCACACGGGACAGCTCTCGCTGGAGCAGATGCTCAACGTGCAGGCGATGTATCAGCGCTACTGGGCGGACCAGGCCGTGAGCTACACGGCCTCGCTGGACCCGTCGAAGTACACCGTGGAGCAGGTGGCGGCGATCCTGCGGGACTACATGCCTCGGTTGAAGGGAAGCACGATCTTCCCCGAGATGAGCCGCGCGCAGGCCCCGTATGAGCGCATCACGCGCGAGGAGTACGAGCGCCTGGTGGCCGAGCTGGGCCAGGAGTCTGCGGACACCTCGTACGACGAAATCTGTGCGAGCGGTACCTGTCCTATCTAGTGGCCTTAGTCACTACCCAAAAAGTTGAAGTTGTGGCGATGCTCAGCCACTATCGGAATTGAGGAGAGGAAAGCCCCTTGAGCTACCCCGACCCCTTTGAGGAGAAGTCCCCCTGGGATGAGCCCTCGGAAAACCCGTCGCCGACGAAGGAGAACGCGCCTATGACCGAAGCTCCCGCTGGACCCGCCCCTTTCAAGATCGGCTTTACTCTGAAGGCCGGCTCTGGCTATGACGCCGAGTGGATCACGCCCACTGTCTTCGGGCATTCCGCAGACGAGACCGCGAAGCGCGGCGCCGAGCTGCTGGCCGCGCTGAAGAATGAGGGCCTGATCGAGCTGAACGCGAAGGCTGCTGCCTACACCCGCGAGCAGTTCAAGGGCGGTTCTGCGGGCGGAGGTTCCGGCCCGAAGAAGTTCCAGGGCGGCAAGGTCGTCTCGAAGAAGCCCTCTGTGGCCGATGACGACTGCCCGCACGGCCGCAATCTCGTAGAGAAGGCGAACTGGGCGGCGCTCTTCTGCAACGGCGATGACGGCGACAAGTGCGAGCCCCTGTGGCGCCAGAAGGACGGGTCCTTCAAGGCCCGATAGTCGACTGTCGCAATTGGGGGCCGGGTTCCCGCTCGGCCCCCTTTCTCATGGAGAATCATGCAGTTCCGCTCTGACATGTACGTCGACCTCATGAAGTCCGATGCAACGGACTTCGACGTGACTGCCGCAGCCCGCGTCTCAACGATCGGTGCCGATGGCCTGAACCTCAACCTCCCCGTTGAGCCCCTGATCAATTACCTCATGCGCGACCGGCACGGCAGCCCGTTCGAGCACACCCGATTCACCTTCTACGTAGAAGCTCCCATCTTCGTAGCGCGTGAATTCTTTCGTCACAGGGCGGGGTGGAGCTACAACGAGGAGTCGGGAAGATATAAGGAATTGGCTCCGGTCTTCTACGTCCCAGACAGTGACCGGCCACTCCGCCAGATCGGCAAGCCCGGCGCCTACCGCTTCGAGGCCGGCACCTACAAGCAGGCCCAGGCCGTGAATGGAGACCTGCGAAGGATCAGCACCGAGGCATACACCACCTACCAGAGACTTCTGGACCTGGAAGTTGCGCGGGAAGTCGCTCGGATGGTTCTCCCCGTCAACATCTTCACCTCGTTCTACGCCACCTGTAACGCACGCTCGCTCATGCACTTCCTGAGCCTCCGCACAAAGGTCGAAGGCGCAAAGGTGCCTTCCTTCCCGCAGCTCGAAATTCAGATGGTGGCTGGCCAGATGGAAGCCGCCTTCCGAAACCAGATGCCGCTTACGGCAGCGGCATTCGACAAACACGGACGGGTCGCGCCTTGACGAACCTCCGCCTCGTCCAAGTCATCGGGTGGGACAACGGCGGAGTCGAACTCTACTGCTGTCTCTGTGATGAGTCGTTCGCCGCAGGCGGCTGTGACTGCTGCGACGACAACGAAGTGTATTTGGCCGACCTCGTGAAATCGGCCCGAGACCATCTCTGCAAGGAGTCTTCATGAACATCATCTACTTCGTCTCTGGCATGGCGACCATGTATCTCCTCCTGGTCCTCGCCGCCGTAGCGCGGGACGGCAAGTAATGGCGGAGCCGGACGGACTCTTCTTCCTTGCCACTGTCGTCCTCGTCATGGCCCTCGCTGTCGCGGTCGGCTACTGCCTCCCGATGCTCTTCGACGCAATCCGTAGACGCTGAATCTGAAAGGTCTCAATGCAGGTCATAACCTACAAGATCAAGGGCCAGACGGTACGGATCAACGTAGCTCAGACCACGTGGGACCTGGACAAATTCATTGACTTCGTCGTCGCCAATCCCGTCCTGGGATACGACACGGAGACAACGGGACTCGACTGGTGGAACGCTGACCGTGGCTTCCGAATCCGCCTCGCCCAGTTCGGCAATGCCCGTGAGAGTTGGGTTCTCCCGGTCGAGATCAACCCAGAATTCAAGGCCGCAGCGATATGGGCACTCCGCAAGGCCCAGTGGCTCATAGCCCACAACGGCACGTTCGACCAGCACGTAAGTGAGAAGTGCCTCGGTGTCCCACTCGAAGAGCTGGCACCGCGAATGTTCGACACCAAGATTCTCGCTCACCTCGTTGACCCCCGGCAGGTCAAGGAACAGGGACCCGGCCTCAAGCTCGAAGAGCTGACGAAGTTCTACCTTGACCCGGTCCTGGCGGCCGAGGTCAAGGGCTCCATGGCCCAGATAGCCAAGCGATACAAAGTCAAAAAGGAAGCCATCTGGCCCATCGTCCGGACATTCGATGCAGAATACCTGCTGTACGCGGGTATGGACCCGATCCTCGCATTCCGCCTGCTTCACATCCTTCTGCCGCTCGTGCCGGCGCGGTCAAAGAAGAAGGGATTGATCAGCTGGGAACACCGCCTTGCCCATGTCACGGCGAAAATGGAGCGCACCGGATACCTCGTTGACGAGGAGTACGCAGAGCTGCGTATCGCCGAGTTGAAGGCCGAGGAAGCTCGGTGGGTGGCGTTCGCAAGTCAGTGGGTCGAGAACGTCAATAGCGACAAGCAGCTCATTGAGGCTTTCCAGAGGCTCGGCTTCAAGCTCACGAAGCGGACGCCGAAGGGGAACCTGAGCATGGACGCCGAAGTCCTTGACTCCATCGACCACCCCTTGGCCGAGGCGGTCAAGAAGGCGACCAAGGCCGCAAAGTGGCGGAAGACCTGGTTCGAGAACGCTCTGAATGGCCGGGACTCCGAAGGTCGGGTGCACCCCAGTATTAATTCAATCCAAGCCAGAACGGCGAGGATGTCAATTACTGGCTCTGTCCCGGCCCAGACGTTCCCCGCGGGCACTGGATACGTCCGCAGCATGTTCCTCGCCGAGGAAGGTCACGTTTCCGTCAGCATCGACTTCGGAAACATGGAGCTGCGATTCCTCGCCGCTGAGAGTCGGGACCCGGTCATGATGGATGCGTTCCTGAATGACAAGGACTTGCACCAGATCACTGCTGACGCCGCTGGAGTCGACCGCAAGACGGGCAAGCAAGCGAATTTCTTGACGGTATTCGGGGGCGGCTGGAAGGCCCTGATGACGAATGCAGGCGTCACCGAAGAGGTAGCCCGCAGAACCATCGACGCCTTCAACCAGACCTATACGTGGGTCAGCAAGCTGTCGAAAAAGCTCATGGCCGAGGCCAGGCGGTATGGCTACATCTACACCGTCACCGGCCGCCGGCTCCCCGTCGACAGGAACCGCGCGTACGCGGCCCTCAACTACTACATCCAGTCGGGAAGCAGGGACATCACGGCCCGAGCCGTGATCAACCTCGACAAGGCCGGATTCACTCCCTGGATTCGGCTCGTGATCCACGACGAGATCGTTTTTTCCTTCCCGAAGGATCGGGTCGAGGAGCTGACCAAACAGGCCGCCAAGATCATGGAATTCACGGTCAAGGGCGTCCTGGTCCCCGCTGAGGGAGAGATCGGAGACCGCTCATGGGGATCCATTCTCGACCTGGAAGACAGCAAGCACTAGGAGACACAAATGACTACCGAAAGCCGGTTCCGTTCTTTTCATGAGGAAAACCCTCACATCGTAGTGGCCCTGGAGCGTCTTGCCGAGGAGTGGTTCGAGTCCGGTAAGGGGGCAATCGGTATCGCCTTCCTCTGTGAGGTTCTTCGGTGGGACCAGTCCATCAAGACTAAGAGCCACGACGAATTCAAGATAAACAACAACTTCCGCCCGCACTACGCGCGAATGCTGATCGAACGAAACCCTGAATGGGAAGGCCGCATTCGGGTTCGCGCACTTCAGACGTCCTGAGGATAGGACGGAGCTTGAACTACGAGGACGTAGAAGGCGGCGAGGACTGCGAATGCTGCCAGAACACCGATAACACACTGCTTTACGACTGGGGCGGAGTAGAAGCCTGGCTCTGCCCCGAGTGCGCAACAGATCAGAACGCAGAGAGGTGCGAATGACCGACAAGCCTGAGGATCTTGAGTCCGTCATGAAGTCCATTGAGGACAACTTCGTCCTCGCCGAGCTGGAGAAGCGCGCCCTGGTCGCGGTCGCTATCGCCGAGGTGGCCGGCACTGTGCTCCGTGCCGCCCTGGAGCACGGTATCCCTTACGAGATGGCCAAGGAGATGGCTCAGGACTACTGGCACTCCGAGATGGGCCCGGTCCTGGAAGTCGTACACCACGTGCACGAGGACGACGAGTGAGCAAGCGCCTCCCCAAGGAGGAGAGGCGCCTTCGAGTGGCCGATGCAGTCGCCCTTGGTGGCGACTGCGTCCGGTCCCAGGTCGGTGCCGTCCTGTACGACCAGCGGGGCCGCCTGGTGATGAGCGGCCACAACGGCTCAGTGCCCGGCAAGCCCGGCTGCCTCGAAGACGGAGCCTGTCCCCGCGGGCGTCTGACGTACGACGAGTTCCCGGCCGGGGGCGACTACTCCAACTGCATCGCCCTGCACGCCGAAGAGAACCTTCTGATTCATGCACGGCGCGAAGACCTCGAAGGCGGGACTGTCTACGTCACCCGCGCTCCCTGCTACCGCTGCATGCCTCGCCTTGAGGCGGCTGGTGTCTATCGCGTCGTCTGGCGTGTGAATGGCACCGGAGAGCGAATAACCGAAGCTCGAATTCTCAATCCTCGGAACAGCTAGGAATACTGTGTCTGCTGGTGGTTCGAATCAGCTCCTAACGCCGGATGAGGTGGCGGACCTGCTTGCCGTGAGTAAGCGCACGTTGATGGGGTCCTACCGCAAGTGGGGGCTGCCGTCAGTGAAGGTCGGTAAGCACGTCCGTTTCCGAACTCGGGCCGTAGAACAATGGGTTGACGCTCAGTCGGATGCCATGTAACTGTTTTAAAGGTCAGCACCAAGGTACTTAAACCCGTTGGGGGGTCATTCGGCATGGCTACCGTCTGGAAAGAGGACTGTGCTTGTCCGAAGGCGAAGAAGCCGACTTGCAGACACAAGCCCTGGAAGGTCCGGTATCGGGCTCCTGGTGGGCGTGCCGGTAAGCAGCTTGAGGCTTCCTTCAAACTGAAGGACCAGGCGGACGACTTCGCCAAGAAGGTTGAGCGTGACAAGCAGGTTGGGACGTACATCGACCCGAAGCAGACCGGCCGCATGTTCTCTGACGTGTGGAAGGAGTGGCTGACGGCCGGCACTCGGGAGCCGTCGACTCTCGTGTCCTACGACTCGACCTACCGCAACCACTTCGAGAAGGTGTTCGGTGGACGCCCCATCGGTGCCATCACGTCCAAGGACATAGCCGACTGGAAGCGGAACCAGGACGAGAACTATGCCAAGTCCACGGCGCATCATCGGATGGTCGTACTGAAGACTGTTTTTCGGTATGCACACGAGATGGAGATAATCCCTCGCAACCCTGCCCTCAGCCAGAGGCAGCGGGGGCGGTCCGCTCCCATCGCTCGACAGGTGAAGCCGACCGAGATCCCCACCACTGGTGAGGTCGAGCGCATCTTCGAAGCCATGTGGGGACCGCTGAAGGCGTCGGTCTGGATTCAGGCCGGCGCCGGGGCCCGTGTCGGTGAGGGCCTGGCGGTCAGCCGTACGTCGGTCGAGGCCACTCCTGGGATGCTCAAGCTCTGGCAGCAGCTCACGACGCACGGGAAGAACGACGGGAAGAGTCGTGGAGCGGCCTTCAAGGACGAGCTGAAGTGGTCACGTGAGGCCCGGACGACGCCGCTGAGCTACACCGTCCAGCAGGCCATTGAGCGGCACATGGAGGAGTACGGGACCTGGGGTGAGCACGGCTGGCTCTTCGAGAGTCCCAAGTTCCGGGAACAGCCCATCTCGTTCAAGTCCTACGCAACCCACTGGGAGAAGGCCCTCACGAAGGCGGGCCTGGAGGACAGCGGGTACACCCCCAAGAGCCTGCGCCACTACTTCGCCTCTGTCTGCATCGCTGGCGGTGTGCCGCTGTACGAGGTGGCTCAGTGGATGGGGCACAAGTCCACTCGGGTCACTGAGACGACCTACGCCCACTTGCTGAAGGACGCTCACCTGAGGACGATGGATGCCGTCGAGCTGGCCATCCTGGAGCACGCTCGTACGGTGATGGCAGCCAAGCCGGTTGTGCTGGCGGTCGAGGCCGCGTGATGGCAGTCGGACCCCGTGCTGATTCTGTGATGAGAGTCGGCGCGGGGTTTGGCGTTTTCGCAGGTGAGAGCGCCTAGGTTCAATTACAACCACTTCACCATCCACGCGGGCGAGGCGTTCGGGCTGCCGTCCATCTGGCAGGCGCTGCAGTGGTGCGGCGCCGACCGGCTCGGCCACGGGGTGCGGATCATCGACGACATCGAGGTCCTGCCGGACGGGTCGGTGAAGCTCGGGCGGCTCGCCTCCTACGTCCGGGACAAGCGGATCCCGCTGGAGCTGTGCCCCAGCTCCAACCTGCAGACCGGGGCCGCCGCCTCGTACGCCGGGCATCCGATCGGGCTGCTGCGCCGGCTGCACTTCCGGGCCACGGTGAACACCGACAACCGGCTGATGTCGCACACCAGCATGAGCCAGGAATTCGAGCATCTCGTCGAGGCGTTCGGTTACACGCTCGACGACCTCCAGTGGTTCTCCGTCAATGCGATGAAATCAGCGTTCATTCCTTTCGATGAACGACTCGCGATGATCAATGACGTCGTCAAGCCCGGATATGCCGAGCTGAAATCCGAATGGCTGTTTGAGCAGACGGCTTCCACCAGCGGTTCTGTCGGTTCGGAGGGGTAGTACCGCCGCCTTTCCGTGCGCGGAATGCGGACGCTCTTTCACGGGGCGTCCGCATTCCGGTGTTTGCGGGCGGTGGTCCGGCGTGTTTACGGTCGTGGACCGCTCGGATCGTTTGTGATCTTCCGTCTCCGTATTCAAGGACGCATTCACGATGAAGCAGTCTGCTGCCAAGACCCTCGGTGTCGCCGCCCTCGGTGCCGCCTTCGCCGCCGTCGGCGCGGGCGCCGCAAGCGCGGCCCCGGCCGTCCCGGACGCGCCCCAGGCCACGCAGGCCCTGGACGGCGTCACCAAGACGCTGCCGGCCGAGAACGTGGGCAAGGCGCTGCCGGGGGCCACCGAGGCGCTCACCCAGGGGCAGGGTGCCGTGGGTGCCGGGATGGCCGCCGCGCAGCCGGCCGTCCAGAACGTGCTCGCCAAGGGGCCGGCCGCGCCGGTCGCCCAGCTCCTCGGCGGCCTGCCGCTGCAGCACACGGGCCTGCCCACGCACGGCATGCCGGTGAACGGGATCCCGCTCGGCTGACGCCCCCTCTTCCCCCATGACGCCGCTGGGGCGCTCCGGAAAGGCCCGGAGCGCCCCAGCGGCGTCACTGCGCACGGATCCGGGTGGATCCGTCCTCACCACGCGGTGGAGTGGGCCCTGTCCTCGGACGGCAGCAGGATCCACAGCGCTATGTAGAGCAGGAACTGCGGACCCGGCAGCAGGCAGGACAGCAGGAAGAGGACCCGCATCGTCGTGGCGGAGGTGCCGAAGCGCCGGGCCAGCGCTGCGCAGACTCCGCCGAGCATGCGGCCGTGGGTGGGGCGGGCGAGGGCGGCCATGTCGGCTCCTGTCGTGATCGTCGGTTCGCTGTGCGCCCGACTTCGGCGGACTCCAGCTCTCTCAGCTGTCTTCGACGATACGGAGACGAAGCGGACGAAGCCTCCCTCTACGGTGCTATCCCGACCCTGGGAATCGTCGGGGTACGCCCCTGAGCCGGCTCCTCCTGGACGGTGACCGTCCCGGCCCCGCCGTGCCCCTCCCGCCGGAGCCGGGCGCGGCCCGCGGGGACGACGGCCAGGTGGGCCAGGATCACGCCGGTGGTGTTCAGCAGCAGCGAGTCGACGTCCACGACCCTGCCGGGCACCCCGGTCTGCAGCAGGGCGATGCCGAGGGAGATCAGGGCGCCCGCGGCGGCCGTGCGGATCAGGGAGGCCGGCGCGGACACCGCGAGCCGGCCGTGCACCATCGGCAGCAGCACGCCCAGCGGGGCGAGCAGGGCCAGCCCCTCGCCGAGCGGCTTGGCGGCGGCCGGCCAGCCCAGCGCCAGGTCGGCCCGGATGCCGGCCAGGGGGCGCAGGTTGGGAGGCGTCACCCAGGGGACGTCCAGGGGCCGCAGCATCAGCCAGGCGACGACGGCGAGATGCGCGACGAGGAGGACACCGCCTGTCACACGGATGCGGGTTGCGGCGTTGCCGCCGATGGAGCCTTGACGCTGCACGACCCCCAAGACGCACCGACGTGCACGATCGGTTCCGCATCGGTCACGCGGATGTGTGTGCGAGGGGTGCGGTGCCGTGCCGGATGTCGCGGGCCGGTGAAACCTCTCCGGTCGCGGCGCTAGGTGCCGGTGACCGCGCTGGACGGGGGCGCGGTGCTGCCGGGGCGGCTGCGGACGTCGTCGGTGCACTCGTAGCGGCGCAGGGCGGCCGGGACGGGGCCGCCGAGGATGACCGAGCCGTCGCCCTCGGTGGCGGCGGAGTCGGACAGCGTGCAGACGAGCTGGGCGAGGGCGTACGAGGTCAGGCGGCCCGGGACGGTGCTGAGGCGGAGGGTGTCCTCGGGGTCCTTGGGGCCGGGTCCGGTCGCGCTCAGACCGCCCGGCACGTACGTCGTGTACCCGGCGGAGCGCTCGGCGGCCGACGGCGCCGCGGCGAGCTGGTCCAGGAGACCCTGCGCCACCATCACCCGGCGCTTGGCGTCCGGGGTGCCCTCCGGCACGCGCACGGTCCGGTCCACGGTCACCAGGGACGCCCCGCACAGCAGGAAGACCTGCACCGGTACGCCCTGCGAGGTCTGCGCGGCCAGGTCGGGCCCGGCCAGCGAGCACGGCACCCGCGAGGGCGCCGCGCCGAAGTCGGTCGGCACCTCCGTGGCCCGGATGCCGCAGCCGGTGAGCAGGGCGCCCAGGAGGGGCAGCGCCAGCAGGCGTCGTACGGTCATGACCCCTCCTTTCTCGGACTCTCGTTCGTGTCGGACGTGCTGTTCTTCGTGCCGTCGTCCGCCTCCTCCGTCAGCCGGGAGGCGTCCCTGGGCAGCCGCAGTGTGAACACCGCTCCGCCCTCCGGGGAGTTGGCTGCGGTGATCTCACCGCCGTGGATGTGGGCGTTCTCCATGGCGATGGAGAGGCCGAGCCCGCTGCCCTCGGAGCGCGGACGGGAGGCGCTCGCCTTGTAGAAGCGGTCGAAGACGTGCGGGAGGACGTCCTCGGGGATGCCCGGGCCGTGGTCGCGGACCTGGATCACCATGTCCTCGTCGGCCACGCGCACCGACACCCGGACCGGCGAGCCGCCGTGCTTGAGCGCGTTGCCGATCAGGTTGGCGAGGATGACGTCCAGCCGGCGCGGGTCGAGGAGGGCGTGGACGCCCCGGTCGGCGTCCAGTTCTACGGCGTCCAGCCAGGCCCGGGCGTCGATGCAGGCGGTGATCTGGTCGGCGACGTCGACGTCGTCCAGCACCAGCCGGGCGGTGCCCGCGTCGAAGCGGGTGACCTCCATCAGGTTCTCGACCAGGTCGTTCAGCCGGCGGGTCTCGCTGACCACCAGCCGTACCGCCGGTTCGATCATCGGGTCGATGCTCCCCGACTCGAACTCCAGCTCCTCCTCCAGCACCTCCGTCACGGCGGTGATGGCGGTCAGGGGGGTCCGCAGCTCGTGGCTCATGTCGGCCACGAACCGGCGGGACGCGTCGTCCCGCGCGGCCATCTCCGCGACCCGCTTCTCCAGTGCCTCCGCCGCGTTGTTGAACGTCCGTGAGAGGTCGGCGAGTTCGTCCGTGCCCGAGACCCGCAGCCTGGTGTCCAGCCGGCCCTCGCCCAGCCGCCGGGCGGCCACGCCCAGCCGGTGCACCGGCTTCAGCACGGTCGTGGCGGCGGCCTGCGCGAGCAGCGCGGCGCCGATCAGGGCGAGGCCGGTGGCGATGCCCAGCGACCAGGCCAGCGAGTTCAGGTCCTTGGCCTCCGGCTCCAGGGACTTCGACATGTAGCCGGTGGGGCCGCCGCCGATCACCCTCGTGCCGGCCACCAGATACGGCGTGCCGTGGTTCACGACCCGCTGCCAGTACAGGTGGTACGGCTCCTTGTTGGTGTCGGAGACCTTCTGCTGCTTGTTCACGGCCGTGCGCAGCGACGTCGGCACGTCCTCCAGCGAGAAGCCGTTGATCCCGCCCGAATTGCCGTACACCGCCTTGCCGTTCGTGTCCTGGCCGACCAGGAGCACGCTGAAGCTCTGGCTGCTCGTGGCCATCTGGCCCGCGGTGCGCTGGAGTTCGTCCTGGGTGGGGTGCGCGGGCAGCGCGCCCGCGCGGTTCTGCATCTCCTGCCGGAAGTCGCGCAGCACCGCGTCCTGGGCGCGGGTGAGCACGGCCTCGCGGTTGAGCCAGTAGGCGATGCCCGACGCCGACACCGCGGCGGTGAGGGCGACCAGCCCGAAGACGACGACGAGCCGCAGCCTGAGGCTGGTGAACCTGAGCCGCGACAGACTTCCCGTGCGCCCCGCGGCCCAGCCGCGGAACCCCCCCTGCGTGTCGGTCACTGAGGGGCGTCCAGGCGGTAGCCGACACCCCGGACCGTACGGATCAGGGTCGGGGACGACGGGACGTCCTCCACCTTGGCGCGCAGCCGCTGCACGCACGCGTCCACCAGGCGGGAGTCGCCCAGGTAGTCGTGCTCCCACACCAGCCGCAGCAACTGCTGCCGGGACAGCGCCTGGCCGGGCCGCCGGCTCAGCTCCAGGAGCAGCCGCAGCTCGGTCGGGGTCAGCTGCAGGTCCTCGCCGTTCTTCGTCACGGTCATCGCCGAGCGGTCGATCACCACGTTGCCGAACGTCGCCGAGTCGCTGGACTCGCGTTCCCCGCGCCGCAGCACGGCCCGGATCCGGGCGTCCAGCACCCGGCCCTGGACCGGCTTGACGACATAGTCGTCGGCGCCGGACTCCAGCCCGACCACCACGTCGATGTCGTCGCTGCGCGCGGTCAGCAGGATGATCGGCAGCTGGTCCGTGCGCCGGATGCGCCGGCACACCTCGAACCCGTCGATGCCGGGCAGCATCACGTCCAGCACGATCAGGTCCGGCCGCTGCTCGCGCAGCAGCTTCAGACCGTCCTCGCCGCTGGCAGCGGTGGCCACCCGGTGTCCCTGGCGCGTCAGGGAGAGCTCCAGGGCCGTACGGATGGCGTCGTCGTCCTCGATCAGCAACAGGGAAGGCACCCGCTCATTCTGGCCCATGGACGGGGTGTCGTACGACCTGTCGGCACCAGGCCCTCCCTACCGCCACCACCTGTGCACTTGCTGTGACGATCCTGCCCCGGACCCCTGTGACAGGTCTGTGACAGTCGGCGGACACGGCGATGAAGTCGCCCCGGCAGAGTTCTCGGCACGGGCAGCGACGGTGAGCCACAAGCGGCCCGGGCAGGACCGAATCACCGGAAGTACACGACGGGGAGCGCGAGATGAACACGCTGCACAGCATCAGCACCAGCGCAGTGGTCACGCGTCTGCACGACGTACACCGGGGTTCCGAGCGGTCCGGTGCCGTGGGCGGGCGGGGGTGCGCTCGCGGCACCGGGCGTCAGCACACCGCTTACATGACGGTGGTTGACGCGCGTACGGGGGAGACGCACGGGGGAAGCGCGTACGGGGAGGACTCGGGGGAGCGCCGTTCGCTGACGGAGGCGGAGTTCACCGCCTACGTCCAGGAGCGACGCGCCTCCCTGTACGCCACCGCCTACCACCTGACCGGGGACCGCTTCGAGGCCGAGGACCTGCTGCAGAGCGCGCTGTTCTCGACGTACCGGGCGTGGGAGCGGATCAGCGACAAGGCGGCCGTCGGCGGGTACCTCCGCCGCACCATGACGAACCTGCACATCAGCGCCTGGCGGCGCCGCAAGCTCAACGAGTACCCGACCGAGGAACTGCCCGAGACGGTGGGCGAGACGGACGCGATGCGCGGCACCGAGCTGCGCGCGGTCCTGTGGCAGGCGCTGGCCCGGCTGCCCGAACTCCAGCGCACCATGCTGGTCCTGCGCTACTACGAGGGCCGCACGGACCCGGAGATCGCGGACATCCTCGGCATCAGTGTCGGCACGGTGAAGTCCAGCATCTGGCGGTCGCTCCGCCGGCTGCGCGAGGACGAGGTCCTCAGCTTCGGCCGTGACGAGGAGAGTGCCTTCGGCGAGCTGGTCGCCTGAGGTCACGGGTCACCGGGGGGTGGCCCACGGGGGGAGCACGGGGGAACGGGGGACCACTGGGGGGTGGGCCCACGGGGGAAGACGGGGGAGAAACAGGAGCGGGACTGGTGGGCCGTGAGGTCCGGCAGTCCCGTTTCCCGTTTCCGGCCGGACGCGGGGTGTCAGGCCACCGTCTGCCGGTGCGCCTGCCGGCCCGCCGCCGCGGCCGCGAGCCGGCCGAGCGCTTCGTCCCGGTCGCACGGGTGCGCGCCGAGGGACACCTGGCGGGAGACGATCGTGCGCTCGGAACGCATCAGGCGCCAGCCGCGGCGCAGCAGGAACGGCACCGACTTGCGGCCCTCCTTCAGGTCCCGCAGGAAGCGCCGCCGGAAGGTGGTGACGGGCCCTCGGGACAGGCACAGCGCGTCCGCGAGCAGACCGAGTTCGCGGCAGCGCCCGACGATCTCCGCGGCGAAGATGCCCTCCGCGATGAACAGCGGGGTACGGCCGATGCTCAGCGTCTCCTCGCCGGTACGGGCGCTCAGCGCGATGTCGTACACCGGCACCGGTGTCGAACCGGAGGCGCACAGCCGGGTGATGGCCTCGACCGCCACGTCGGCGTCCCACGAGCCGGGGTGGTCCCAGTCGATGTCCGAACTCCCCTCCACCAGGGGCAGAGTCGGGTCGTCGGCCTCCTTGTAGAAGTCGTCCAGGCGCAGGACGGGGAGCCCGGAACGGGCGGCGACCAGTGACTTGCCCGAGCCCGAGGGGCCGCACAGCAGCACGACACGGGCGGGGGACGGTGGATGAATGCTCACGGAACACCAGTTTGACGCATGGGGGGCCGCCTGCCGACCCCGCGGGTCGGCTTTTGAGCGTGACTCCGGCCTCAACTACCCTGTGTGCCGACATCCTTACCCTGCGCACCAGAAGGTGGCATCAGCGATGGCCCGACACACCTCATCCCAGCACCCCGCCGCGCAGCGCGCCCTGATCGCCCTCGCGAGCGCGGGAGCGGCACTGGGCGCGGGCGCGGCGACCGCGCACGCGGCCTCCGCGCCGGTCGTGGACGTGCCGTGGCGGCCCACCTCGCTCGGCCACATCGACCCGCAGGCCGGGCTCACGGCCCTCACCGGCACCGTCGGCTTCGTCACCGGACCGGTGACGGGACTCAAGCCCAACCCGCTGGCGGGCACGGGCGTGGACCCCCTGGACAACGGGGTGGGCACCAGGATCGCCGACTTCAAGCCGGTGGGCTCGCGGATGCTGACGGCTCCGGTCGCCGAGGCGAGCTCGCTCGGCACCCTGCCCGTCGCGGGTCAGGTCCTCGGAGCGCTGGGCCGCTGAGGCGCCCCGTGCGGGGTGCGGGGAACCGCGCGACCGGCCGCGCACCGCACGTGGCGGCCGGCGCCGGCGGTTCCCCGCCCGGACTCCGTCAGTAGGAGGACCCCGACGCGCCCAGCGAGCCCGTCGGGTGCCAGACCGTCTTCGTCTCGAGGAACGTCGTCATCCGGTCGATGCCCGGCGTCTCGAAGTAGTCCACAGGCTGTGGACGAAGGACGCGCTTCAGGTTGTCCGCCGCCGCGATCTCCAGCTCCTTCGCCAGCACCTCGTCGGCGCCCGCGAGGTCGATCGCGTTGACGTCCTGGTGCGCGGCCAGCGGCGCCGCGATCTCGGCCGTACGGCCGGACAGGACGTTGACCACACCACCGGGGACGTCGGAGGTGGCCAGCACCTCGCCCAGGGACAGGGCGGGCAGCGGGGCCTTCTCGGAGGCGACCACGACGGCCGTGTTGCCGGTGGCGATCACCGGGGCGAGCACCGAGACCAGGCCCAGGAACGACGACTCCTGAGGGGCCAGGACGGCGACCACACCGGTCGGCTCCGGCGAGGACAGGTTGAAGAACGGACCCGCCACCGGGTTGGCGCCGCCGATCACCTGGGTGATCTTGTCGGTCCAGCCGGCGTACCAGACCCAGCGGTCGATCGTGGCGTCCACCACCGCGGCGGCCTTCGACTTCGACAGGCCCTCCGCCTCGGCGACCTCGCGCACGAACTGCTCGCGGCGGCCCTCCAGCATCTCCGCGACGCGGTACAGCACCTGGCCGCGGTTGTACGCGGTGGCGCCGGACCAGCCGCCGAACGCCTTGCGCGCGGCGACCACGGCGTCGCGGGCGTCCTTGCGCGAGGACAGGGGAGCGTTGGCCAGCCAGTTGGCCTTGGAGTCCGTCACCTCGTACACCCGGCCGCTCTCGGAACGCGGGAACTTCCCGCCGACGTACAGCTTGTAGGTCTTGAAGACAGACAGTCGGTCAGACATCGAGGTACGCCTCCAGGCCGTGGCGGCCGCCCTCGCGGCCGAAGCCCGACTCCTTGTAACCGCCGAACGGCGAGGTCGGGTCGAACTTGTTGAACGTGTTGGACCAGACGACACCGGCCCGCAGCTTGCTCGCGACGGCCAGGATCCGGGAGCCCTTCTCGGTCCAGATGCCCGCCGACAGGCCGTACTGCGTGTTGTTCGCCTTGGCGACCGCCTCGTCGGGGGTGCGGAAGGTGAGGACCGACAGCACCGGGCCGAAGATCTCGTCGCGGGCGATGGTGTGCGCCTGGGTGACGTTCGTGAAGAGCGTCGGGGCGAACCAGTAGCCGGAGGAGGGCAGTTCGCAGGCCGGGGACCAGCGCTCGGCGCCTTCCGCCTCGCCCTTCTGGGCGAGCGAGGTGATCCGGGCCAGCTGCTCGGCGGAGTTGATCGCACCGATGTCGGTGTTCTTGTCCAGCGGGTCGCCGAGGCGGAGCGTGGACAGGCGGCGCTTCAGGGCGTCCAGCAGTTCGTCCTGGACCGACTCCTGGACCAGGAGGCGGGAGCCCGCGCAGCAGACCTGGCCCTGGTTGAAGAAGATGCCGGTGACGATGCCCTCGACGGCCTGGTCGATCGGCGCGTCGTCGAAGACGATGTTGGCGCCCTTGCCGCCCAGTTCGAGCGTGAGTTTCTTGTCCGTGCCGGCGACCGTGCGGGCGATCTCCTTGCCGACGGCGGTGGAGCCGGTGAAGGCGACCTTGTTCACGTCCGGGTGCGCGACGAGCGCGGCGCCCGCGTCGCCGTAGCCCGGAAGGATGTTGACGACGCCCTTGGGCAGGCCCGCCTGGCGGCAGATGTCCGCGAAGAACAAGGCGGACAGCGGGGTCGTCTCGGCCGGCTTCAGGACGACCGTGTTGCCGGCCGCGAGCGCCGGGGCGATCTTCCACGCCAGCATCAGCAGCGGGAAGTTCCAGGGGATGACCTGGCCGGCCACGCCCAGCGGACGGGGGTCGGCGCCGAAGCCCGCGTGGCCGAGCTTGTCGGCCCAGCCCGCGTAGTAGAAGAAGTGCGCGGCGACCAGCGGAAGGTCCGCGTCGCGGGTCTCCTTGATCGGCTTGCCGTTGTCCAGCGTCTCCAGGACGGCCAGCTCGCGGCTGCGCTCCTGGACGATGCGGGCGATGCGGAACAGGTACTTGGCGCGCTCGGAGCCGGGCAGCGCCGACCACTTCTCGAACGCCTTGCGGGCCGCCTTCACGGCGCGGTCGACGTCCTCGGAACCCGCCTGCGCGACCTCCGAGAGGACCTCCTCCGTCGACGGCGAGACGGTCTTGAAGACCTTGCCGTCCGCGGCCTCGGTGAACTCACCGTCGATGAACAGGCCGTACGAGGGCGCGATGTCGACGATCGAGCGGGACTCGGGCGCTGGTGCGTACTCGAATGCGGATGCCATGGTGATCAGTCCACCGTTACGTAGTCGGGGCCGGAGTAGCGGCCGGTGGCCAGCTTCTGACGCTGCATCAGCAGATCGTTCAGGAGCGAGGAGGCGCCGAAGCGGAACCAGTGGTTGTCCAGCCAGTCCTCGCCGGCCGTCTCGTTGACGAGGACGAGGAACTTGACGGCGTCCTTGGTGGTGCGGATGCCGCCGGCCGGCTTCACGCCGACCTGGACGCCGGTCTGGGCGCGGAAGTCGCGCACCGCCTCCAGCATCAGCAGGGTGTTGGCGGGGGTGGCGTTGACCGCGACCTTGCCCGTGGAGGTCTTGATGAAGTCGGCGCCGGCCAGCATGCCGAGCCAGGAGGCGCGGCGGATGTTGTCGTACGTCGACAGCTCGCCGGTCTCGAAGATGACCTTCAGCCGGGCGCTCGTCCCGCAGGCCTCCTTCACGGCGACGATCTCGTCGTACACCTTGAGGTACTTGCCCGCGAGGAACGCGCCACGGTCGATGACCATGTCGATCTCGTCGGCGCCCGCGGCGACGGCGTCGCGGACGTCGGCCAGCTTCACGGCGAGGGCGGCGCGGCCGGCCGGGAAGGCGGTGGCGACCGAGGCGACCTTCACGCCCGAGCCGGCGACGGCCTCCTTGGCGACGGCCACCATGTCGGGATAGACGCAGACGGCCGCCGTGGTCGGGGTCGTCCGGTCCGTCGGGTCGGGGTGGACCGCCTTGGCGCCGAGCGCCCGGACCTTGCCCGGGGTGTCCGCGCCTTCCAGCGTCGTCAGGTCGACCATCGAGATGGCGAGGTCGATGGCGTACGCCTTCGCGGTGGTCTTGATGGAACGGGTGCCGAGAGACGCGGCGCGCGCCTCCAGGCCGACCGCGTCGACGCCGGGCAGCCCGTGCAGGAAGCGGCGCAGCGTGCTGTCGGACGCGGTGACGGCGGCGAGAGCGTTGGCTGGGGGTGCAGTGGTGGGCATGGTCACCAGACGAGCATATCTACGCGCGTAGTTTCTGTACACCCCAGGCGCTCATCTCGTGCCTTGTCGATCACGGATGAGCGCCGTGACCGGGGCGCGTGGCGGCGCCCGCACCGGCGTCGTGCACAATCGGGCCATGACGACCCCGGACCACCAGTCACCCGCGTCACGGCCTCCGGCGCCCGGAGCCAAGGACCGGATCTACCGCTCGCCGATGGCGCTCGCGGGCGGCGTGCTGCTGCTCGCGGTCGTCGCCTGGCTGGGCTTCGACGCGCTGTTCCACGGCCACGGGCGTACCCCGTGGCTGGCGCTCGCCGGAATGATCCTGGTCTTTCCGCTGGTGATCGCCTTCACGCTGCGCCCGGCCGTGTTCGCGAACGAGGACCGGCTGCGGATCCGCAACCCGTTCCGGGTGATCACCGTGCCCTGGGGCCAGGTGGCGCAGCTGCGCTCCAGCTTCTCCAACGAGGTCATCACCGAGTCCGGCACCAAGTACCAGCTGTGGGCCGTCCCGGTCTCGCTGCGGGCCCGCAAGCGGGCCGAACGGCGCCAGGTCAAGGCGGCGGCGGACGCGGCCCGGGGCCGCTCGGCGGGCGGACGGATCGGCGGGCTCGGCGCGGGTGGCTACAGCCCCGGCGGCTTCGGCTTCGGGGGCGGGTTCGGCCAGCGCGACGACACCGCCGGTCCGACCCGGGCGGAGACCGACAAGGTCATGGACGACCTGCGCGAGCTCCTGGACGGCCGCGGCGACGCGGAGACGGCCCAGGGCGAGGTCACGGTCCGCTGGGCCTACGAGGTGGCCGCGCCCGCCGTGGCCGGGGCGATCCTGCTGGCCATCCTGCTCGCCACCGGGTGAGCGCAGGCCCTAGGGCCGGCCCTGGGCGCCCCCGATGCCGGTGTGACAGAACCCCCGGGTGCCGTGGAGCACCCGGGGGTTCCGCCGTGCCGGGGCTCGCTGTGGCACCCGGCACGGGGGTCAGATGCCGGCCGCGGCCGACAGGTCCCGCTTGACCGATTCCAGGAGCTGCGTCGCGCGCTCCCGGGCGGCCGGGAGCCCGGCGTGGCCGGCGACCGGGACGACGACCTCCAGGTAGCACTTCAGCTTGGGCTCGGTGCCGCTGGGGCGGACGATGACCCGGGCGCCGTCCAGGGTGTAGCGCAGGCCGTCGGTGGGCGGCAGCCGGTCGGTGCCCCGGGTCAGGTCCTCGGCGCGGGTGATGGCCAGACCGGCCAGCTCGGTCGGGGGCTGCTCGCGCAGGCGGCGCATCGCGTCGGAGATCACCGAGAGGTCCTCGACACGGACCGAGAGCTGGTCGGTCGCGTGCAGACCGTGTTCGACGGCGAGGTCGTCGAGCAGGTCGAGGAGGGTGCGGCCCTCCTCCTTGAGCACCGAGGCCAGCTCCGTGATCAGCAGCGCGGCGGTGATGCCGTCCTTGTCGCGCACGCCCTCCGGGTCCACGCAGTAGCCGAGGGCCTCCTCGTAGCCGTAGCGCAGACCGTCCACGCGGGCGATCCACTTGAAGCCGGTGAGCGTCTCCTCGAACGGCAGGCCCGCCTTCTCGGCGATCCGGCCGAGCAGGGACGAGGAGACGATCGACTCCGCGAAGGTGCCGGACGCCCCGCGCCGGACCAGGTGGGCGGCGAGCAGGGCGCCGACCTCGTCGCCGCGCAGCATCCGCCACTCGCCGCCGTCCTGCACGGCCACCGCGCAGCGGTCGGCGTCGGGGTCGTTGGCGATGACGAGGTCCGGGTCGGTCGCGCGGGCCCGCGCGAACGACAGGTCCATCGCGCCCGGCTCCTCCGGGTTGGGGAAGGCGACCGTCGGGAAGTCGGGGTCCGGGTCGGCCTGCTCGGCGACCAGCACCGGCTCGGGGAAGCCGGCGCGGGCGAAGGCGGCCAGCAGCACGTCCCGGCCCACGCCGTGCATGGCCGTGTAGACCGTGCGGGCGGTGCGCGGGGAGCCGGCGGCCAGGACCGCGTCCGTACGGGCCAGATAGGCGTCCAGGACCGCGTCGTCGAGGATCTCCCAGCCCTCCTGTGGACGGGGCACGTCGTGCAGGGAGGCGATCGCGTCGATCTCCGCGGCGATCCCCGCGTCCGCGGGCGGCACGATCTGGGAGCCGTCGCCGAGGTACACCTTGTAGCCGTTGTCCCGGGGCGGGTTGTGGCTCGCGGTGACCTCGACGCCCGCGACCGCGCCCAGGTGCCTTATGGCGAAGGCCAGGACGGGGGTGGGCAGCGGGCGGGGGAGCACGGCGGCGCGCAGGCCGGCGCCGGTCATCACGGCGGCGGTGTCGCGGGCGAAGTCGGCGGACTTGTGGCGGGCGTCGTAGCCGATGACCACGAGGCCGGCGTCCTCGCCCCCGTGCGGGGTCCCGTCCTTCTTCAGGTACGCGGCGAGTCCGGCGGCGGCGCGGATGACGACGCTGCGGTTCATGCGCATGGGACCGGCGCCCAGCTCGCCGCGCAGTCCGGCGGTGCCGAACTGCAGCGTGCCGCCGAACCGGTCCGCCAGCTCCGTGACGTCACCGGCGTCGATCAGCTTGCCCAGTTCGTCGCGGGTCTCCGCGTCCGGGTCCTCGGCGAGCCAGGCCTTGGCCCTGCTGATGAGATCGTCGTGCACCTTGGGATCAACCTCTCCTAGTCTTCGCCGGGGGCTCGGCCCCCGGACCCCCGTCGGCCCGCCCGCCCGTCCGGGACCGTCGGCGGGACAGCGGGCGGGCGTGACAGCGGGCGCTTACAGCTTGCCCAGCACCTGGCCCAGCAGCGCGCCCATGCGCGCCGCGGAGTCGCGGCCCGCCTGGAGGACCTCCTCGTGGTTGAGGGGCTCGCCGGTCATGCCGGCGGCGAGGTTGGTGACCAGGGAGATGCCCAGCACCTCGGCGCCGGCCTCGCGGGCGGCGATGGCCTCGAGCACCGTGGACATGCCGACCAGGTCCGCGCCGATGACGCGGGCCATGCGGATCTCGGCCGGGGTCTCGTAGTGCGGGCCGGGGAACTGCGCGTAGACGCCCTCCTCCAGGGAGGGGTCGATCTCCTTGCACAGG
Organism: Streptomyces sp. NPDC037126; assembly: GCF_055605965.1. Lineage (NCBI taxonomy): Bacteria > Bacillati > Actinomycetota > Actinomycetes > Kitasatosporales > Streptomycetaceae > Streptomyces > Streptomyces sp. NPDC037126. The sequence goes on from NZ_JBVJTD010000005.1 coordinate 256,236, forward strand.
GCGCGCAGGCGCGGCGAGTACAGGTCCGTCAGGTCGACGAAGTTGGCGCCGACGATCGGCGAGGTCGCCGTGAGGTTGATGTGGTCGCTGATCAGGACCGGCTGGCCCGGACGCATGCCCTCGCGCAGACCGCCGCAGCCGTTGGTGAGCACCACGGTCTTGCAGCCGGCGGCGACGGCGGTGCGCACGCCGTGCGCGACGGCGGCGACGCCACGGCCCTCGTAGTAGTGCGTGCGGCCCAGGAAGACCAGGGCGCGCTTGTCACCGAAGGAGTACGAGCGGACCTTGCCGCCGTGGCCCTCGACGGCCGGCGGCGGGAAGCCCGGCAGCTCGGTGACCTGGAACTCGGCGTCGGGTGCGCCAAGGGCGTCGACGGCCGGAGCCCAGCCGGAGCCCATCACGAGGGCGACGTCGTGGGTCTCGGCGCCGGTCAGTTCGCGCAGGCGCGCGGCGGCGGCGTCGGCGGCGGCGTAGGGGTCGCCCTGGATGTCGTCCGGAAGAAGAGATGCGTTCACGGGACTGAGGGTAGCCGCTCTTCGCCTACGCGCGTAGATGACAGACATCACGGGATGGGGATCGTTGTCTTGTCGTTTTCCACGAGGCGCGTCCCGCCCGCCGTCCGGCCCTGCCGAATCCGCCGGGACCGGCGCCGTCAGCAGGGCCGCTTCCGCAGTTCCATCACGTAGTCGTGGGGCGCCCCGGCGGACTCCGCCGCGTCGGCGACTTCGCCCAGGTAGCGTGCCGACGGCAGCCCGCCCTCGTAGCCGTTGAGGACATAGGTCCAGGCCGGTTCCTCGCCGTCCAGGGTGTGCACCCGGACCCGCACGCGCCGGTAGATGCCGAGGCCCACGCCCTCCCACCGGTCGAGCGACTCCTCGTCCATGGGTGCGATGTCGTAGAGACCGACGAAGACCTGCGCCAGCGGCTCCTCGACGATCGTCGCCAGCGCGCCCTCCCAGCCGAGCTGCTCGCCGCCGAAGGTCAGCCGCCAGTCGTTCAGCCAGCCCGTGGCGCGCAGCGGGGAGTGCGGGGCACGGCGGGACATCAGCCGCGCGTCGAGGTTGCCGGCGTACGCGGCATAGAGCGACATGGGGAGAGGGTACGGCAGGGGCCGCGCGGGCCTCTCCCGCCCCGGGAGCGAGCCCCGGGCAGTAGCACCTTGAAGCGTGCGGGACAATGGAGTACGTGACTCGGATCGTGATCATCGGTGGCGGACCCGGCGGATACGAAGCTGCGCTGGTGGGCGCCCAGCTCGGCGCGGAGGTGACCGTCGTCGACTGCGACGGCCTGGGCGGGGCGTCGGTGCTGACCGACTGCGTGCCGTCGAAGACCCTTATCGCTACGGCCGAGGTCATGACGACCTTCGACTCGTCGTACGAGGAACTGGGCATCATCGTCGCCGACGACACCCCGCCGCTGGAGCAGGCGGCCCGGGTGGTCGGCGTCGACCTGGGGAAGGTCAACCGCCGTGTGAAGCGGCTGGCCCTCGCCCAGTCCCACGACATCACCGCCTCCGTCACCCGCGCGGGCGCCCGGGTCATGCGCGGCCGCGGCCGGCTGGACGGCATGCAGGGCCTCGACGGGTCCCGCAAGGTCGTCGTCACCGCCGCCGACGGCACCGAGGAGACCCTCGACGCCGACGCCGTGCTCATCGCCACCGGCGGGCACCCGCGCGAGCTGCCCGACGCCCAGCCCGACGGCGAGCGCATCCTCAACTGGACCCAGGTCTACGACCTCGACGAGCTGCCGGAAGAGCTGATCGTGGTCGGTTCCGGTGTGACCGGTGCCGAGTTCGCCGGCGCCTACCAGGCGCTGGGCTCCAAGGTGACCCTCGTGTCGTCCCGGGACCGCGTGCTGCCGGGCGAGGACCCGGACGCGGCCGCCGTCCTGGAGGACGTCTTCCGCCGCCGCGGCATGAACGTCATGGCCCGCTCCCGCGCGCAGTCCGCCAAGCGGGTCGGCGACCGGGTCGAGGTGACGCTGGCCGACGGCCGGGTCATCAGCGGCACCCACTGCCTCATGGCCGTCGGCGCCATCCCGAACAGCGCGGGCCTGGGCCTGGAGGAGGCCGGCGTCAAGCTGCGCGAGTCCGGTCACATCTGGACCGACAAGGTGTCGCGCACGACCGCTCCCGGTGTCTACGCGGCCGGGGACGTGACCGGTGTCTTCGCCCTCGCGTCCGTCGCCGCCATGCAGGGGCGCATCGCCATGTACCACTTCCTGGGCGACGCGGTGGCCCCGCTGAACCTGAAGACCGTCTCCTCGAACGTCTTCACCGACCCCGAGATCGCCACCGTCGGCTACTCGCAGGCGGACGTGGACGCGGGCAAGATCGACGCCCGGGTCGTCAAGCTGCCCCTGCTGCGCAACCCGCGCGCCAAGATGCAGGGCATCCGGGACGGCTTCGTGAAGATCTTCTGCCGCCCGGGTACGGGCATCGTCGTCGGCGGTGTCGTCGTGGCGCCCCGCGCCTCGGAGCTCATCCACCCGATCTCGATCGCCGTCGACAACAATCTGACAGTCGAACAGATCGCGAACGCCTTCACGGTGTACCCCTCCCTTTCGGGGTCGATCGCGGAGGTCGCCCGGCAGCTCCACACCCGCAAGGCGACCGGCGAGGCCTGACGTCCGGCGCCAACTTCCCGCTGGTCACAGGGAGTTGTCGAGCATGCGTGCGGCATAGTCGGGGCGGGTAAGCCCTATACCACTTCCCGCTCTGCCATGCGAACATCTTCTGTTATTCGGCGCAAACTGCTGAAACCAGACGGTCGCTGGGGTTACTGTCAGTTTCGTGTTCGCTGCTGAACGTCGCCAATTGATCCTCGAAATGGTGCGAGCGAACGGTGCCGTGTCGCTCCGTGAACTCGCCCGCGTCGTCCAGACCTCCGAAGTGACCGTACGGCGGGACGTGCGGGCACTGGAGGCAGAAGGACTCCTCGACCGCCGGCACGGCGGTGCGGTACTGCCCGGTGGGTTCACGCGGGAGTCGGGCTTTCCGCAGAAGTCCCATCTCGCGACCGCCGAGAAGACGGCCATCGCCGACCTCGCCGCGGGCCTCGTCGAAGAAGGCGAGGCGATCGTGGTCGGCGCGGGTACCACCACACAGGAGCTGGCCCGCCGGCTCGCGCGGGTGCCCGGCCTGACCGTCGTCACCAACTCCCTGCTGGTCGCACAGGCGTTGGCCCATGCCAACCGGGTCGAGGTCGTGATGACCGGCGGCACCCTGCGCGGCTCCAACTACGCACTCGTCGGTTCCGGCGCCGAGCAGTCCCTCCAGGGCCTGCGCGTGTCGAAGGCCTTCCTGTCCGGGAGCGGGCTCACCGCCGAGCGGGGGCTGTCCACGTCCAACATGCTCTCGGCGTCCGTCGACCGGGCGCTGGTGCAGGCCGCCGCGGAGGTCGTGGTCCTCGCCGACCACACCAAGCTGGGTACGGACACGATGTTCCAGACCGTGCCGACCGACCTGATCACCCGGCTGGTCACCGACGAGCCGCCCGCCCACGACGACCGTGCGGCCACCGAGCTGCAGGCCCTCGCCGATCAGGGGGTGCAGATCGCCGTGTCCGGGGCGAGCGGGAACCCGGGGGGTGAGCAGGTCCCGGCGGCGCGGCGCGCTCCGCTGCCGGGGCCGCGCAGGGGCCAGGTGCCCGGTGGGGCGCTGCGGTCGGCCTCGGTGCTGGGGGAGCAGCCGACGGGCTCGGAGCGGGCCCGGGTCGCGGACCTGCGACGGCGGTGACCGTCACGCCGGCGCTGCGCCACCGTGCCGAGGGGCCTCCGCCGCGTGCCGGCAAAGGACCGGGCGCCCCGTCCCGGGACCGCGCGAAGGCGTCCCGGTCCACGGTCCCGTAACGCCCACGGGCCCCACGCCCCGCCGCGCAAGGAGCTCGTCCTCCAGATCCCCGGGCAGGACGAGACCTGGCCTCCGGCGGGACGAGGGCGAGTCTCGGGCAGTGGCTGGTGGCGCGAGGCCGGGCTGTGGCTTGAGGTCGAGCCTCGGGCGGTGCTGGAGCGAGCCTCCGGCGGGATGAGGCGGAGCCCTGGGGAGTGGCTTGCGGCCGATCCCTGGGCGGGATGAAAGCGAGCCTCGGGCCGTGGCCCGAGGCCCGGGCGGAACGAGAACGAGCCTCCGGCGGGACGAGACCGGGCCCCGGGCAAGTGGCCCCCGGCCGGTCCCCTGGCGGGAGGAAGCCGAGCCCTGGGCAGTGGCTCGAGGCCGAGCCTCGGGGGAACGAGACCGGGCCGCGGGCAGTGGCTTGTGGGCGGGGCCAACAAGGCGGCCGTGCCGCCGTCGTCGGCTCGCTCGTGGCGGACGTCGCCGCGTGACCGTGTGGCAGGGCCGTGAAGAAGTTCATGTCGGCGCGGGTGGCGTCGTTCGCACGGGCTGGGTGCTTCGCTCGTGGCCGGGCGGGCGGCGGCTCGGCTTTCAGGTGGGCAGGGTCCGCCGGACGGGTGAGGACCCGGGGGCGGCCGTGGGCCGGCGGCGCGTCGCCTCGCTCGTACGCAGGCGGCCGGGGCCCGCGTACCCCCTCAGAACGCGGTACAGGGGCGTCTGGGGCGCTTTGAGGGGCAGGCCGGGCGGGAGGGCCGCGGCGAGGAGCAACGGCGCGCTGTGGCCCACCGAGGCGTGCCCGAACCCTGCGGGGCGCGGAGGCCGGACGCCGGTGCCGCGGCACCGGCCTCGGCGAGCCCCGCTCGGGAGCCCGGAAACGGAGTCGGCCCCCGGTGGGTACCGGGGGCCAACTCACGTGTCGTGCCGCGGACTTCAGTCCTTGATCTCGCAGATCGCCGCGCCCGAGGTGACGGACGCGCCGACCTCGGCGCTCAGGCCCTTGATGGTGCCCGCCTTGTGCGCGTTCAGCGGCTGCTCCATCTTCATGGCCTCCAGGACGACGACCAGGTCGCCCTCCTTGACCTCCTGGCCCTCCTCGACCGCGATCTTGACGATCGTGCCCTGCATCGGGGAGGCGAGGGTGTCGCCGGAGGCGACGGGGCCGGACTTCTTGGCCGCGCGGCGCTTCGGCTTGGCGCCGGCCGCGAGGCCCGTGCGGGCCAGGGACATGCCCAGGGACGAGGGCAGGGAGACCTCGAGACGCTTGCCCCCGACCTCGACGACGACGGTCTCGCGGCCGGTCTCCTCCTCCGCCTCGGTGTCGGCGGGAGCGGCGAACGGCTTGATCTCGTTGACGAACTCCGTCTCGATCCAGCGCGTGTGGACCTTGAACGGCTCCGCCGAGCCCTCAAGCTCGGGGGCGAACGCCAGGTCCCGCACGACCGCGCGGTGGAAGGGGATGGCCGTGGCCATGCCCTCGACCTGGAACTCGTCCAGCGCACGGGCGGCCCGCTCCAGGGCCTCCTTGCGGGTCCGGCCGGTGACGATCAGCTTGGCGAGCAGCGAGTCCCACGCCGGGCCGATGACCGAGCCGGACTCCACGCCCGCGTCCAGGCGGACACCGGGACCGGACGGCGCCTCGAAGCGGGTGACCGTGCCGGGGGCGGGCAGGAAGTTGCGGCCCGGGTCCTCGCCGTTGATGCGGAACTCGAACGAGTGACCGCGCAGCACCGGGTCGTCGTAACCCAGTTCCTCGCCGTCGGCGATGCGGAACATCTCGCGCACCAGGTCGATGCCCGCGACCTCCTCGGTCACCGGGTGCTCGACCTGCAGACGGGTGTTGACCTCCAGGAAGGAGATCGTGCCGTCCTGGCCGACCAGGAACTCGCAGGTACCCGCGCCCTCGTAGCCGGCCTCCTTCAGGATGGCCTTCGAGGCGCGGTACAGCTCGGCGACCTGCTCCTCGGACAGGAACGGCGCCGGGGCCTCCTCCACCAGCTTCTGGTGGCGGCGCTGCAGGGAGCAGTCACGGGTGGAGACGACGACCACGTTGCCGTGCTTGTCGGCCAGACACTGGGTCTCCACGTGCCGCGGACGGTCCAGGTAGCGCTCGACGAAGCACTCTCCGCGGCCGAAGGCGGCGACGGCCTCGCGGACCGCCGAGTCGTACAGCTCGGGCACCTCTTCGAGGGTGCGGGCGACCTTCAGGCCGCGGCCGCCACCGCCGAAGGCGGCCTTGATGGCGATGGGCAGGCCGTGCTCCCTGGCGAAGGCGACGACCTCCTCGGCACCGCTCACCGGATCGGGCGTACCGGCCACCAACGGGGCGCCGGCGCGCTGGGCGATGTGCCGGGCGGCGACCTTGTCGCCCAGGTCCTGGATGGCGTGCGGGGGCGGGCCGATCCAGATCAGGCCCGCGTCCAGTACCGCCTGCGCGAAGTCGGCGTTCTCCGAAAGGAAGCCGTAACCCGGATGGACGGCGTCCGCGCCGGACTCCCGGGCGGCGTTCAGGACCTTTTCGATGTCCAGGTAACTGGTGGCCGGGGTGTCACCGCCCAGGGCGAACGCCTCATCCGCGGCGCGGACATGCAGAGCGTCCCGGTCCGGGTCGGCGTAGACGGCCACGCTCGCGATCCCGGCGTCCCGGCAGGCCCGGGCCACGCGGACAGCGATTTCGCCACGGTTGGCGATGAGCACCTTGCGCACGATTGAGGCTCCCTCCTTGAAACAAGCCGAGTTTAGGGACTGCCGACACGGCACTTCGACCCGTCCCCAATGGTGAGCTTGCCCACACGGAGCGTGATTCGAGGCTCGCTCGACCCGCGAAAGCCCTAGTCGCACCTCGGTACGCAGGACTCCTCCGGGAAACCCTAGCCCTGTCATGTGGTCAAGGTCTCTGTGAGGGGGTGCTGCGGCCCACTCCGTTTCTTTGTCGAGTCCCTACGAATGGCCCAATGATTCTTTGCTGCCGCGCGAACCCTTGTCCCCCGGTTTACCCGTTAGTAGCGTTCGCGATGTCTCGAACGTACTTGGGGTAACACGGATCTGGCTGGAGAGTGGGTGGGGGCCGGTGGTGCGCAGGCCGGTGGCGTGGATCGTGACGTTCGTCCTTCTCGCCGAGGCGCTCTTCATCGGGGCGCTGAACTGGTTCCTCGGCGTGGTCGTGGACCGTCAGAAGATGTCCCTGGCCGGCCTCGACCCCCACGTCATGTCGGTGTCCTCGAAGATCGGCGGGGTCGTCTTCGGGCTCTACTTCGCGCTGTGCGCCCTGGTCGCCCTGCTGGTCGCGGTGCGCGACCGCGCCCCCGCGGGCTTCGGCAGGGTCCTGCTGATCAGCGTGGCCGTGGTGCACGCCCTGCTGGGCGCCGTGGCCTTCGGGCTGGTCGGCTGGGCGGCGTTCCTGTTCATGGTCGTGGTGCTCGGGCTCGTCGTCCTGCTCCTGATGACGTACGACCGTGAGGCCGGCCCGGAGCAGGCCGCCCGCGGCGGGGGTGCGGGCGGGGGCGGTGACCCGCGGGCGGAGCCGGAGCCGGCGACCACCCCGGCGGGTGAACCGGTGGGCCGTACGGAGCAGCCCCAGGACGGGGACGACGAGCCCCAGGACTCCGTCCCGGCCGGGTTCACTCGGACGGAGCCCACAACTCCGTGATGCCCACGCCGAGTTCGGCCAGGAGCTTGCGCACGAGGGGCAGGCTGATGCCGATCACGTTGCCGTGGTCGCCGTCGATGCCGTCGATGAACGGCGCCGAACGGCCGTCCAGGGTGAACGCCCCGGCGACGTGGAGGGGTTCCCCGGAGGCCACGTAGGCGGCGATCTCCTCGTCGCTCGGCTCGCCGAACCGGACGACGGTGGACGCCGTCGCCGACACGTACCGCTTGGCCGTCGTGTCCCAGACGCAGTGCCCCGTCTGGAGTACGCCGGCCCGCCCGCGCATGTCCTTCCAGCGGGCCGTGGCCTCCTCGGCGTGGGCGGGCTTGCCGAGGGCCTTCCCGTCCAGTTCGAGGACCGAGTCGCAGCCGATCACGAGGGCCCCCTGGACCTCCGGCCTCGCAGCGACGACGGAGGCCTTCGCCTCGGCCAGGGCGAGCGCCAGGTCCGCCGGGGTGGGGGCGGTGACGGCGTCCTCGTCGACGCCGCTCACGATGACCTCGGGCTCGAGGCCCGCCTGCCGGAGCAGTCCGAGCCGGGCGGGGGACTGGGAGGCGAGCACGAGTCGCCTGCGGCGCGTTGCAGTCATGCCGTCAGGTTAGTCACCCTGCTCCGTCCGGCTCACCTCAGACCGATGACCAGCATGACCAGGACCATCGCCACGGCCATGAAGAAGCCGAGCCGCCGAAGCATCTCCTGCGTCTCGCGCAGTTCCTTCGGCGGCTCGTCCTCGGGGTCCGACCACAGCATGCCCCCAGCGTGCGGCCCGGCCGGGCCGGGGTGCCTGAGTAGGCGTACTCAAATCGGAACCCGGTGTTCTCCTCCCGCGCGTGTCCTTTCCCGCGCCCCCCGCCCGCCTCAGCTCGGCCAGTAGGTCCGGGTCCAGGACGCCGGGCCCGGCTTGGGCAGCCGGGCGGCGGCGATGCGGGACGGGTCGGACCACGCGTCGCGGGGGCCCGGCGCGCCGGACGGCTGCGCCGCCACCGCCGCGGCGCGGGCGCGGACCACCGCCAGGGCGGCGGCCAGCTCCTCGGGGGTCGGGTTGCCTCGTACGACCTTGATCGTCATGTCGGCTCCTGTCGGTCGGCCGGGCCTAGAGGGGGATGTTGCCGTGCTTCTTCGGAGGCAGTGATTCCCGCTTGGTGCGCAGCTGACGCAGCCCGCGGACGATGTGGGCACGGGTGTCGGACGGCATGATCACCGCGTCGATGTAGCCGCGCTCGGCCGCCACGTAGGGGTTGAGGAGGGTGTCCTCGTACTCCCGGATCAGCCGTGCGCGGACCGCCTCGACGTCCTCCCCGCTCGCCTCCGCCTCGGCGATGGTGCGGCGGTGCAGGATGTTGACCGCGCCCTGGGCGCCCATGACGGCGATCTGGGCGGTCGGCCAGGCGAGGTTGATGTCCGCGCCCAGGTGCTTGGAGCCCATGACGTCGTAGGCGCCGCCGAAGGCCTTGCGGGTGATCACGGTGATCAGCGGGACGGTGGCCTCGGCGTAGGCGAAGATCAGCTTGGCGCCGCGCCGGATGATGCCCTCGTGCTCCTGGCCGACGCCGGGCAGGAACCCGGGCACGTCCACGAACGTGAGCACCGGGACGTTGAAGGCGTCGCAGGTGCGCACGAACCGGGCGGCCTTCTCGGAGGCGTCGATGTCGAGGCAGCCCGCGAACTGCATCGGCTGGTTCGCGACGATGCCCACCGGGTGGCCCTCGACCCGTCCGAACCCGGTGAGGATGTTCGGCGCGAACAGGGCCTGCGTCTCGAAGAACTCGCCGTCGTCCACGATGTGTTCGATCACCGTGTGCATGTCGTACGGCTGGTTCGCGCTGTCCGGCACGGCGGTGTCCAGCTCACGGTCCTCGTCGCTGACGGCGAGGTCCGCCTCCTCCGGGAAGACCGGGGGCTCGGACAGGTTGTTGGACGGCAGGTACGACAGCAGCTGCTTGACGTACTCGATGGCGTCCTTCTCGTCGCCGGCCATGTGGTGGGCCACACCGGAGGCGGTGTTGTGGGTGCGGGCGCCGCCCAGCTCCTCGAAGCCGACGTCCTCGCCGGTGACGGTCTTGATGACGTCCGGGCCGGTGATGAACATGTGCGAGGTCTGGTCGACCATGACCGTGAAGTCGGTGATGGCCGGGGAGTACACCGCGCCACCGGCGCAGGGCCCGACGACCAGGCTGATCTGCGGGATGACGCCGGAGGCGTGGGTGTTGCGGCGGAAGATCTCGCCGTAGGCGCCGAGGGAGGCGACACCCTCCTGGATCCGCGCGCCGCCGGAGTCGTTGATGCCGATGACCGGGCAGCCGGTCTTCAGCGCGAAGTCCATCACCTTGACGATCTTCTGGCCGTAGACCTCGCCCAGGGCGCCGCCGAAGACGGTGAAGTCCTGCGAGAACACGGCGACGGGGCGGCCGTCGACCGTGCCGTACCCGGTGACGACGCCGTCGCCGTACGGCCGGTTCTTCTCCAGCCCGAAGTTGGTGGAGCGGTGCCGGGCGAACTCGTCGAGTTCGACGAACGAGTCCTCGTCCAGCAGCAGCTCGACGCGCTCACGGGCCGTCAGCTTGCCCTTGGCATGCTGCTTCTCGACGGCGCGCTCAGAGCCGGCGTGCGTCGCCTCGTGAATGCGCCGCTGGAGATCCGCGAGTTTGCCCGCGGTCGTGTGGATGTCGATCTCTTGGATCTCTTGACGCTCTTCCGGCTCGGACATCGGGATGCGGCTCCCTGCCTGCTCAAAAGGGGGGACGGTTACTCATCCGTAGCGTAGTGGCGGCCCTACCGATCAGCACTGCGTCGTTTACCACACCTAGGGTGGCTTGCATGACGCCCCGAGATGCAGCAGACGACGACCGCAGCCGCTGGTCCGACCTCGACCGCCCGCCCCTCAACGCCTCCGCGCTGCGTCGCGCGCTGGTCCGCGAGGGCGGCCTGTGGTCGGACGTGGAGGTGCTGCGGCGCACCGGCTCCACCAACATCGACCTGGTGGAGCGTGCCGCGGCCGGCAGTGCGGCCGAGGGCGCGGTGCTGGTGGCGGAGGAGCAGACGGCGGGGCGGGGCCGCCTGGACCGCCGGTGGACGGCACCGCCGCGCTCCGGCCTCTTCTTCTCCGTCCTGCTCAAGCCCGCCGAGGTGCCGGTGGCCCGCTGGGGATGGCTGCCGCTGCTCACCGGGGTCGCGGTCGCGACCGGGCTGGCGCGCGCGGCGGGCGTGGACACGGCACTCAAGTGGCCGAACGACCTGCTGGTGACCGTGGGCGGCGAGGAGCGCAAGACCGGGGGCATCCTCGCGGAGCGGGCCGGGACGGACGGCGTGGTCGTCGGCGTCGGCATCAACGTCACGCTGCGCGCCGAGGAACTGCCGGTGCCGCAGGCGGGGTCCCTCGCGCTGGCCGGCGCGGTCGGCACGGACCGGGACCCGCTGCTGCGGGCGGTGCTGCGGTCGCTGGAGGACTGGTACGGGCGGTGGCGCGGCGCCGGGGGCGATCCCGTGGCGAGCGGGCTCCAGCAGACGTACGCGGCGGGCTGCGCGACGCTCGGGCGCACGGTGCGGGCGGAGCTGCCGGGGGACCGGGCGCTGGTCGGGGAGGCGGTGGCCGTGGACGGCGACGGACGGCTGGTCATCGCCACCGAGGAAGGCGTGCAGGAGCCGGTCGGCGCGGGCGACATCGTCCACCTGCGACCGGCGTGACGCGCCGGAGCCCCGCGCGCCTGCGAGCCCTGGGGCGGGCGCGGGGTGCCGGGCGACGGGCCCCCGCCCGCGGCTGCGGACGGCGGGCCGGGACCGCAGACTGATGGCGAGGGTCCGGGGGCCGTGGGTCCCCGGAGGACGTCGGCCGCCGCTCCGGTGCACGTGAGCCGGTACCGCGCGGGTGAACCCCCGCCGAACCCGACGGAGTGAGCTGGCGCACACCTGCCGTAGAGTTGAGGCCGGTCGATACCTGACCGTGGCAGATCGGAAGGGCAGCAGGAGTGACCGTCGACGACACGGGCCCCGGCGAGGACGGCTGGCTGGACCCCAACGCCGCCGACTCCGGCGAGGACCCGCTCGCGCTGCGTCTCGAAGGGCTCATCCTGGGCGCGGAGCGCCGTTACACCCCTTTCCAGGCCGCCCGGAGCGCCGGTGTCTCCATGGAGCTGGCCTCCCGCTTCTGGCGGGCGATGGGCTTCGCCGACATCGGCCAGGCCAAGGCCCTCACCGAGGCCGACGTCCTGGCCCTGCGCCGCCTGGCCGGTCTGGTGGAGGCGGGCCTGCTGAGCGAGGCCATGGCGGTGCAGGTGGCCCGCTCCACCGGTCAGACCACCGCCCGGCTGGCCGAGTGGCAGATCGATTCCTTCCTGGAGGGCCTGACCGAGCCCCCCGAGCCCGGCATGACCCGCACCGAGGTGACGTACCCCCTGGTCGAGCTGCTGCTGCCCGAGCTGGAGGAGTTCCTGGTCTACGTCTGGCGCCGGCAGCTGGCCGCCGCCACCGGGCGGGTCGTGCAGGCGGCGGACGACGAGGAGATGGTCGACCGGCGGCTCGCCGTCGGCTTCGCCGACCTGGTGGGGTTCACCCGGCTGACCCGCCGGATGGAGGAGGAGGAACTCGGCGAACTCGTCGAGGCCTTCGAGACCACCGCCGCCGACCTGGTGGCCGCGCGCGGCGGCCGGCTCATCAAGACCCTCGGCGACGAGGTGCTGTACGCGGCGGACGACGCGGGGATCGCCGCGGACATCGCGCTGCGCCTGGTCGAGACGCTGTCGAACGACGAGACGATGCCGGAACTCCGGGTCGGCATGGCGTTCGGCACGGTGACCACCCGGATGGGCGACGTGTTCGGTACGACGGTCAACCTCGCCTCCCGTCTGACCTCCATAGCCCCGCGGGACGCCGTGCTGGTGGACAGCGCGTTCGCCGAGGAGCTGATCCGCAGCCGCGAGGCGCCCGCCTCGGAGGCGGAGGCGGCCGAGGCCGCGGCCGCCGCGGAGAAGGAGGGCGAGGAGCCGCCGGCGTACCGCTTCGCGCTCCAGCCGATGTGGCAGCGCCCGGTGCGCGGCCTCGGCGTGGTCGAGCCGTGGCTGCTCGCCCGCCGGGACGGACAGCCGTAGCCGCCCGGGACCCTGTCCCCTTTCCCCGGCTTCCCCGGTTTCCCGGCTTCCCTCCGGACCCCTCCTAGTTCTTCGGCGCGCCGAGTGCCTCGACGCACAGGCTGATCAGCGGCAGGCACAGCCCGCCCGGTGCCGGTGCCGGTGCCGCCGTGCTGTGGCCGGGCGCCGGGGCCGGGGTGGTGGGCCGTGCCGACGTCGGATCGGGGCGCGGGGCCGCGGTGGTGGCCGGGGGCGGGGGTGTGCCCGCCGGTGTGGCCGGGGCTCCGGTCGGGATGGTGGTCGGGACGGTGGTGTCCTCGGGCGGTGTCACGGGCTGGACGGAGGCACCCGGCGCCGACGACGAGCGGCCGGCCGTCGGCTCCGGGCCGCGCCCGCCCATGACGGAGGAGGACGAGGGCAGCGCGGTGGGCCGGGAGGGGGCCGTGACGGCGGTGTCCGCCGAGCGGTCCGAGGCCCCGCCGCCCGCGTCGAGCCGGGGCTCGGCCTCCGCCGTGCCCGGGGCGCCGACGCCGGAGTCCGGGGAGATGCGGACCAGGGTGAGCACGCCGGCCGCCAGGGCCAGGCCGCCCGCGGCCAGCATCACCTTGCGGGGGCGGGGCTTGCGGTGACGCCCGCGCCGGATACCGGACGAACGCTCGCTCGACTCTGCAGGTATCGGTGTCATGGTTTCCTCCCCGCCGCGCGCCCCGGGGCGCGCCGTGGCGGAGCGCACGCTATGCGCTCCTGTGGGCGGTGTGGGGGGAGACGGTCGGGATGTCACTCGAACGGGCGTAGCCCTCCGGGCTTTCCGTGATCGGGTACGGCTGCGATGATCGGACCGACAGCGAGTTAACCCTCGTTAACGCGGAAGCGGAGGACGCCATGGGCGAGGAGCGGTTCGGGGAGTTCGTGCTGGTGCGGCGGCACGGGCACGTCGCGGAGCTGGTGCTGGACCGGCCCAAGGCGATGAACGCCGTCTCCACGGAGATGGCCCGCTCCCTCGCGGGCGCGTGCACGGCGCTGGCCGCGGACCGGGACGCGCGCGTGGTCGTCCTGACCTCGTCGCACGAACGGGCGTTCTGCGTCGGCGCCGACCTGAAGGAGCGCAACTCCTTCAGCGACGCGGACCTGGTGCGCCAGCGGCCGGTGGCGCGCTCGGCGTACACCGGCGTGCTGGAGCTGCCGATGCCTACGATCGCGGCGGTGCACGGGTTCGCGCTGGGCGGCGGGTTCGAGCTGGCGCTCTCCTGCGACCTGATCGTGGCCGACCCGACGGCCGTGGTGGGCCTGCCCGAGGTGTCCGTGGGCGTGATCCCGGGCGGTGGCGGTACGCAGCTGCTGCCGCGCCGGGTCGGGGCGGCGCGGGCGGCCGAGCTGATCTTCACGGCGCGGCGGCTGGAGGCGGCGGAGGCCGCCGGGCTGGGCCTCGTGGACCAGCTGGTCGAGGAGGGGCGGGACCGCGAGGAGGCGCTGGCGCTCGGTGCGCGGATCGCCGCGAACTCGCCCGTGGGCCTGCGGGCGGCCAAGCGGGCGCTGCGGCTCGGGTACGGGCTGGATCTGCGGGCGGGCCTGGAGGTCGAGGACGCCGCCTGGCGTTCGGTGGCGTTCTCCGGGGACCGGGCGGAGGGCGTGGCGGCCTTCAACGAGAAGCGCAGGCCGCAGTGGCCGGGGGAGTAGCCACCGGTACCCCCTGTTCGCCCCGCCAATGACCCTATTGACCCCATTTCTCCCTAACCTGGAGTGATGGGTGAGGACAAGCGGCTCGCGGCCGTGGTGGCGCTGGCCCAGGGGATGGCGGCGGCGCACACCCCCCGGGAGTCCTGGCGGGCCGCCGCGCTCGGCGGCTGCCGTGCGCTGGACGGCAGCTTCGCGGCGCTGTCGGTGTGGGAGCGGGAGCTGGGCCGGCTGCGGGTCCTGGTGAACGTGGGGGACAGGGCGCCGGACGAGAAGGAGTTCCCGGAGGCCGAGGCCTACCCGGTGCACCAGTTCCCGGAGATCACCGAGTTCCTGCACGAGCGGTGGGCGGGCGGGGGCGAACCCAACGCGTGGGTGGAGACCGCCGAGGGCCCGGCCGCCGGTACCCCCGGCTACTTCCACCAGCGGGTCGCCGCCCTGCGTCGGCGCGGTCGCGGCTGCTGTGTCGTCGCCCCCGTCGTGCTGCACGGCAGGGCGTGGGGCGAGCTGTACGTGGCGCGCCCGGCCGGGGTGCCCGTGTTCGGGCGGGCCGACGCCGACTTCGCGACCGTCCTGGCCGCCGTCGTCGCCGCCGGCCTCGCGCAGACCGAACGTCTGGAGGAGGCCCGCCGGCTCGCCTTCACCGACTCCCTCACCGGGCTCGCCAACCGCCGCGCGGTCGACGTGTGCCTGGAGGAGGCGGTGGAGCGGCACCGCACCGAGGGCGTGGTGGTCAGTCTCGTGGTCTGCGACCTCAACGGGCTCAAGCGGGTCAACGACACCCTCGGGCACGCGGTGGGCGACCGTCTGCTGGAACGCTTCGGCTCGGTGCTGTCGCTGTGCGGGGCGATGCTGCCGGGTGCGCTGGCCGCGCGGCTCGGCGGGGACGAGTTCTGCCTGGTCGCGGTCGGCCCGTCCGCCGACGACGTGGTCAAGGCGGCGGACGAACTGTGCCGCCGGGCGGGCGAGATGGAGCTGGGCGAGGGCGTGGCCTGCGGGATCGCCTCGACCGAGGATCCGATCGGTCCCGTGGAGGACGCGCGCAGGCTGTTCCGGCTGGCGGACGCGGCGCAGTACCGGGCCAAGGCCGTGCGCGGCTCCCGTCCGGTGGTGGCCGGCCGGGAGGGCCCCGACGACCCGGTCGTACGGCTCGCCGACGAGCCGCCGCCGTCCCGCGCCGAACGCCGCCGCTTCCGCGGGCGCCACCCGTGAGCCCGGGGCGGCCGGCGGGCCGTGACCCGAAGCACACGGAGAAGTAAGGGTCACCCCCGCTCCCCACTAGTGACATCAACGCATTCAATGCGTACGCTCCTGAATATGGATATGCACACTGTGGTGGTGGGGACGTCCGGTGTCACGGCGTCCGACGTTCTCGCCGTGGCGCGCGGCGCTGCCCGGATCGAGCTGTCGGCGGAGGCGGTGGCGGCCCTCGCCGCGGCCCGCGAGATCGTGGACGCGCTGGCTGCCAAGCCGGAGCCGGTCTACGGCGTCTCCACCGGCTTCGGTGCCCTGGCGACCCGTCACATCAGCCGGGAACTGCGCGCCCAGCTGCAGCGCAACATCGTCCGCTCGCACGCCGCCGGCATGGGCCCGCGCGTCGAGCGCGAGGTCGTACGGGCGCTGATGTTCCTGCGCCTGAAGACCGTCTGCTCCGGGCACACCGGTGTGCGGCCCGAGGTCGCGCAGACCATGGCCGACGTGCTGAACGCCGGGATCACCCCGGTCGTGCACGAGTACGGCTCCCTCGGCTGCTCCGGCGACCTGGCCCCGCTGTCCCACTGCGCCCTCGCGCTCATGGGCGAGGGGGACGCCGAGGGCCCCGACGGTGTCGTACGCCCCGCCGGCGAACTGCTCGCCGAGCACGGGATCCAGCCCGTCGAACTCCGCGAGAAGGAGGGCCTCGCTCTCCTCAACGGCACCGACGGCATGCTCGGCATGCTGATCATGGCCCTCGCCGACCTCGACACCCTTTACAAGTCCGCCGACATCACCGCCGCGCTCAGCCTCGAGGCGCTGCTCGGCACCGACAAGGTGCTCGCGCCCGAACTGCACGCCATCCGCCCGCACCCGGGCCAGGGCGCCTCCGCCGCCAACATGCTGGCGGTGCTGCAGGGTTCGCAGCTCACCGGGCACCACCAGGACGACGCCCCGCGCGTCCAGGACGCCTACTCGGTGCGCTGCGCCCCGCAGGTCGCGGGCGCCGGCCGCGACACGATGGCGCACGCCCGCCTGGTCGCCGAGCGCGAGCTGGCCTCGGCCGTCGACAACCCGGTCGTCCTGCCCGACGGCCGGGTGGAGTCCAACGGCAACTTCCACGGAGCCCCGGTCGCCTACGTCCTGGACTTCCTCGCCGTCGCCGCCGCCGACCTCGGCTCCATCGCCGAGCGCCGCACCGACCGGCTGCTCGACAAGAACCGCAGCCACGGCCTGCCGCCGTTCCTCGCCGACGACGCCGGTGTCGACTCCGGCCTGATGATCGCCCAGTACACGCAGGCCGCCCTGGTCAGCGAGATGAAGCGGCTCGCCGTACCGGCCTCCGCCGACTCCATCCCGTCCTCCGCCATGCAGGAGGACCACGTCTCCATGGGCTGGTCGGCCGCGCGCAAGCTGCGCACCGCCGTCGACAACCTCACCCGCATCATCGCCGTCGAGCTGTACGCGGCCACCCGCGCCATCGAGCTGCGCGAGGGCCTCACCCCGGCGCCCGCCTCCCAGGCCGTCATCGCGGCCGTGCGCGCCGCCGGCGTCCAGGGCCCGGGCCCGGACCGCTTCCTGGCCCCCGACCTGGCCGCGGCCGACGCCTTCGTGCGCGGCGGTGGGCTGGTGACGGCAGCCGAGACGGTCACCGGACCGCTGCAGTAGCGGCACCAAGCCCCGCAGGGGAAACGGAAGAAGGAGGGGGCCCTGTCGCCGTACAGGGCCCCCGAAACGTCACTTCAGCTTGGCCTCCTGCGCCTTCACGACCGCGGGTGAGACCGCGTACGCCTTCTTGGCCATCATCGCGCCGATGTTCATCGTGAAGTAGACGGACAGGTTGCCGCCGTGCCGGTCCACCTCGGCGTGGACGGGCGCCGCGTCCCCGTCGCCCGAGTCGCTGGTCGCGGCGAACGCCACCGAACCCTCGCCCGTGCCCGCGGACTTCTCCGCGTCGATCCTGGTGAACTTCACCTCGGTTCCGGCCTGTTTGCCGGTGAAGCCGCCCGCGCAGGCCCGTACGGCGTCGGAGACGGACTCCAGGGCCTTCTCGGCGCCGTCCCCGTCGTAGGAGGACAGGGTGACCGTGGTGACGTCCCGGTCCAGGGACTTCTTGATCGACTCCTCGAACTTCCCGTCGGCCATGTCGTCCAGGGACGTGGGGTCGGACGACGGCCGCTTCTTCGGGTTCTCCGTGGCCATGCGGTCCGTCCGGGCCGCCGTGCCGACCGGCGGGAGGCCGCTCATGACGCGGGCCAGGGGACGGCACCGGGCGCTGTCGGTCGTGATCGGCTTGGCGCGAGCCGCCGGTACGGCCTCGACCTTGTAGCCGGGCACCTCGTCCGAGGCGATGATCAGGTCCTTCAACTCGGCGGCGCTCAGCGCCTTCGCGGCCGGCCCGGCCGCCTCCGTGCCCGCGTGCCCGGAGCCCTTCGAACCGCCTCCGGAACAGCCCGTGACGAGGGCGAGCGAGAGCGCGCCCACGACGGCGGTGGCGCACAGCCGCACGCCCGATGATCTCGTCATGGGCGCACTATGTGCGTATCGTCAAAGCTCAGTCAAGGGAAATTAAAAGCCCAGGCGTTCCCGGCGCACCGAATACACCACGAAACCGGCGCCCACGCCGAGGAACAGGGTGCCGCCGACGACGTAGGGCGTGGTGTCGGGGCTACCGGTGTCGGCGAGTGCGGAGTCGTCGGCCGTCTCCTGCCCGGCCTCGGTGGTCCCGGCCGAGGTCGCCCTGGCCTGCTGTGCGACCGGCGTCGAGGCGTACGTGGACGCCGTGTCTCTCGCCGGGGAGTCCTGTGACGCGTGTGCGGACGGGACGAACCACAGGGCGCAGAGCAGGGTGCCCGCGGCGGTGGCGGTCAGCAGCGGGCGGCGAGCGGATGACACGGAATATCGATCCCCCTTGTGACGCTGGCGAATTGGCCGTGTGGCCCGATGTTAGTGAAAGGCGCGGGTCACAGGAAAGTCACGGGAGGTTTCAGTCGTACGCTCGCGGCATGAGCGCTGAAGAGACATCACGTTTTGTACGGCTTCGTGTGGAGCTGGTCGTCGAGGTGCAGGACGAGGACGAGGTGACCAAGGCCGCGCTGCGCCGCCTCGCGCAGGATCCGGAGCTGCCGGAGGCGGAGCGCAGTCACGCCGAAGGCGCTGTGACGGAAGACACCGCGGAGGCCCTCGCCTATCTCGTGGACCCCTTCGACCTGGTCGGTGAGGTGCCCGGGGTGGAGCTCCAGCAGGCCTCCTGGTCCACCGAGCGGATCGAGTACGACCCGGACTCGCCCGACTGGGACCTGGACGAGGACGATGTGGAGGACGACGAGGAGGAGGACGGCGTCGGCTGAGCGTCCCGGGGAACCCTCGACCCCGGACGGCGCGGCCGTCCGGGGTTTCGCCGTCCCAGGGGGCACACGGGCCGGTTCCCGCACACCCGCCCGCGGTGGACGTGGTGTGCCCCACAGATCCACTGGATGGGAACGGGACGACGCGGCCGTACCGTTGAAGGTTCTTGCGGGGGGACTCTCGGGGTTATCGCGACTCGGCAACGATGGAGAAGTGTGTGATGACGGACAGTAAGCGGCGCAAGAGCCTCATGGCCGCGTCCGCCCTGCTCGGCGGTGCGCTGGCGCTCACGGCCTGTTCCAGCGGCGGCAAGGCCTCGGCGAACGGCAACGCCGAATCCTCGCAGGCCCAGGCCGACGCGGCGGCCGCCAAGAAGTCGTCGGCGGCGCAGATCACGATCACGCCCAAGGACGGCTCCGACAACGCGTCGATCAACAACTCCGCCGTCACCGTCAGCAAGGGGACGCTCACCGGCGTCACGATGACCACCGAGGACGGCAGGGCCGTGGCCGGCCAGCTGTCCGCCGACAGGACCAGCTGGAAGCCCTCCCTGCAGCTGCAGCGCTCCACCACCTACAAGGTCGCCGCGGAGGCCAAGGACTCCCAGGGCCGCATAGCCCACGAGAACGCGTCCTTCACCACCGTCTCCCCGGCCAACAGCTTCATCGGCACCTTCACCCCGGACGACGGCTCCACCGTCGGTGTCGGCATGCCGGTCTCGATCAACTTCGACAAGGCGATCAGCAACAAGGCGGCCGTGCAGAAGGGCATCACGGTCACCTCCAGCGGCGGCCAGGAGGTCGCCTGCCACTGGTTCAACGCCAACCGCATGGACTGCCGCCCGGAGCAGTACTGGAAGGAAGGCTCCACCGTCACGCTGAAGCTGGCCCTGGACGGCGTCGAGGGCGCGCCCGGCATCCATGGCGTCCAGCAGAAGACGGTCACCTTCCACATCGGCCGCAACCAGGTCTCCTACGTCGACGCGAAGACCAAGCAGATGAAGGTCACGCAGGACGGCAAGGTCGTCAAGACCATCCCGATCTCCGCCGGTGCCCCCGACCACACCACGTACGAGGGCCAGATGGTGATCTCCGAGAAGTTCAAGCAGACCCGGATGAACGGCGCGACGGTCGGCTTCAAGGACTCCGACGGCAAGGGCGAGTACGACATCAAGGACGTGCCGCACGCCATGCGCCTGACCACGTCCGGCACCTTCATCCACGGCAACTACTGGGGCGCTCCCTCGGTGTTCGGCAGCGTCAACACCAGCCACGGCTGCGTCGGCCTGCAGGACGTCAAGGGCGCCGGCGACCCCAGCACGCCGGCCGCGTGGTTCTACGGCCACTCGCTGGTCGGTGACGTCGTGGTCGTCCAGAACACCGGCGACAAGACGGTCGCGCCGGACAACGGCCTCAACGGCTGGAACATGGACTGGTCGCAGTGGAAGGCCGGTTCGGCCGTCTGACCGTCCGGGCCCCGGCCCGCACTCCTCCTCCGGTGCCGCCCCCCAGGGGCGGCACCGGTGTTTCCGAGGCCCCGCACAGCCTTCTCATGCTTCTCTTATGCCGGCCTTAGGGTGTCGTCACGGTCCGTACCTAGCTTGCGGGCCATGTTCTTCACCTACCTGAGGCGCGAACTGCGCCGCCGCAGAAAGGCGGCCCTCGTCGTCGCCTCCGGGCTCGCGCTGGGTATCGCACTGGTCATCGTGGTCAACTCCGTCTCCAGCGGCATGGGGAAGGCCCAGGACAAGGTTCTGCAGTCGCTGTACGGCCTCGGCACGGACATGACGGTCACCAAGGCGGCCGCGCCGGCCGGCTCCGGCGCCCAGCAGCCCCGCTTCCAGTTCGGCGCGCGGAACAGCGACGACAAGTCCTCCCAGAGCAGCGACCGGGTCCGGGTGCAGGGCTTCACCACCCTCGCCTCCTCGACCGTCACCAAGGTCGCCGGCCAGCAGGGCGTCTCCTCCGCCGCCGGCGGCCTGAACCTCAGCGTGGTCAAGGTCAGCGGCCAGTTCACCCGTGGCCAGTTCCAGCAGAACGGCGGCGGCGCTGGCTTCCGGCGGGGCGGCGGCACCGGGCAGCCGCAGGGCGAGGTGAAGGGCGGCGGCGCCGACTTCGGCATCAACCAGTACACGGTGTACGGCACCGACGTCACCAAGGCCGGGATCGGCCCGCTGACCTCCTCGAAGATCACCAGCGGCCGTACCTTCAAGACGACGGAGACCGACGCCAAGGTGGCCGTGGCCGACTCGGCGTACGCCAAGGAGAAGAAGTACGAGGTCGGTTCGACGGTCACCGTCAAGGGCACCACGTTCACGGTGATCGGCATCGCCACCGCGAACAGCGGCGACCCGGCGGCCAACCTGTACGTCCCGCTGCAGCAGGCGCAGACCCTCGCGGGCGAGAAGGACAAGGTCACCACGATCTACGTCAAGGCGACCGACTCCCAGCGGATCGACTCCGTCAAGAGCGCCATCCAGAAGAACGTCTCCGGTACGACGGTCACCACCTCCTCCGACCTCGCCAAGACGGTGTCGGGCTCCCTGTCCACCGCCTCCTCGCTCGCCACCAAGGTGGGCCGCTGGCTGTCCATCGCGGTGCTGGTGGCCGCGTTCCTGGTCGCGGGCCTGCTCACCTCCTCCGCGGTCTCCCGCCGGGTCCGCGAGTTCGGCACCCTGAAGGCCCTCGGCTGGAAGTCGGGCCGGGTCACCCGGCAGGTGATCGGCGAGGCGATGGTCAACGGCCTGGTGGGCGGCGCCCTCGGCATCGCGCTCGGCCTGGCGGGCGCGTACGCCGTCACCGCCGTCAGCCCGACGCTCCAGGCGCAACTGGGCGGCGGCAGCGGGGGCGGAGGCTTCGGCGGCGGTCCCGGCGGCGGTGGCTTCGGCGGCGGCCGCGGTTTCGGCGGGGGCGGCTTCGGCCCCGGCCGTCAGGCGGCGAAGTCCCTTGAGGTCGCCCTGACCGCTCCGGTCAGCGTCACGACGATCGCCCTGGCGGTCGGACTCGCCGTGGCGGGCGGCCTGATCGCGGGAGCGTTCGGCGGCTGGCGTGCCTCGCGCCTGCGTCCGGCGGACGCCCTGCGCCGCGTCGAGTAGCCGGGGTGGCCGGATCCGAGGGACGCGGGCGACCGCCCGGCCGGCCGGATCCGCAGCCGCCACGGCGCGCAACCACCCCGAGAACCCACCCAGGAGCCACCATGTACGAACTCAGGAACGTCACCAAGCGCTACACGAGGGGCAAGGACACCGTCCAGGCCCTCGACGGGGTCGACCTGGCCATCCCCGACGGGGACCGCCTCGTCATCCAGGGCCCCACCGGCGGCGGCAAGTCCACCCTGCTGCAGATGCTCGGCGGCCTGGACCGCCCCACCTCGGGCGAGGTGGTGCTGGACGGCACCGACCTGGCCAAGCTGAGCGAGGCCCGGCTGACCAGGGTGCGCAGCGAGAACATCGGCTTCGTCTTCCAGTCCTTCAACCTCATCCCCACCCTCACCGCCCAGGAGAACGTGGAGACGGCCCTGGTACCCCTCGGCATCAAGGTGAAGGAGCGGCGCGAACTGGCCGCCGACGCGCTGAAGTCCGTGGGCCTCGGCGAGCGCCTCGCCCATCTGCCCTCGGAGATGTCCGGCGGTCAGCAGCAGCGCGTCGCCATCGCCCGTGCCCTGGTGAAGAAGCCCAAGGTGCTGCTCGCCGACGAGCCGACCGGCAACCTCGACGAGGGCATGCGCGACGAGATCATGGACGTGCTCGAACGCCTGTGGAAGGAGCACGGGTTGACCTTCATCATGGTCACCCACGACTCCACGCTCGCGCGGAAGGCCCCGCGGGTCGCCACCATCCGCAAGGGCCGGATAACGGTGAAGGAGAACGCGGGCGCCTGAGGGTGCTCAACTCTCGCTTCTCTCACGGAACTTCGCGGTTGTGTAACGGTGTCCCGCCCACCGCGTAACAGTTTCCGGGCCTCCTTCTTACCGTCCTCTCATCTATTGAGCCGTCTGATCACCCCCCGGCATACTGCGTGCTCCGGGGGGCCGGCGTACATACGTACGAAGCTCCCCCCGGCCGGGTGAACGGGGAATTCGCCCGGCACTCCATCTCCAGGGGGAGAACTTGCGCAGACAAGTGAAAAGTGCAGCTGCGGCCACGGTGGCAACGGCCGCAGCCGTCGCCCTCGCAGCGGGTATGACCAGCCCCGCGTCGGCGAACACCCCGCAGGCGTCCTCGGCCGCCGCGCCCTCGCTCACCGCCCGGACCCACGTCACCCTCATCACCGGTGACCGCGTCGACCTCGACGCCAAGGGCAGGGTCGTCGGCCTGGAGCGGGCCGAGGGGCGGGAGAACGTACCCTTCCAGGTCCGCAGGGCCGGCGGACACACGCTGGTGGTCCCCGCCGACGCGGCCCGCCTGGTGGCCTCCGGCACGCTGGACCAGCGCCTGTTCGACATCACCGAGCTGAACAAGGCCGCGAACCGCAAGGCCCAGAAGGACGGCCTGAAGGTCATCGTGGGCTACGACGGCACGGCCACCACCGCCAGGGCCGGCATCCGGGAGGCGGGCCGCCTGCGCCGCAGCCTGAAGGCGCTGAACGCGGACGCCGTGCAGACCCCGGTCAAGGACACCGCCGCGCTGTGGCGCGCGGTCGCCGGTGGCGGCCGGGCCGCCGCCGGCATCGCGCACGTCTGGCTCGACGGCGTCCGCAAGGCCGCCCTCGACAAGTCCGTGCCGCAGATCGGCGCCCCGGTCGCGTGGAAGGCCGGCTACACGGGCAAGGGCGTGAAGGTCGCCGTCCTCGACACGGGTGTGGACACCGGCCACCCGGACCTCAGGGACCAGGTGATCGCGTCCAGGAACTTCACCTCCGCCGCCGACGCCACCGACCACTTCGGCCACGGCACGCACGTCGCCTCCATCGTGGCGGGCACCGGCGCCAAGTCCGGCGGCAAGTACAGGGGCGTGGCCCCGGACGCCAAGATCCTCAACGGCAAGGTCCTGGACGACACCGGCTCCGGAGACGACTCCGGCATCCTCGCCGGCATGGAGTGGGCGGTCGCGCAGGGCGCCTCCGTCGTCAACCTGAGCCTCGGCGGCTACGACTCCCCGGGGATCGATCCCCTGGAGGCCGAGGTCGACAAGCTCTCCGCCGAGAAGGGCGTGCTGTTCGCGATCGCCGCGGGCAACGACGGCCCCCATTCGATCGGTTCGCCGGGCAGCGCGGACGCCGCGCTCACCGTCGGCGCCGTGGACAAGAGCGACAGGCTCGCCGACTTCTCCTCCACCGGCCCACGGATCGGGGACGGCGCCATCAAGCCCGACGTCACCGCACCGGGCGTGGACATCACCGCCGCCGCTGCCAAGGGCAGCGTCATCGACCGGGAGGTCGGCGAGAAGCCCGACGGCTACCTGACCATCTCCGGCACCTCGATGGCGACCCCGCACGTCGCGGGCGCCGCCGCCATCCTGAAGCAGGAGCACCCGAACTGGGGCTGGGCCGAGCTGAAGGGCGCGCTCACCGGTTCCGCCAAGGGCGGCAAGTACACGCCGTTCCAGCAGGGTTCGGGCCGGATCGCGGTCGACAGGGCCATCAAGGAGTCCGTGATCGCCGACCCGGTGTCGGTGAACTTCGGCACCCAGGCCTGGCCGCACACCGACGACAAGCCGGTCACCCGGAAGGTGACGTACCGCAACCTCGGCGACAAGGCCGTCACGCTCGGCCTGAGCAGCACCGCCGCCGACCCCAAGGGCCATGCGGCGCCCGCGGGCTTCTTCAGGCTCGGCGCCGCCAAGGTCACGGTCCCGGCCCACGGCAGGGCATCCGTGAACCTGACGGCCGACACCCGGCTGGGCGGCACCGTCGACGGCGCGTACTCCGCCTATGTGACGGCGACGGCCGGCGGCCAGACGGTCCGCACGGCCGCCGCGGTGACCCGCGAGGTGGAGTCGTACGACGTCACGCTCAAGTTCATCGGCCGCAACGGCAGGCCGGCGCCCTACTACGGCGCCGAACTGAACGGCGTGGCCGGACTCGCGAACGGCACCTCGCTGAACCCGTACGACAAGTCCGGCACGGTGAAGGTGCGCGCGCCGAAGGGCACGTACATCCTCAACACGGCCGTCTACGTCGACCCGCAGAACGCCTCCAGGGGCATCGACTGGATCGCCCAGCCGAAGCTGACCGTCGGCAAGAAGCAGACGATCACCATCGACGCGCGCAAGGCCAGGCCGGTGGACATCACCGTCCCGGCCAAGGGCGTGACGTCCCAGTTCGCCTCGCCCGAGTTCGACGTCACCATCGGTGGCGGCCAGTACGGCTACGGCTGGTTCCTGAACTCGTACAAGAACTTCCGCACCGCCCACCTGGGCGCGCGGCTGCCCGCCGGGTCGTTGTACCAGCAGTGGGACGCCCACTGGACCAAGGGCACGGCCGAGGAGTACGACGTCACCACCGGCGGCCCGGTCAAGCAGCTCGCCACCGGCTTCACCAGGCACTACAAGGCCGGCGACCTGGCCACGGTCCGGGCCCGGCTCGGTGCCGCCGCGAGCGGCAAGACCGGCACCGTCAGCGCCTCCGGCTGGCTGCCCGACAGCTCGGGTGCCTCCTCCCTCGGCATCCCACAGAAGCTGCCCGGCACCCGCACCCTGCACCTGTCCGCCACCGGCGGGGTGACCTGGGAGCTGGAGTTCGAGCAGAACGGCGGCAAGGACAAGGACGGCTTCCCGCTCACCGACGCCGCCTACTCGCTCGGCCAGCAGGGCTTCAAGGCCGGCCGGACCTACACCAGGACGGTCAACACCGCGGTCTTCGGCCCGCACCTCGGCGCCGGCCACGGGCTCTTCCGGGACGGCAACGAGATCTACGGCTCGCTGCCGCTGTTCGCCGACTCCGCCGGGCACGCCGGGTACTCCGACTTCACCTCGGTGAACACCACCCTGTACCGCAACGGCACCAAGGTCGGCCTCAACGACGACCCGTTGTTCGGCGGCAAGCCCTTCAAGGTCCCGTCCGGTGACGCCGCCTACCGGCTGACCACGTCGGTCACCCGGTCGGCCAAGGTCTGCGAGGCCTCCTCGCGCATCGACGCGGCCTGGACCTTCCGGTCCGGCAAGCCGGCGAAGTTCACGCAGCTTCCCGCCTCCACGATCCTCCTCGGCGCCACGACCGGGCTGGACAGCCGTGTCGCCGCGGGCAGGACGGCCACCTTCCCGGTCACCGTCCAGGGTTCGGCCGCGGGCGGCAATCTGAAGTCCCTCGCGGTGTACGTCTCCTACGACGGCAAGACCTGGACGAAGGTGGCCGTCAAGGGCGGGAAGATCACCGTGAAGAACCCCGCGCAGGGCAGGTCCGTCTCCTTCCGCACCGAGATCACCGACAGGAAGGGCAACACGTCGGAGATCACGATCCACGACGCGTACTTCGGCAAGTAGGCCCGGGTCGCGCAACGAGGGGCATGCCGGAGGAGACCCTCCGGCATGCCCCTCGGCGTAGGGTCCCCCCATGACCGCCGCCGTCACCGCCATGATCACCGCCGTCGTCGGCGTCCTCGGGACGCTGTTCGCGCCCGTGCTCGGCCAGCGGTACACCGACCGGCAGCGGTCCGACGAGGCCGAACGGGCCGACAGCAGGCGCGGGTTCGAGGAACGGCGCGACGCCTACACCGCCATGAACCGGGCCTCCCGCCAGTTCCACACCCTGCTGAAGGACGCCCTGCACCGGCTCCGCGACGGCGTGTACACCGACCAGGAACGCGAACAGCTGGAGGAGGTGCGGCGGGAGTACCGCGACCGGTACGCCGAGGCGCAGATGGTCGTGCCCGAGCGGATCCTGGACGCCTCCCGGGACGTCAACCGGGTGCTCGCCGGCATCGACGCCGCCGTCAAGCGCCTCGACCGCAGTCTGGCCCGCGACGGCGAGAGCGCCGACCGGGCACTGCTCGACCTCAAGGCCGCCGAGCCGCTGCTCACCACCATGCGGCGGCTGATGCGCGCCGACCTCGGCATCGAGGACTAGGGCCTGTCGTTTGGATCACCCCGCGCCGCGAGCCCTAGGACCCGGCGGACCTACGGCGACGGCACCGCGCGGGTCGCGTCCGTGCCCCAGCTGGCCAGCAGACGCAGCGACTCGGCGGACGGCGAGCCCGGCTCCGCGTGGTACGTCACCAGGGACTGGTCGGTGCCGTCCGACAGCCGGAAGGACTCGAAGTTCAGGCAGAGGCCGCCCACCAGGGGATGGTGCAGTCGCTTCAGCCCGTGGCTCTTCTCCTTGACGTCGTGTGTGGCCCACAGACGGCGGAACTCCTCGCTTTTCACAGAGAGTTCGCCCACCAGCGCCGACAGCCTCGGGTCGTCCGGGTAGCAGCCCGCGTCCATGCGCAGCGCGCAGACGATGTCGATCGCCTTCTGCTCCCAGTCCACGAACAGCTCGCGGTACTCGGGCCGCAGGAACACCAGCCGGGCCCAGTTGCGCTCGGCCGCCGGCAGCTCCGCCCAGTCGCCGAAGACCGCCGCCGCCATGCGGTTCCAGGCGAGGATCTCCGAGCGGCGGCCCACGACGTACGCCGGCACCCCGTCCATCGAGTCCAGCAGCTGCACCAGCGCGGGGCGGACCTGCTGCTGACGCGCCGCCGGCTTCTTCTTGTGCGCCTTCGGCTTGGCCAGGTGGGTGAGGTGCGCGTGCTCGGCGTCCGTCAGCCGCAGGGCCCGGGCGATCGAGCCGAGGACCTCCGCCGACACGTTCCGCCCGTTGCCCTGCTCCAGGCGCGTGTAGTACGCCACCGACACCCCGGCCAGCTGCGCCAGCTCCTCCCGGCGCAGCCCCGGCACCCGGCGGTGCCGGCCGAAGTCGGGCAGTCCCACGTCCTCCGGCTTCAGCCGCGCCCGCCTGCTGCGCAGGAACTCGCTCAGCTCGGCACGCCGGTCCAGGGGTAGGCCGGGGGCGGCCGCTTCCGGCTGTTCGTCCATACCGCCAGTATCGGTGCCGCCGGCCGGTCGTACGCCCACGAGCCTGATCCCGCCAGTGGTAGGCACGGCGGACGTACGCAGAGGTGTGGACTGGGTGACCCGTGGGACCTGATGCAGGCTGGACCTGTGCCCGGCGGTGAGGCAGCCGGGCACGCACGGAGCTGCTAGGGAGAACCCCGCCATGACCACTGTTGCCGCGTACGCCGCGCCCGCCGCGAAGGCCCCGCTGGAGCGGACCACCATCGAGCGACGCGCGGTCGGCGAGTTCGACGTCCTGATCGACATCAAGTTCGCCGGCATCTGCCACTCCGACATCCACCAGGCCCGCGAGGGCTGGGGCGAGGCGATCTTCCCGATGGTCCCGGGCCACGAGATCGCGGGCGTCGTCTCGGAGGTCGGGACGGGAGTGACGAAGTTCGCCGTCGGCGACCGCGTGGGCGTCGGCTGCATGGTCGACTCCTGCCGGGAGTGCGACAACTGCAGGGCCGGCCTGCAGCAGTACTGCGCCAAGGCCCCCACCTGGACGTACAACGCCGTCGGCAAGGACGGCGAGCCCACCTACGGCGGTTACGCCGAGAAGATCGTCGTCGACGAGAACTACGTCGTCCGCATCCCCGAGGGCCTGTCCCTCGACGTGGCCGCCCCACTGCTGTGCGCCGGCATCACCACCTACTCCCCGCTCAGGCACTGGAACGCGGGCCCCGGCAAGAAGGTCGCCGTCGTCGGCCTCGGCGGTCTCGGCCACATGGGCGTCAAGATCGCCCACGCGCTCGGCGCCGAGGTCACCGTGCTGTCCCAGTCCCTGCGCAAGAAGGACGACGGCCTGAAGCTGGGCGCCGACGACTACCGGGCCACCAGCGACCCGGAGACCTTCGCGTCCCTGAAGGGCACCTTCGACCTCATCCTCAACACCGTCTCGGCCCCGCTCGACTTCGCCGCCTACCTGTCCCTGCTGCGCACGGATGGCACCATGGTGAACGTCGGCCTGCCCGAGGAGCCGGTGCAGATCGTGCTCCAGTCGCTGTTCGGCAACCGCCGCAGCCTGAGCAGCTCCGGCATCGGCGGTATCCCCGAGACCCAGGAGATGCTGGACTTCTGCGCCGAGCACGGCCTGGGCGCCGAGATCGAGCTGATCAGCGCGTCCGAGATCAACGAGGCGTACGAGAGGGTGCTGGCGAGCGACGTCCGCTACCGCTTCGTCATCGACACCGCCACGATCTGATCGCGGCCCTGCCGGCAGGGCGCGGGGCGACCCCCGCGCCCTGCCGGCGCGCCCCGCCGCTCAGAGACGGCTGTACTCCTCGATGTCCTCCGTGAACTCCTCGATCGCGCGCGCGGTGAGCGTCGGGCGGGTGTCGGCGATGGCGTCCAGATAGTCCTCGGTGGTGGCGGGCCGCCCCCGGCGGTGGGCGACCTCGCGCTCGAAGGCCGCCTGCGCACCCTTGCGGGCCGCGAACTCGATGTCGGCCGGGGTGAACAGCTCGCTGGCCGCGACCAGCCTCGCGATGTCGACCGACTCCCCGGCGGCCCGCAGATAGCGGGCCCAGATCGCCGAGCGGGCGGTCGGGTCCGGTGGGCCGATGGGGATGACGTAGTCGAACCGTCCCGGCCGCAGGAAGGCCGCGTCCAGCGAGCGCACCGAGTTGGTGGCGCAGACCAGCAGCCGCGCGTCGGACTCGCGGAACACCGGGATGAGCTTGAGCAGTTCGTTCGTCACCCCGTGCCCGGGGTCGACCGCCTTGCCGGAGCGCGCGCCCGCGATCTCCTCCACCTCGTCGATGAAGAGCACGACCGAGTCCAGCTCCGCCAGGTCCGCGAAGACGTCCCGCAGCGCCGTGGCCAGACCCTCGCTGGTGTCGGCCGCGAGCCGGGACGGGAAGAGCTCGACGAACGGCCAGCCGAGCCGCGAGGCGACCGCCTTGGCGAAGCTCGTCTTCCCGGTGCCCGGCGGCCCGAACAGGATCACGGCCTTGGGCGGGACGACCCCGTAGCGGTCCGCGAGCGCCGGCTCCGTCAGCGGGAGCACCACCCGGCGCTCGACGACCTGCTTCTCCCGCTCCATGCCGGCCATGGCGTCCCAGAGCCCCTCGGGCAGCATCCGGCCGCCCAGCGCCGTGAGGACGTCGGCGTTGGCGGCACCGAGCGGTTCGAGCTTCTCGTAGTAGGTCAGGTCGTCGCGGAACCGGTAGCCGGAGTTCTCCAGCGCCTTCGTGCCGGCGGCGCCCGCCGGCAGCAGCGCGCTGATGTGGCGCACGCCCAGCGCCCGCAAACGCCGTTCCAGTTCGGCGAGCAGGGCGCTGCCGATCCCGCGCTCGCGCCAGCGCGCGGCCAGTGCCACCAGCAGGACCCAGCCCCGCTTGCCCTGGGCCTCGGCCACGGCCATGCCCACCAGTTCGTCGCCGACGACCGCGACCACCGCCGGCTGACCGGCCTTGGCCGCCGCCATCACCTCGGAGACCGGGAACACCCGGTCCTCGTCGGCCCGGCGGCTCTGGTCCCAGATCTGGATGGCCTGGTCGAGATCGTCGTCGTGATAGTCGCGCAGATGCCAAGCGGGCATCGCCACCACCTCACCCGGCCGGGGTTCACATTGTCCCCTGGGAGAGCACCGGGTGCCGAGCCGGGACGGACCCGCGGGACCCCCGCGCCCGGGCGGGTCCGGACGGCCGCGCCGTCGTGATCCACGGTCGCCGGGTACTCGTTGCCGGGGTACACCGGAGAGGAGACCGCCGACGCGGACGCGGGGCGCACAGGGCGGCACAGGAGGCGACTTCCATGGCCGACGGAGGTTGGCGCGGCGGCGCGGGCGACACCGGGGCCGTGACCCTCGACGCGCTGTTCAGCCAGGCGCCGGTCGGGATGGCCGTCCTCGACAGCGACCTGCGGGTGATCCGCATCAACACAGCGACACCCGCCATGGAGGGGCTGCGCGAGGAGGACCTGATAGGCCGCACGTTCCCCGGCTCGCACCACATGGTGGAGGCCCGGGCGGCCGAGGCTCTCGTGCGCGCGGTGCTGGCGTCCGGCGTACCGGTGCGGCGCCGGATCCTGCGGGCGCGGCCGCCGGCCCACCACGGCGAGGAACGCCTGTACGAACTCTCCGCGTTCCGGCTCCTGGACCCGCTGGGCGGGGTGCTCGGCATCACCATCACCGTCCTCGACGTCACCGACCGGGAACGGGCCCTGGCCCGGCTGGCCGTCCTCGACAAGGTGCGCGAGCGCGTCGGCCGCAGCCTGGACACGGTGGTGACCTGCCAGGAACTGGCCGACACACTCGTACCGGGCTTCGCCGACATCGCGGTGGTGGAGCTGGTGGACGCCGTGGTCCGGGGCGAGGAACCTCCGGCGGCGCCGCTCGACCCGTGCCCCGCGCTGCTGCGGGCCGCCTTCCGCAGCGGCGCCGGGGAGGGCCAGCCGCAGGCCCTCCCGCTCGGGCACATGGGGATCCTGCCCGAGCCGACCCCCTTCAGCCAGGCCCTGTCCGACCTGCTGCCCCGCGCCGTCCCGCTCGTGCCCGGACCGTCCTGGCTGGACGCCGACCCCGCGCGCGGCCGGGCCATCCGCGAGACCGGGGCGCACAGCATGCTCGTCGCCCCCCTGACCCTGTGGGACGCCGCGCTGGGCCTGGTGAGTCTGTACCGCACCTCCTCGCCGCGCCCGTACGAGGAGAGCGACGCGGAGCTGATCCGCGACGTGGCCCGGCACACCGCGCTGTGCGTCGACAACGCCCGCCGGTACACGCGCGACCACTCGGTCGCGGTGACCGTCCTGCAGCACCTGCCCCCGCTGCACGCCTCCTCGCAGACGGCGCTGGAGGTGGCGGGCGTCGCACACTCCGGTACCGGGGAGAGAGCCTGGTACGACACCATCCCGCTGTCCGGCGCCCGCACCGCGCTGGTCGCCGGATCCGTCGACGGAGGAGGCATCCAGGCGACCGCGGTCATGGGCCAACTGCGCACCGTCATCATCTCCCTGGCCGTCCTGGACCTGGACCCCGAGGATCTGCTCGCGCGGCTGAGCGACACGGCCACCCTCCTGACGGCCGAGCGGGCCTCGCTCCCCGGCGCCGGCGAGCCCGCTCCCGAGCCCCCCACCGCGGGCTGCGTCTACGCCGTGTACGACCCGCTGACCAGAGCCTGCACCATCGCCCGGGCCGACCATCCCGGGCCCGTGATGGCCGGTCCCGACGGGAGCGTCGAGCAGCCCGACATCACGCCCGGTCCGCGCCTGGGCAGCACCGACCAGTCCCCCTTCGCGGCGACGACCGTACGGATCCCCGAGGACAGCGTGATCGCCTTCCCCGGCACCCCGGCGCTGGTCCCCTACCTGACCGCCGCCGCGGGCCTCCACCGGGCGGCCCCGGCGGGCTCGTCCCGCAGCCCCCGGAAGCTGTGCGAGGAGATCCTCTGCGACCTGCCGCCCGAGGTCACGACGGAGGGTGCCGTGTTCCTGCTGGCCCGCACCCGGCCGTTCCCCTCGGACCGGGTCGCCACCCGCGCGCTCGGCAGCGAGTTCACCGCCGCCGCGACGGCCCGTGAGTTCGCAACGGCGCGGCTGGCCGAGTGGGACGTGGACGAGGAGACCGCCTTCGGCACCGAACTGATCGTCAGCGAGCTGGTCACCAACGCGCTGCGCCACGGCAGTCCGCCACTGGAGCTGCGCCTGATCATGGACCGGTCCCTGACCTGCGAGGTGAGCGACTCCAGCGCCGCCACGGCGCCGCATCTGCGGCACGCGCGCGCCACCGACGAGGGCGGCCGGGGCCTGTTCATCGTCGGGCACCTGGCCCAGTCCTGGGGCGTGCGCTACTCGGCCGACGGCAAGACCGTCTGGACCGAGCAGGCACTCGACGGCCAGAACGCGGAGCCACCACGGCCCTGACCCGCCACGGTCCTTGCCTGTCACGCCCCTGACCGACGAGGTGCCGCCCGGCGGTCCGGTGAGCGGCCGTGCCGCCCGGCGGGCCCGCGACCGGTCAGCCGGGGAGGCTCGCGGGGCTGCCGCCGTTGGCCTCGTAGCCGCCCACCGCCAGCGCGCGGTAGACGGCGAACTCGGCGGCCGGGTCGGCCGACAGGATCCAGGGCAGCGCGCCGACGTGACCGTCGACGTGTATCAGCTGGTGCATGGCCTCCGACCAGCGCTCGGCGCGGACCAGGAAGAAGATCAGCAGATGGCGGACGTGCGCGAGCACCGGGTCGTCGGCACGGGCGGCGTGCACCGCGTGCAGCGCGCCGTGCATCGCCCTGGTGACGACCTCGCTCTGGTAGAAGCTCGCGACCAGGTTCACCTCCGGCAGGTGCTCGAACACCGCGAACAGCGGCAGCGCGGCGAGCAGCGAGCCCTGCGGGGCGCGGGCCGCGGCGGCCTCGGCGAAGGCGTACGCCTGTTCGCGCGAGCCGTGCCACTTCTCGCACCAGTAGTGCAGCGCGGCCAGGTGCGCGCCCATGTGGTTCGGGGCGCGGTCGAGGATCTTGAGCCACAGCTGCTCGAACTCGTCCCGCGGACAGCCGAGTCCGCGGGCGGCGGACAGCTCGACGATGTACGGCACCGGGTCGCCGGGGGACAGCAGGGCCGCCTGCCCGCACGACTCCCGGGCCTCCTCCATGATGATCCGGAAGTCGTCCGTGCCGGGCGTGGACGTCCGCCAGGCCTGCTGCACCAGGAACTCCGCGTGCACCGCGGCACCGCCGGCGTCCTTGGGCTGCTCGGCCCGCCACACCCGCAGCCACTGGCCGCCCGGTGTCTCGTGCACCCCGCCGGGCCGCTGCTGCAGTTCGAGCGCGGCCGCGCCGGCGAAGGCCTGCACCCGCTGCCAGCGCAGCTCGCCCCCGATCTCGGTGCCGGCCAGCAGCTGGGCCGCCGCGCGGTAGTCCTGTGTGCGCTGCACCAGGTCCAGGACGTCCAGCAGGTCCTGGTCCGGGCCGGGCATGCGCACGTCCAGCTCCTCCTGGCGCACGAAGCCGTAGTCCGCCGGGTCGGCGGCGTCGGGGTGACCCGGGGGGACCTGCTCGATCATCCCGCGCCTGCGCCGCATGACCGGGAGCAGCACGAAGCTCAGCATGAGCAGCGCCATGAGCAGCCAGAGAATCGCCATGCCCCAAGCGAACCAGACGCCGCCGACAGTTGGCCAACCCCACCGCCGCCCTGTGGAAAACCCTGGTCCGGGCCATGACAGGAGGGGGCCGTGAGCCGCCTTACCTTCCGCCGCCGTCCTGCCTTCCGCCGCGTCCACCTCCCGCCGTCGTCCTGCCTCCCGCCGTCGTCCACCTCCTGCTGCCGTCCCGGCTGCCGTCGTACCCCTGCCGTCGTGGCCCGCCGTCGTACCCCCGCCGTCGTCCACGCAGGGAAATCCCTCGCGCCGCTGCCCCGTGAGCCGGGTGGGCGTCAGGATCCGGCCAGGCGCACTACGCTCGGTGGACATGAGCGACAGGCACATCAGTCAGCACTTCGAGACTCTCGCGATCCACGCGGGCAACACCGCGGATCCCCTCACCGGCGCGGTCGTCCCGCCGATCTACCAGGTCTCGACCTACAAGCAGGACGGCGTCGGCGGGCTGCGTGGCGGCTACGAGTACAGCCGCAGCGCCAACCCCACCCGGACCGCCCTCGAGGAGAACCTCGCCGCGCTGGAGGGCGGCCGCCGCGGCCTCGCCTTCGCGTCGGGCCTGGCGGCCGAGGACACCCTGCTGCGCACGCTGCTCAGCCCGGGCGACCACGTGGTGATCCCGAACGACGCCTACGGTGGCACCTTCCGCCTCTTCGCCAAGGTCGTCACCCGCTGGGGCGTCGAGTGGTCCGTCGCCGACACCAGCGACCCGGCCGCCGTGCGGGACGCGATCACCCCGAAGACCAAGGCCGTCTGGGTGGAGACCCCCTCCAACCCGCTGCTCGGCATCACCGACATCGCCGCCGTCGCCCAGGTCGCGCACGACGCGGGCGCGCGGCTCGTCGTCGACAACACCTTCGCCACGCCCTACCTCCAGCAGCCGCTGTCGCTCGGGGCGGACGTCGTCGTGCACTCCCTGACCAAGTACATGGGCGGTCACTCCGACGTCGTCGGCGGCGCGCTGATCGTGTCCGACCAGGGCCTCGGCGAGGAACTGGCCTACCACCAGAACGCGATGGGCGCCGTGGCCGGCCCCTTCGACTCCTGGCTGGTGCTGCGCGGCACCAAGACCCTCGCGGTGCGCATGGACCGGCACAGCGAGAACGCCACGAGGATCGCCGACATGCTGACCCGGCACGCGCGCGTGACGAGCGTGCTCTACCCGGGCCTGCCCGAGCACCCCGGCCACGAGGTCGCCGCCAAGCAGATGAAGGCGTTCGGCGGCATGGTGTCCTTCCGGGTCCAGGGCGGCGAGGAGGCAGCCGTCGAGGTCTGCAACCGCGCCAAGGTGTTCACCCTCGGCGAGTCCCTCGGCGGTGTCGAGTCCCTCATCGAGCACCCCGGCCGGATGACGCACGCCTCCGCGGCCGGCTCCGCCCTCGAGGTGCCCGCCGACCTGGTGCGCCTGTCCGTGGGCATCGAGAACGTCGACGACCTGCTGGAGGACCTGCAGCAGGCCCTGGGCCAGTAGTCCCGGGTCACCAGCCGGTGACCGGTGGAGTCGTCTGCGAGGGCGGCTCCACCCACGGGTGGGCCCGCGCGGCCCACACACTGAACGCCACGACGGCCGCGCACGCCAGCAGCCACAGCACCCGGCGCAGGAGCAGCCTGCGCCGCAGCACCCGCTCGCCGCGCCGCACCGCCTCCGCGTGCAGCTCCGGCGGCACCGCCACCGGCCGGTCCTCCATGACCCGCCGTACGGCGGCCTCCCGCTCCGTCCGGTTCACCGGACCCTCCCCGCGTGCCGCGCTTCGCGCGTTTGCTGGGGTTGCGCGACGGCGCACGGGGGCGCCGGAAAGCCGTGTCGCGGCACCGGCGAGCCCCGCCGCGGTGCCGTACGCGCAGGCCGTGGCCCCATGACCGGGAGCGACGGCCCCAAAACGCCGTGTCGCGGGCTCATGACGGTGCCACCTTCGCGCCCACCGCGCGCGGGCCGGCCGGCCGGGGCGGATGCAGCACCGTGGCCGTCGCACGGTCGCAGATGGTGTGGACGCGGTCCACGGGCAGGCCGAGCAGGGCCGCCGCCTGCTCCTCGGCGATGCCCTCGTAGAGCCGCAGCACCAGGATCAGCCGTTCCTGCGGGCCGAGCGCGGCGAGCGGGCTGCGCGGATCGGGCCGGGTGCGCCCGAGGACGAGGTACCGGTGCCAGGTGGCGCGCGCGAAGCGGGTCGCGAGGTACTGGCGGGCGCAGTCGTACGGGTCCTCGCCGCGCAGCCGGTCCCAGCGGGCGTAGGTGTGGCCGAGGGCCAGGGTCAGCAGGCGGC
Organism: Streptomyces sp. NPDC037126; assembly: GCF_055605965.1. NCBI lineage: Bacteria > Bacillati > Actinomycetota > Actinomycetes > Kitasatosporales > Streptomycetaceae > Streptomyces > Streptomyces sp. NPDC037126. The sequence goes on from NZ_JBVJTD010000005.1 coordinate 292,316, forward strand.
GCGCCCGCGGGTTGGCGTCCGGCGGCTCCGCGGTGAGCAGCGTGGCGGCGTGCAGCAGCCGCCCGGCCGCGCCCGCGACGAACGCCTCGAACTCCCGGGCCCGGCGGGCCCCGCGGGACACCTGCCGATCAAGCACCGCGCCTCCCCCATGAGGGGCCCCGTCCGGTACGGGACAGGTGAACCGCGTACGACACAGGACCCGGTCTCATATGAGGCCAGCGCGGGCCCGGGGTCAAGAGCTGGGACCGCTCCTGTGCACGGTGCGGCTCAGGACGCCGGCGGCTGCTCCGCGGCCGGGCCGCCCTGCAGGGTCCGCGCGGACAGTGCGTGGTTGAAGCGCGTGAGGAGCGTGCAGAACTGCTCGCGCTCCTCCGGTGCCCAGTCGTGCGTCAGCTCGGCCATCAGCTGACGCCGGGACGACCGCACCTCCTCCAGCCTGGCGGCCCCGCGCGGGGACAGCTGGAGCACCACCGCGCGGCCGTCCTCCGGGTGCGAGGTGCGCTTGACCAGCCCGGTGTCGACGAGGGGCGCCACCTGCCGGGTCACCGTCGAGGAGTCGATGCCCATGCCCGCGGCGAGCGCCTTGACGCCCATCGGGCCCTCCTTGTCGAGGCGGTTGAGCAGCAGGTAGGCGGCGCGGTCCATGGAGTTGCGCACCTGCCCGACCCCGCCGAGCCGCGTCTGTTCGGCGCGGCGGGCGAACACCGCCACCTCGTGCTGGAGGGTGTCGAGAAGACCGGGGTCACCGACGGTCGTCATGTCCATCGACATTTCAGGTGTTGTGGGCATGGCCGGAGGCTCACTTCATGGAGGGCTGCTGGGTTGGGGGACAGGGTACGCGGCCCGGCGCCGGGCCGTACCGGCGCTGCACAAACCGGTCTCGGAGGTTGGTCACACCAGTCGTACGCGAGTGTGAACTGCGATGCTGGAGTCATGAGCTACGGCACGGCTGACTCCTTGCGTTCCGTCACCCTCGACGATGTGCGCGGAGCCCAGAAGATGCTCTCGGGTGTGGCACGGGTCACCGCGATGGAGGGCAGCCGGTACCTGTCCCAGCTGGTCGGCGCGCCCGTGCAGTTGAAGTGCGAGAACCTCCAGCGGACCGGCTCGTTCAAGCTGCGCGGTGCCTATGTGCGGATCGCCGGGCTGCTGCCCGAGCAGCGGGCGGCGGGCGTGGTGGCCGCGAGCGCCGGGAACCACGCGCAGGGCGTGGCGCTGGCCTCCTCGCTGCTGGGTGTGCACGCCACGGTGTTCATGCCCAAGGGCGCCCCGCTGCCGAAGGTGAGCGCGACCCGGGACTACGGCGCCGAGGTGCGCCTGCACGGCCAGGTGGTCGACGAGTCGCTGGCCGCCGCCGAGGAGTACGCGGACGCCACGGGCGCGGCGCTCATCCACCCCTTCGACCACCCGGACATCATCGCGGGCCAGGGCACGGTCGGCCTGGAGATCCTGGAGCAGTGCCCGGAGGTGCGCACGATCGTCGTCGGGATCGGCGGCGGCGGACTGGCGGCCGGCATCGCGGTCGCGGTCAAGGCGATCCGGCCCGAGGTCAGGATCGTGGGGGTGCAGGCGGAGGGCGCGGCGGCCTACCCGCCCTCGCTGACCGCCGGGCACCCGGTGACGGTGGAGAACCCGGCGACCATGGCCGACGGCATCAGGGTGGGCCGGCCCGGGGCGGTGCCCTTCGGGATCATCCGGGAGCTGGTCGACGAGGTGCGCACGGTCCGCGAGGACCAGCTGTCGGCCGCCCTGCTGCTCTGCCTCGAACGCGCCAAGCTCGTCGTGGAGCCGGCCGGGGCCAGCCCGGTCGCGGCGCTGCTGGCCGCGCCGGACGCCTTCGAGGGCCCGGTCGTCGCCGTGCTGTCCGGGGGCAACGTCGACCCCGTCCTGCTCCAGCGCGTGCTGCGGCACGGCATGGCCGCTCAGGGCCGCTACCTGGCCGTCCGGCTGCGGCTGACCGACCGTCCCGGCGCCCTCGCCATGCTCCTCGGCACGTTGTCGCTGACCGACGCCAACGTCCTCGACGTCAGTCATGTGCGCACCGATCCGAGGCTCGGGCTCAGCGAGGCCGAGGTGGAGCTGCACCTGGAGACCAAGGGCCCCGTGCACTGCGCCGAGGTCGGCCAGGCCCTGCGGGACGGGGGCTACACGGTCATCGACTGAGGCCTCGCCCCGGCCGGCCCGGGGCCGGGATCGGGCCGGGGGAGCACTCGTTCGAGCAATCATGGCCGAAGTCCATTGAGAGACGCGATACATCGCGTTATGGTGTGCCCGAAATCCCGCAACGCATCCCCGACGACGTGGAGACGGAGACACACATGCCAGGCGCCATCTATGCCGAAGGCCTGGTGAAGACCTTCGGCGATGTAAGGGCACTGGACGGCGTAGACCTCGACGTGCCCGAGGGCACGGTCCTCGGCCTGCTCGGGCCGAACGGCGCCGGCAAGACCACGGCCGTCCGCTGCCTGACGACCCTGCTGCGCCCCGACAGCGGCACGGCCGTCGTCGCGGGCGTCGACGTCCTCAAGGATCCCGACGCCGTCCGCCGCTCCATAGGCCTGTCCGGCCAGTTCGCGGCGGTCGACGAGTACCTGACCGGCCGGGAGAACCTGCAGATGGTCGGCCGGCTGTACCAGATGGGGGCCAGGGCGGCCCGGCGGCGCGCGGTGGAACTGCTGGAGCAGTTCCACCTCGCGGACGCCGCCGACCGACCCGCCAAGACCTACTCCGGAGGCATGCGCCGCCGGCTCGACCTCGCCGCGGCGCTCGTGGTCTCACCCCCGGTGATGTTCATGGACGAGCCGACCACCGGCCTCGACCCCCGCAACCGCCAGCAGCTGTGGGAGGTCATCAAGCAGCTCGTCTCCGGCGGTACGACGCTGCTGCTCACCACCCAGTACCTGGAGGAGGCCGACCACCTCGCCCACGACATCGCGGTGGTCGACCACGGCCGGGTCATCGCCAAGGGCACCTCCGACCAGCTCAAGGCCCGCACCGGCGGCGAGCGCGTGGAGGTCGTGGTGCACGAGCGCGAGGACATCCGGACCGCCGCAGAGGTGCTCACCGCCTTCGGCAAGGGCGAGATGACGGTCGAGGAGCACACCCGCAGGCTCACGGTCCCCGTCACCGGCGGCGCCAAGCTGCTCGCCGAGATCATCCGGGAACTCGACGGGCGCGGGATCGAGATGGACGACGTGGGCCTGCGCCGCCCCACTCTCGACGACGTCTTCCTGTCCCTGACCGGACACATGGCCGAGACACCCGGCCAGGACGCGGAGAACGGCCGGGACGCGGAGAACGGCAAGGAGGCCGTGAAGTGAGCGCCGTGAACGACTCCCTGGTCATCGCCCAGCGGAACCTGATCCGGATGCGCCGGATCCCCGAGATGCTGATCTTCGGGCTGATCCAGCCCATCATGTTCGTGGTGCTGTTCACCTACGTGTTCGGCGGCTCGATCCAGGTCGGTGCGTCCAGCTCCACGCAGGCCTACCGCGAGTTCCTGATGGCCGGCATCTTCGCCCAGACCGTGACGTTCGCCACCGCGGGCGCCGGGGCGGGCATCGCGGACGACATGCACAAGGGCCTCGTCGACCGCTTCCGCTCCCTGCCCATGGCGCGCGGCGCGGTCCTGACCGGGCGCACCCTCGCCGACCTGGTCCAGACGGCGCTGACCCTGCTCGTCCTCGCGATCGTGGCCGTCCTGGTCGGCTGGCGCACGCACGAGAACCTCGGCAAGGTGCTCGCCGGATTCGGCCTGCTCCTGCTGCTCGGGTACGCGTTCTCCTGGATCGGCGCTCTCATCGGCCTGTCCGTGCGCACGCCCGAGGCGGCCACCTCGGGCGGTCTGATCTGGCTGTTCCCGCTGACCTTCATCTCGAACGCGTTCGTGGACGCGAACCAGATGCCGGCCTTCCTGCGGCACATCGCGGAGTGGAACCCGTTCAGCGCCACCGTGCAGGCGTGCCGTGAGCTGTTCGGCAACCTCCCCCCGGGGTTCCGGACGCCCGACGCCTGGCCCATGCAGCACCCGGTGTGGGCCTCGCTGATCTGGTCGGTCGTGATCATCCTGTTCTTCCGCACCCTCGCGGTCCGCAAGTACCGCCGGGCGGCCGGCTGACGGCGCCCCGGGCATGACGAAGCCCCCGGCGTCCGGTCGATGCGGATGCCGGGGGCCCGAGGAATCGGGGGGGCCGGTCAGCCCGGGTAGGGCTCGGCCTTCAGGATCTTCACCGAGGCCTTCTTGCCGTTCGGCAGCTCGTACTCCGCGTCCTCGCCCACCTTGTGGCCGATGACTCCGGAGCCGAGCGGGGACTGCGGCGAGTACGTCTCGACGTCGGAGCTCGCGTACTCACGGGACGCGAGCAGGAACGTCAGGGTGTCGTCCTCGTCACCGTCGAAGGCGATCGTGACGACCATGCCGGGCGCGACGGCGCCGTCGGCGGAGGCCGGGGCCTCGCCCACCTGGGCGTTCTCGAGGAGCTGGGTCAGCTGGCGCACGCGCAGTTCCTGCTTGCCCTGCTCCTCCTTGGCCGCGTGGTACCCGCCGTTCTCGCGCAGGTCGCCCTCCTCGCGCGCGGCCGCGATCTTGGCGGCGATCTCCGTGCGCGCAGGACCAGTAAGGTACTCAAGCTCGTCCTTGAGCTTGTTGTACGCCTCCTGGGTCAGCCAGGTGACGTTCTCGCTGGTCTGGGTCACAGGGTGCTCCTCGTCGGTACTGGGAAATACAAAGCATCGCCCTACCCAGAAGAATGTTCCCTCTTGGATGGGCGAAACCACGAGCCTAACAATTCAATGGCGGAAGGGGGAGGACATAAGCCATCAGAATTGCATCAACGCAGGTCGGAGCCTACGCATTCCGGGTGACGGCGGGGAGTGTCCGGGTGCCGTCAGCCGGTGTGACAGCCGAGCAGCTCGGCCGTGCTGCCCTTGGCCGTGGTGCGGAGCGTGACCACCTTGTCGATGCGCGTGGCCGGCCCGCTGAAGCGGAAGTCCGCGCGGCCCACCTCGGAGCCGTCCGCCGCCTGGGAACGCAGGGTGCAGTAGCCGTCGGTGCCGGAGTCCTTGTGGACCTCCAGATGCACATGGACCGCGTTGTCGGTGGCGTCGAAGGTGACCACCTGGGCGCTGATCTTGGTCTCCACGACGTAGTGGTAGGCGAAGTACCCGACCAGCGCGAGCAGCAGCGCGCCCAGCACGACGCCCGCGATCCTGAGCTTGCGGTCGGCGCGCTCGTCCGAGGAGCGGCCGTAGCGGCCCTCGGGCAGCCGCGTGCTCGCCGTACTCATGATCGTCCTCTCCGCGGAATTATTCGCCCCCCGATTCGGTCACTATAGAAGCCGCCGAGTGCGCCCTGAGCCATGGGGGCGCCGACTTGACGCGCACCCCGGGCCTTGGGGTGCCGACCTACCGAGGATTGAGTCTTGACTGACCAGCTGCGACTGATGGCCGTTCACGCGCACCCCGACGACGAGTCGAGCAAGGGCGCGGCCACCATGGCGAAGTACGTGTCCGAGGGGGTGGACGTGCTGGTGGTGACCTGCACCGGTGGAGAACGCGGGTCCATCCTCAATCCGAAGCTCCAGGGCGACCCCTACATCGAGGAGCACATCCACGAGGTACGCAAGAAGGAGATGGACGAGGCCCGGGAGATCCTCGGCGTCGAGCAGGAGTGGCTCGGCTTCGTCGACTCCGGCCTGCCCGAGGGCGACCCGCTGCCGCCGCTGCCGGAGGGCTGCTTCGCCCTGGAGGACGTCGACAAGGCGGCCGGTGAGCTGGTGCGGAAGATCCGCGCCTTCCGTCCGCAGGTGATCACCACCTACGACGAGAACGGCGGCTACCCGCACCCCGACCACATCATGACCCACAAGATCTCCATGGTGGCGTTCGAGGGCGCGGCGGACCGTGAGAAGTACCCCGAGGCGGAGTACGGCACCGCCTACCAGCCGCAGAAGCTCTACTACAACCAGGGCTTCAACCGTCCCCGCACCGAGGCCCTGCACCAGGCGATGCTCGACCGGGGCCTGGAGTCGCCGTACGGGGAGTGGCTCAAGCGCTGGAGCGAGATGGAGCGCACCGAGCGCACGCTGACCACGCACGTCCCGTGCGCGGACTTCTTCGAGATCCGCGACAAGGCGCTGATCGCGCACGCCACGCAGATCGACCCGGACGGCGGCTGGTTCCGGGTGCCGATGGAGCTCCAGAGGGAGGTCTGGCCGACGGAGGAGTACGAGCTGGCGAAGTCCCTCGTCGATACCTCCCTCCCCGAGGACGACCTCTTCGCGGGCATCCGGGACAATGCCTGACATGAGTGCAAGCGTGAGCCTGGCAGTGACGCACCTGGTCCCCCTCGCCAAGGACGTCGACCAGAACAAGGTCACCCCCGGCGTCCTCGGCTTCATCGTCTTCGCGGTGATGGCCCTGGCGGTGTGGGGCCTGATGAAGTCGATGAGCAAGCACATGGGGAAGGTCGCCTTCAAGGAGGCCCCGGACCCCGAGGCGGAGCAGGCCGGGGACAAGGCCGACTCCGCGGCGCGGCAGGGCTGAGCCGGGGCGTCAGCGCGCCGCCGGTACCGCCACCCCCATCACCTCGCGGGCGTGGCGGTCCGGAGTCATGCGCAGACGCCAGGCCTGCCAGCCGGCCTCCAGGCTCACCCCCCGCTCCAGCAGCAGGGCGTACGCCGAGACGCACTCGGTGAGCTTCTCGTCCCGCAGCGGGTGCCCGGCGCGGGCCAGCTGGGCCAGTTCCTCCTGGGCCACCGCCGTGCCCACGTCCACGCCGCCGGGCGCCGCGTAGGGCAGCAGCGTGCAGCGCAGGAAGCGAGCCCAGTCCTCGCCCCGCCGGTCTCCGTAGGAGGCGAACAGGTCGAGCGCCTCGTCGCACAGGCCCAGCGCCTGCTGCGTACGGGCGTTGCCCGCGTCGACGACCGCCAGCTCCAGACAGGTCCAGGCCTCGCCGTGGGCGACGCCGATCCGCTGGAAGTCGGCGCGCGCGTCCACGAGCAACTGGCGGGCGAAGCCCGAGTTGCGCAGCGAACCCGTCTGCGCGGCCCGCTGGTCCCGGGTGGCGCGGGCCGAGTGGTGGCGGGCGCAGGCCAGCCCGTAGACGTCCCGCATCCGGGAGAACATCGTGCGGGACCGCTCCAGGTCGCGCACCGCCTGGTCCAGCTCGCCGGCCTCCTCCCGCGCCTGACCCAGGTAGTACAGCGTCCAGGCCTCGCCGCGCGCGTCCTCGTTCTCCCGGTGCCGGGCTGCGGCCTGCCCGAGGCCCTCCACGGCCGCCGCGATGTCGCCGTCCACCAGCCGGGCCCGGGCCAGCTGGGTCAGCGCCCAGGCCTCGCCGCGGGCGTCGTGCGTCCGGCCGTAGCGCTCCAGGGCGGCCCGCAGCTCCGTCTCCGCGCGCGGTACGTCGCCCATCCGCAGCGCCAGCTGGCCCAGCTGGAAGTGGGCCCAGGCCTCGCCGTGCACCGAGCCGCCCTCGCGGTGCAGGACCAGCGAGCGGGTGAGCAGGTCCAGCGCCTCCGGCAGCCGGGCCCGGTCGCGCTGCACGGCCGCCAGCGCGTGCATCGTCCAGGCCCGGTCGGTCGCCAGCTCCGGCGCCGCCTGCAGGGCGAGCGACTCCTGGAGCCGGGCGGCGGCCTCGGTGAGATTGCCCTGGTGGTGCAGGGTGATCCCGAGGGAGGTCAGCGCGCGGGCCGCCCCCGCGTCGTGGTGTGCCTCCCGGTACAGGTCCACGACCGAGGCCAGCGTGGCGCGCGCCTTGTCCAGCTCGCCCAGCTGCCGGGCCGCGATGCCGGTGCGCCACTGCACCGAGCGCACCAGCAGCCCCTCGTCCACGGCCTGCGTCAGCTCGCTGATCTCCCCGAGCCGGTATAGGTCGCCGCGCAGCAGGCAGTAGTCGCACAGGGCGCCCAGCAGGTTCTGCACGGCCGCCTGGTCCACGCCCTCCGCCTGGCGCAGCGCGGCCGTGATGAAGCTGGACTCGTCGTCCAGCCAGCGCAGCGCCTCGTCCAGCGAGGTGAAGCCGTGCGGGCCGAACCGGTCCGAGCGCGTCGACATGTTGCCGTCGACCAGGCGCAGCACCGAGTCGGCCAGCTCCGCGTAGTTCACGATCAGCCGTTCCTGCGCCGCCGTGCGCTCGGCCGGCTCCTCCTCGTCCAGCAGCCGGGCCTGGGCGAAGGCACGCACCAGGTCGTGCAGCCGGTAGCGGCTGCCGCGCACATGGTCGATCAGACCCGCCCGGGCCAGCGCCGTCAGATGGCGCCCGGCCTCGGCCTCGTCGGTCGCGAGCAGCGCGGCGGCGGCCGCGGCGCCGAGCGAGGCCCGGCCCGCGAGGGCGAGCCTGCGCAGCAGCCTGCGGGCGGGCTCGGGCTGATCGGTGTAGCGCAGCCACAGTGCCCGCTCCACCGGTTCCACCGGTCCGTACGCCCCGAGGTCCGAGGCCAGCTGCCGGGGCGAGCGCGGGCCGAGCGAGGAGCCCGCCACCCTCAGCGGCAGCGGCAGACCCCCGCACAGTTCACGGATCCGGTCGGTGGACTCCGCGTCGTACGGACCCGGCGTCTCCTCGGCCGCCGCGCCCAGCAGCTCCTCGGCGCCCGCCGCGTCCAGCGGCTCCACCGGCAGGTGGTGCACCCAGGCCGGGAGGTCCGCGGGCAGGTCGAGGGCGGTGCGTGCGGTGACCAGGACCAGACTGTCCGAGTGCTCCGGCACCAGCGCCCGCACCTGCCCCGGGTCCGAGGCGTCGTCCAGCACGATCGTCACCGGCAGCCCGGTCAGATGCCGGTGGTACAGCTCGCCGAGCCGCTTGACCTGCTGGTCGGGCAGCGAGCGCTCCCGGAACAGCAGCTGCTCGCGGGGCGCGCCCAGCCGGTTGAGCAGGTGCAGCAGCGCGTCCCGGGTGGCCAGCGGCGCCTCCTCCCGGCTGCCGCCGCGCAGGTCCACGACCACCGCGCCCCGGAAGTGGTCCCGCAGGTCGTGCGCCGCGCGCACCGCGAGCGCGGTCCGGCCGGAGCCGGGCGCGCCGTGCAGCACGACCACCGTCGGCCGGGTCTCGGTGGCCGCCCGGGCCGACTGCGCCCACTGCCTGATCCGCGCCAGCTCCGCCCGCCGCCCCGCGAACGGGCCGTCCGGCTCGGGCAGTTGACCGAACGACTGCTCCAGCACCGTGCGCCTGCGGGCCGCCGCGCTCTTGTCCGCGCCGCGCAGCGCCGGGCCGCCCGGCTTCTTCGGGCCGGTGGACGCGCTGAGCATCCGCTGCTGGTCGAGGAACGGGCGGATGCCCCGCACCTCCAGCGCCGTCAGCCACTGCAGCCGCAGCTGCTCCGGGCCGCCGGGCTGGCCGGCCGCGCCCGCCCGGTGGTGGGCGGCGGGCAGATGCGTGCCGGCCACCTTCACCACCGTGGCCGCGGCGCCGACCACGCCCGTGACCACACCGGCGCCGACGGCCGTACCCGCGCCGGTGCCGAGGGACAGGTCGGCCACGGCGGCGGCGACCGCGGCGACGGCGGCCACCAGCAGAGCGGTTCCGGCGCCCTCGCGGGTGCAGCGCTGCCCGAACGTCAGCCGGCCGGCCTCGGCCTCGTCCAGGGCGCGGGTGTAGGCCTCGTACTCCTCGCCCGCCGTCCCCGCCATCGCGTCCAGCGAGCCACGCGCCCGCGACAGCAGCGGCCGGCCGTCGATGCGGCCGCCGGAGCGCCGCACCTCCTCGTCCACGGCCCGCACCAGCAGCCGGTCGGCCTCGGCCCGGTGGTCGTCCCGCATGCCCCGTCCCCCTCCCGCGACAACACCTCTGCCTACAAGTGTCCTTCGAGCGGGGCCGCAGCGGGAGGGGTGCTCGCCGGTGGGGAGTTGGGGAGGTACGGAGACGCCCCTGTGAGCGCCCGCCGAACCGCGGGGAGGAGTCCGCGGGGAGTCCGGCGGACATCGGGCGCGCCACGTGAACCCGCGCTTCCGCGCCGCGCCCGGGCCCGTGGGAGAGTGGAACGGTGAACCGACTGGCCGATGAGACGTCCCCGTACCTGCTCCAGCACGCCGGCAACCCCGTCGACTGGTGGCCGTGGTCCGCCGAGGCCTTCGACGAGGCCCGCAGGACCGGCAGGCCCGTGCTGCTGAGCGTCGGCTACTCGAGCTGTCACTGGTGCCACGTCATGGCCCACGAGTCCTTCGAGGACCAGGCCACCGCCGACTACCTCAACGAGCACTTCGTCAGCGTCAAGGTCGACCGCGAGGAACGCCCCGACGTGGACGCCGTCTACATGGAGGCCGTGCAGGCCGCCACCGGACAGGGCGGCTGGCCGATGACCGTGTTCCTCACCGCGGACGCCGAGCCCTTCTACTTCGGCACCTACTTCCCGCCCGCGCCCCGGCACGGCATGCCCTCCTTCCGGCAGGTGCTGGAGGGCGTCCAGCAGGCCTGGAGCACCCGCCGCGACGAGGTCGCCGACGTCGCCGGGAAGATCGTGCGCGACCTCGCGCAGCGGGAGATCAGCCACCAGGGCGCCCGGCCGCCCGGCGAGCCGGAACTCGCGCAGGCCCTGCTCGGGCTGACCCGCGAGTACGACCAGCAGCGCGGCGGATTCGGCGGCGCGCCCAAGTTCCCGCCGTCCATGGTGCTGGAGTTCCTGCTGCGCCACCATGCGCGGACCGGTTCCGAGGGCGCCCTGCAGATGGCCGCGGACACCTGCGAGCGCATGGCCCGGGGCGGCATCTACGACCAGCTCGGCGGCGGCTTCGCCCGGTACTCCGTCGACCGCGACTGGACCGTGCCCCACTTCGAGAAGATGCTCTACGACAACGCCCTGCTGTGCCGGGTCTACGCGCACCTGTGGCGGGCCACCGGCTCCGACCTCGCCCGGCGGGTCGCGCTGGAGACCGCCGACTTCATGGTCCGCGAACTGCGCACGAACGAGGGCGGGTTCGCCTCGGCGCTCGACGCCGACAGCGACGACGGCAGCGGACGGCACGTCGAGGGCACGTACTACGTCTGGACGCTCGAGCAGCTGCGCGCGGTCCTCGGCGACGACGCCGAACTCGCCGCCCGCCACTTCGGGGTGACCGAGGAGGGCACGTTCGAGCACGGGCAGTCCGTGCTCCAGCTCCCGCAGAGCGAGGGCGTCCTCGACGCCGGGAAGGACGCCTCCATCAGGAGCCGGCTCCTCGATGCGCGCGGGCGGCGGCCCGCGCCCGGCCGGGACGACAAGGTCGTCGCCGCATGGAACGGCCTCGCCGTCGCCGCGCTCGCCGAGACCGGTGCCTACTTCGGCAGGACCGATCTGGTCGAGGCCGCCCTCGGCGCCGCCGACCTGCTGGTGCGCGTGCACCTGGACGAGCAGGGCCGTCTCGCCCGGACCAGCAGGGACGGCCGCGTCGGGGCCAACGCGGGCGTGCTGGAGGACTACGCCGACGTCGCCGAGGGCTTCCTCGCGCTCGCGTCCGTGACCGGGGAGGGCGTCTGGCTGGACTTCGCCGGGCTGCTCCTCGACCATGTGCTCGCCCGCTTCACCGATCCCGCGGACGGGGCGCTGTACGACACCGCCTCCGACGCCGAGCGGCTCATCCGCCGCCCGCAGGACCCCACCGACAACGCCACCCCCTCGGGCTGGACCGCGGCGGCGGGCGCCCTGCTCGGCTATGCCGCGCACGCCGGGTCCGAGCCGCACCGGACCGCCGCCGAACGCGCGCTGGGGGTCGTGGGGTCCCTCGGGCCGCGCGTGCCCCGGTTCGTCGGCTGGGGGCTGGCCGTCGCCGAGGCGCTGCTCGACGGGCCGAAGGAGGTGGCGGTGGTCGGTCCCTCCCTCACCGACGAGGGCACGACCGCCCTGCACCGCACGGCACTTCTGGGCACCGCCCCGGGCGCCGTCGTCGCCGTGGGCACTGCGGAGAGTGACGAGTTCCCGCTTCTCGCCGGCCGGCCGCTCGTGTCCGGCGCACCGGCGGCGTACGTCTGCCGCAACTTCACCTGCGACGCCCCGACGACCGATCCGGATCGGCTGCGAGCGGCGCTGAACGCGCGCTGAGCAGTTCTGATCCCGGGAGAGCGGAACGTTCGAACTGTCCACATGTGGGCACCTGTTCGGATAGATCCCGCTACCCGTGCCACCGTTCCGAAACACGCTCTTTATCGGAAGAGCTCCCTCGCTTCACAGATCCCACCTAGTCTCTGCACAGCGGGCGACGAGAAGTGACTCAACGTCGCCTGCACCGGGGGTAATTGGGGATCTGGGGGGATCTTTTTGCTCACGTCTGTCTTCGTCGCCGCCGTCTCACTGGCCCTGTTCTGGATGGCGGCCTTCACCCTGTGGTGGCAGATGCACGCGTGGCGCACGCCCGAAGTGCTGGCCTCCACCCGGTTCGGCAGACCGGACGGCGCCGAACACCTGTCCTTCTCACTGCTGCTGCCCGCGCGGCACGAGCAGGCCGTGCTCGACCACACCATCCAGCGGCTGCTTCAGTCCACGCACACCGACTTCGAGATCATCGTCATCGTCGGACACGACGACCCCGACACCACGGCCGTGGCCGAAGCCGCCGCCGAACGCGACCCGCGCGTCCGTGTCGTCGTCGACACCCACGAGAAGAAGAACAAGCCGAAGGCCATGAACACGGCGCTGCCGCACTGCCGCGGCGACGTCGTCGGGGTCTTCGACGCCGAGGACCAGGTCCACCCGGAGCTGCTCGCCCACGTCGACCACGCGTTCCGCACGACCGGCGCGGACGTCGTCCAGGGCGGGGTCCAGCTCATCAACTTCCACTCCAGCTGGTACAGCCTGCGCAACTGCCTGGAGTACTTCTTCTGGTTCCGCTCCCGGCTGCACCTGCACGCGCAGAAGGGCTTCATCCCGCTCGGCGGGAACACCGTGTTCGTACGGACCGCCGTCCTCAGGGAGGCGGACGGCTGGGACCCCGACTGCCTCGCCGAGGACTGCGACCTGGGCGTGCGCCCGTCCAGCGTCGGCAAGAAGGTCGTCGTCGCCTACGACTCCGACATGGTCACCCGGGAGGAGACCCCCGGCTCGCTGATGTCCCTGCTCAAGCAGCGTACCCGCTGGAACCAGGGCTTCCTCCAGGTCCACCGGAAGAAGGACTGGAAGCAGCTGCCGGCGCTGAAGCAGCGGCTGCTCGCCCGGTACACGCTGATGACACCGTTCCTGCAGGCCTTCTCCGGCGTGATCATCCCGCTGAACGCGGCCGTAGCGCTCTTCCTCGACGTGCCCGTCGGCATCGCCTTCCTCACCTTCCTGCCGCTGGTCACCGCGGCCGTCACCTTCGTCTTCGAAGTGGTCGGGCTGCACGACTTCGGCAAGCAGTACGGCCTCAGGGTCCGCTTCGTCCACTACGTGAAGCTCGTCGTGGGCGGCCCCTTCTACCAGGTCCTCCTCGCCGGTGCCGCCGTCCGCGCCGTGTGGCGTGAGCAACGCGGGCGCAACGACTGGGAGTTGACCACGCACGTCGGCGCGCACCTCACCGCGGCCGAGCCGATCCGAGAGGACGTCCCCGCGTGACCTCCACCCTTCCCGCGGTGACCACCGACGAGGTCCCCGCGCGGCGCCGGCCTGCGCCCGAAACGCGGCCGGACGACCACACCGGCCCGCCCGCGAGGCTCCGCTCCTCCCGTCCCGACCTGCTGCTCTGCGGTGTCCTGCTCGCGGTGATCCTCGTCGTCCAGGGCTGGAACATCGCCGACTACCCGGCCCTCAGCGACGACGAGGGCACCTATCTCGCCCAGGCCTGGGCCGTCCAGCAGGGCCGGGGCCTCGCCCACTACACCTACTGGTACGACCACCCGCCCTTCGGCTGGATCCAGATCGCCCTGCTCAGCTGGATCCCCTCGGCGATCAGCCCCGGCTCGATGACCGTCGCCACCATGCGGATCGTCATGCTGGGGATCTGCGGCGTCAGCGCGGTCCTCGTCTACGTCCTCGGGCGCCGGCTCTCGCTGCCCCGGTGGGCCGCGGGGCTCGGCATGGCCCTGTTCGGGCTCTCGCCGCTCGCGGTCGTGCTCAGCCGCGAGATCTTCCTCGACAACATCGCCGTGATGTGGCTGCTGCTCGCGTTCTGCCTCGCCGCCTCGCCCAGCCGCCATCTGTGGCACCACTTCGGCGCGGGCCTCGCCGCCGCCGCGGGCGTGCTCACCAAGGAGACGATGCTCGTCGTCCTGCCCGCCCTGTTCGTCACCATGTGGCGGCACAGCCACCGCGACACCCGCAAGTTCGCCCTCACCGGGGCGGTCACGGCCTGCGCGCTGATCGGCTTCTCCTATCCGCTCTTCGCCCTGCTGAAGGGCGAACTGCTCCCGGGCGCCGGACACGTCTCCCTGTGGGACGGCATCACCTACCAGATGTCCCGGCCGGGCTCCGGCTTCATCCTGGACACCGCGTCCGGCTCGTACGGGGTCCTGCACTCCTGGCTGTACTACGACCGGGTGCTGCCCCTCGGGGGCCTCGCCGGGGCCCTCCTGCTGATCCTCACCCGGCGCTGGTCGGTCACCGCCCGCGCGCTCGCCGGGCCGGCCCTCGCGGTGGCCGTGCTGGCGCTCGTGGCCCTGCGCCCCGACGGCTATCTGCCCGCCATGTACATCATCGGCGCGCTGCCCTTCCTCGCCCTGGTGCTGGCCGGCGGCGCCGCCTCCGTCACCCACGCGGTGCTGCGCAGGTGGCGCCGCGAGGGCGAGAAGCGTTTTGTCACCGGCGGCCGGTACGCGCTCGCCGCCGTCCTCGCCGTCGCCGCCGGCGCGTACGTCGTACCGCACTGGTACGACGGCGACCGCACCGCCGTCACCGCGGACGCCAACAAGCCCTACCGGCAGGCCTCGGCCTGGCTCAGCACCAGGGTGGCGCACCCGGAGCGCACCCGGGTCCTCGTCGACGACGCCCTCTGGCTGGACCTCGTGCACGCCGGATACCGGCCCGGACTCGGCGCGATCTGGTTCTACAAGGCCGACCTCGACCCCGCCGTCACCCGGACCATGCCCCACGGCTGGCGGGACGTCGACTACGTCGTCGCCTCGCCGACCGTCCGCCGCGACGCCAAGGACCTGCCCAACGTCAGGGCGGCCATCCGGCACTCCGAACCGGTCGCCACCTTCGGCACCGGACCCGACCGCGTCGAGATCCGGCGGATCCGGGCGGCGGCCACGGGAGGTGCGCGATGAGCGGCCACGAGCACACCGCGCCCGTCCCCGGCCTCGACGCCGTCGAGGTGCCGGAGCCCGGCGCCGTGACCATCGTCGTACCGACCTTCAACGAGTCGGCCAACGTACGGCAGTTGCTGCGCCTGATCACCGAGTCGGTGCCCGCCCGGCTGCCCTGCGAGGTCGTCTTCGTGGACGACTCCACCGACGACACCCCCGAGGTGATCCGCGAGGCCGCCCAGGACTGCCCCTTCCCGGTCGCCGTGCTGCACCGCGAGGAGCCGGCCGGCGGGCTCGGCGGGGCGGTCGTCGAGGGACTGCGGGCGGCGGCCTCCGAGTGGATCGTCGTCATGGACGGCGACTGCCAGCATCCGCCTTCCTTGGTACCGGAGTTGGTGGCCACCGGCGAGCGCGCGAACGCCGGGCTCGTCGTCGCCTCCCGGTACGTCGAGGGCGGCAGCCGGGCCGGGCTGGCCGGCGGCTACCGGGTGGCCGTCTCGCGCGGCGCGACCTGGCTCGCCAAGGCGCTCTTCCCACGCCGGCTGCGCGGCATCAGCGACCCGATGAGCGGCTTCTTCGCCATCCGGCGCAGCGCGGTCACGGCGGACGTGCTCAGACCGCTCGGCTACAAGATCCTGCTCGAACTGGCCGTACGCAGCCGCCCCCGCCGGGTCGCCGAGGTGCCGTTCGTCTTCCAGGACCGGTTCGCCGGCGAGTCCAAGTCCACCGCGAAGGAGGGCTTCCGCTTCCTCCGCCACCTGGCCGGGCTGCGCACCGCGTCACCGGTGGCCCGCATGGTCGGCTTCGGCCTCATCGGGGCGAGCGGGTTCGTGCCGAACCTCGTCGGACTGTGGGCGCTGACCGCCCTCGGCCTGCACTACGTGCCCGCCGAGATCCTCGCCAACCAGCTGGGCGTCGCCTGGAACTTCCTGCTGATCGAGCAGCTCCTGTTCCGCGACCGGCGCGCGCACCGCCGCTGGTGGGACCGGCTCGCCCGGTTCGCGCTGCTCGCCAACGCCGACCTCGTGCTGCGCATCCCGCTGATCGCGCTGCTCGTGGACCGGTTCGGGATGGGCGCCCTGTCCGCCACCGCACTCGCGCTGGTGCTGACGTTCGTCCTGCGCTTCGTGGGGACCGAAGCGCTGGTCTATCTCCCGCGCCGACGCGGGTCCCGTACGACCGCAAGGAGGTCCGTGTGAGCGGATACCGCAGACGGACCGCGCTGGTCGGGGTGGGGGCCCTGACCGCCGGTCTGCTCCTCACCGCGCCGCAGAGCGCCGAGGCCGCCAACCTGGTCAAGAACCCCGGCTTCGAGACCGTCGGCACGGACGGCATGCCGTACTGCTGGGAGAGGTCGGGCTGGGGGGACAACGACTTCACCTTCGGGACGACCTCCGACGCGCACTCCGGTGCCCAGGCGATGAAGGTGACGCTGACCCGCCGCGTCGACGGCGACCGCAAGGCGCTGATCACCGAGTCGGCCGACTGCGCGCCGGTCGTGACCGCGGGCAGGCAGTACGACCTGGGGCTCTGGTACAAGACCAGCACCCCGGACGCCAACGTCACCCTCTTCCGGCACGACACCACCGCCGGCTGGCAGTACTGGACCGACCTCAAGACCCTCGACATGGCGCCGGCGTGGACGCGGGCCACCGTCCGCACCCCCGAGGTCCCGGCCGGCACCGACCGCATCACCTGGGGCGTCTCCGTGTACGGCACCGGCTCGGCGACCACCGACGACTACACCATGGAGCAGGTCCCCGACCCGCTGCCGCCCGCGCAGTGCACCGGCACCGACGACCAGTGCGCGGGCGGCAGCTGGTCCGTGCTGCCCACGCAGAACCCGGTCCGCTCCATGCACTCGGTCGTCCTCAACGACGGCAAGGTGCTGCTGATCGCCGGCTCCGGCAACAGCGAGGAGAACTTCGCCGCGGGCTCGTTCACCTCCGCGGTGTACGACCCGGAGAAGGGCACCTACAAGGTCGTCCCGACGCCGAAGGACATGTTCTGCGCGGGCCATGTGCAGCTGCAGGACGGGCGGGTGCTGGTCCTGAGCGGCAACAAGGCGTACCCGGTCGCGGGCGGGCACGGCTACGAGGGGTTCAAGGACTCGTACGTCTTCGACCCGAAGACGGAGACGTACAGCAGGACCAACGACCTGAACGACGGCCACTGGTACCCCTCGGCGACCGAGCTGGGCAACGGTGACGTCGTCAGCTTCGGCGGGCTCCGCGAGGACTCCACCGGCTCGGTGACCGCCGAGCGGTTCTCCTCCGCGCAGAACCAGTGGCTGCCGCTGTCGCAGGTCAACCAGACATGGTCGTACTGGGGCCTGTACCCGGCGATGATCCTGATGCAGGACGGCCGCCTCTTCTACACGGGCAGCCATGTCTTCGGCAACAACATCCCCGGCACGGGTTCGGCGGTCTACGACTACGACGCCAACACCGTCACCCAGATCCCCGGCCTGCGCAACAAGGACGAGCGGGACCAGTCCGCGAGCGTGCTGCTGCCCCCGGCGCAGGACCAGCGGGTCCTCACCATCGGCGGCGGCAACATCGACTCCAACCCGGACGCCAACCGCCTCACCGACCTGATCGACCTCAAGCAGGCCAACCCCTCCTACGTGGCCGGCCCGCCGCTGCCGCAGGGCACCGTCGACCTCGGGGGCGGGCCCCGGCCGGAGACCGGCGACCAGGGCAAGATGTACGTCTCCGCGGTCCTGCTGCCCGACGGCAAGGTGCTGGAGACCGGCGGCGCCCTGCACAACCGGGCCGACCCGGTGTACGAGTCCTCGCTCTACGACCCGGGCACCAACTCCTTCGACCCGGTGGCCGCGGACCCCGAGTCACGCGGCTACCACTCGTCCGCGTTCCTGCTGCCCGACGGCCGGGTGATGGCCACCGGCGACAACCCGGGCAACGGCACCTGGAACCACAACGTGTCGATCTACACCCCGCCCTACCTCTACCAGGGCACCCGGCCGACGATCACGTCGGTGATCGACCAGGAGTGGAAGTACGGCGACACCCAGCGGATCACGGTCGACCGCCCGATCGCCAGGGCGGAACTCATCCGCCCGGCCGCCGTCACCCACTCCTCCGACCCCAACCAGCGCTTCGTCGACCTGCCGCTGTCCGTCGACGGAGACAACGTCGACCTCAACGTGACGAGCAACCCCGACCTGGCACCGCCCGGCTGGTACATGCTCTTCGCGGTCGACGCGGGCGGCGTGCCCTCGGTGGCCCAGTGGGTGCATCTGGCCGGACCCGCGGCCCTGAGCGCGTCCGCCGCCTCCCCGCACGTCCACGCCTTCGCCGACGACCTGTCCGGCAAGGTCTCGGGACCCGGCAGGAAGCGCACCGCGCAGCAGGTCAGCCCGACCATCTCCGGCTGCGACCGCCACTACGGCTCGGCCAACATGTGCGTGCCGACCGTCTTCCCGCCCGAGGTCGGCAGGACCGCCGCGGCCCGCTGCGGCTGGCTCCGCCGCAACCACTACGGCCGCCTGGAACTCAACGGCACCGACGACCCCCTGGGCCTGGACCGCGACCGGGACGGGATCGCCTGCGGCAAGGGCGACACCGGCGGGCGTTAGCCCCGGCCGGCGAGGGCGCGCTCCACGATCGCTTCCAGCTGGTCGTGGTGCGCGCCCTTCCAGTAGGCGCGGCCGCAGGCCGTGCACTGGGCGAAGACGTCGTACGAACGCTCGGTGCCGCCCTTGAGCTGGTCGGCGACCTGCTCCTTGGTGGCTTCGCGCAGCACGCCGTTGCAGGCGGTGCAGCGGGTCCAGGGGCGCAGGTCGGGCGCGAAGCGGTCGAGGACGTCGTGGAGTTGGTCGTCGGGGCTGGTGCTGTAGACGAAGGCGCCCGCCCACAGCTCGCGGCGGCGCAGCAGGCCCCGGTCGCGGCTCAGCATCACACGCTTCTCGGCCGCCGAGCGGGCGGCGAGTGCCGGGTCGCCGATGTCCGTCGACTCGTAGGCCGTGTCCACGCCGAGCAGGCGCAGACGGCGGGCGAGCGTGCCGAGGTGCACGTCGAGGAGGAAACGGAGGGGGGCGCCGGGGACCCGCTGGGGCCGGTCGACGGGGCGGACCCGCACCGTCTCGCCCGCCCGCGGGATGTGCGACACCGGCACCTCACGGCCGTCCACGACCAGTGCGCCGACCTCGGTCAGCGGGACGCCGAGGGACTCG
Organism: Streptomyces sp. NPDC037126; assembly: GCF_055605965.1. NCBI lineage: Bacteria > Bacillati > Actinomycetota > Actinomycetes > Kitasatosporales > Streptomycetaceae > Streptomyces > Streptomyces sp. NPDC037126. The sequence continues at coordinate 311,635 of NZ_JBVJTD010000005.1, forward strand.
ATGACGTGGCCGAGGGTCGAGACGCCGTCCGTGGTCAGGGGCGTGCTGCCGGCGCGCCGGGCGTGCGGCACGAACAGGTGGAGGGCGGGGGCGACTTCGATGTGGATCTCGGGTCCGTTCACCCCGTCAGCATCGCACGGTGAACGACGCGGACCTCAGCGGTTTTCGCTCAGCGGTCCTCGCCGGGCAGGCCGTGCTGCAGCACGGCCAGTGCGCGGTCGACCAGGGCCTCGAAGCCGTCCTGGTGACCGTGCTCGGCCCAGTACATGGACGTCTCCATCAGACCGCCGATCAGGGACATGGCGTAGACCCGCACCTCCAGGCTGTCCGGGTCGTGGCCGGTGCGCTCGCCGACGGCCTGGCAGAGCATGCGGCCGGTCACCGACATGCTCTCCATCATGCGCGAGCGGACCGCGGGGACCTGGACCATGAGGTGGGTGCGCAGCCGGGAGACGCGTGGGTCCTCCTCGACGCCGAGCCGCACGGCCCGCCGCATCACGTAGCGGATGGTCTCGGCCCAGGGCTCCTCGGCGGGCCGCCGCCGGATCTCCTCCACGATGACCGCGTCGTACTCGTCCGTGAGGACGATGTCCTCCTTGGTCGGGAAGTAGCGGAAGACGGTCGACGGCGAGACCTCCGCCCGCTCGGCGATCTGCTCGATCGTGGTGGCGTCGTACCCCTGCTCCTCGACGAGCGCGTAGGTCGCCGAGCGGATGGCCTCGCGGGTCTTGATCTTCTTCCGCTCGCGCAGGCCGGGGCGTGGCCGGTCGACGGGGGAGGTGCTGGTGGAGCGTGCGGCCGTCATGCCGGTCATTGTCCGGCATCCCCGGCGGGGGCGGCCACGGCCGTCGCCTCCTTCCGTCCGCCGTTCCGTACCACCCCGGTGTCCGGCAGCAGCAGGGCCGCGGGCAGGGCCGCGGCGAGGGAGGCCGCCGCGCACACCAGCAGCACCAGGGCCATGCCCATGCCGTGCACGTACGAGGCGTTCGCGGAGGCCGCGAGGCGCGCCGAGCCGGTGTGCGCGGCCACCGCACCTACTCACTGTCAATCGGTAGTGGGTGTCGGGGTGTGGAAAACGGCCACGGCGGGGGCCGTGGCCGCGGGGGAGGGGAGAGCGCGGCTATGCGGCGTTCCTGCGCATGAGCAGGGTGACGGTCATCCCCGTCACCGACTGGCTCCAGGTCGTGTCGTACCGCGCTCGCAGGGCGTCGGCCTCCGCTTTGCCGATCGCGTCCAGCGGGTCCGGGCCGCTGCCCTGGGTCAGCAGCCAGATGCGGCGCTCGTCCCTGAGGCACAGGGCCGGGACCGGGCACTCGAGCGCGTACAACTGGTTGATCGCCCTGGGCGGGCTCGCGAGGAAGACGTCACGCATCCGCAGGTCGCGGGGCAGGTAGTACTGGACCCCGCCGTCGAGCTTCCAGGTGTTGTCGCGGTCGTAGACCACGGCGTCGCCCGGCTGCCGGTAGGTCCTGATCACCGCGGCCGCGGCGGCGTAGTCGAGCGGCACGGGTGCGTCGTGCTCGAACGGCTGCCGCATCCGGCCCTGGTCGGGCAGGGTGAGGACGGCCAGCGCCACGAGGAGGGCCCCGGCGGCCTTCCAGGAGCGGCAGGCCGCGCAGAGGCCGCTGCCGGCCAGCAGGGCCCAGGCCGGGAGGGTGAGGAGCAGGTAGACATGGCGGAAGTAGGAGACGTCGCCATGGGAGATCAGCCAGACGAGGACGGCGGGCAGGAGTGCCCAGAGGGCGCATCCGAGCAGCGGGGCCCTGCGGGGCGAGCGGGCCAGGACGGCGAGGAAGATCACCACTCCGGCGCCCAGCGCGGAGGCGAAGACGTCCTGCCAGACGGAGACGAGCGCCCAGCCGTCGGGCTCCGGCACCCAGTACAGCTGGCGCTGCGCCTGGGACCGCCCGAGCACGACGAGCGGGGCGACGCAGACGGCGACGGGCAGCAGGGCGAGGGCGGATCTCCACCACAGGGAACGGTCGCGCCGCGCGTGGGCCCCGACCAGCAGGGCGTGGGCGGCCACGACCGACAGAGCGACCAGGTGGAGGAGCCCGACACCGGTCAGTACGACCGTGTACGCGGCCCATCGCCACGGACTACGCGGCCTGTCGAGGGCCCGGAGCAGCAGCAGCGTGGCCAGGGACACGGCGAGCACGACCCACGCGTAGCTGCGCGCCTCCTGTCCGTAGCGGCTCACCGCGGGCAGCAGCGAGAAGAGGATCCCGGCGGTGATCCCGGCGCGGCTCCCGAAGAGCCGGTCGCCGATGAGACCTACGACCGATGCCGCTCCGGCCACGGCGAGGAGGGAGGGGAGCCGCATGGAGATGACGGAGTCGCCGAAGAGCCCGACCCATGCGTGCATCAGCAGGTAGTACGTTCCGTGGACGGCGTCCACGTTCCGGAGCGTGGCGATGATCCGCCCCGTGCCGCGGTTCACCATGTCCCAGGTGACCAGCTCGTCGCGGCCCAGCAGGGAGTCGGTCAGGCCGTACCCGGTCAGGCAGGCCGTCAGGGCGAACGGCACCAGCCACGGCCACGGCCCTGACGGGCGACCGCCGCCGGGTTCGGCCGCGTCCGCGGGCCGGGTTTCCTCGCGTGGTGCGGGTAGCGCCGATGTGGCTGCCATCAAAGTCTCCTGAGCCCTGCGACGGGAAGGGGGATCGGCCGCCTGGACGAAGGCGGGAAAGGGTCGTTCGAACAGGCGTTTTTCGTTCGGCGGACGCTGCCGCTAGGAGGTGCGTACCAGCAGCGAGACCGTGAGACCGCTGGGGCGGTCCGCGCCGTACGGCCTGTAGTGGGCGCGCAGCGCCGCCGCCTGTCCCGCCGGCAGCCCGTTGAACGGATCCGGCGCGTTCCCGCTCACCACGAGCCAGATCCGCCGCTCGCCGCCCAGGCACGCGGCGGGCTGTGGGCACTCGACGGCCGCCAGGTCGTCGCGGCGGACGGGCGATCTCGCGACGAAGACGTCGCGCATCCTCAGACCGCGCGGAAGGTAGTAGCCGACGCCCAGGGAGAGGGCCTCCTCCTGCGTCCGGTTGTAGACCACCGCGTCACCCGGGACGTAGTACCTCTCGATGGTCCGTGCCGCCGCCGCGAAATCGGGGCCGCCCGTCCAGTAGTGGCCGAGCGGCTCCCGCAGCGCATGCTGGTCGGGCGCCGTGAACACGGCGAGGGCCGCGAGGGCCGCTCCGAGCGCCGTCCGGGACCTCGCCGCGGCGGAGAGTCCCGCCCCGGCGAGAACGGCGAACGCCGGCAGGGTGAAGAGCATGTACCGGAAGTAGAAGTACGAGATGTGCCCGTGGGAGAGGGCCCAGACGAGCAGGACGGGCGCCGCCGCGGACACGGCGCAGAAGACGACGGCGTCGCGACGCTCCCGGTACGCCACCATGGCCGGCAGCAGCACCATCCCCGCGCACAGGCCGGAGTAGAACAGCTGCGACCAGATGCCGACCAGGTCCCAGGCCCCCGGTTCGGCGATCCAGTAGATCTGCCGGACGGTCTGCGCCCGGCCCAGCGCCACCACCGGGCACACGCAGGCGACACCCGCCAGGACCGCGAGTCCGAAGCCGAGCAGTACCCGGCGCTCGCGCCGGGCCCGCACGGCCACCAGGGCCACATGCCCGAGCAGACACGTCAGCGCGATCAGATGGAACAGACCCACGGCCACCAGGCCGAAGGCGTACGCGGTCCACCGCCACGGGCCGGCCGGGCGGTCCAGGGCCCGGAGCAGCAGCAGCGAGGCGAGGGCCACGGCCAGCATCACCAGGCCGTAGGGGCGCGCCTCATGCGCGAACCGGCTCACCGCGGGAATCAGGGCGAACAGGAGGCCCCCGGCCAGTCCGGCGCGGTGGCCGAACAGCCGCCGCCCGATCAGCGCGACACATGCGGCGGCGCCGGCCATGGCCAGGGCGGAGGGCATGCGCAGGGCAGTGGTGGAGTCGCCGAAGAGCGTCCTCCACCCGTGGAGGAGCAGGTAGTACGCACCCAGCACCGCGTCCACGTGCCGCACCGTGGCCAGCACCTGCCCGGCGCTGCGCCCGGACACGTCCCAGCTGGTCAGCTCGTCGCGCCCCATCAGCGGCCGGCCGATGCGGTAGAGGCACACGAGCAGGGTGATCGACGACGGCCACAGCCACAGGCCGGCCGCCGCGATCCGGCGGCGGTGCTCCGCTTCCGGGTCGGGAACGCCACTGGAGTCCTGGGCCGGCGGGGCGAGAAGCGTCATGCGGACAGCCATAGCGGCGCGGCGCGCCGGGCCGCGGCACGACCCGCCGCCGCGGTCCGCATTCCCCTGTTCGGATGAGCGTTCCCGCCCGTCCCGAGGCATGGGAAAGGCCGCGGCTTCGACGCCGCGGCCTCGGGAGAGGGGGCGCCGGTACTACGTGTGCTGGTACGCCACCAGCGAGATGCACACGTAGTGGACGACGAACGCGGCGAGCGTGAAGGAGTGGAACACTTCGTGGAAGCCGAACCAGCGCGGTGAGGGGTTCGGCCGCTTGATGCCGTAGATCACGCCGCCCGCGCTGTAGAGGAGCCCGCCGACGATCACCAGGACCAGGACGGCGATGCCGCCGGTGCGCAGGAAGTCGGGCAGGAAGAAGACGGCCGCCCAGCCCATCGCGATGTAGCAGGGCGTGTAGAGCCAGCGCGGGGCGCCCACCCAGAAGACCCGGAAGACGATGCCGGCCGCCGCGGCGGCCCAGATGCCCCACAGCAGCCACTGGCCCTTGGCGCTGGGCAGGAGCAGCAGGGTCAGCGGGGTGTAGGTGCCCGCGATGATCAGGAAGATGTTGGCGTGGTCCAGGCGGCGCAGGAGACCGTCCATCCGCGGACTCCAGTTGCCCCGGTGGTACAGCGCGCTGACGCCGAACAGCAGGCAGGCGGTCAGGACGTAGATCCCGCAGGCGATGCGGCCTCTGGTCGAGTCGGCGAGGGCGGTGAGCACGAGGCCCGCGATGAGTACGGCCGGGAACATGCCGAGGTGCAGCCAGCCGCGCAACCTGGGCTTGACCGGGTGCGGCAGGGAGAGCCCGAGCGGACCCCGGCCGCTGGCCGGCGTGTCCATGGGCGCGTCGGGGACAGGCGCAGTCATGCGGGGCATGGTACCGACGCCCCCGTAAGTCGGCTGTCAGCGGTTCCCAGGGTCGGTCGGACGCAAAAAGACCTTCAGATGAATCCAAGCTGCACGCAAAGGGAACGCAAACCTGCCTGGAAACCGTGGCCTTCCTCACGTCGCTCACCTGTGAGGCCCCCTGGACATATGGGCACTCGCGTCGGATACGATCAAATGAGTGCAGTCGGCACCGGATGAGCATCACCCGAAGCGTCCGGGTCGCAGCCCCCACGGGGCCACAAGGACAGAAACCCTCACTTAGGAGCAACCGTGGCGCGCGACAACTCGGCTTCCACCGTTCCCACCAACCACCAGGAACTGATCTCGTGGGTCAATGAGATCGCCGAACTGACGCAGCCGGACAGCGTGGTCTGGTGTGACGGTTCCGAGGCCGAGTACGAGCGGCTGTGCGAAGAGCTCGTGGCCAAGGGCACCTTCAAGAAGCTCGACCCGATCAAGCGCCCGCACTCCTACTACGCCGCCTCCGACCCGACCGACGTCGCGCGCGTCGAGGACCGCACCTTCATCTGCGCCGAGAAGGAGGAGGACGCGGGCCCGACCAACCACTGGAAGGCCCCCACCGAGATGCGGGAGATCTTCTCCGGTGAGAAGGGCCTGTTCCGCGGCTCCATGCGCGGCCGCACCATGTACGTCGTGCCCTTCTGCATGGGCCCGCTCGGCTCCCCCCTGTCCGCGATCGGCGTGGAGATCACCGACTCCGCCTACGTCGCCGTCTCCATGCGGACCATGACGCGCATGGGGCGGCCCGTCCTCGACGAACTCGGCGACAGCGGCTTCTTCGTGAAGGCCGTGCACACCCTCGGCGCCCCGCTGGAGGAGGGCCAGGAGGACGTTCCGTGGCCGTGCAACTCCACCAAGTACATCTCGCACTTCCCCGAGGACCGCGAGATCTGGTCCTACGGCTCCGGCTACGGCGGCAACGCCCTGCTCGGCAAGAAGTGCTACGCGCTGCGCATCGCCTCGGTCATGGCGCGTGACGAGGGCTGGCTCGCCGAGCACATGCTGATCCTGAAGCTCACCCCGCCGCAGGGCGAGTCCAAGTACGTCGCCGCCGCCTTCCCGAGCGCCTGCGGCAAGACCAACCTCGCCATGCTGGAGCCCACGATCTCCGGCTGGACCGTGGAGACCATCGGCGACGACATCGCCTGGATGCGCTTCGGCGAGGACGGCCGCCTCTACGCGATCAACCCCGAGGCCGGCTTCTTCGGCGTCGCGCCGGGCACCGGTGAGCACACCAACGCCAACGCGATGAAGACCCTGTGGGGCAACTCGGTCTTCACCAACGTCGCCCTCACCGACGACGGCGACGTGTGGTGGGAGGGCATGACGGAGGAGACCCCGGCCCACCTGACCGACTGGAAGGGCCGCGACTGGACCCCGGACTCCGCCGAGCCCGCCGCGCACCCCAACGCCCGCTTCACCACCCCCGCCTCGCAGTGCCCGATCATCGCGCCCGAGTGGGAGGACCCCAAGGGCGTGCCGATCTCGGCGATCCTCTTCGGCGGCCGCCGCGCGAGCGCGGTGCCGCTGGTGACGGAGTCCTTCGACTGGAACCACGGCGTCTTCCTCGGCGCCAACGTCGCCTCGGAGAAGACCGCCGCGGCCGAGGGCAAGGTCGGCGAGCTGCGCCGCGACCCCTTCGCCATGCTGCCCTTCTGCGGCTACAACATGGGCGACTACATGGCCCACTGGATCGACGTGGCCAAGGACAGGGACCAGTCCAAGCTGCCGAAGATCTACTACGTCAACTGGTTCCGCAAGAACGACCAGGGCAAGTTCGTCTGGCCGGGCTTCGGCGAGAACTCCCGCGTCCTGAAGTGGATCGTGGACCGGCTGGACGGCAGGGCCGAGGGCGTCGAGACCCCGATCGGCGTGCTCCCGGCCAAGGGCTCGCTGGACACGAAGGGCCTCGAACTGTCGGAGTCCGACCTCGACTTCCTGCTCACGGTCGACAAGGAGGTCTGGCGCGAGGAGGCCGCCCTGGTCCCCGAGCACCTCAACACCTTCGGCGACCACACCCCGAAGGAGCTGTGGGACCAGTACCGCGCGCTGGTGGAGCGCCTGGGCTGACACCCGCACCGAAGACTCCGCGGCCGGTCACGGGGATGCCCTGACCAGCGATCGTCACGGCCGGCCGCGGTGACAGCACCGGGGAGGGGCCCGGGGCCCGCACCGTACAAAGGCGTACGGCGCGAGCCCCGGGCCCCTCCTGTCGTGGCGCGCCGCGATCTCACGCCCGGCGGTGCAGCAGTACGTAACCGTCCTCGTCGTCCACCAGGTCGTACGCGGTGCGCAGGTCCGTGGCCAGGTGCTGCTGCTCCTCCTGCGCGCCGAGCGGCTGCCCCGGCCACCACCGCTGGTCGGCCGGCACCCAGGTGTCCACGAACACCCACTGGGGACCGGGCCGGGCGCCGGTGGCGCCGTAGAGACCGACGCTCGTACGGTCGGCGAGCTGCGGCACCAGATGGTCGGACGCCTGGACGGTGGCGCCGTCGGGGATCATGGCCGCCATCCGCAGGGCGACGCCCACGCGGGGGCTCGTCCGCCAGGTGTCCGGCTGGACCAGCTGGAACAGCGGGAAACCCGGAAGGATCAGGAGCGTCATCGCGGCGGAGCCCGCGAGATACCGGCGCAGGCCGCGTCCGCTCGTTCCGCGCCGCACGAGGGCGTCGACGAAGGCGGCGAAGACGATCGGCATCAGGACGAGCGAGTAGTGGAAGCCGGTCCCCCAGTGCAGGCCGTTGCTCGACGTGAAGCGCCACACCAGCGTCGGCAGCGCCACCCACATCAGGGGCGAGCGCATCGCAAGAAACAGCGTGGGGGCCAGCAGCAGCGCGAAGGTCGACACCTTGGTCTGCGGTGTGACGAGACCGATGGTGGCCTGGTGGAGCAGGCCCAGCGGCCCGCCCCCACCACCCGCGGCCCCCGCCTGGCCGTCCGTGGCGGGACCCTGCACCAGGGACCAGTAGGCGAAGCTCCCGGTCGGGCTGAAGGCCGGCAGGAGCACGAACAGGGTCAGCGCCGCCCAGGCGAGCCCGGCCACGGCCGTGGCGGCTCCGATCCTGCGCCCGCCCCGCCAGGCGATGACGAGGCCGATGACCAGCACCGTCAGCCCGAGGTCCTCCTTCACCAGCAGCAGGGGCAGGGCCCAGCACGCCGCGGCGGTCATCCGGCCGTTTCCGAGGGCGGTCAGCGAGAGCGCCAGGAGCGGTGCGGCGAACGCCACCTCGTGGAAGTCGTAGCCGACAGTGCTGGCGACTCCCCAGGAGAGCCCGTAACAGGCGCCGATCACCGCGCCGGCCAGGGGGCCGAGGGCCCGGCGCGCCCAGAGGGCCAGCGGGACGACGCTCGCGGCGAGGAGCGCGGCCTGGACCACGAGGAGCGTCTCCGCCGCCCGCCACACCCGGTAGAAGGGCGCCACCAGTGCCAGGACCGGGGAGAAGTGGTCCCCCAGGACCGGGAAGTTCTCGCCCTTGATCTCGGATACCGGCAGATGGCCTTCCGCGTACGACCGGACGACCTGCTGGAAGATTCCCAGGTCGTAACTGCTCGTGATCATTCGCTGGTGGAGCCGCAGCGACACCGCCGAATACATCAGGAAGAGAACTGCGGCCATGGCCCAGATCCACCACGTGCCGTCGAAGAAACGCCCCTTCCGCGGTGGTGCGGCCACCGTGGGCGTCTGGCAACCCTGTTGTTGCGCCGGGACCGTCGCGCCGCCGGTCAGTGGTGCTTGCATCGTGGGGCCTCCCGGGAAACAGGAACGGGCGGCCCTCAAGATGCCAGCAGCATGGGTCGTTCCGGATCGACCGCACTTCCGTGTGCCGAGAATCCACCGAATGGCCGCCATACGATCCGCGCTTCGGCGCACACGCCGAACGTCTTCGTAAATACGGTACGGGTGGACGGTCCGCCTATGGTGCTGCCATGCGCGGAATCCTGTTGGCCGGTGGCGCCGGCTCGCGACTGTGGCCATTGACCCGCTCGGTGTCGAAGCAACTCCTGCCGGTCTTCGACAAACCGATGGTGTATTACCCGCTGTCCACGCTGGTGATGGCCGGAATCAGCGAGATCCTGATCATCACCACGCCCGAAGACCAGTACCAGTTCCGCCGCTTGCTCGGCGATGGAAGCCAATTCGGCCTGCGGCTCGAGTATCTGGCGCAGAATCAGCCCAAGGGAATCGCCCACGCCTTTCTCCTGGGCGCCGACTTCATCGGCGGTGAGGCCGTGGCGCTCATTCTGGGCGACAACATCTTCCACGGGAGCGGCCTCGGCACCCGGCTGGCCCGGCAGGGCGAACCGACGGGCGGCAGGGTGTTCGCCTACCAGGTGGCCAACCCCTCGGCCTACGGCGTGGTGGAGTTCGACGACCACGGCCGGGCCCTGTCCATCGAGGAGAAGCCGGCCCGGCCCAGGTCCCGCTACGCCGTGCCCGGACTGTACTTCTACGACCACCGGGCCGTGCACATCGCCCGCACCCTGCGCCCCAGCACCCGGGGCGAGTTGGAGATCACCGATCTCAACCGCGCCTATCTGGAGGCCGGGGCGCTGCAGGTCACCCGGCTCGACCGGGGCACCGCGTGGCTGGACACCGGGACCTTCGTCTCCCTGGTGCAGGCGTCGGAGTTCGTGCGCGTGATCGAGGAGCGCCAGGGCCTGAAGGTCGGCTGCGTCGAGGAGGCCGTCTGGCGGGCCGGGCTCATCGACGACGACCGGCTCAGGGACCTGGCCCGGCCACTGCTCAAGAGCGGCTACGGCGACTACCTGCTGGGGCTGCTGGAGGACTCCCGGCAGCTCGCGACCCCCTACGGGGGCGCGGACGTCCCGAAGGCGCGAAGGCGATGAGCGGCACGACGAGGACGGTACGGAAGGAGGGGACCGGGTGAGGGAGCTCGGCATCGAAGGGGCCTGGCTCGACGAACCCAGGGTGTTCACCGACGAAAGGGGCCGGTTCCACGAGTGGTTCAAGGACAGCGCCTTCCGCAATTCCGTCGGACAGGGATTCTCGCTGGCGCAGGCGAACTGCTCGCGCTCCGCCCGCGGCACCCTGCGCGGAATCCACTACGCGACGGTCCCGCCGGGCCAGGCCAAGTACGTCACCTGTGTCAGCGGCGCAGTTCTCGACGTGGTGGTCGACATCCGCGTCGGCTCACCGGGATTCGGGACCTGGGAGGCGGTCGTGCTCGACGACACCACGCACCGCTGCGTCTATCTCTCGGAGGGGCTCGGCCACGCCTTCATGGCGCTGGAGGACAACTCCACCGTCGTCTACCTGTGTTCCGAGGGATATGCGCCGGAGCGCGAGTACGGCATCGATCCGCTCGACCCGGAACTGGCCATCGCCTGGCCCGGTGATCTCGCACCGCTCCTTTCGGAGAAGGACGCCGCCGCGCCCACCCTTGAGGAGGCCGGCCGGAAAGGTCTGCTGCCTTCCTACGAGGACTGTGCCGTATATCGGAGAAGTCTCGTCCTCAAAGCCGACGCACCGTGTTTGGGCGGTCCGGGCGACGAATTGGCGCCGCTCGGGTGATCCTCGCCGGGCGTCGCGAGGCGGAGTGTATTCGTTCATATGCGGAGCGTGCAAATTGAAGTCGTACGCGGCCGACGCCGCGAGATGCGCATGCGAAAAGCGCGAGCAGTGAACGCGCCTGCATGTTCCCGCTCAGTTCCCAAGGAAGGTTCCCTTGAGTCGTAGAACGATTCGAAATTCGCGTCTGAAGTCCGCCATGATGGTGGGCACGGGTGCGCTCACGGTCGCACTCAACGTCATTCCGGGCACCGTGGCGGCCGCCGACGTGATGCACGGTCGCGGTGGCGGGCACGCCTCGGAGATGTCCGCTCCGCGCGACCCGCTCGCCGCTGCCATCGCCGACGCGATCGACAGGGCCGGCGACAACAGCTTCCGCTCGACGCGCGACGACTCGATGCGCGACGACTCGATGCGCGGCGAGTACAACCCCGGCCCCGGGGACAGCCAGTACGGTTCGGACCACGGGGGCAACCAGGGCCCCCAGGGTCCGCAGGGTCCCCAGGGTCCGCAGGGCCCCCAGGGCGGCTGCGGGTGCCAGGCGGGCCCGCAGGGCGCCACCGGTCCGCAGGGCGCCACGGGCGAGCAGGGCCCCCAGGGTGCCACCGGTCCGCAGGGCGCCACGGGTGAGTCGGGTACCGGCGCGCAGGGCCCGACGGGTCCGCAGGGTCCGACCGGTCCCCAGGGCGCCACGGGTGCTCAGGGTGCCACGGGCTCGGTCGCGGGCACTTACGTCGTCACCGCCACCGGTCGGCGCACGGTGACGGCTACCTGCCTGAACAACGACTTCGCCACCGGCGGCGGCGCCCTCGCCACCAACGGTGACCTCGTTCAGACCTTCCCCGCCAACGGCAGCACGTCGACCTCGCCGACAGCGTGGACGGCCACCACCACCGCCAACAACCCCAACAACATCACCGCCTACGTGGTCTGCGTCAGGACCTCTTGAGGCAGTGACCCGCCGATGAGGGGGGAGCGGCCCCGACCGTCCGCCCCTTCGGCCCTTGAGCGCCCGGTGCCCCGAGGCTTCCGCCTCGCGGGCACCGTTCGCATGACGACCACTCGGAGAACCATGCGCATCCTCGTGACCGGCGGTGCCGGATTCATCGGTTCGGAATACGTCCGACGAACCCTGGACGCCGATCCGGCAAGCGCGATCACCGTGCTCGACAAACTCACCTACTCGGGGGTCGAGGCCAACCTCGAACCGGTGGCACGGCACCCGGGCTACCGCTTCGTCCGGGGTGACATCTGCGACCCGGACGTCGTCGACCGGGTCATGACGGGCCAGGACGCGGTGGTGCACTTCGCCGCCGAGTCGCACGTCGACCGGTCGATCGACGGAGCCGGCCCGTTCGTCCACACCAATGTGACGGGCACTCAGGTGCTCCTCGACGCCGCCCTCAGGCACGGCGTCGGCCGTTTCGTGCACGTCTCCACGGACGAGGTGTACGGCTCGATCGCCGAAGGCTCCTGGACCGAGGATCGGCCTCTCGCGCCGAACTCCCCGTACTCCGCCTCGAAGGCGGGCGCCGACCTGCTCGCGCTCGCGTACCACCGCACCCACGGCCTGGACGTGGTCGTCACCCGGTGCACCAACAACTACGGGCCCCACCAGTTCCCCGAGAAGGCCGTCCCGCTCTTCATCACCAACCTGCTCGACGGGAAGAAGGTCCCCCTGTACGGGGACGGCCGCAACACGCGCGACTGGCTCCACGTCTCCGACCACTGCCGGGGCATCGACCTGGTGCTGCACGGCGGACGGGCCGGGGAGGTCTACCACATCGGCGGCGGGACCGAGCTGACCAACCACAAGCTCACCGGCATGCTGCTGGACGCGGTCGGCGCCGACTGGGACCGGGTCGAGTACGTGACCGACCGCAAGGGCCACGACCTGCGCTACTCGCTGGACGACAGCAGGATCCGCGAGGAGCTCGGCTACCTCCCGCGGGTGCCCTTCACCGAGGGACTGGCCGCCACCGTCGCCTGGTACCGGGAGCACCGCGCCTGGTGGGAGCCGCTGAAGGAGAGGGCCGCGCTGCGATGAGCACGAACTGGCTGGTGACCGGCGCACACGGACTTCTCGGCCGGGACGTGCTGGCCGAACTCGCCGCCGACGCCGATGCCGTGGTGACGGGGCTCGGCCGGGAGCGGCTCGACATCACCGACCCGGCCGCGGTGCGCGCGGCCGTCGCGGGTCACCGGATCGTCGTCAACTGCGCCGCCTGGACCGACGTCGACGGCGCCGAGCGGTCCGAGGCGGCGGCCACCGAGGTGAACGGCACGGCCGTACGCCACCTCGCGGGGGCCTGCGCGGACGGCGGCGCCGTCCTGCTGCACCTCTCCACCGACTACGTGTTCCCGGGCGACACCCGCATGCCGTACCCCGAGGACACCCCGACGGATCCGGTGAACGCGTACGGCCGCAGCAAGCTGGTGGGGGAGCGCGCCGTCACCGAACTGCTCCCGCACACCGGCTACATCGTGCGCACCGCCTGGCTCTACGGCGCGCACGGCCCGAACTTCGTGGCGACCATGCTCGGCCTCGCCGCCCGCCGGGAGACGCTGGACGTGGTCGCCGACCAGTACGGCCAGCCGACCTGGACCCGGGCCCTGGCCCGGCAGTTGGCCGCCCTCGGCCGGGCCGCACTGGCCGGGTGGGCGCCGCCGGGCGTCTACCACGGCACGTCGTCCGGCCGGACCACCTGGTGCGGCCTCGCCCGGGAGGCCTTCCGGCTCAGCGGCCTCGACCCCGAGCGGATCCGCCCGGTCGGCTCGGACAAGTTCCCCCGCCCGGCGCCCCGCCCGTCGTTCAGCGTCCTCGGCCACGGCAACTGGCTGCGCGCCGGCCTCACCCCGCTCCCGCCCTGGGACGACCAACTGACAACCGCCCTGAGCGCACCGGAGTTCGCCGCCCTGGCCGAGGCGGCGAACAGAGGCACCCTGCGCGCCTAGGACGCCGGTGGTCAGCGGCTCACCGCGTCCCGGAAGTTCTCCGGGACCTGGGAGAGGACGCTGTGGTCGGCCAGCACCGCACGACGGTACGCCTCCCTGGCCTCGCCTTCGCGGTCCTGCCCGGCCAGCAACTGGGCCAGCTGCAGTTGGACGGTGGCGGCCTTCGGGTTGACTGCGGCGGCACGCTTGAGGAGTTCGATGGCCCGGTCGGGGTCACTGGACCGCAGCATGTACGACTCGCTGTAGAGGGCGGACATGAAGTGCGGATCGGTTTCGAGGGCCTTGTCATAGTCCGCCCTGGCATCCGCCGTTCTGCCGTACCCCTGGTCGATGAGCCCGATGCCGTACCAGGCCTGTTTGTTCCCGGGGTCCACTTCCAGAACGCGCCGGTAGACCTCGGCCGCGCCGGGGAAATCCTGGCGCATCTGGAGCCGAAGGGCCGACTGCAGAAGCGGGTTCACCGAATTGACGTTCCGGGTGACCGAGGCGGATTTCGATTCCGCGCTCCCGGGCGAGGGGGAATGAACCGCCCAGACGGTCACTCCGGTGGCGACCGCCACCGCGGAGGCGATTCCTGCCCACAATGTCGAACGTTTCACTTTGGCACTCTTCGTGGAAGATGACGAACAGGGAGAGTTGGACTGTTTTGGATGGTTGCCGTCGACGTTACGAGTCCGCAATGACGGTGCAGCCTTTCGGCGGGCGCCGGGCCGGTTCAGACCACTCGAATGCACGAGCCGTACGAACGGTTCCGGCCCAGCCTCTTTGCCTGAGGTGTAACGGATCGATTTGATGAGGGCCGTGAAGTCAACGGTCTGTCTGAACATGATCGTCAAGAACGAGGCCCATGTGATCCGGCGCTGCCTCGAATCCGTACGGCCCCTGATCGACACATGGGTCATCGTGGACACCGGCTCCACCGACGGCACGCAGGACGTCATCCGCGAGGTGTACGCGGATCTCCCCGGCGAACTGTACGAGCGGCCCTGGAAGGGGTTCGACGGCAGCCGCACCGAGGCGATCGAACTCGCCCGCGGCGCCGCCGACTACCTGTTCTTCATGGACGCCGACGACATGCTGGAGGTGGGGCCAGGCGCCCGGATGCCCGAGCTGGGCCGCGACTGCTACCAGCTCAACGTCAGGAACGCGACGTCCAGGTACACGCGCCGCGCCCTGGTCTCGACCCGGCTGCCCTGGCGCTACGTCGGCGTCCTGCACGAGTTCATCGACTGCGGGACCGAGTACAGCCTGGGGGCGCTGGAAGGCGCCACCATCGTCGTCATGGGCGGCGGGGGACGCAGCAAGGGCAAGAGCGCACGGGAGAAGTACCTGGCGGACGCCGAGATCCTCCAGCAGGGCCTGGCAGCGGAACCGGACAACGCGCGCTACGTGTTCTACCTGGCCCAGAGCTGGGGCGACGCCGGTGAGCACGAGAAGGCGATCGAGGCCTACGACCGGCGGGCGGAGATGGGCGGCTGGGAGGAGGAGGTCTTCTGCTCCCGGCTGTACGCCGCGCGGTTCGCCGAAGAGCTGAAGCGGCCGCCCGCCGAGGTGATGAACCGCTACCTCGCCGCGCACGAGAGCCGCCCCACCCGGGCCGAGGCGCTCGGCGGGCTCGCGCGCTGGTGCCGCCTCAACGGGCAGCGCTGGCCGCTCGCCCACATGTTCGCGCGACGGGCGGCGGCCATCCCGTATCCGAGTGACGACCAGCTGTTCGTCCCGTCGGACTGGTACGACTGGCGCGCACTCGACGAACTCGCGGTGTCCGCCTACTGGGTGGGCGAGTACGAGGAGTCGCTGGACTGCTGTGAACGCCTGCTGGCCGGCGGCAAGCTGCCCGACGAGCACCGCGACCGCGTCCTCGAGAACCTCGAGTTCGCGCGGCGCCACGTGCGCGCCAAGGACTTCGCACTGGCCTGAGACGGCGCGGGCGGCCCTGCCCGCGGAAGGCGAAGGCGCCCGGCGGAAGCTCGATGCTCCGCCGGGCGCCGGCCGTCTCGGGCGGCGGGGCTACACGAGCAGCTTGCCCCCGCACCGCGCGGCGCCGTCCTTCATCGCGATGAGGTTGGCGACCACGTAGGAGATGTTGTTCCGGGAGTGCCACTCGCTCGGGAAGTAGGTGACCAGCCGCGAGGACTGGAACCGGGCGTCGAGGTCGGGCACGAAGGCGCGGTACTGGTTGTCCGTGTAGTACCAGAACGAGTTCTCGTTGTAGTAGGCGACGTGCGTCGGGTCCTGGTACGCGCCACGGCCGTCCGAGCTGGGCGTCATGGTGAGGAGCATCCCGCCGGGCGCCAGCAGCCGGTACAGCTCGTTGATCAGCGGCACCTTCCCGGGCACGTACTCGAGGAAGTCCACCGCCCGCATCAGGCCGACGGAGCCGTCGGGCAGGTCCAGCTTCCCGGGCAGGGTCGCCACGATGTCGACGCCCTTTCCGGGCCGCTGGTCCACGCCGAGGTAGCCCGGGGGCTTGCGGTGCGCCGCCCCGAGGTCCAGCGCCACCAGTCCGCGCCGGTGCGTCCAGGCGAGGGCGTTGGCCTCGACGTACTTGTCGTACAGGGCGACCGTCTCCTGCTGGATGTGGGCGTTGATCTCCGGGTCGCGCTGGGTGTTGGACGGGTGCAGCCGCTGCAGGTACAGACAGCGGTTGATGTGGTGGAAGTCGCCGAGATGGAAGAGCCGGCACATCAGGTCCTGGTCGTCCAGCACCGTGCGCGCCGCGTCGTACCCGCCGACCTTCTCGTAGCTCTCCCTGCGGAAGGCCCGTACGTGGTTGGGCGCGTACCAGATGTAGGCGACGTTGTGCGGCGTCGGCTCCAGGGAGACGACCTGCAGCAGCTTGCGGCCGTCGACCCTGACCTCCTCGTACTGCCAGCCGAACGTCTCGTCGAAGCGGGAGTCGTCCCGCTTGCCGTCCTCGGTGATCTGCGCGGTGTTGCTGTAGACGAAGACGGCCTCGGGGTGCGCGTCGAACGCCTTGCCGAGCTGGGCCAGGCACGCCTTCGCCAGCAGGTCGTCATGGTCCAGTTCCACGAGGATCTCGCCACGGGCCAGTTCACAGGCGCGGCGCTTGGCCGCCCCGACTCCCTTGATCTCGTCCGCGATCTCCACCCGGACCCGGTCGTCGGGCCGCTCGGGCCGCCACCGGGCGCCGCTGTTGAGCAGGACGATCCACTCCCAGTCGGAACAGGTCTGCGCCTGCAGGGTGCGCAGGCACTCGTCGAGGAAACGAGGCTGGTGGCTGGGGGTGAAGACGGAGAACCTCGGTGTTGCGGTCGACGTCAACTGTCGCTCCCTGCTTCGCTCGGAGTGGATGAGGGGTCTGCGGAGTCCCTGAACTTCTCCGGAACGTTGGACCGCAGTGAGGGGTCGGCCGCGATCGCACGACGGAACTCGTCCGCGGCCTTGTGGTCGAGGTGGCGCCGTGCCCAGATTCTTCCGAGGTGCAGATGTGCCGTCGCCGCCTGTGGATTGACGGCGATGGCCCGTTGCAGCAGCGCGACGGACCGGTCCGGTTCGCTCGACTCCAGCAGGAGCGCCTCGTTGAAGAGGGCCGGCGGGAACGCCGGATCCGTCCTCAGGGCCCTGTCGTAGGCCGCGCGCGCGTCGGCGGTGTGCCCGACGTCCTGCGCGAGGACTCCCAGGTCGTACCAGGCGAACTTGTTCTCCGGTTCCAGTTCCAGCACGCGCGCATAAGTCTGGGCTGCCGCTTTGGGATCGTGGTACTTCTCCTGCAGAATGCCCATCTGCAAAAGCGTATTGGCATTCTGGTGCACCGATGCGGGGGCCTTGGATTCCGAGGACCCTGCTGGGTGGGACTCGAGGGCCCACACCGTCACTCCGGTGGCAACTGCAGCCACACCGAAGAACCCTGCCAGCAATCGCCTGTGTTTCACGTTGTCACATCTCGTGGGATGGTGAGGGGCGGTGGCGGGTCGGAGGCCTAACCACCGTCATTTGCGCCGACGTTACGAGGAATTCGTGATGCCGTGGCCGTTTGGCGGGCGAACGGGGTGCGCAGTCCACCCGAATGTACGCGTCGCGTTCACACGGAAATGGGGAAAGGGCTCGTCCGCACGTCGCCGCTCGTGCGCATTCGCTGACCGGGCCGTCGCAATGCGCTGGAATTCCGGGCGTCCGCGCCCTCGCCGCCCGGTGGGTCGGCCGGATATGCGCGGGTAACCCTGTTTCTGTCAGGTGGAAGGAGGGATGAGCCCATGGCGGGTGGAGATTTATCCACGCACGACCGTCCGGAGAATCCCAAGCTGGAGGAGGGCCGGCCCCGGGGTGGTGGCCCCGAGGAACCGCATCGTCGTGGCTCCATGCCGATCTGGGTCGTGGTGCCGGCGGTGCTGGCGGTCTTCGTGGTGCTCACGGTCATCTTCGGCTGACGCGGGTCGACCGGCGGGTTACGGCGGTGTGGAAGGTGTGTGGCGCCCGGTCCGCGCGTCGCTGCGGGTGCACGCGGACCGGGGCCGCTCGTGGGGACCCCGGGGGTCAGTGGGCCGCGCTGAGTTCCTTCGGGTCGGCCAGGGCGGCCGCGTGCGCGTCCATGCGCTCGGCGGAGAGGATCGCGGCGGCGGTGTCGGCGCGGGAGGCGGCGACGACGAGGGCGCGCCCGGCGAGGGCGTGGGCCCGCTCGTGCAGGGGCCGTGGATCGGCGCCCGCGGCCGCTACCGCGCGCACCGGCGTACGGCCGCCCCGCAACCGGGCCACCTGCGCGGCCAGGCGCTCGGCGGCCGTGTCCAGGTCGGTGGACGGGGACTGGGCGCGCAGTTCGTCGGTGACCGCGAGCAGCGCGGCGAGGTGCCCGGCGAGCTGGATGTCCAGCTCCTCCTCGCGCGACCGGTGGGGGAAGTCCGAGGCGGTGCCGGCCATCGTGCTGTGGACCGACTTGGTGCGGATCGGTTCGTACATGGGGACGGCCTCCTGTGCTCTGACAGGAAACCATCCTAGCTTGGATTTCGTCTAAAGTTGAGTCGTGTCACGGACCGAAGTCCGTCGACTACGGTCGGCTCGAACCTGCCGCGCCCGGTTCGCCCCCGGCCGGCTCGGCTACGGCTGGCCGTAGCCGTCCAGGAAGTTCCCGATCCTGGTCACCGCGTCCCTGAGGTCCCCGGCGTTCGGCAGGGTGACGACGCGGAAGTGGTCGGGCTCGGGCCAGTTGAAGCCCGTGCCCTGCACCACCATGATCTTTTCCTCGCGCAGCAGGTCCAGGACCATCTGCCGGTCGTCCCTGATCTTGAAGACCTGGGGGTCGAGGCGCGGGAAGAGGTAGAGCGCGCCCTTGGGTCGTACGCAGCTCACGCCCGGGATCTGCGTCAGCAGCTCGTAGGCCGTGTCCATCTGCTCCTTCAGCCGGCCGCCAGGCAGCACCAGTTCGTTGATCGTCTGGCGTCCGCTGAGCGCGGCGACCACGCCGTGCTGGCCCGGCATGTTCGCGCACAGGCGCATGTTCGCCAGGATCGTCAGGCCCTCGATGTAGGAGTCGGCGTGGGCGCGCGGGCCGGAGATCGACATCCACCCCACCCGGTAGCCCGCCACCCGGTACGCCTTCGACATGCCGTTGAAGGTGAGGGTGAGCAGGTCGGGGGCGATCTTCGCGGTCGGCGTGTGCGTGGCGCCGTCGTAGAGGATCTTGTCGTAGATCTCGTCGGAGCAGACCAGCAGGTTGTGCCGGCGGGCGATGTCGGTCAGGCCCTTCAGCATCGCCTCGTCGTACACCGCGCCCGTGGGGTTGTTCGGGTTGATGATGACGATGGCCTTGGTGCGGTCGGTGACCTTGCGCTCGATGTCCGCGAGGTCGGGCATCCAGTCGGACTGCTCGTCGCAGCGGTAGTGCACCGCGGTGCCGCCGGAGAGGGAGACGGCCGCCGTCCACAGCGGGTAGTCGGGGGCCGGTACGAGGACCTCGTCCCCGTCGTCGAGGAGGCCCTGCATCGCCATCACGATCAGCTCGGAGACACCGTTGCCGATGAAGACGTGCTCGACGTCCGTCTCGATGCCGATGGTCTGGTTGTGCATGACGACCGCGCGGCGGGCGGCCAGCAGGCCCTTGGCGTCGCCGTAGCCGTGCGCCGTGGAGACGTTGCGGAGGATGTCCTCCAGGATCTCCGGGGGGCACTCGAAGCCGAAGGCGGCGGGGTTGCCGGTGTTGAGCTTGAGGATGCGGTGACCCGCCGCCTCGAGCCGCATGGCCTCCTCGAGAACCGGGCCCCGGATCTCGTAACAGACGTTGGCGAGCTTGGTCGACTGGATCACCTGCATGTGCGTGAGCTTACGGTGCGGTAACGCCTCCTGGGTCGTGTTTTCCGACACGTGAGACACGAGGTTTGCCCGGATATCGCCGACAGCTGTCTCAGCGGTCACTTGCGTCCATAGAATCCGCTGTCATGTCCAGCGAACGCGAGTACGAGGCGAGGGCGAACGGCACCCATGTGGCGGGCGGGGAGCCCGGTGCCGGGCCGGTCGTCTACCACCCGCAGACGGCCCCGGCCCCGGCGTACGAGGAGTACACCGACCCCGCCGCCGCGCACGGCTGGCAGAACGCCTACGACGAGACCCGCGAGCTGCCCCGGCTGACCGACCCCGGCGAGGGCCCCGGGCTGCCCCAGGCGGCCGACTCCGGTGAGGGCCCCGGGCTGCCCCGGTCGGCCGACTCCGGTGAGGGCCGGGCCGAACGACGGCGGCGCGAGCAGCGGCGCAAGGGCGGCCGGCGGCGGTTCGCGGCCGTCGCCGGCGCGCTGGGCGTGGCCGGCACCGTCGCGCTGATCGCCGGCATGTCGGGATCGGGCGCCCCGGCGGGCTCCCACCCCCCGCAGGACGGCCGCGCCGACGCCACCGGCAGCGCCCGCACCGACGCCGCGCCGTCGGCCACCACCGCCCCGGCGACGACCGGCCCGGCCACGGCGAGTCCGCTCGAGGCCGCCGGATCGGCCGCGGCCTCGACGTCGCTTCCGGCCGCGCCCTCCTCGGCCGACGCCCCGCGGGCCACCTCCGCGCCGAGCACCGCGGCCACCACCACCTCCGCGCCCCCGGCCACCACCAGCGCCCCGCCACCGGCACCGACGACCGCCACCCCGGCCTGGACCACCCCCGGCTGGCACCACCACCACAGACACCCCCACGACTGACTCCGCGCCGCGGCCCGCTCCCACGCCAGAGGGGCCGGCCGCTGGCGCCCGGACAGCCGTCATCGCCGCGGCGGCTTCAGCGCCCCCCGGCGGGCCGCCCCCGTCGCGCCTTTGGCCGCTCGGTGCCGTTGCCGCCCAGCGTCGCGGCCGTTTTGGGGTTGCGCTCCGGCGCGGGCGGGTGCCTCCCGTCCTGGACCGTTCCTTGCCGGTGCCACGGCAGGCACTCTCGCTGATCGCGGCTCTTGGGCTCGCCGCCCCCCTTGACGTCATTCACGGCCGTACCGGCGCTCCGGTGCCGACGGCGGCTTCGCCGTGCCGCGAGTGATCAACACCCCCTGCGGAAGCGCGAGTTGGCGGAGTCGTGACGCAGAGGGAAACCCCTATGACCTGAACCGGGTTCTTGTTCCGGTCCCTCCGTGCGCTGAGAATGCGCATGACAAATGAACGGGTGGCCGGAAAGCCTCCGGTCGCCCAAGTCGTCAGAGGGGACCCCCACATGAACAAGCCTCTCCTCGCCGCGCTCTCCTCCCTGGCGATAGCCGGGATGGGCGCGGCCCCCGCGGTCGCGGCCCCGCACACCGCGAAGCCCGCCCCGAAGCCCGCCGCGGTGACCGTCAACTTCGCCGGCACCGTCTCGCTCAGCAACTGCTCCGGCTCCGTCATCCGCTTCCCCGCCTCCGCGGACACGGACCCGGCGCTCGTCATGACCAACGGCCACTGCCTGGAGACCGGCTTCCCGGACCCCGGCCAGGTCATCACCGGCCAGTCCTCCAGCCGTACCTTCGGCCTCCTCAACGCCTCCGGCAGCAAGGTCGCCACCCTCCGCGCCAACCAGGTCGTCTACTCGACGATGACGGACACGGACGTCACGATCTACCGGCTGACCACCACCTACGCGCAGATCAAGAGCTCGTACGGGATCAGCGCCCTCACCGTGAACGACACCCACCCGACCGCCGGCACCGCCGTCAAGGTCGTCTCCGGCTACTGGAAGCGGACCTACAGCTGCAACATCGACGGGTTCGTGTACCGGCTGAAGGAGGGCGACTGGACCTGGAAGGACTCCGTCCGCTACACCTCCGCCTGCAACACCATCGGCGGCACCTCCGGCTCCCCGGTCATCGACACCACCACCGGCAAGGTCGTCGCCGTCAACAACACCGGCAACGAGGACGGCGAGCGGTGCACGGTGGACAACCCGTGCGAGGTCGACGAGAACGGCGACGTCACCATCCACCAGGGCATCAACTACGCGGAGGAGACCTACCAGATCCCCGCCTGCTTCACCACGGGCAACAAGCTGAACCTCAGCGCGTCCGGCTGCGTCCTGCCGAAGCCGTAACCCCCGTACGGCGGACGGCGCGCCCCGCGAGGACGTCCGTCCGCCGCCCGTCCTCGATGACGAACCGGCCGTCGACGAGGACGTACGGGATCCCCGTCGGGAGCGCCCGGGGTGTGGCGAAGCCCGCCCCGGGCGCGACCGTCTGCGGGTCGAAGAGGACCAGGTCGGCCCGGTACCCCTCGCGCACCAGGCCGCGGTCCGGCAGCCGCAGCCGGGCCGCGGGGCGCGAGGTGAGGTGGGCGACGCACTCCTCCAGCGAGAGCACCCCCAACTCCCGCACGTAGTGGCCGAGATAGCGCGGGAAGGTGCCGTACGCCCGCGGATGCGGCCGGGCGCCCTGGAGGATGCCGTCGGAGCCGCCGGTGTGGGCGCGGTGCCGCATGATCGTGCGCACGTTCTCCTCGTGGCCGACGTGCTGGAGGACCGTCGTGCCGAGCCGGTCACCGACCAGCAGCCCGCGGGCGACCGTCCAGGGGGTCTCACCGCGCAGCTGCGCCGACTCCCGCACCGTGCGGCCCACGAAGTCGCCGAGCGCCGGGTCGCCCACCCCGGAGACCTCGATCGTCTCCCACTCCACGGGCACGCCGTGGCAGCCGTCCGAGCCGGTCACCTCCAGATCGTGCCGCACCCGCTCGGCCGTCGCCGGGTCGGCGAGCCGGGCCAGGGTCTCCTCGGGGCCGCCCTCGCTCGCCCAGCTCGGCAGCAGCGCGGCCAGCGTGGTGCAGCCGGGGGTGTAGGGATAGGTGTCGAGGGTGATGTCCGCGCCCGCGTCCAGGGCCTTGTCCAGCAGGGCCAGCAGCTCGGGTGCCCGGCCCCGGTTCACGCCGAAGTTCATCGTCGCGTGCGCCAGGTGCAGCGGGCAGCCGGCCTCCCGGGCCAGGCCGACCATCTCGGCGTAGGCATCGAGGGCGCCGGCGCCGTAGGAGCGGTGGTGCGGGCAGTAGTAGCCGCCGTAGGCCGCCACCACCCGGCACAGCTCGGTCAGTTCGGAGTCCCCGGCGTACATGCCGGGCGTGTAGGTGAGCCCGGAGGACAGGCCGACGGCGCCCTGTTCCAGGCCCTCCGCCACCAGCTTCCGCATCCGGTCCAGTTCCGCGGGCGTCGCCTCGCGGTCCTCCCAGCCGACGACGAGCGCGCGGACCGTGCCCTGGGGGACGAGGTACGCGGCGTTCACCGCGATCCCGCGGTCGAGCCGGTCCAGGTACTCGCCGACCGTCCGCCAGCCGAAGTCGACGTCGTCGCCGTACCCGTTCCAGCCGGTGATCGCGCGGCGCACCTCTTCCAGGGTGCGCTCGTCCACCGGCGCGTACGACAGCCCGTCCTGCCCGACGACCTCCAGGGTGACCCCCTGCGCCGCCTTCGCGCTGTGGTCGGGGTCGCGCAGCAGGGCGAGGTCGGAGTGGGCGTGCATGTCGATGAAGCCGGGGGAGAGGACCAGGCCCTCGGCGTCCAGCTCGCGCATCGCGCGCGGCCGTTGGCAGCCGGCCGCCGCGGCCTCCTTGACGATCGAGACGATCCGGCCGCCGTCGACGACGACGTCGGCGCGGTAGGAGTCGCCGCCGCTGCCGTCGACGACGTCGGCGTCCCGGATGACCAGGTCCTCCACGGCGGCCTCCTAGAAGAACGTCCGGATGTAGTCGACGACCGTCCCGTCGGCCTCGGCCACCGGGATCAGCTGCCACTTGTCGAACGACGTGCACGGGTGGGACAGGCCGAAGGCGATCAGGTCACCGGCCTCCACGTCCGCGTCCGGGCCGGTGCGCAGCCACAGGTGCTGGTCGGACAGGGCGGTCACCTCGATTCCGGTCGCCGGGTGCTCGGCGCCGTTCCGGCGTACCACGAGCGCCACCGGAACGTCGAGGTCGTAGGCGGCGTCCCGCTTGCCCGCGTTGACGAACGCCTCCGTCGCCGAGGGCCGCGACACCACCTGGGCCCACAGCCGGAACGCGGGCTCCAGGGCGCCCTCCCCGGGTACCCGGTTGAACGGCGTCAGCCTGCGGTAGTGCACGTCGTCGTGCGACACGTACGCGCCCGAGCGCAGCAGCTTCAGTACGGGCAACGAGAGAGCGGGGATCCGGGCGAAGACGTCGGCGACCGCGTCGAACCACTCGCTGCCGCCTGCGCTCACGACGATCTCCCCGGCGCCGGCGAACAGACCGGCCCCGTCGAACTCCACGGCGAGCGCGACCAGCCGGGTCAGCCACTCCCGCACCAGTTCCGGCGAGGCACCCGGCACCTGCGCCTCGTACCCGGCCACGCCCACCAGCCGCAGCGTCCGGGTCCGGGCCACCGCTTCGGCCACCGCACGGGCCTGCGCGTCGGTGCGCACGCCGGTACGGGCTCCCTCGCCCGCGCCCAGCTCTACGACGACGTCCAGCGGGCGGGTGGCGCCGCGCAGGGCGGCGTCCATCAGCTCCACCCCGCGCACGGAGTCGACGTAGCAGACGAAACGGAAGTCCGGGTCGGCGGCGAGCTCCCCGGCGATCCAGCGCAGGGCCGGGGCGTCCAGCACCTCGTTGGCGAGGAACACCCGCTGGACGCCGAACGCCCGGGCGATCCGCACCTGGTGGGGCACCGCCAGGGTGATGCCCCACGCGCCGTGCTCGATCTGCCGGTGGAAGAGCTGCGGCGCCATGGACGTCTTGCCGTGCGGGGCGAACGCGAGACCGTGGCGGGCGGTGTACGTCTCCATGAGCGCCAGGTTGTGCGCGAGCCGCTCGGCGGAGAGCACGAGGACGGGGGTGGTGAAGCCGTCGCCCCCGCCGCCCTCGAAGAGGTTGCGGCCCTGGGCGGCCAGCTCGCCGACGGTGAGGCCCTCGGCATCCGGGGGGAGGCCCTTGAAGCGGTGGTCGACACGTTCCTCCGCCAGGCGGGCGAGCGCTTCGGTCCCCATGGAGCCCCTCTCCTCGCCGTTGCAAGCTGTGCAACGGCCGTTGCATGCAGTGCTTACTGGTGTCTAGCATCTCGCCGACCCCCGGTCAACGGAGCCGCCGCCCGGGTACCGACAGGAGCCATCATCGACGACGCTGCTTACACTCCGGCGGTTGCGGCCGATGCCGGGGCAGCCGCGGGCGCCGTACGCGCCGTGGACCTCGTCGCGCTCGGCGAGTCCATGGTGGCCTTCCTGCCCGGCCGGCCCGGGCGCCTCGCGGACGTCCCCTCCTTCGACCGCGCGATCGGCGGCGCCGAGTCCAACGTGGCCTGCACGCTGGCCGCCTTCGGGCACTCGGCGCGGTGGGTGAGCCGGCTGGGGGCGGACGCCTTCGGCGACCACGTGCTGGAGCGGATCGCCGGACACGGCGTCGACGTCTCCCGCGTCCACCGGGACCCCGCCCGGCCCACGGGCGTCTACTTCCGCACCGCCGCGGACCGGGCCACCGGCGCGCACGAGGTGGCGTACTACCGGGCGGGCTCGGCGGCTTCGGCGATGAGCACGGCGAACGTGGACCTGGCGGCTCTGCGGGCGGGGCGGGTGCTGCACCTGTCGGGCATCACGGCCGCGCTGTCCGGCGAGTGCCGGGACCTGCTGCGCGAGCTGACGGCACCCGGCCCCGGCAGGCCCCTCGTGTCCTTCGACGTCAACCACCGCCCGGGACTGTGGCGGAACACCGACGGGGGCGCGGTACTGCGGGAACTGGCCCGGCGCGCCGACCTCGTGTTCGTGGGGGAGGACGAGGCGGAGCAGGTGTGGGGCGTCACGGGCGGACCGGCCGCCGTCCGGCGGCTGCTGCCGGAGCCGCGGGTGCTGGTGGTGAAGCAGGGGGCGCGCGGCGCGACGGCGTTCGCCTCCCCGGAACGGGGGTGCTCCGCCGTCTCCGGGCCCGTCCCGGTGCCGGGCCGTCGGCGGGTCCCGGCGCCCGGCGTCTTCGAACCGGCGTCCGGAGTCTTCGAACCGGCGACCGGTGTCTTCGAGCCTGCGCCCGGCGTCTTCGAACCGGCGACCGGTGTCTTCGAGCCTGCGCCCGGCGTCTTCGAGCCGGCGCTCGCCGACGCCCGGTCGGTCCCGGCGACCGGTGTCTTCGAACCGGCGCTCGCCGTGGACGTCGTGGCCACCGTCGGTGCGGGGGACGCCTTCGCCGCCGGGTTCCTCTCCGGCACCCTCCGCCAGCTGCCCCTGCGGGACCGCGTCCGGTACGGGCACCTCATGGCCGCCGCCGCCCTCACCAGCCCCGCCGACCTCGCCCCGCCGCCCACCCGCGACCACGCCGACCGTCTCGCCGCCCTGGACGACGACGCATGGGGGAGACTTCGACTCGGCCCCGGCTGGACACAGGCCGGCGCCGAGAAGGAGGCGACCACCCCATGAGTCAGACCGTCGACCGAGCCCTGAGCATCCTGCCGCTGCTCGCCGAGGGCCCCGCCGACCTCGGGCGGGTCGCCGACCGCCTCGGCGTGCACAAGTCCACCGCGCTGCGGTTGCTGCGCACCCTGCACGAGCACGGACTGGTCTACCGGCAGCCCGACCAGCGCTACCGCCTGGGCGCCCGTCTCTTCGCCCTCGCCCAGGAGGCGATGGAGAACCTCGACATCCGCGAGATCGCCCACCCCCACCTCGTACGGCTGAACGAGAGCTGCGGCCACACCGTCCACCTCGCCGTGTACGAGGAGAACGAGGTCCTCTACATCGACAAGGTGGAGAGCCGCTACCCGGTCCGCATGTACTCGCGGATCGGCAAGCCCGTGGCCGTCACCGTGGCCGCCGTGGCCAAGCTCCTCCTGGCGGACCTGCCCGAACCCGAGCGCCGCGCCCTCGCGGAACGGCTCGACTATCCCTCGTACACGCCCCGTTCCACCCCCGACGCCGGGGCCTTCCTGCGGGAGTTGACGCAGGTGCGCGAACAGGGCTGGGCCACCGATCTCGGCGGCCACGAGGAGTCCATCAACTGCGTCGCCGCTCCCGTCCGCGGCGCCGACGGCCGCGTGGTCGCCGCGATGTCGGTGTCCGCGCCGAACGTGGTCGTCACCGCCGAGGAACTCCTCGGCCTGCTCCCGCTCGTCCGCCGTACCGCGGACGCGATCAGCGGCGAGTACTCCGGCAGAACACCAGTAAAGGACCCCGCATGACGGACAAGATCGCGCTCACCCCGAAGACCCACACCACGCCGCCCGCGAAGTTCTCGCACGGCGTGCGGAAGGGCAACATCCTCCAGGTCGCCGGGCAGGTCGGCTTCCTGCCCGCGGAGGAGGGCAAGCCCCCGACCCCGGCCGGCCCGACCCTGCGCGAGCAGACCCTCCAGACCCTCGCCAACGTGCGGTCGATCCTCGAAGAGGGCGGTGCCACCTGGGACGACGTGATGATGATCCGCGTCTACCTCACCGACGTGGACCACTTCGCCGAGATGAACGAGATCTACAACGCCTACTTCGAGGAGCAGGGCCTCACCCAGCCGCCCGCCGCCCGGACCACGGTGTACGTCGGCCTGCCGGTCGGCCTCCTCATCGAGATCGACGCGCTCGCCGTACTCGGCTGACGCGTGTTCGTGTGAACGTGACGTGCGTGACGGCTGAGATGAGCGGGCTGACTGGTTCCGGCACAGGAAAGTCGTCCATACTGCCGCCGTGGAGCAGCGCATAGGATCGAGCAGCAAGCCGTCCAAGGGCGAGCCGTTGAAGGCCGAGCCCGTGACCGGCGCCGGTTTCGACCCGGCCTTCATCCCGGGCATCACGACGCCGGTGGCGACGGAACCGGAGGACGCGGAGCCGGGGGTTGTGGCCCAGGAGGCTCCTGAGGCCCCGGCGGCCGAGCCGCGGGACGCGGCGCCGGCGGAGGCCGAGGACGAGGCCGCCGAGGACGAGGCCGCCGAGGGCGGTCCCGTCTTCGAGGCCTCCGACCGCCGCGCCCGGATAGTGGCCGACCGCAAGGGCGTCCGCCTGCGCCTCGACGAGGAGTCGTGCGAGTTCGGCTGGGACGAGATCGCGGCCGTCGAGACGGAGTCCGCCCGCTTCGGCAAGCGTTTCACGATCACCGTCCACACCCCCGAACGCCGCTGGTACCCCATCGAGATCGAGGCGACTTCGAGGTCCCGCTTCGCGGAGTGGGAGACCGAACTGGACGCGGTACTGGACGCGTACTTCGAGGAAACGAAGTAGGACGCGGCCCTCTTCGGCCAAGCGCGTCCGCCCGCCCGACGGCTCGTCAGGCGGGTGGACGCATCTGCCCGGAGCGCCGCCGGCCCGCCCCGGAAACGATCACGTCCCCCTTCTCCAGCCGGGCCGCACCGCCGCCGGTCAACCGGACCTTGGCCGTGTGCGGCGGATCGAGAACGCTCACCGTCCGCTCGTACCACCGCATCTCCGTGAGGGCCACCACCGACGCGTCCCCCGCCGCGGCCGCTCCGACGCCGAACAGCTGCCCCAGGCGTACGACACCGCCCACGCACCGGACCAGGCAGACGGCGGACGCCGCGTCCCGCTCCTCCACGGAATGAATCTGCAGCCTGCCTCTGAGGCGGGCGAAGAAGAGCCGCTCCTCGTGCCCCAGGACGACGACTCGTTCGTTGCCGTCGATGATCACCAGGTCGTCCACGCCCGGGTACCAGAGATCGTCGAGCCGTTCGAGCACGGCCCGGTAGCCGGCCCTGGCCGCCGTACGATCGGTCGGCCACGCGACCCACACGTCCTGCCCGCCGTCCGCGATCCTGCTCCGCATCGCATCGCCGATCTCGTCTGCGCCGAGTTCCGACACGTCCAACTCGTCCTCCGCGGAGCGCAACAGCGGCGGAAGCTCGGCGAGCGACCCACCCAGCGCATCGAGAAACCCGTCGAACGAGCTCGGGCCCCGGTGGGCTCGCATGGCGTCCAGCGTCTCCCTCAGGCGAGCAGGCATCCCGCGTTCACAGCCCGACGAAGCCGGGGGCGTCCTTGACCGCGTCGACGAACCCCGCGAACGCGTCCGCGGGGAAGGCGAGGTTGGCGCGGGCCGGGGCTTTCGAGTCGCGGACGGCTATGTGGGTGTCGAGGTGCGCGACTTCGACACAGTCGTTGCCCTCTCCTCCGCCGGAATAGGACGACTTCTGCCAGGTGCCAGGGACCAGCATGCTCACAGCTCCTTCGTCAACCTGTGGATGAAGTCGCGCGGCCGTTCGGGTTGGTCAGGCTGTCTCTTTCAGGGCAGTGATGAAATGGGCGAAGGATCTGGCGGGAACGGTGAGCGTGCCGGCGGTCGGGTCCTTGGAGTCGCGGATGGATATATGGGTGGGCGTGTCTGTGATCTCCACGCAGGAGTCTCCGTCGCCGGGGCCGGAGTAGGAAGACTTCCGCCAGTTGTCAGGCGCGTTCATGGGGGCCTCACAGCTCCTTCGTCAGCCTGTGAATGAAGTCGCACGAGCGCTCGGGGTCGAGTGACACGGCCTCCACTTTATGGAAGAGCGTTCGAGAGGCGGCCAGTTGGGCCTCGGAGTTGCGGGACTGGCACTCACTGACGGTACGCCCGCTCGTGCTGGGTCCGGACAACGTGCCGGTGATCGCGGACGAGCGGCAGGCCGAACGGGACGTACCCCTCGCGGTGCTCTCGGCCATGACACACGGGCGCGGGCCCGGGGCTGCGGCCATACTGGAATCCCTGGCGTCCGCCCTGCGGACCATCGACCCGGACACCGCCGCGGTCTTCGTGCAGTTCGTCGACTCATGCCTGACCGACCCGCAGGCCAAGCACATGTGGAGGGACCTGATGACCGCGATCCAGTACTTCTGGCGCCACCCACTCGCCGAACAGGTACGCGAGGAAGGGCGAATTCAGGATCGGCAGGAAATGACCCTCCGCATCCTGCAGTGGCGCAGTATTGCGGTGTCCGACTCCGTCCGTGAGCGCGTGGAGAGCTGCACGGACCTGGACCGCCTGGAACTCTGGGCCCAGCGAGCCGTACACGCCACGGACGCGGCGCAGCTGTTCACCGAGGAGTGAGCGCGTAACTGTTGGGGGCGCCGGTGCTCGGGCCGGCGTTGCGCTGCCGCGAGGCGATCAAGGCGCCCCCTTCTCTTGTCCCGCCTGGATCTCAGGAAGGCTGTTCCTTGGTGATCCAGTACTCACTTCCCTCCCTGTCGACGGCGCAGACGCGGTCGCCCTTGAGGGAGCGGGCAATGAAGAGCAGTTCGCCGCTCGGGTCATGCGGGGCGAAAATGTCAGTGCTCTCTGCCAGTCGCTCGTGGACCCACCCGTACTCCAAGCCGCCCAGCACCAGAAACGAACCACTCGTTGCACTCGGTTCCGGTTCTGGGAACTCTCCCGCTATCTCAAGGCCGGACAGTCGGAGACGGGGTATGATTTCGTCACTCATCATCGATGTTATGGTCGGCGATGATTTAGATCAGTCCCGTGCGGTTCACGAAGGAACTGCCTTACGTCTTCGATGGTGGTCTTCCATTCCGAGACGGTGCGGCCATCCTCGTCTACTGTATTCCTAGGTGAAACGGATCGCCAAGGTTCATCGGGACTGAAGTCTTCCAAAAGGTCATCAAGGAAGATGATCGAGTTCTGTACGTAGACGATCTCGGACGACCTATAGAGGGGCCAGCAGGAGATGAAATTGCTGCTCTTTGGATCCGTGATGGATGAAATCAGGCACGATGTGGCATCCAGATCATCCTCGAGAATCTTCAGAGATCTGTTCCAGCTGGCCTGGTACTGCTTCACCCCCCAATAGGTCAGATCCATCGGGAAGCTCTCTTCGAAACCACCTACCGTGATGCGCCCAGTGGCGCTCTCGCACTTCGTGGCTGCGGAATCTGTGGGTGCGGACGTCACCTGGATGGAGAAGGCGTTACTTCTTGATGTAGTTGAGGTCTGCGTCATATGTACCAATCCTCTGTCCCCTCTTGTTGAACATCTTCCAACCGTCGGAGACGTTGTGTCCGTCAACGTCTGGGGTGATGTAGTCCTTGCCGTTGAAGAACACGTCTTGCCCGTGAGAGTGGAACGGTGCTCTTTGCGGTGAAATTTTTCTAGTGTATCCGAGCCCGGCAGCTCTGTCTGCCGTGGTTGCTGCGTAGAGTTCCTGATCCCTGGCGCGCCGCTGGGTGACCATATCCGGATGATAGGGATCATGCTCCAGAGCCGGAGACGGCGTGTAGCCTTCGGGAAGGATTTCCCTCTTCTCGCAAGGAGCCAATCCGAGCGGGTCGGCCCAGCCATGTGGATTGTGAACGTATGTGGCCGGGTTTGGTGCAGGGGTGAGGCCGAGTGGATCAGGCGTGAGGTATCGCGCCGTTTCCGGGTCGTAGTGGCGGAAGTAGTTGTAATGCAGGCCCGTTTCCGGGTCGTAGTACTGGCCCGGGAAGCGTAGGGGGGTGTAGGCCGTGCTGTTCGCTGACCATGCCGTTGTGCCCCAGAGGGTGCTTCGGGTTCGCCAGGCGATGTCGCCCTGTTCGTCGACGAGTTCGCTGGGGGTGCCGACCAGGTCCGTGACGATGGCGAAGAAGCGGGAGTCGATCTCTTCCTGGGGCGCGTCGGGTGCGGTGATGCGTTCCGTCTGGGACAGCGGGCGCAGGCCCTGGTGGTCCCAGGTGAGGGTCACCGGGTTGGGCAGGGCGGCGGAGGTGGTGGTCTGCTCGCAGAGCGTCGTGCCGTCCCAGGTGAAGTCCACCCGCTCCAGCACCGATTCGCCGTCCTCAGCAATGCGGAGCTTTGCCGTGCGGCGGCCCAGGGGATCGTAGGTGTAGCGCCAGCGCGTGCCGTCCGGGGTCACCACCGATGTCAGCCGGTCCTCGGCGTCCCACTCGTAGCGCCAGGTGTCCGGCTTCCTCGACAGCCGGGTTTTCCGGCGCAGGATGATGCGGCCGAGGGCGTCGTGCTCGTAGCGGACGTTGCCGGCCCGGGTGATGCGCGTACCGGTGTAGGTGCGCGGGCCCGTCGCCTCGCCGCCCGGATGGTCCGCCGGCCAGGACGCCTGCGTCTGGTTGCCGGCCTCGTCGTACGCGTACCGCTCCGTCCAGTTCGCCGCGTGGACCGCCGTCACGCGGCCCGTCGCGTCCAGGTCGAAGCGGCGGGTGCCGGACAACTGGTCGTCGATGCCGATGACGTTGCCGTCGGCCCGGTAGGCATACGCCCGGTGCTGGACCCTGTGGCCCGCGGCTCCCACCACGGACTGCGTGCTCAGGCGGCCCATCGCGTCGAAGGTGTGCTCCAGCGTGACCGTCTCGCCGATGTGGCGGGTCAGTTCGCGACCCGCCTCGTCATACGTGAAGTCGATCTCCCGGCCCGACGCGACCATGCCCGTGCGGCGGCCCGCCGCGTCGTACGACCACGTCGTCTCCGCCCCCGTTGGAGTCCTGCGGCCCGTGCGGCGGCCCAAGGCGTCGTACGTGTACGCCACCGTGCGGCCGTCCACCGTTTCCGAGCGCAGCCGGCCGTAGCGGTCCCGCAGGAGCGTGAGGGTCGTGCCGTCCGGGCCGGTCGCCCGGGCCAGCTGGTCGGTCAGGTCGTACGCATAGGTGGTGACCTGGCCTGCTGCTTCCTTGCGGAGCACCTGGCCGAGTTCGTTGCGCTCGAAGGAGATCTCCTCGCCCAGCGCATCGCGGCGTGAGACGAGGCGGCCGGCGCCGTCGTACGCGTACGTCAGGGTGCGCTCGTCGAAGTCCGTCTCCGCGACCAGGCGGCCCGCCGGGTCGAACGCGTACGTCCACGTCAGGCCCTGCGGGTCGGTGACCTTCGTCAGGCGCAGTTCGGCGTCGTGGGCGAATTCGTAGCGGACGCCGTCCGGACCGGTGCGGGCCGTCAGCAGGTCGAAGTGGGTGTACTCGAAGTGCGAGACTCCGCCGAGGGCGTCCGTGTGACTGGTGCAGTTGCCCTCGCCGTCGTACGTCCACGTCTCCGTCGTGCCGTCGGGGGCCGTACGTCGGGTCAGGTGGCCCTCGGTCGACCATTCCAGCAGGGTCGTCCCGCCGGTCGGGTCCGTGACGGTGGTGGGGCGGCCGAGGGCGTCCCGTCCGTAGCGGGTCACGGCCCCGAGCGAGTGCGTCACCTCCACCGGGAGGCCGGCCCGGTCGCAGACGACCGTCGTCGTGTTGCCCAGCGGGTCCGCCACCGACGTCAGGTGGCCGGCCTCGTTGTACGTGAACCGGGTCGTCCGGCCCAGCGGGTCCGTCACCGACGTGCGGTTGCCCCGGTCGTCGAAGGACTGCCGGACGACGGTGCCGTCCGGGTTCGTCACCTTCACCGGCAGGCCGAGGTGGTCGTACTCCGCCTTCGACTCCCGGCCGTCCGGGCGGACGACTCGTGTGAGGTCGCCGGCCTCGTCGTACTCGAACGTCGTCGTGTGGCCCAGGGGGTCCGTCGTGGAGAGCAGACGGTTGTAGCGGTCCCGGACGTGGCGCGTGGTCGCTCCCAGGGCGTTCGTCTCCGCCACCACCTGCCAGGCGTCGTTGACCAGATAGCCGCGGGTGTGGCCCTCGCCGGTCGTCGCCGTCGTGGTGCGCAGGCCCGTCGCCGGGTCGGGTTCCCCGTACGCCAGACGCAGGGCCATGTGGCCGGCCGAGCCGCCCTCGGCGACGCAGCGGTCCCGGTCGTCGTACTCGTACGTGTAGCCGCGGGTGTTGGTGTCCGTCCAGGAGGTGACCCGGCCGCGCTCGTCGTAGGTGAAGCGGAGGGGCAGGCCCGAGGAGTTGACGACCTCCGTGAGGTTGCCGTCCGTGTAGCCGAAGCGCTTCAGCTCCTCGCCGGTCGCGTCCAGGTGGTACGCCGTGACGCGGCCCGCGTCCGTGGTGACGCGGACGCCCTGGCCCGCACTGGTGCGGACGGACAGCGGCGTGCCGTCGGCGTCGTACTCGAAGGTGATCCAGTTGCCGTTGCGGTCGTCGATCTGTTCCAGGACCGCCCGTTCGGACCCCCGGTCGGCGAAGTGCCAGGTCCGGCGCGACTGCGGGTCCGTGACGGTGTAGCCGCCGTCCACGCGGTCCAGGGGGCGGCGGGGGCCGTGGCTCGGCAGGGTCGGCACGCCCGGTGCCGGGTGGGGGTAGGACAGGAGCAGGCCGTCCTCCGTGACGAAGACGACTCCCTCCGTGTCGATCTCCAGGCGCTGGTCCAGGGTGGAGGACCAGGAGGGGCCGAACCAGCGGCCGAGGCGGTAGCCCGATTCCACGCGCCGGGTCAGCAGCAGGGGCAGGACGCCGGGGAGGGTGACGTCCGTCTGCGGCAGGTACATCCTGCCGGTGGCGAGGTCGATGGGGTCGGTGCCGCCGCTGCACACCGAGTCATCCGTGCGGGAGGGCTGCTGCGGGTCCTCGCTCACCCTTCCGCGGGCGGAGTTCGCGGCCGCGCCCTCTCGTTCCGCCGCCCCTTCGGCTGCCGAGCGCACCATGCCCGCTTCGGCCGCGTCCCGTGCCAGGCCGGCCTCCATGCCGGCGCCGTCGCCGAGGAGCAGCTGGGGGAGCATGCGTCCGCCGAACTCGGAGGGGTCCTTGCGGAACTGGGTCCACATGTCCTTCAGGGCGCGGTCGGGGTGCGAGCCCGTGGAGACCAGGCCGGAGAGCGTCATGCTGACGTTCTGCAGGTACGCGGCGGGATGGGTGACGTTGTAGGGGTCGACGGGGTCCAGTCCGCGGACGAAGGTGATCAGGCCTGCGGCGCCTTTGACGACACCGCCGTCGAAGTGGAGGACTTCGGTGTGGAGGGCGTCGGAGCCGTCCTCGGCGTCCGCCTTCAGCCGGGCGAGTGGCGGCGGCTCGGCGGGGGCGTGGGCCAGGGCCTTGTCCACGGCCTTGGCGGCTCCTTCGGCGGCCGTGTTGCGCTGGGTGCGGGCCTCGTGGAGGACTTCCCGGGCGCGTTGGATGTCCGCAAGCCCGGGGTCGTGGAACGCGGCCGGGCGGGGGCCGGGGTCGCCGCCCGACTTCAGGGCCGCGTTGTAGGTGTCGACCTTCGTGTTGTAGGCGTCCGCCGCCTTCCTGGAGGCCTGCGTGCCCGTCTTGTACAGCTCCAGTGCGTGCTGGGCCTGCTTCTGTGCCCAGGTGACGGTCTCGGCGTAGGCGTCGAGGGTGGTGGCGGCGCGGCAGGCGTCCGCCGCGTGCAGCCACTTCGCCGGGTGCATGGCGAACTTCTTGCGGAAGGCCTCGGCCGCCTCGCCCTGCCAGGACGAGGAGTCCAGCTTGCGCATGCCCTGGCCGACTTCGTCGAAGGCGGTGTGGAAGTCCTTCAGGTGGCTCGCGGAGGCCCGGATGGCGCTCGGGGAGCCGTGGATCAGCTCGGAGGCCAGCCCGGTCTCGCCGAGCTGCTTCTCGCCCGGGGTCGCGCCCAGCTCGGAGGCGGTGTAGTCGCCCACGGTCCTGACGATGTCGGCGTACTTGTGGGCTCCGACGTAGTCCAGGGCGTCGCCTGCGACGTCCGCGACCTTGTCGACCCCCTCACCGACGATCTTCTTGCCGGAGTCGTACAGATCCTCGCCCGCGCCCAGGAGCGAGTTGGTCACGTCTCCCAGGCCCATCAGCCTTCACCGCCGTGGCCCTCGGTGGACTCCGCGCGGGCCTCGGGGGAGGGGCCGAACGTCTCGTCCAGGAACCGGTTGTACTCCGCGTCCGACATGCCACTGGGCCGCAGGCCCAGATTGCCCGCGGCCTGCGACGTCATGAAGTCCCGGTCGGCGTTCATCCAGCCCTGCTTGCTGTTGGCCCACGCCTGGTCGAAGGACTTCTTGCTGTAGTCGACGTTCCCGCCGAGGACGCCGGACCTGCCGATGTCGCCCCAGCCCATCTTCTCCACGTCGTCCTCGGAGGCGTAGGGGTTGCCGATCAGTGAGTTCGCGCCGACCTTCAGTGCGCCGCTGACGTACTGGTCCGTCTCGTAGAATGTCCCCGCGGACAGGCCGACGCCCTGCGCGAAGGCGTTCCCCTCGGCCACCAGGGCGCGTACCCCCCACTCCCAGCGGTCGCAGAACGACTTGAACTTGGACGTCAGGTCCTCGTGGCCCAGCTCCATCCCGGACAGCTTCATGTCAGAAAAGCCCCGGCCCGCACCGGCCAGGCTGTCGATGCCGAGTTCCTTCAGCTCGTCCAGCGTCCCCGTGATGCCCTGCGCGATCAGGTCCAGCCCGGTGGTCTTGATGTCCTTGCCCTCGGTCCCGCTCATCGCGGCAACTCCCGTTCGTCTCCTCGACGGCCCGGTCGACGGCCGCCGCGTCCGGCACGATCCCCGCCACCGGCGGGAACAGCACCCCCTCGCCCTCGGTGCCCACGTCCAGGGCCACCCCGCACGGCACCCCGACCGCCGGCACGGCCGCGTCCAGCAGCCGCGCTCCCAGCCACCTCTGGTACGGCCACTCGCGGTCGCCCTCGCCCCTCGCGATCGCGAAGCGCGCCAGTGCCGGCTCGTTCGAGAACGCGTAGATCCAGCGGATGCCGCCGTGGTCGGCCGTCAGGGGTGCGTCGTCCTCGTCCGTGGGCACCAGCACCGGCGTACGACGGAACGCGCCCAGCAGCACGGCGAACTCGCGTCGCCCGTACCGGACTTCCTCGGTCTGTGGGAGGGGTGCCGGTGCGGGGGCCTGGGCGAACCTCGCTGAATGCTCCGGTGCGCGGGGTGCGTCGGCCGTGTCCCGGGCGGGTGTGCGCGTGTGCTCCGGAGCAGTCATGTCCGCGTACTCGGACAGCCGCGACCTGCGTGCAGGTCCCGCCGCCTCGCCGTCGCCCCCGTGCTCTGCCATGCGCCGGATCATCACATCCGCGTCTTGCGGATCGCAACGCGGCACCGCGCAACCCGGCCAGGTCCGGCCGGGTTGCGGGACACTCGTACGAGGGGTTCCACAGACGGTCGTTACGGGCAGGCAGCCTCCAACTGCGCCGTGATTCTCGCCAGGGCCTTCGCCGCGGGGTGTTGTTTGATGAGGCCCTCGCGGCCCGCGGCGCGGAGTTCCACGGCTGCCGTGCCGTCGGCGGACGCGGTGACGACGGCCGTCACGACGGCGGGGTTCAGGCCGCCGAGTCCGACGCCGAGGACCGCTCGTACGGCGGCGCCGCCGTCGTCGCGCGGCTCGGCCGCCGTCAACTGCCCTGTCGCGGCCAGCGTGTCGTGGACCAGGCGGGACGCCGCCGACACCGGGGCGGGCAGCTTCATCGACGTCGTGGCGACGTCCTTCTTCGTCCATGTGAAGCCCCGCGCGGCGCCGCGCGCACCGCCCCGCGCGCCGGCTCCGCCCAGACCACGGGTTCCGGTGACGGCGCCGCCCGCGGCGGCGCCCATCGCGCCGCCCTTCGCGCCGAGTCGGGTCATCGCGGCGAGGAGCAGTTCGTCCTCGCCGGCCTCGTCGAACATGTGCGTCTCCTCAGTCGCTCGCCCGCTCCGCCGCGCTGCGTTCCACGCAGAACTCGTTGCCCTCAGGGTCGTGCAGGGTCACCCAGCCGGTTCCGTCGGGCCTGCGGTGGTCGCCCTGGAGTGTGGCGCCGAGGGAGAGGAGGCGGTCCACCTCCTCGTCGCGGGTGCGGTCCTGGGGCTGGAGGTCCAGGTGGACGCGGTTCTTCACCGTCTTGGGGTCGTCGACCCCGACGAACAGCAGGGTGATCGCGGCGGACGTGACCGTGGCCTCCGGATCGCCCGGGAAGTCGTCGTCGGCGAGCGAGCCGTCCAGGGCCCGTGCCCAGAAGCCCGCGAGACCGTAGGGGTCGGCGGAGTCGATGGTGACGTGCCGGATCAGGGAACTCATGCCCGCACCTGATCACGGATGCCCCCGGCCGTCCAGGGCCGGCGATGTGAAGTACGTACACCCCGGCGCCCGGAGCCGTGGGAGGTCCGGGCGCCGGGGGTGGGGTGGGTCAGGGGAGGTTGTGGACGTGGGGGGCGACCGCGTTGGACCAGGCGTTGCCCGAGGACGCGTCCCAGTTCGTGGACCAGGTCATGGCGCCGCGCAGGTCGGGGTAGGTCCTGGAGGGCTTGAACGTGCCGCAGTTGGTGCCGGCGGTGAGACAGTCCAGGGCGTTGTCGACCACGGTGGGCGACACGTAGCCGCTGCCCGCCGCGCTGGTGGAGGCCGGCAGGCCGAGGCCCACCTGGGAGGGGGCGAGCCCGCCCTGGAGCTGGATGCAGGCGAGGGCCGTCAGGAAGTCCACCGAGCCCTGGCTGTAGACCTTGCCGTCGCAGCCCAGCATGGAACCGCTGTTGTAGTACTGCATGTTGACGACCGTGAGGATGTCCTTGATGTCCAGGGCCGTCTGGAAGTAGGAGTTGGACGTCGACTGCATGTCGATCGTCTGCGGGGCCATCGTGATGATCAGGGACGAGCCCGCCTTCGCCGACAGGGCGCGCAGGGCCTGCGACATGTAGGTCGCGTTGAGGCCGTTCTCCAGGTCGATGTCGACGCCGTCGAAGCCGTACGTCTGCATCAGGGAGTAGACGGAGTTCGCGAAGTTCGCCGCGGAGGCCGGGTCGTTGATCGACACCGTGCCGTTCTGGCCGCCGATGGAGATGACGACCTTCTTGCCGGCCGCCTGCTTGGCCTTGATGTCGGCCTTGAACTGGTCGGCCGTGTAGCCGCCGAGGCCGGCGGAGTCGAGGCTGAACGACACCGCGCCCGGTGTCGACGTCGCGTCGGCGAAGGCCACCGCGATGATGTCGTACGACGAGGGGACGTCGGACAGCTTCTGGACGGTCGCGCCGTTGTTGAAGTTCTGCCAGTAGCCGGTCACCGCGTGCTTGGGCAGCGAGCCGCCGCCACCGCCACCGCCGCCACCACCGGACGGGGCCGTCGTCGCCGTCACCGTCGCCGACTTCGCCGACTCGCCCGCCTCGTTCGTCGCCGTGACCTGGAAGGAGTACGAGGTCGAGGCGGACAGGCCGGTCACGGTCGCCGAGGTGCCCGTCACCGCCGTGACCTTGGTGCCGCCCCGGTAGACGTTGTAGCCCGTCGCGCCCGACACCGGCGACCAGGACAGGGACGCGGACGAGGACGTCGTACCGGAGACCGCCAGGCCGGTCGGCGCGGCCGGGACCGTGGGGGCGGGGTCGCCGCCTCCGCCGCCGTCGGGGCCGTAGACCGAGACGTCGTCGGCGTAGTAGGCGGCCTGGCCGTACCACCCGTGCGTGTAGACCGTGACGGAGGTCGTTGACGCGCCCGTGGTGAAGGTCGTCGAGAGCTGCTTCCACGACGCGGTGTCGGGGGTCCAGGTGGAGACGTCCGTCGTGCCCGTGCCCGTCACGCCCAGGTAGGAGTAGCCGCCCTGCACCCACGCGCTCAGCGTGTACGCCGAGTTGGGCCTGACCGCGACCGACTGGGTGCACTGAGCGTTGTCCTGCCCGGCTGGTGTCCCCTTCAGGGCGGAGGAGCCGGAGTGGACCGGGGAGGAGACGGTGGCGCCGCTGCCCGCGGTGCACGTCCAGCCGGTCAGGCCGGATTCGAAGCCGGCGTTCTTCACGTTGTTGACGTCCGCCGCCGACGCGGGGGAGGCCGCCGCGAGGCCCGCGACCGAGAGGGCGAGGGCGGTCGCGGCGGACCATGACGCCAGCCGGCGTCGGCGGGGTCTGGGCATGCCTGGTGCGCGGTCCACTGGGACCTCCGGGGGGAGTCGGCGGGGAGAGGGGGTGAGGGACGGCGGCCACCGCTGCCCCCACAAGTTGGTCCAGACCAATCCCGATGTCAAGAGGTCCAGACCAAAACCGTCTCCGCTCGTACGCTCAACCTGTCCGGTTTTGGCGGGACTTGCGCCAAGAGAGTTCCACGCGAGCTTCACAAACGCTGTTCTCCGGCCATGTGGCCGTGGTTACAGTGCTCAGGTAGTCACGCAGTGAAGTCGTCCTGGCGCATTGGAGTGACAGTGACACCGGTGGGCCGGCGGGTGGGAAGAGCGGGGAGCTGCGCGTGCCAACTGCCATTGCCGTGACCAGTGCCGACATGGCACTGCCGCCACAGGACGAACGCACCATGCCCGCCGTCGTGCTGAGCGACCTCGACCGGCGGCCCCTCGACCACGCGCTCACCGAACTGCACGCCCTCACCGAGCAGTACGGCTATGTCGTCGTCGTGTGCTCGCAGGCCACCCCGGAGTCCGTCGTACGGCGGCTGTACACCCTGCGCTCCCTGCTGGAGAGCGACCGCGTCGCCCTCTTCCGGCCCGGGCTGCCGCCCCTCGGGATCGCCGTGCTCGCCCGGCAGCTGCGGCAGCTGGCCTCCTGCGACCTGAGCCCGGGCGTCCTCGCCTCCGCGGGACGGCTGCTCACCCACTACATCCACGCCGGCGCCGTCCTCGGCTCGGTCGCCAAGCTGGACCGGGTGCCGGTCGGGCTGAAGGCGCACGCCAAGTCATGGGTGCCGGGCAGCCAGTTCGCCGTGCTCGCCCACCCCGAGCCCCAACTCGCCCGGATCGGACCCGGCGTCACCCTCAAGGGGCCCGAGTTCGACACCTGGATGCTGGTCGCGAAGGGACAGCTGCAGAGCGACTGGGCCGCCGGTCTCGCCTCCGACTGGAGCGTGCACGGGCTGCACGAGGCCGCGCTGCCCGCCGAGTCCCCGCTGTGGTGGGGGACCGGCCGGATGGTCGAGTTCTGCACCTACCTCGCCGACCTGTCGGTCCTCTACCAACTGGTCACCTCCGTACGGCAGACCAGCTGCCACTGGTGCGGCCTGGACGTCATCGGCGACCGCTGCGTCTTCTGTTCCGCCACCCCGCCCCTCCACGAACCGCCCGCGCCCCGCGCCCTGGAACAGCGAACGCCCGCCTGACCGGTCCGACAACAGCACACTCACATCCCGCTCGACCGATTCCCCCAATGAGGTTGCACGGTTCATGAACTCCCGTCAGCGCCGCGGCGTGATACTCCTGATCCTGTCGGTCCTGTGCGCTCTCGGCGCGTTCGCCGGCGTGCTCTCCGTCGTCCACGACGTGAACTCCAAGGTCGGACCCGAGGTCACCGCCTACCGCGTGCGGTCCGACGTGAAGCCGTACACCACCCTAGACGCGGGGCAGTTCGAGAAGGTCAGGATGCCGAGGCGGTGGCTCTCCGGCACCGCCGTCACCGATCTCCACCAGATCCAGGGCAAGATCGCCGTGACCACCCTGCGGGCCGGCTCCCTGCTCCAGGCCGACATGATCGTCGACCAGCCCGCCCTCCAGGCCGGACAGCAGGAGGTCGCCATCATGATCGACGCGGCCACCGGCGTGGCCGGCAAGATCACCCCCGGATCGCGCGTCAACGTGTACGCCACCTTCCAGGGCAAGAAGGAGGGCGACCCGGACCAGTCGAAGATCATCGTGACCGACGCCCGGGTCCTCGACGTCGGCCGGATCACCGCCCTCGACCCCGACAGCGGCAAGAACCAGCAGCAGCCCAGCGAGGCCGTCCCCATCACCTTCGCGCTGTCCACCCTCGACGCCCAGCGCATCACCTACGCCGAGTCCTTCGCCCAGCGCGTCCGGCTCGCCCTGGTGGCGCCCGGCAGCGAGACCAGCGTCCCCGACAGGGACCGCACCTACGAACTCGCGACGGACAAGTGAGAGGCGGCCATGCCCACCAGGATCCTCCCGGCCGGCGCGGACCCGGACGCCGTCCGCTCCCTCACCACCCTGCTCAGCCAGCTCCCCGACGCCGAACCCCAGCCACCCGTCGGTGACTCCACCCAACTGGTCGACACCCTCGCCCGGCTCGCCGCCGAGTCCGTGGACGAACTGCCGGAAGTGGTCGTCGTGCACGAACGCATCGGCCCGGTACCGGCCCTGGAGCTGATCCGCGAGGTCGCCCTGCGCTTCCCGGCCGTCGGCGTCATCCTCGTCACCACCGACGCGAGCCCCGGCCTGTTCGCCGCCGCCATGGACTCCGGCGCCCGCGGCCTGGTCGCGCTGCCGCTGTCGTACGAGGAACTCGCCAGCCGCGTCCAGGCCGTCGCCCAGTGGTCGACCGGCGTACGACGCCATCTCGGGCACGGCGCCGACGTGTTCGGCGGCGTGGGCGGCACCGTCGTCACGGTCAGCGGCGCCAAGGGAGGCGTGGGCGCCACCCTGACGGCGATCCAGCTCGCCCTCGCCGCACAGGCCTCCGGGCGTGCCACCGCCCTGGTCGACCTCGACCTGCAGGCCGGCGACATCGCCTCCTACCTGGACATCCAGTTCCGCCGGTCCGTGGTCGACCTCGCCGCCATCACCGACATCTCGCCCCGCGTCCTCGCCGACGCCGTCTTCCGCCACGACACCGGGCTCGCCCTGCTGCTCGCGCCCGGCGAGGGCGAACGCGGCGAGGAGGTCACCGACCGCGCCGCCCGCCAGATCGTCAGCGCCCTGCGCTCCCGCTACGAGGTGGTCGTGGTGGACTGCGGCGCCCAGCTGAGCGGTGCGGGCGCCGCGGCGGTCGAGATGGCCGAGACGGCCCTCCTCGTCACCACGCCGGACGTCGTCGCCGTACGCGCCGCCAAACGGACCGTACGCATGTGGGACCGGCTGCAGATCCGCAAGGCCGAGGAGACGACGGCGGTCGTCAACCGGCACACCCGCAGCACCGAGATCCAGCCCGCGCTCGTGCAGCGCATCACCGGCACGGCGCTGGCCCGCACGGCCGTCCCCGCCAACTTCAAGGAACTGCAGGCCGTCGTGGACGCCGGGCGGCTCCACGAACTCGACGGCAGGAGCACCGTGAAGCAGGCCCTGTGGGGACTCGCCGGGGAACTGGGCCTGGTCAGGGCGCCGGCCGAGGGAACCCATCGCGGGGGCGCGCGGGGCCCGGTCGGATTCCGCCGGCGGAAGGAGTGAGCGGCCCATGAAACGGGGAGAGGACCGCGGCCAGGTCAGCATCGAGTTCCTCGGGATGACTCCGCTGATCATTCTGACGCTGGTGCTGATGTGGCAGGCCGTGCTCGTGGGGTACACCTTCACGCTCGCAGGGAATGCTGCGGACGAGGCGGTGCGGGCCGGGACGGCGGTGCCGCCGGGGGAGCGGCAGGCGGCCTGCTCGGCGGCGGGGCTGAAGGACCTCTCGCGGGCGTGGCAGAAGAGTGCCGAGGTGAAGTGCAGTACCGGCGGTTATGTCACGGCCGACGTCACGCTGCACGTCCCCGTCCTCTTCCCCGGGCTGATCGACTTCCCGGCCACGGTGACCGGCCACGCCGGTGCCGTGGAGGAGGTGAAGCACTGAGATGCCGTACCGAAGGAGACACGACCGCGGGCAAGTGGCCATCGAGTACCTGGGTTTCGTGCCGGTCCTGCTGATCGTCGGACTGGCCGGCATCCAGCTCGGAGCGGTCGCCTACGCCGCCGAACAGGCCGGCACCGCGGCGCGGGCGGGGGCGCGTGCGGCCTCGCTTCGGCAGTCGTACACGCAGGCCTGCGCCGAGGCGGTGAGCGGGGGCATCCAGGTCTCCTGCTCCTCCGGCGGCGGGGACGGCACCGTGACCGTGACCGCCAGGGTCCACATCCCGACGATCGTCTGGGACCTCGGCTACGCCACCAAGTCGGCCACCATGCCGCTCGACCACTGACCGAGGAGCTGGGGACCCATGAGCCTGCGGGCACGCATCAGCACTCCGGAGGAGCACGGCAGCCGGGGCGAGGACGGGCATCTGGTCGCCTCCTACCGGGCCAAGCTGCTGGAGGAGATCGACCTCGCGGAGATGAGCTCGCTGGCCGCCGCCGAGCGCCGGGCACGCCTGGAGCGGGTGCTCGGGCACATCATCAGCCGCGAGGGCCCGGTGCTGTCGACGGTGGAGCGGTCCCAGCTGATCCGCCGGGTGGTGGACGAGGCGCTGGGCCTCGGCATCCTGGAACCCCTGCTCGAAGACGCGTCGATCACCGAGATCATGGTGAACGGCCCCGACGCGATCTTCGTCGAGCGCGGCGGCCGGGTCGAGCAGCTGCCGCTCCACTTCGTCTCCGCCGACCAGCTGATGCAGACCATCGAGCGGATCGTGTCCACCGTCAACCGGCGGGTGGACGAGTCGAATCCGATGGTGGACGCCCGGCTGCCCTCCGGCGAGCGCGTCAACGTCATCATCCCGCCCCTGTCGCTGACCGGCCCCATCCTCACCATCCGCCGCTTCCCGCGCTCCTTCACCCTCCAGGAGCTGATCGGTTTCGGGTCGCTCGACGAGCCCATGGTGTACCTGCTGGCGGGCCTGGTGCAGGCCAAGTTCAACATCATCGTCTCGGGCGCGACCGGCACCGGGAAGACGACCCTGCTGAACGCGCTCTCCGGGCTGATTCCCTCGCACGAGCGCATCATCACCATCGAGGACTCCGCCGAACTCCAGCTCCAGCAGACCCACGTGGTGCGCCTCGAGTCCCGCCCGCCGAACGTCGAGGGCAAGGGCCAGGTCACCATCCGGGACCTGGTCCGCAACTCGCTGCGGATGCGCCCCGACCGGATCGTGGTCGGCGAGGTCCGCGGCGGCGAGTCACTCGACATGCTCCAGGCGATGTCCACGGGCCACGACGGCTCCCTCGCCACCGTGCACGCCAACAGTGCCGAGGACGCCCTCACCCGGCTCCAGACCCTCGCCTCCATGTCGGACGTGGAAGTGCCCTTCGTGGC
Organism: Streptomyces sp. NPDC037126; assembly: GCF_055605965.1. Classification (NCBI taxonomy): domain Bacteria; kingdom Bacillati; phylum Actinomycetota; class Actinomycetes; order Kitasatosporales; family Streptomycetaceae; genus Streptomyces; species Streptomyces sp. NPDC037126. Next base: position 356,155 of record NZ_JBVJTD010000005.1, read on the forward strand.
CCTGCACGACCAGATCAACAGCGCGGTCGACGTCATCGTCCAGCTCACCCGGTTCGCCGACGGCGCCCGCCGCATCACCGAGATCGCGCTGCTGGACAGCCACGGCGGGGAGCCGTACCGGCTGGCGACCGTGGCCCGCTTCGACGCCCGCCCCATGACACCGGACGGCCGCGTGTACGGCTCCTTCCAGTACTTCCCCCTGCCACGCCGTACCGCCGACCGCCTCTACATGGCGAGCCAGCCCGTCCCCCAGGCCTTCGGCGTCGCCCACTGCGCGGACCAGCTCGCCACCCGAGAAGCCAGGTAGGACCATGGAACTCCACACCCTCGTCCAGCTGACGACCGGCGTCGCGCTGCTGACGTGCGTCCTGGCCGTCGCCGGCGTGCAGACCTACGCGTCCGGCCGGGCCCAGCGCGCCGCCCTCGTCGACCGGCTCTCGCACACCGGCCCGATCCCGCCGGCCGGGCGCCGGCGCCGCTTCCGCGACCTCGACCGGCGGCTGCGCCGCACCCGCTTCGGCCGCCGGCTCGAACTGCGCCTGGCCGCCACCGGGCTGGACGTCACACCGGGAGAGTTCTTCGTCTCCATGCTGGCCACGGTCGCCGCCCTGTGGCTGATCGGCCAGGCCACCCTCGCGCCCTTCTTCGGGCCCCTGGCCGGGCTGCTGGGCGTCTGGGCGGCCGTGCAGTTCCTCAACTGGCAGCGCCAGAAACGCATCGAGCGCTTCATCAACCAGCTCCCCGAACTGGCCCGCATCCTCGCCAACGCCACCCAGGCCGGACTCGCCCTGCGCACCGCGATCGGCATGGCGGCGGAGGAGCTGGAGGCACCGGCGGGCGAGGAACTCGCCAGGGTCTCCGACCAGCTGGCCGTCGGCCACTCCCTGGACGACGCGCTCGGCGAACTCGCCGACCGGCTCCCCTCCCGGGAACTGGTGGTGCTCGTCACCACCCTCGTCCTGTCCAACCGGGCGGGCGGGCAGGTCGTCAGCGCGCTGCGCAACCTCACCGAGACGCTGGAGGAACGCAAGGAGACCCGGCGCGAGATCCGCACCCAGCTGTCCCAGGTGACCATGACGTCGTACGCCGTCCCCGTCCTCGGCGTCGGCGCCCTGTTCCTGATGAACGGCGTCAAGGACGGGGCGCTGGCCCGCATGACCGGCTCCCCGGTCGGCCAGGCCTGCGTGATCATCGCGTTCGCCATGTACGCCGTCGGCTTCGTCCTCATCCGGCGGCTGAGCCGGATCGACGTGTGAGAGGGGAGCGGACTCCATGGCATTCCTGCTCGCACTCCTGATGGGCGCCGGCGTCTGGGGCGCCTTCACCGGCGTCCGCATGTACCGCGCGGACGCCAAGCTCCCCGGGGACCTCGCCGTCGCCCTGGAGGTCGGCGCCACCCGCACCGGCGCGGTGGGCTCCGTCATCGACCGCATGGGCATGCGCTACGCCCCGGCGGTCCTGCGGCTGATGGGCCCCCGCCTGGTCGCCAAGTACCGCCGCAGGATCGACCTCGCGGGCAACCCCGGCGGCCTGACCATCGACCGCTACGCGGCCCGCCGCGCGGTCTACGGCGCGCTCGGCGCGGTCGGCTTCCTGGTGTTCCTGCTGCGCGGCCAGTGGTTCGTGGCCCTGCTCCTGCTGCTGTTCGGGGCGTTCTGGACGGAGGTCGGCATCTGGTCGGCGATCCGGGTCCGCAAGGACGTCATCGAGCGCACCCTGCCCGACTTCCTGGACGTGCTCGCCGTGGTGGTCAGCGCGGGGCTTGGCTTCCGGCAGGCGCTGGACCGGGTCTCCTCCCGCTACGAGGGGCCGTGGGCCGACGAACTCCGCATCACCCTGCGCCAGATGGACCTCGGCATGAGCCGCCGCCAGGCCTTCGCGGAGCTGCGCCGGCGCAACGACTCCGAGCAGGTCGCCATGTTCGTCACCGCGCTGCAGCAGGGCGAGGAACTGGGCGCGCCCATCGTGGACACGCTCGTCTCGCTGGCCAAGGACATGCGGCGCACCGACGCGCAGAACGCCCGCCGCAAGGCCGCCCGCGCGGTGCCCAAGGCCACGCTGATGATCACCACGTTCATGGTCCCGGCCACCATGCTCCTGCTCGGTGCGGGCCTGCTGCTCGGTTCCGGCGTGGACTTCGGCTCCCTCACGGGGAAGTGAGACGACCATGACGACGACGGAGCTGACGGGAACCGGGGGAGGCGCGGCCGACCCGCCGCTCGCGGTGCGGCTCGCCCGGCACACGGGAACGGTGTCGCGGGGGTGGGCGTCGTCCGTCGCCCGCACGGCGCGGCGGGTGCGGTCATGGGCCCCGGCGTCGTTCCCCGCCCGGTTACGGGGTCGGTCGGGCGCGGGGACCGGGGAGGAGTCCGAGCGGATTCAGGTGCGGGCGCTGCAGGCGATGTGCCGGCAGGTGTTCGGCTTCCGCCTGGCCATGATCGTGCTGGCCGCACCGGCCGCCCTGCTCAACGCCGCCCCGGGCCTCGGCGCCCGGCTGGTCGGCGGGGCCGTGGTCGTCACCTTCATGGTGTCCTACGTCCTCTTCCGCGACTGGGAACGCTTCGGCCCGCTCCTCCTGCGCCACCCCAGCCTGCTCGCCGCCGACACCCTCGTCGGCTCCCTCCTGCTCGTCTCGGCGGGCCCCGACACCACCCTCGCCTACGTCAGCGTCTGCACCCCGCTGGTGGCCGGCCTGGTCTACGGCTGGCGGGGCGCCGCCTGCTTCGCCTCCCTGCAGTCCCTGATCCTGCTCCTCGTCCACGCCACCCTGAAGGCCGACCGGCACGCCCCCGTGGCCGAGGCCCTCCTGCTGCCCGGTCTGTGCGTCATCTCCGGAGCCATGGGCTCGACCATGCGCAACCTGATGCTCCGCTTCGGTGCCGCCACCCAGGCCCTGACGGCGGCCCAGGCGCGCCTCGCCGCGGCGGAGGCGGTGAGCGCGGAACGCGCCCGGCTGGCCCGTGACATGCACGACTCCGTGGCCAAGACCCTGTACGGCGTGGCCCTGGCGGCGGACGGCCTGGCAGCCACCGCCTCGGGCGCCGCGCCCGACCCGGCCCGCATCCGGGAGCAGGCCGAACTGGTCTCCCGCTCGGCCCGCAGAGCGGCGGCGGAGTCACGCGAACTGCTGACGGACCTGCGCCGGGAGCACCCCGGGGCGCCGACGTTCTGGGGCGAAGTCGCGGCGCAGGCAGCCGACTTCGCCTCCCGCACCGGACTGCGGGTGACGTGCCGGGGTCCGGACGCCCCGGCGGACCTCCCCCCGCTGCCCGCACCGCAGGCCCGCCACCTCCTCTCCATCGCCACGGAGGCGCTGGAGAACGCGCACCGCCACGCCGGCGCGACCCAGGTGGAGGTGCGGGCCGCCGTCCACGGCAACCTGTTCCGCCTCACGGTCCACGACGACGGCCGCGGCCTCCCGCCCGGCACCACGCTCGAACAGCTGCGCGGCTCCGGTCACTTCGGGCTGCTCGGCATGGTCGAACGCGCCGCGCAGGCGGGCGCCCGCATCCGCATCGGACGCGGCGGCCACGAACGGGGCACGGAGGTGCGGGTGGAACTCCCGCTGCCGGCCCCGGCCGACCCGGCACCATCCCCCCGGGAAGCCTGAAAGGAGGCACATCGATGCGGTACGCGCACCCCCGGCAGGACTTCCCGCCGCCGGCGCCCGCCGCCCCGCCCCTGCGGCTGCTGGTGGCCGACGACAACCCCGTGGTCCGCGCGGGCCTGACCGCCCTGCTCTCGGACCGCGAGGACACCACCGTGGTGGCGGAGGCGGCGGACGGCCGCGAGGCGTACGAGGCCGCTCTGCGGCACCGTCCCGACGTCATCCTCCTCGACGTCCGCATGCCCGGAGTCGACGGAATCTCCGCGTTGCCCCACCTGGTGCGGCTGGCCCCGGTCATGATGCTCACGTACAGCCACGAGACGGATACCGTGCGGCAGGCGCTGCGGCTGGGGGCGGGGGGATACCTGGTGCACGGCGAGTTCACGACCGAGCAGTTGGTGCGGGCGGTACGGGACGTACGGGAGGGCCGGCCGCATGTGACCCCGGGGGCTGCGCAGGCATTGCTGACGGAGCTCCGAGGAAGTGCACCTGCACATGGTGATGGTCAACTCGTCCCAGTTTCCGGCCAAAAAACCTCCCAAGCTTCTTCACAACTGCAATCTCCTGTGGGACAGTCGTTTCGCTCACGGTTCCGGCTGAGTACGAGGGAGGCGGAGATCATGGACCTCATCGCGTCGGGCATGACCAACCAGCAGATCGCCGCCGCGTGCTTCATCACCGAGAAGACGGTCAAGAACCACATCAACCGCATCTTCGCCAAGCTCCACACGACGACGAGGTCCCAGGCCGCCGCGAAGTGGCTGGGGGTGGGGTGAGATGAGGACCCTGAGGAGCGGCAACGTCCCCGAGTGGGCCTGGGGTTGGGCCCTGGGGCCCTGTGGGGAGCGGGGCGCCGGGTCGTACGTTGCCCGGACCGGAGGCGAAGCTGGAGGGGAAAACCGTGAGCAATTGGTTCCACACCACGGTCGCGTATCTGCAGACCCGCGCTGCCCGCGACGACAGGGGGCAGACCGCGGTGGAGTACCTCGGCATCATCGCGGTGGTCGTGGCGATCGTGCTGGCGATCACGGGTACGAGCATCGGTCAGACGATCTACGACGCGATCACGAACAAGATCGCCCAGGTCACCGGCGGCTGATCCCGCCGCTCCGCGACGCAGGGCAGGCCTTCCCCATCTACCTCACGGTGGTGGCGGGCCTGCTCTTTCTTGCGTTGGCCTACCTCGCCGTCGGCCAGGCGGCGGTGAACAGGAGCGGCGCCCAGACGGCGGCGGACGCGGCGGCTCTGGCCGCCGCCCAGAAGACCCGCGACCAGCTCGCGGCCCTGTGGGTCGAGGACGTGAGCGACCCGACCAAGTGGCAGGCCGTCTTCGCCGGGGACGGGGGCGTCGACTTCTGCTCGCGGGCCGGCGACCTCGCCAAACTGAACGACGCGACGGCGCGGTGCACGTTCGATCCGCCGCTGAGCTACGAGGTCGAGGTCAGGACGCTCAAGCCCGTGGGCCACTCCGTGGTGCCCGGCACCGAGAACGTGCACTCGACGGCGCACGCCATCGCCGTGATCCAACCGCTCTGCACCTTCCCGCCGCTCGGGCAGGGCGCCGGGAAGGGCGACCTGCCCGAACTCACCTGCAAGGACGACAAGGTCTGGCATCCGAAGCCGGACGACCCCACGGGGCTGCCGAAGCCCGAAGACCTCTTCGACGTCCACCTTGCCGGACGAGCGAACGACAAATGACGAAGGAAGCGGAGCGATGAGCATGCGGTTCACTGCGAAGGCCCGCAGGGGGATGGTCGTGATGGCCGTTGCGGCGGCTCTGGCCGTCGGGGTGACCGGCTGCGGTGGCGGCGGCGACGACGGCAAGAAGCCGGACACCTCGGCGTCCGCCTCGCGCACGAGCGGCTCCGACCCGAGCACCCAGGAGGGGCAGTCGTCCCAGCCGCTGGCCGAGCTGAAGGGTTCGAGCGGCCTGCTCCTCCAGATCACCTCCGCCCAACGCGACTCGGGCGGTTTCGTCACCGTCAACGGGATGCTGAAGAACGACGGGGCCCAGACGGTCGTGATCCCCTCCGCCCTGAGCGGCAACGAGACCGAGATCATCAGGAACGGCAGATCGCTGGGCGGCGCCACACTCGTCGATCCGCAGGGCAAGAAGCGGTACTACGTGCTGCGGGACACGGAGGGCCGCCCGCTGACGACCACCGGCTTCTCCACACTCAAGTCCGGTGACACCCTGGCGGTCTTCATGCAGTTTCCGGCACCTCCCGCCAACACGGCCGAGGTGGAGTTCCAGCTGCCCACCTTCTCCTCCGCCACCATCAAGATCTCCGGGTGAGGCCGACGTGACCACCACCCGTCTCGCTCTGGCCCTCACCGCCGTCCTGCTCCTCGCCGCCACCCCGGCCCGCGCCGACGACACGGACCCCACCACCCCCCCGGACACGGCCCCGTCCCCCTCCGCCCCGGTGAAGATCGATCCGCACGATCCGGACCTGAAGCTGCCCGAGGGCGCCACGCTGGCCGCGCCCAAGGTGCTGGACATCAAGTCGGTCGTGGAGGAGCAGAGCGGGGACGAGCGGCGGGAGGACACCAACGCGGACGTGACGTTCGCGCTCCAGGCCGAGGTGCTGTTCGGCAAGGACAGCGCGAGGCTCGGCGGAGACGCGAAGGCCCGCATCGCGGCCATCGCCGACGAGATCAGGAAGCAGAACGCGACCCAGGTCCGCGTCTTCGGCTTCACCGACAACCTCGGCTCCTCCGCGCACGGCGACATCCTGTCCAAGCAGCGCGCCAACGCCGTCCAGGCCGTCCTCGACCAGGACCTGAACGACCCGAACGTCACCTTCGAGGTCCGCGGCTACGGCGAGCAGTTCCCGATCGCCGACAACTCCACGGAGGAGGGGCGGCGCAAGAACCGGCGGGTCGAGGTGACCTTCCCGCGCACTCAGGGGTGAGCCGGAGCCGATCCCTCGCCACCCACCTCGTACTCGAACCAGATCCGGTGCGTGCCGTCCTCGTCGACCGCCAGGCCCCCGGCGCCCTCGATGCCGGCCAGCGCCCCGGTCCCGCTGCCCGGCACGATGACGAAGAAGTCGGCCTCCCTGCCCGCTCCGCGCGTCGTGCCGGAGTGGGCGAAGTTGAAGCTGCCGGCCCGGTCGCGGAGCGAGCCCTCGAAGGACTCCATGGCGACATAGGTGCCGGTCGCGCTGTCCTGGTCGTACGCGGCGGTGAACAGCGTCACCGACACCCCGGCGGCCTCCCCCTCGTACCGCTTGCGCATCGTGGCCACCCCGACGGGCACCGCCGTCTCGACCGCCGGCTCCGGCAACCGCACCGACGCCGGAGTGAACCCCTCGACCGTGAACGTCCCTGAAGCTCTCATGGCCCGGATGGTAAGCCGCGCCACCGACAACGCCCCGGACACCGCTCAGTCCTGCGTCGTCTCCACCCGCACCCCCGCCCGCAGGCCCCATCCCGCCATGGCCCCGGCCTCTGCCTCCAGCACATGGCGGGCCCGCAGCCGGGGCAGGCCCAGCCGGCCCGGTCGCATCGTGCGGACGGCCAGGACGGTGAGCCGGCGGTCCAGATAGGCGACGTCGACCGGTATCCGCATCCCGAAGGTGTGCACCCCGCTCGCCGGTGACAGCAGCATCGCCCCGTCGACCGCGTCCCGGCCCAGCAGCCCCCTCGTCCGCGCCCGGTAGGAGACCGAGATCTCCAGGGGCACGCTGATCCCTGCCTCCGGGATCAGCAGCCTTCCCCGTCCGTCCCGCCGCTGCCGGCGCCACCCCATGTCCCCTCCGTCTCCCGAGCCCGCCCCTTCTGGTACTGCCAACAGGGCCGCGCCGTAAACCCGTTGTCCTCCCTCCGTCCTCCCCGTGCGGGAAGGCCACCATGACCGGACTCGGTGTCGTGGTCCGCCCCCAGCTGCCTCGGGACCGGATGGGCGAGGTCGGCGCCCCGCCCCTCACCCCGGGTGACCCGGTGGGTGTGCGGCGCGGTCAGTCCGTGCCGGTGACCGGCGGGTGGTCGCCGGTCGCGCCGTCGATCAGCTCCCGCAGGATGTCCATGTGCCCGGCGTGCCGCGCGGTCTCCTCGACCATGTGCACCAGGACCCAGCGCAGCGAGACCGTCTCCTCGCGCCAGGCCGGCCGGCCCAGGGTGTCCAGCGGCAGCTCGGCGATCATCCGGTCGGCGGCGGCGCGGGCCCGGCCGTAGAAGGCCACGATCCGCTCCGTCGGCTCCTGCGGGTCGACGCGCATGTCGTCGTACGGGTCGAACCAGAGCGGCTCCGGCTCGCCCCCGAACGTCTGCACGAACCAGCCGTACTCGACCGCGGCCAGATGCTTCACCAGGCCCAGCAGACTGGTCCCGGTCGGAGTCATCCGCCGGCGCAGCTGCTCGTCGTCGAGACCGTCCAGCTTCCACAGCACGGCGTCCCGGTGCCGGTCCAGGCTCGCGCGCAGCGTTTCCTTCTCCCCGGCGGTGTGAGTCGTCATGCGGGCGGAAATTAGCAGGCCGCACCGACAAGGCCCTGCGACCATGGCGTTCATGGCAGTGAACCGTTCGTTCGAAGACCTCGTGGCCGAAGGGGCCGCCGCGCCCACCGAGGGGTGGGACTTCTCCTGGTTCGAGGGGCGGGCCACCGAGGCGCGGCCCTCGTGGGGGTACGCCCGGTCGGCGGGGGAGCGGCTGGCCGGTGCCTGGGCCGTGCTCGACATCCAGACGGGCGGCGGGGAGGTGCTGGACTTCGCCCTCGCCGGGGCGGAGCCCGCCCGGCCGGGACTGGTCGCCGCCACGGAGGGCTGGCCGCCCAACGTCGCCAGGGCCGGCGCCCTGCTGCGGCCCCGCGGTGTGGTGGTCGTCGCCGCCCAGGACGACGCGCCGCTGCCGTTCGCCGACGAGACCTTCGACCTGGTCCTCAGCCGGCACCCGGTGGTCCCCCACTGGCATGAGATCGTCCGGGTGCTGCGGCCCGGCGGTACGTACTTCGCCCAGCACGTCGGGCCCGCCAGCGTCTTCGAGCTGGTCGAGTTCTTCCTCGGGCCGCTGCCGGAGGCCGTGCGCGGCGGCCGCGATCCCGGGCGGGAGCGGGCCGGGGCCGAGGCGGCGGGGCTGGAGATCGTGGACCTGCGGGCGGAGCGGCTGCGGATGGAGTTCCACGACATCGCGGCCGTCGTCCACTTCCTGCGCAAGGTCGTCTGGATGGTCCCCGGCTTCACGGTCGAGGAGTACGAGCCCCGACTCCGGGAGCTGCACGAGCGGATCGAGAAGGAGGGCCCGTTCGTCGCGCACAGCACCCGGCACCTCTTCGACGCGCGCAGACCGGGCCGTTGACGAACCGGGCGGACCGGGCGAACACCCTCCTGGTTCACCTGTCGTTCGCCCGCGGTTCCCACATCGTTATCGAGGACGGTTCACATCCGTCCCACCCGTCACGTAAGTTCAGACCAAGGTAATTCACGCCAGCAAAGCTGCGCGGGCGGCACCGCGCGGTGGAGGGGGCTGCGCGGTGCCGGGAGCCCTGTGGATCGCCCCGCCGCCGGGTGGTGGAACCGTCAAGTCGCCGTTCGCTGACCGGGTCGCCCGTCGGGGGGACCCCGGACAACACGCCGACTCGTCACCAAGATGGCGCAAACCGGCCGGATCTCTTCGTATCCGGCCGGATTCCCCCGAGAATCCGCTGTGAATCGGCCATGAAAGCTCCCCGAATCCGCCATTCCGCCCCCACCGGGGCGTCGCCGGATGATTCCGGAGAGTAGTTGTGGCACGCCGATGCACCCACCATCCCTTACGAAGGGTTATGGTGGAAACCCCCCCTCGGGCCGGTCCGTCTCCCCCCCACGGACCGGCCCGTTTTTTTCTCCCGCGGCGTCGGGAACCCGCCGGACACCGGGCCGGCGCCCCCGTCCGGGTGGCCCGGCGCACCGCGTGACCGGCCCGCGCGGAGCCGTGATCCGCACCCCCGACCCCCCAAACCCCGTGCCACGGCCGGAACCGCGGCGGGGGTAGGCTCAACGCCCGGCACCGTACCCCGCGCCAGACCCCCGGAGGGCCACGTGAACCTGCGCGACAACCTGCGCAGCCTGCTCGTCAGGCTCTACGCACGCCGGGTGGAGGGCCACCTGGACCACGACCAGGTGCCCAAGCACATCGGCGTCATCATGGACGGCAACCGCCGCTGGGCGAAGGCCTCGGGCTCCACCACGGTCCACGGCCACCGCGCGGGCGCCGAGAAGATCGAGGAGTTCCTCGGCTGGTGCACCGAGACCGACGTCGAGGTCGTCACCCTGTGGCTGCTGTCCACGGACAACTTCGACCGTCCGCAGGAGGAACTGGTCCCCCTGCTCGGCATCATCGAGGGCGTCGTACGCGCCCTCGCCGCCGACGGCCGCTGGCGCGTGCACCACGTGGGCACCAGGGACCTGCTCCCGGCGGCCATGCAGGCCACCCTCAAGGAGGCCGAGGAGACCACCGCCCACATCGACGGGATACTGGTCAACGTCGCCATCGGCTACGGCGGGCGCCAGGAGATCGCCGACGCCGTGCGCTCCATGCTCCTCGACGCCCACGACAAGGGCGTGGCGATGGAGGACCTCGCCGAGTCCGTCGACGTCGACATGATCGGCCGTCATCTCTACACCGGGGCCCAGCCCGACCCGGACCTCGTCATCCGCACCAGCGGCGAGCAGCGGTTGTCCGGATTCATGCTCTGGCAGACCGCGCACTCCGAGTACTACTTCTGCGAGGTCTTCTGGCCCGCCTTCCGCAAGGTCGACTTCCTGCGCGCCCTGCGCGACTACGCCGCACGTCACCGCCGTTACGGCGGCTGATACAGGCCGGACGCCCCGCTGACCACCAGGTCGGCGGGGCGTTGCGTTCGTCCCGGTTCCGACGGGTGTAACGAGGAGTTCACCAGCGCGCTGTTGGCCGCTTTTGCATGGCAGTGCATGTTCGAGGGCATAAGCCAGACAGGTCGACACCCGAACCACGGGCGTCGGTTCTCAGCGGGCGGCACGGGGCCGTCCGCCCGGGAGGCCCTTTGCACCAGCCCGACCGTGCGGTTCCTGCACGGAAGCAGCCGCGGAGGGCCGGTTCGCGGCCCGCCACGCGCAGGGGCCGCCGACCGGTCCAGCTCCACTTCGTCGCTCCCCGACCTCATCCGAGGGGGTACGTCCTTCCGTGGTGACCAGCACAAAGCGCCACAAGCCCGACCGGCGCACCTATGTTCTCGACACCAGCGTCCTGCTGGCCGACCCGAACGCCATGACCCGCTTCGACGAGCACGAGGTCGTGCTCCCCATCGTCGTGGTCACGGAACTGGAGGCCAAGCGGCACCATCCGGAACTCGGCTACTTCGCCCGCCAGGCGCTGCGCCTGCTGGACGACTACCGGGTGAAGCACGGTCGCCTCGACGCCCCCATCCCCATCGGGGAGCTGGGCGGGACCGTCCGTGTCGAGCTCAACCACTCGGACCCCAGCGTGCTGCCCACCGGCTACCGCCTGGGGGACAACGACTCCCGCATCCTCGCGGTGGCCCGCAATCTGCAGGCCGAGGGGTTCGACGTCACCGTCGTGTCGAAGGACCTGCCGCTGCGCATCAAGGCCTCCTCCGTCGGCCTGCTCGCCGAGGAGTACCGGGCCGAACTCGCCATCACGGAGAACTCCGGCTGGACCGGGATGGGCGAACTGGCCCTGTCCGCCGAACAGGTGGACATCCTCTTCGAGGAAGGCCACGTGTACGTCCCGGAGGCCTCCGACCTCCCCGTGCACACCGGCCTGACCATCCAGTCCGAGCGGGGCAAGGCCCTCGGCCGCGTCACCGCCGAGGGCAACATCCGCCTGGTGCGAGGTGACCGGGAGGCGTTCGGCATCAAGGGCCGCAGCGCCGAGCAGCGCATCGCCCTCGATCTGCTGCTCGACCCGGACGTCGGCATCGTCTCGATGGGCGGCCGGGCCGGCACCGGCAAGTCGGCGCTGGCGCTGTGCGCGGGCCTGGAGGCGGTCCTGGAGCGCCGCCAGCACCAGAAGGTCATGGTGTTCCGGCCGCTGTACGCGGTCGGCGGGCAGGAGCTGGGCTATCTGCCGGGCTCCGAGGCGGAGAAGATGAGCCCGTGGGCGCAGGCCGTCTTCGACACGCTGTCGGCGGTCACCAGCCGCGAGGTGATCGAGGAGGTCACCTCGCGCGGGATGCTGGAGGTCCTGCCGCTCACCCACATCCGCGGCCGCTCGCTGCACGACGCGTTCGTGATCGTGGACGAGGCGCAGTCCCTCGAACGGAACGTGCTGCTGACCGTCCTGTCCCGGATCGGCGCCAATTCACGGGTCGTTCTGACCCATGACGTGGCGCAGCGGGACAATCTGCGCGTCGGGCGCTACGACGGTGTGGTCGCCGTCGTGGAGAAGCTGAAGGGGCACCCGCTCTTCGCGCATGTCACGCTGACCCGGTCCGAGAGGTCCCAGATCGCCGCGCTTGTGACCGAAATGCTCGAAGACGGCCATATCTGAGGGAGTTTCCGCGTAGGACCCGTTGGCGCCGTCCGGCAAAGGCATCAGAGCCTAGCCGGGCGGCGTCTTGGCGTGTGGGGCTTTCCGGAATTCCCAAGGGCCAAACGAGATGTGAGCTTTCACACTCAACTCAGAATTGCCACCCGGCGTCGGGTTACGGCAGAGTCTCAGTCCTGTCAGGCCCCGCATACGACACACCTGTACCCCCAGCGGTACGGCACCACAGAAACATCACCAACTCCATAGAGTTCGTCGTATGCCGCCCGAGCACCACGCGGCGCTCCCTTGAGGGGAGTTGCCCACCGGGCCCGCGCCTCCCGTGACCCCGCAGTTGGGAGGCCAGTGCCAGGGGCACGATTGCGTCCGCCAGGGTCACCGAAGCGGGCGATGCTGGAAGGAAAACCGTGTGAGCCGGATTTCGGTCCGGGGACTCGCAGTGGCCTCGGCCACCGCGGTCACCGCCGTCGGAAGCGTCGTCGGAGTTGCCTCGGGCAGCGTCGCGCAGAACAACGACGCCGAGCCGACGGCCGCCGACACCACGCTCCTCGCGGACATACCCGCGGGTCAGCAGGCCCAGGTCCAGTCCGCGACGCTGACGCAGCAGGCCGACGCACAGGCCATCGCCGCGGACGCGAGCGCCAAGAAGGACGCCGAGGCGGCGGCCCGCCAGGCGGCGGCCGACACCGCGATCGCCAAGAAGGCCGCGGCCCAGAAGGCGGCCGAGGCAGAGGCCAAGCAGCGCGTCGAGGCCAAGGCCGCGGCCAGCCGCGACAGCGCCCGCGACTCCTCCAGCTTCCCCGTCCAGAGCAGCTACAGCGTCGCACAGATCCAGGCGATGGCGAGCCAGATGGTCGGCGCAGGCCAGTTCCAGTGCTTCAGCAACATCGTGGACCACGAGTCCAGCTGGAACTACCAGGCGACGAACGCCTCCTCCGGTGCCTTCGGTCTCTTCCAGGCGCTGCCCGCCGGCAAGTACGCCTCCGCCGGTGCCGACTGGCGGACGAACCCGGCCACCCAGATCAAGTGGGGCCTCAACTACATGAACAGCCGGTACGGCAGCCCGTGCCAGGCCTGGTCGTTCTGGCAGGCCAACCACTGGTACTAGGCCCGCCCGGCCACTCGACCACGCGCAGCCCCTCCCCGTCCCCTGGGGAGGGGCTTTCGCCATGTACGGTCGTATCCGAACGACGCAGGGGTGAGCGGTGGCGAGCGCCCGGGGACACGGGGGGAAGAGGACGGATCATGTCGCGAGTGCCAGGGTGGCTCGGCAAGCTGGGCGCCGGCCTCACCGAGATGAGCGAGCGCCTCGACGAGCGCCGCGCGGAGGTGGAGCAGGAGCACACCGAAGCCGAACCGGCCGCCCCCGAAAGCGTCGTGGCCGATCCGGTGCCGGCCCCCCGCCGGCCCGCGCCCCCGACGGGCCCCCGCCCGGACCCGGCCCAGGCGGTGCCCTGGGGTGTACGGGTCGCGGCCGAGGCCGGCTGGCGGCTGCTCGTCCTCGCGGGCACCGTCTGGGTGCTGATGCGGGTCATCAGCGCGATCCAGCTGGTGGTCTTCGCCTTCGTCATCGCCCTGCTGGTGACCGCGCTGCTCCAGCCGACGGTCGCCCGGCTCACCCGCCGCGGGGTGCCCCGCGGGCTCGCCACCGCGCTCACCGCCATCAGCGGCTTCGTGGTCATCGGGCTGATGGGCTGGTTCGTGACCTGGCAGGTCATGGAGAACATCGACACGCTCTCCAACCAGATCCAGAGCGGCATCGACGACCTGCGCAACTGGCTGCTGAAGAGCCCCTTCCACGTCACCGACAAGCAGATCAACCAGATCGCCAAGAACCTGCGCGAGGCGATCGGCGCCAACGCCGACCAGATAACGTCCGCCGGTCTGGAGGGCGTGCAGGTCATCGTCGAGGCCCTCACCGGCATCCTGCTGGTGTTCTTCTCGACGCTGTTCCTGCTCTACGACGGCAAGCGGATCTGGCACTGGTTCCTGAAGCTGGTGCCCGCGGCGGCCCGCCCGGGCGTGGCCGGCGCCGGCCCGCGCGCCTGGCGCACGCTGACCGCCTACGTCCGCGGCACGGTCCTGGTCGCCCTGATAGACGCGATCTTCATCGGCATCGGCATCTACTTCCTGAACGTGCCGATGGCCGTCCCGCTGGCCGTCTTCATCTTCCTGTTCTCCTTCATCCCGCTGGTCGGCGCCGTCGCCTCCGGCGCGCTCGCGGTGATCGTGGCCCTGGTGACCCAGGGTGTCTTCACCGCCGTCATGACCCTGGCGGTGGTCCTCGCGGTCCAGCAGATCGAGGGCCACGTCCTGCAGCCGTTCATCCTCGGCCGCGCGGTCCGGGTGCACCCGCTGGCCGTCGTGCTGACCGTGGCGGCCGGCGGCATGGTGGCCGGCATCGGCGGCGCGGTGGTGGCCGTACCGCTGGTCGCGGTGACGAACACCGTGGTGGGCTATCTGCGGCAGTACGCGCACGAGGCGGGGGCGAACCAGGCCGCGTCCCCGGACGAGTCCGGGACCACGGCCACGACCACGGAGGGACCGGCGGTCGGCGTGGGGCCGGAGGCCTAGGAGTATCGATCGCGAGCGCCTCGGCCGGTCACAGGACGACCTGCCCGCCGAATCCGGCGGCGCAGAAGGCCAGCGCCGCGGCACCCGCGGCGGCCTGGGCCGCCACGCTCACCCGGTACCCACCCCGGTACAGGCCGGCCGCCGACAGCAGGACCGGTCCCGCGAAGCCCGCCGCCCAGGCGAACACCGACGAGACGTCCGCGTGGGGGTCCGGCTCGAACATGTCGAAGTCGGTGTTCGCCAGGGCGGTCAGCAGGACGACCACGCCGGCGAACGCGTCCAGGACCAGCAACGCCAAGGCGAGGAAGACGTCCTGGCCGGTGCCCGGGCGGGGAGTCGGAGGGCCACTCATGGCGGCAAGTGTCTCCGCTGTGAGCCGGTGGAGCCTGAGTACGCGTACTCACGTACGGACGACGGCCCCCGTCCACCGGGTGGACGGGGGCCGTGATGCCGGGGCGGGTTACTCGGCCGAGTCGGCCAGCACCGCCTCCGCGTCCAGCGTGACGCCGACGGCCTGGATCACCGAGGCGATCTTGAAGGCCTCCTGGACCACGTCGCGCTCGACGCCGGCCTTGCGCAGCACCTGCTCGTGCGAGTCGAGGCACAGGCCGCAGCCGTTGATCGCGGAGACCGCGAAGGACCAGAGCTCGAAGTCGACCTTCTCCACACCGGGGTTGCCGATGACGTTCATCCGCAGACCCGCGCGCAGCGTGCCGTACTCGTGGTCGGACAGCAGGTGCCGGGTGCGGTAGAAGACGTTGTTCATCGCCATGATCGCGGCGGCCGACTTGGCGGCCGTGTACGCCTCCGGCGACAGGTTCGCCTTCGCCTCCGGCTCCAGCTCACGCAGCACGATCGGGGAGCGGGAGGCGATGGCGGTCGCCAGCACCGTGCCCCACAGCTGCTGGGCGGGCAGGTCGGAGTTGCCGATGACCGAACCCAGGTTGAGCTTCAGGTCCTTGGCGTAGTCCGGGACCCGGGACTTCAGCGAGTCGAGGGACACGGGTCACTCACCAGCCAGCAGCGCGACCGGGTCGAGGGTCTGCTCGCCCTTGCTCCAGTTGCAGGGGCACAGCTCGTCGGTCTGCAGGGCGTCCAGGACCCGCAGGACCTCCTTGGGGTTGCGGCCCACGGAACCGGCGGTGACCATCGTGAACTGGATCTCGCGGTTCGGGTCGACGATGAAGACGGCGCGCTGCGCGAAGCCGTCCTCGCCCTCGATGCCGAGGTCGCGCATCAGCTCGTGCTTGGAGTCCGCCATCATCGGGAACGGCAGGTCGGTCAGGTCCGGGTGGTCCTTGCGCCAGGCGTGGTGGACGAACTCGGAGTCACCGGAGAAGCCGAGGATCTGGGCGTCACGGTCGGCGAACTCGTCGTTCAGCTTCCCGAACGCGGCGATCTCGGTCGGGCAGACGAAGGTGAAGTCCTTCGGCCATGCGAACACGACCAGCCACTTGCCCTCGTAGGACTTGTGGTGGATCTGCTCGAACTCCTGGCCCTTCTCCAGCGAGACGCAGGCGGTCAGTTCGAACTCGGGGAACTTGTCACCGACAGTGAGCACACGCTCTCCTTGCAGCGAGGAAGCACCCCTTTTGAGGGTGTTTCCCTTGGGTTGGACTTTGTCGATGTTGGCACAGGGTGCATTGATTAGTGAAATAGCTACACTCGGTCATGTTGATCGGAGGTAGTTATCAGTGACCATGAGTAACGGCAAACGGAGGCAGCCCAGCCTCGCGCAGCTGCGCGCCTTCGCCGCCGTGGCCGAACACCTGCACTTCAGGGACGCGGCGGCCGCCATCGGGATGAGCCAGCCCGCCCTGTCCGGCGCGGTCTCGGCGCTGGAGGAGACGCTCGGAGTGACCCTCCTCGAGCGTACGACGCGCAAGGTGCTGCTCTCGCCTGCCGGTGAACGGCTCGCGATCCGGGCGAAGGCGGTGCTGGACGAGGTCGGCGCGCTGATGGAGGAGGCCGAGGCGGTGCGGGCTCCCTTCACCGGGGTGCTGCGCCTCGGGGTGATCCCCACCGTCGCGCCGTACCTGCTGCCGAACGTGCTGCGGCTCGTCCACGAGCGCTACCCGCAGCTGGACCTCCAGGTGCACGAGGAACAGACCGCCAGCCTGATCGACGGCCTGCACTCCGGCCGCCTCGACCTGCTGCTGCTGGCCGTTCCGCTCGGCGTCCCCGGCATCGTCGAACTCCCGCTCTTCGACGAGGACTTCGTGCTCGTCACCCCGCTCGACCACTGGCTCGGCGGCCGCGAGGGCATCCCCCGCGAGGCGCTGCGGGAACTGAACCTGCTGCTGCTGGACGAGGGGCACTGCCTGCGCGACCAGGCCCTCGACATCTGCCGCGAGGCGGGCCGCGAGGACGCCCCGGTCACCACCACGGCCGCCGGCCTGTCCACGCTGGTCCAGCTGGTGGCGGGCGGCCTCGGCTGCACCCTGCTGCCCCGCACCGCCCTGAAGCTGGAGACCACCCGCAGCAGCCAGTTGCTCACCGGCTACTTCGCCGAACCGGCCCCGAGCCGCCGCGTCGCCTTCGCCATGCGGGCGGGCGCGGCGCGCTCCGGGGAGTACGAGGAGCTCGCCGCGGCCCTGCGGGGTGTGCTGGGAACGCTGCCGGTACGGGTGCTGGACCAGTGAGTCCCCGGGGTGCGCGCGGCCGCGCCGCCTACTCCGTGCGCAGGCCCTCCGGGCGCATCAGCCGGGCCAGCGGCGGCAGGCTCAGCAGGGTGACCGCGAGGACCACCGCCGCGCCGGCTCCGGTCATGGACAGCACGCCCGGCCAGTCCACGCGTATCGTCGCGCCCACCATCTTCAGCAGCACCGCGCCCAGGGTGAGTCCCACCGCGGAGGCGAGCAGCAGGCCCAGGGCGATCGGGATCGCCGTCTGCCACAGCACCGACAGGCTCAGGGTGCGCCGCCGAGTGCCGAAGGCGACCAGCGAGGAGAGCAGCTTGCGCCGCTCGCGCAGCTGCTCCAGCTGCGTGACCAGGAGGCTCGCGCCGATCAGCGCCAGGACGGCGACGGCCCCGACGAAGAGCCCGGTGCGGATGGAGGTGAACTGCTTCGACTTCTCGGTCGAGGCCCACGGCATCGCGTCGGCCAGCGGGTCGATCCGGGCGGCCGTGTTGCGCACGATGTCCTGCTCGTCCGGCGCCGACTCGTCCAGCGACAGGTAGACCGCTCCGCTGAGCGCGCGGCTCACCGGGCCGGGCGCGGCGCCCGGGGTCATCAGCACCCCGCTCAGCTTGCCCATGATCGGCCCCCCGGTCGCGGGGACCTGCCTGATCCCGCTCGGGACGGTCCAGAGGACGTCCTTTCCGTGGGTCAGCCGGCTGTTCCCGTCGACGTACAGGACGCGGCCCGGCCGGATCAGCTTGTGCGCGTCGGAGTCCCCGTCGCCGCCCGTGGCGAGGAACACGTCCCCGTCGTGGCAGGACGTCAGCCGGGCCACCGTGCGCAGGGAGTCACAGGTGCCGACGGTCAGGCCCGTCGTGGTGTGCGGACCGTCGCCGCCCCAGCTGCGGTCGCCGAGGTCGCTGCTGCCCAGCGCGCTGACCTTCCGTACCCCCTGGGTCGCGGCGAACTTCGCGGCGGCCGGGACGAACGGGATGCCCCGCGACAGGTTGACCTGCATCTGCACCTGGCTGGGGTCCTGCCTGGTGACCTTGGTGTAGTCGCTCTGCACGCCCGCGAACAGCATCTGCATCGCGATCGCCCCGGCCACCGCGACCGCGATGCCGTTCACCATCCGGGCCGCCGAGCCGCTGCTCAACTGCAGTCGTCGTACGGCCAGTTGCCAGGCCACGCCGCCGTGGCCGAGCCGGGCCACGACCGCCTCGACGACCCACGGCAGCAGTGTGGTCACGCCGACGAGCAGCAGCAGCACGCCGCCGGTCACCAGGTACTCGTTGAAGTCGCCGTTGTCGCGGCCCTGTCCGACCATCGGCGCGAGGCAGGCCAGTCCGCCGAGCGGCAGCAGCAGCCGCCACCACAGCCGGCGGCGCCTGGGCCTGGCCGTACGGACCACGCCCAGCGGCTCGATGACCACCCCGCGCAGGGCGAACAGCGTCACCAGCACGGCCGCCGCCGGGACGGCGACCGCGACCAGGGCGGCCAGCGCGGGCGAGGGGTTGAGGTAGCTGGGGAACACGCTCACGTCCAGGACCTCGACCGAGCCGCCGAGCTGACGGCCCAGCAGGAAGAACACCGTGCCGAAGGCCAGACCGACCAGGGAGCCGGCCAGGGCCTCGCCCGCCGCGATCCGCCGGGTCATCCGGCTGTCCGAGCCCACCAGCCGCAGCGCGGCCAGCCTGCGGTCGCGGCGTTCGCCGCCGAACCGCACGGCCGTGGCGATGAACACCGCGACCGGCATCAGCAGCACGGCGAAGATGACCACCACCAGCAGCAGCAGGACCGGGTCGAGGCCGCTGGACGAGGTCGAGGTCTCAGGCCGCCCGAACCGGGAGATGCGGGCCGTGCGGGACCCGTCGATCCTCCGGGCCAGGTCCTTCGCGCCGGCGTAGTAGGCGAGTTCCTGCGAGCCGATCAGCCCGGGCTCGCCGATCGTGCCGGCGATCCGGTACGGCAGTCTCTCGCGCAGCAGCTTGCCCGAGCCGGAGTCGAGCAGTTCCTTCAGCGCGGGGGAGACCACCATGTCGCCCGGCGCCGGGTACGCGGACAGGCCCGGGGCGATCGGGGCGCGCGGCCCCTCGGGCTCCACCAGCCGGCCGCGGACGTCGGTGCCGCGGAACGTGGTGTCGGAGTCCGAGATCACCAGGGTGTCCGCGGCCTTCGGCCGCATCGGGCCGTAGGTGTAGTCGAGACGGGCGTCGTCGCGCTGGTGACGTACGTCCAGTGCGTTGGGGATGGCGGTCGTCAGCAGCAGCAGCGCCACGCCGAGTCCGACGCCGACCGCCGTCAGGAGCACCCGGATCCAGCCCTCGCGCCCGCCGGTGAAGGCGAACCGCACCCCCATGCCGAGGTCCCTGCTCCACTGGCGCGCACTCATACGACGCGCTCCATGTCACGGGACTTGCCGTCGCGTACGACGATCTCGCGGTCGGAGTAGGCGGCCACCCGCGCCTCGTGGGTGACCAGCACGACGGCCGCGTTGGTGGAGCGGGCCGCGTCGGTCAGCAACTCCATCACGCGCTCGCCGTTGAGCGAGTCGAGCGCGCCGGTGGGCTCGTCGGCGAAGAGCACCCGGGGCGCGGTGACCAGGGCCCGCGCCACCGCGACGCGCTGCCCCTGGCCGCCGGAGACCTCGCCGGGCCGCTTGCCCCTGAGGTCGTCCACCTCCAGGCGTTCCATCCAGGTGAGCGCGGCCCGTTCCGCCTCCCTGCGGGAGGTGCCGTTCAGCCGCAGCGGCAGGGCCACGTTCTCCACGCAGGTCAGCTCGGGGACGAGCTGGCCGAACTGGAAGACGAACCCGAACTCGCTGCGGCGAAGCGCGCTGCGCGCGGCGTCGGTCATGCCGGCCAGTTCCCGGCCGTCGTAGGTGATGGAGCCCGAGTCGGGCGGCACGATGCCCGCGAGGCAGTGCAGGAGCGTCGACTTGCCCGAGCCCGAGGGGCCCATGACGGCGACGACCTCGCCGGGGTGGATGGAGAACTCGGCGCCGTCGAGCGCGACCGTGGGGCCGTACGCCTTGTGCAGGTTCTCGGCGGCGAGCAGGGAGCCGGCGGGAGCGGTCACTTGGCCACCTCCGCGCGCAGCCGGTCCAGGCGGGCCGCGGTCAGCTCGAGCCAGCGCAGGTCGGCCTCCAGGTGGAACAGGGCGTGGTCGCAGATCAGCTGGTCCGCGAGGTCGCCCCGGCGCTTGCGGTCGGTCAGGATGCGCATGCTCCGCAGGTGCTCGGTGCGCTGGGTGTCGAGGACGACGGACGCGTCGCGGTGGGTGAGGAGGGCGAGGACGACCTTGGTGTAGAGGGTCGACTGGAGGTACTCCTCCGGCTTCTCCGGGGTGCCGAGCCAGTGCTCGACGTCGGTGATGCCGGCGTCGGTGATGGCGTACCGCTTGCGCTCGGGGCCGCCGCCGGCCTCGATCCCGTCGACCTCCACGAGACCGTGCTTCAGCAGCCGGGACATCGTGGAGTAGACCTGGCCGTAGTGCAGTGGCCGGTCGTGACCGAACTTCTCGTCGAAGGCCCGCTTCAGGTCGTAGCCGTGGCGCGGGCCGGACTCCAGGAGCCCTAGGAGGGTGTGACCGATGGACATGCTCCGCACTCTACACACGGTGTATACGCGGCATGTATACGCGGAGTGCGGGGATCATGGCAGGCGGTACGGGGGCCCAGGTGGGGGCCGATTGTCACGGTTCAGAAACAGGCGGCCGGCCCCTGCGGGGCAGCGGGCCGGTGTCCTTCGGCAGCCGGCCCGCCTCGGCCAGCGCCCTGCGCAGGAGGAACTCGATCTGCGCGTTGGCCGACCGCAGTTCGTCCCCGGCCCAGCGGGCCAGCGCCTCGTACACCGACGGGTCGAGCCGCAGCAGCACCTGCTTGCGCTGCTGCGGCTGTCGCCGCTTCGGGGTCTCCGAGGGTTCCGTCACTGGTAGAGGGTCCCGGTGTTGAGCACCGGCTGCGGGGCCCGGTCGCCGCACAGCACCACCATCAGGTTCGACACCATCGCCGCCTTGCGCTCCTCGTCCAGTTCCACGATGTCCCGCTCCGCGATCCGGGCGAGCGCGGCCTCCACCATGCCCACGGCGCCGTCGACGATCTGGCGCCGGGCGGCGACGACCGCGCCGGCCTGCTGCCGCTGGAGCATCGCCGAGGCGATCTCGGGAGCGTACGCGAGATGCGTGAAGCGCGACTCGACGACCCGCACGCCGGCCGCCTCCACCCGCGCCTGCAACTCGACGGCCAGCTTCTCGGTGATCTCCTCGGCGTTGCCGCGCAGCGAGAGGCCGTCCTCCTCGTGGGCGTCGTACGGGTACTCGATCGCGATGTGCCGTACGGCGGTCTCGGTCTGCGTGGCGACGAACTCCGCGAAGTCGTCCACCTCGAACGTGGCCTGCGCGGTGTCCTGGACCTTCCACACCACGACCGCGGCCAGTTCTATCGGGTTGCCGTAGGCGTCGTTGACCTTCAGGACGGCGGTCTCGTGGTTGCGCACCCGGGTGGAGATCCGGGTCCGCGAGGTGAAGGGGTTCACCCAGCGCAGGCCGTCCTGCCGGATCGTGCCCCGGTAGCGCCCGAAGAGCTGGACGACCCGCGCCTCACCGGGCGCGACCGTGTTCAGGCCGCGCATCGCGATGACGGCGGCGAGGAACACCAGGACACCGGCGGCGGCGAGGCCGCCCCTGGCGGGGCCGGAGACCGCTCCGGAGGTCACGAACAGTGCGACGGCGACGGCGAGTCCGAGCAGGCCGAGCAGCAGGGCGAGCCCGCCGCCGATGCTGTGCGCGGTGAACTCCCGCACCCGCGGGGCGGGCATCTCGGGCACGTCGGCGACGGTCGCGCGGTCATGGGCCGGGTCGTGAGCGGACATGGGTGCTCCCCGTTCTCGTGGCGCCGGAGCGCCTTTCATGCTTCTAGCTAAGTGATATCACTTTTATCGGTCAAGCAACCTGACGGTGGTCAGATTCGTCGGTTCCCTGTGGGGCGGGTGCTGATTCTCACGTCCGCAAAAGAGCGGATCGGACGCCCTTTGTCATATAGGCGGGTGTTAGCTTTCGGAGCTGACCACTGAGACGGAAGCGGAGCGAAGGACCCATGGGACGAGCGGAAGAGAGACGAGCGCGACAGCGCGGCGGCCACCGCGCAGCGCCGCCCCAGCGTCGCCGCTCCACGCCCGAAGCCGGCGCCGGGCCCGACGGGGGACCCCGCAAGAGCTTCATACGCAGGCTGTTCACCTGGAAGAAGATCGTCGGTACGTTCTTCGGGGTCTGCCTGCTGGTGATCGCGGCCT
>NZ_JBVJTD010000006.1:0-377726 GCF_055605965.1 Streptomyces sp. NPDC037126
GGTTGATAGGCCGGATCTGGAAGCCAGGTAACTGGTGGAGGTGACCGGTACTAATAGGCCGAGGGCTTGTCCTCAGTTGCTCGCGTCCACTGTGTTGGTTCTGAAACCACGAACAGCCCCACGTTGCCACACGTGGTTGGTTGACAGTTTCATAGTGTTTCGGTGGTCATAGCGTGAGGGAAACGCCCGGTTACATTCCGAACCCGGAAGCTAAGCCTCACAGCGCCGATGGTACTGCAGGGGGGACCCTGTGGGAGAGTAGGACACCGCCGAACTCCTTTTAAAGCTCCGGCTCTTGGGCTCACCGCCCGAGAGTCGGAGCTTTTTTGCGTTGAGGTAAGGTCAGGGGGCATCGTTGGTTCGTTTCCCTCAGGAGGCCCCCGGGTGGAGGTCCAGGAGACCCGTGTCCAGACGGACCGGGTCCTCACCATCCCCAACATCCTCAGCATGGCGCGGCTCGTCGGCGTACCCGTCTTCCTGTGGTTGATCCTCAGGCCGGAGTTCGGGGGCCCCAAGAGCGACGGCTGGGCTCTCCTCGTGCTGGCTTTCAGCGGGATCAGCGACTACCTCGACGGCAAGCTCGCCCGGCGGTGGAATCAGATCAGCAGCCTCGGCCGGCTCCTGGACCCCGCCGCCGACCGGCTGTACGTGCTTTCCACGCTGCTCGGCCTCACCTGGCGCGAGATCCTCCCGGTGTGGCTCACCGCCCTCCTGCTCGCCCGCGAGCTGATGCTCCTGGTGATGGTGGGAATCCTCCGCCGGCACGGCTATCCGCCGCCCCAGGTGAACTTCCTCGGGAAGGCCGCCACGTTCAACCTGATGTACGCCTTCCCGCTCCTGCTCCTCAGCGACGGACATGGTTGGATCGCGTCACTGGCTGCCATTTTCGGATGGGCGTTCGCCGGGTGGGGTACAACCCTCTACTGGTGGGCAGGAGTGCTCTACGTGGTACAGGTCCGCCGTTTGGTGCGTGCGGACGCCATGGCCGACTGAGCTCCCATTGTCCTGACGTAACGCCTCGATGGCCCGCGGTGGAAAAGTGCGGGACAATCTGGACGGGTGAAGTCGGCTAGACCGTCGTCTCTTGGAGGAGGACGCTTCCGACATGAAGGCCGTCGTGATGGCCGGGGGCGAAGGCACTCGCCTGCGCCCCATGACCTCTAGCATGCCCAAGCCGCTCCTGCCCGTGGCGAACCGCCCGATCATGGAGCACGTGCTACGGCTGCTCAAAAGGCACGGGCTCAACGAGACCGTGGTCACCGTGCAGTTCCTGGCATCGCTCGTCAAGAACTACTTCGGTGACGGCGAGGAGCTCGGAATGGAGCTCACCTATGCCAATGAGGAGAAGCCACTCGGTACCGCCGGAAGCGTCAAGAACGCCGAAGAGGCGTTGAAAGACGATGCCTTCCTCGTCATCTCCGGTGATGCCCTCACCGACTTCGACCTCACTGAGCTGATCAACTTCCACAAGGAAAAGGGCGCGCTGGTCACCGTCTGTCTGACCCGGGTGCCCAATCCGCTGGAGTTCGGCATCACCATCGTCGACGAGGAAGGACAGGTCGAGCGCTTCCTGGAGAAGCCGACCTGGGGCCAGGTCTTCTCCGACACCGTCAACACGGGCATCTATGTCATGGAGCCCGAGGTCTTCAACTACGTCGAAGCCGATGTTCCGGTCGACTGGTCCGGTGACGTCTTCCCTCAGCTGATGAAGGAAGGCAAGCCGATTTACGGATATGTGGCCGAGGGCTACTGGGAGGACGTCGGCACGCACGAGAGCTATGTGAAGGCCCAGGCCGACGTTCTCGAGGGCAAGGTCAACGTCGACATCGACGGCTTCGAGATCTCCCCGGGTGTGTGGGTCGCGGAGGGCGCCGAGGTGCACCCCGACGCGGTGCTGCGCGGACCGCTGTACATCGGGGACTACGCGAAGGTCGAGGCCGGTGCGGAGATCCGCGAGCACACCGTCGTGGGCTCGAACGTCGTCGTGAAGAGCGGCGCCTTCCTGCACAAGGCCGTTGTGCACGACAACGTCTACGTCGGCCAGCACAGCAATCTGCGCGGCTGTGTCGTCGGCAAGAACACCGACATCATGCGTGCCGCCCGGATCGAGGACGGTGCGGTCATCGGTGACGAGTGCCTGATCGGTGAAGAATCGATCGTTCAGGGCAATGTCCGCGTCTACCCGTTCAAGACCATCGAGGCCGGCGCCTTCGTCAACACCTCGGTCATCTGGGAGTCCAGGGGACAGGCGCATCTGTTCGGCGCCCGAGGGGTGACCGGCATCCTGAACGTGGAGATCACCCCCGAGCTGGCGGTGAGGCTCGCCGGCGCCTATGCGACCACCCTCAAGAAGGGCTCCACGGTCACCACCGCCCGTGACCACTCCCGAGGCGCGCGGGCGCTCAAGCGCGCGGTCATCTCCGCGCTCCAGGCGAGCGCCATCGACGTGCGGGACCTGGAGAACGTGCCGCTGCCGGTGGCCCGGCAGCAGACCGCGCGCGGCAGCGCCGGCGGCATCATGATCCGTACTTCGCCCGGTGTCCCGGACTCGGTCGACATCATGTTCTTCGACGGGCAGGGCGCGGACCTGTCACAGGGAAGCCAGCGGAAGCTGGACCGGGTGTTCGCGCGGCAGGAGTACCGCCGGGCGTTCCCCGGTGAGATCGGCGACCTGTACTTCCCGGCGAGCGTCTTCGACTCGTACGCCGGATCGCTGCTGCGGAACGTTGACACGACCGGGATCGCGGAGTCCGGTATGAAGGTCGTCGTCGACGCCTCGAACGGCAGTGCCGGTCTGGTGCTGCCCAGCCTGCTCGGCAAGCTCGGTGTGGACTCGCTGACCATCAACCCCGGTCTCGACGAGTCCAGGCCCACCGAGACGGCCGAGGTGCGGCGCAGCGGGCTGGTGCGGCTGGGCGAGATCGTCGCGTCCTCCGGTGCCGCGTTCGGCGTGCGGTTCGACCCGGTCGGCGAGCGCCTGTCGCTCGTGGACGAGAAGGGCCGGATCATCGAGGACGACCGGGCGCTGCTCGTGATGCTGGACCTGGTGGCCGCGGAGCGGCGCAGCGGGCGGGTGGCGCTGCCCGTCACCACGACCCGGATCGCCGAGCAGGTGGCCGCGTATCACGGCACCCAGGTCGAGTGGACCACCACCTCGCCCGACGACCTCACCCGGGTCGGTGGCGAGGAGGGCACCATCTTCGGCGGTGACGGCAAGGGCGGCTTCATCGTCCCCGAGTTCAGCAGCGTGTACGACGGCACGGCCGCCTTCGTACGGCTGATCGGTCTGGTCGCGCGCACACAGCTCACGCTGAGCCAGATCGACGCGCGGATCCCGCGGGCGCACGTCCTCAAGCGGGACCTGGCCACGCCGTGGGCCGTCAAGGGACTGGTGATGCGGCGGGTGGTCGAGGCGGCGGGCGATCGTTCCGTGGACACGACGGACGGTGTGCGGGTCGTCGAGACGGACGGGCGCTGGGTGATGGTGCTGCCCGACCCGGCCGAGGCGGTCACCCACCTGTGGGCCGAGGGCCCCGACGACGCGTCCGCACAGGCCCTGCTGGACGAGTGGTCGGCCGTGGTGGACAGCGCCGGGCGGTAGGACGAGCTGAAAAACCGCTGCACGCGTGCGTGCCGGACAAGTGTCCCCAAGGGGGCCTGTCCGGCACGCCGGTGGGGCCGTTCGGAGTAACGGCATGCGACATGCGACTATGTGCGGCATGCCGCAGCAACCCCCCGTTCGGAGCAGCCCCACGCGGCCGCAGCGCCCGGACGCCTCCATGTCGTTGATCACCAACGTCATGGACCACAGCCTCGACGACGGGTACGCCGAGGCCGCTGCCCGGAGGAAGTCCGAGGGTGAGGGCGGTCTGCCGAAGACCCTGAGGGCGAAGCTGGGCCTCGCGGCCGGTCTCGTGCTCGCGGCGCTGGTCGTGACCGTTGGGGCCGCACAGGCGCATGTGGCGGCGCCCGTGGTCGCCAAGGAGCGCCAGGAGCTGATCGACCGCATCGACAGCGAGACGGCGAGCGCGGACAAGCTCGAGGGCAGCGTCGACAAGCTGCGCGACGACGTCAGCGCGCGTCAGCGGGCGGCGCTGAGGTCGAGCGGCGGCAGCGCCGAGGCGGACCTGGTGGGGATGCTGTCGGGTGCCACCGAGGTGCACGGGCCGGGCGTCAAGCTCGTCGTGAACGACGCCAAGGAGGCCAGCACCGGCGGGGACGGGACCAATCCGCGTGAGACGGCGGGGTTCTCCGACACCGGCCGGGTGCGTGACCGCGACATGCAGCGCGTGGTCAACGGGCTGTGGGCCTCCGGGGCCGAGGCCATCTCCGTCAACGGGCAGCGGCTGACCGCCCTGTCCGCGATCAGGGCCGCGGGTGACGCGATACTGGTCGACAACAGGCCGCTGGTGCCGCCGTACACGGTGCTGGCGGTGGGGGACGGGGAGAGGTTGAGCACCAGGTTCCAGAACAGCGCGGACGGGCTGTACCTGCATGCTCTGGAGCAGAACTACGGCATCCGCGCCACCGTCTCCACGCAGGGCGACGTCCGGTTGCCCGCCGCACCGAGTGTGATCGTACGCACAGCACAGCCAAGCGCCGATAAGGCCGACAAGACTGAGAAGGGCACATCGTGATCGCCGTACTGGGCCTCGTCGTGGGAGTCGTGGCCGGCCTGTTGGTCCGGCCCGAGGTTCCGGCGGTCGTCGAGCCTTATCTGCCGATCGCCGTCGTCGCGGCGCTGGACGCCGTCTTCGGCGGTCTGCGGGCCATGCTCGACGGGATCTTCGACGACAAGGTGTTCGTCGTGTCGTTCCTGTCCAACGTGGTCGTCGCCGCGCTGATCGTCTTCCTGGGCGACAAGTTGGGCGTGGGCGCGCAGCTGTCCACGGGTGTCGTGGTCGTCCTCGGCATCCGGATCTTCTCCAACGCCGCGGCGATCCGGCGGCACGTGTTCCGGGCGTGAGGCGATGAACGAGCAGAGCAAGCGCAACGACGGGCCGGAGCGGAACGATCAGCCGGCCGGGTACGGCGAGCAGGGCCGTGACGAGCAGAACGGCCGGAGCGAGCGGGACGGCGTGAGTGAGCGGCACGGTGTGAGCGAGCGGGACGGCCGGGACACGCGGAACGGCCTGAGCGTGCGGGACGCCGGGGGCGAGCGGGACGGCCGGGGCGCGCCGCCGGAGAACCGGCTGCGCAAGGAGCTGCCGGCCGAGGTCCCGGCTCAGGCGCCCGGCGCCGGTCAGGCGGCCGAGGAGCAGGCGCAGGAGCCTGTCACCGGCCGGGACCGCCTGGTCAAGGGCCTGTGGCCGCCGCGGCTCACCCGCGCCCAACTCATAGTCGCCTTGCTGCTGTTCGGTCTCGGCTTCGGCCTGGCCGTTCAGGTGGCGTCGAACAGCGACAGTGACAGCGCCCTGCGCGGCGCGCGCCAGGAGGATCTTGTTCGCATCCTCGATGAACTGGATTCGCGTACCCAGCGTCTTGAGGACGAGAAGCAGGGGCTCGAGAAGCAGAGTCAGGAGCTGCAGAGCAGCTCCGACCAGGCCGCGGAGGCACGCAAGCAGACCGCCGAGAAGGAGAAGCAACTCGGCATCCTGGCGGGCACCGTGGCGGCCCAGGGTCCCGGCATCACGATGACGGTCGGTGACACGAAGGGGACGGTCCAGGCGGACATGCTGCTCGATTCGATCCAGGAGCTGCGCGCGGCGGGCGCGGAGGCGATCCAGGTCAACGGGGTTCGTGTGGTGGCCAACACCTACTTCACGGACTCGGGCAAGAGTGTGAACGTGGACGGGAACAAGATCAACGCGCCCTATCGTTTCAAGGTCATCGGCAAGCCGGAGGACCTCGAGCCGGCGCTGAACATTCCGGGAGGCGTGGTGCAGACTCTGGAGAAGGAGCAGGCCACGGTGACCGTGGAGCGGTCGGACAAGATCGTCGTGGACGCCTTGCGGCAGGCGAAGCGGCCTGACTACGCTCGGTCGTCCTCCCAGTGAACCGGCGGTGCATGGGGGACGTCCCACAGGGGCATGAGGTTGCGGGGGGTCGGCGCATCAATGGGGTGGTGCGTGGTGGAAACTGTCTGGTGGGCACGGACGTTGTGAGGATGTCCGGGTCGTCCGGTGTAGGCAATCAGGGTTCGTCCTGCCCCACGGGCGGGTCTGTTTCGGTCAAGGGGAATCGCCCGTGAAGTTGTTTGCGAAGTTGTTCGGCAAGAGCGCGCGAGAGGGCAGCGACAACGCGACCGCTCGTCATCGCGCACAGCCCGACGCGCAGGGCCAGCGCCCATTGTTCCGGGACCAGGTGACTGGTCCGGGCGGTGACATTTCGGGAGGTCAGGGCGCGCCGTCAGTTGACCCTGCCCAGTCCGGCGGCATAGGTTTCGGGCAACCTTCAACCTCAGGTACGGGTGGAGGGTTCGCTCCGGACCCGTACGCGTCCAACGCCCCGGCGGGGCAGCCGCGGCAGGAGGATCCGTCGATGTCGGCCCTGGTGTGTACGAGGTGCGGCAACCGCAACGCGGACAACGCCCGCTTCTGTTCCAACTGCGGTGCGCCGCTGCGCGCCGGAGTGGCGCCCGAGCGCGCCTCCGAAACGACGTCCACGATCTCGATCTCCGGCATCGAGGCCTACGACGCCGAGGTGACCGGCCAGACGGCGGTGCCGATGCTGTCGCCGGAGGCACAGGCCGCGGTGGACGCGCTGCCGCTGGGCTCCGCCCTGCTGGTGGTGCGCCGGGGACCGAACTCGGGCAGCCGCTTCCTGCTGGACAGCGACCTGACGACGGCCGGTCGTCACCCGCAGAGCGACATCTTCCTGGACGACGTGACGGTCTCGCGTCGGCACGTGGAGTTCCGTCGCTCCCCGGACGGCTCGTTCACCGTGGCCGACGTGGGCAGCCTGAACGGCACGTACGTCAACCGCGAGCGGATCGACCAGGTCGCCCTGCAGAACGGTGACGAGGTGCAGATCGGCAAGTACCGGCTGGTGTTCTACGCGAGCCGGCAGGGCATCTGACCCACCCCCGGACCCGGTCCGGGGGGACCCCACAGGGAAGGTCCATGGTTCAAACACCGAGCGGCGGTGCCGGAAGCGGTACCGCCGCCAGGGACAGTGGGCTGATGAGCATCGGCGCGGTGCTGAATGCGCTGCGCGACGAGTTTCCCGAAGTCACGATCTCCAAGATCCGCTTTCTGGAGTCGGAGGGGCTGATCGAGCCGCAGCGGACCCCTTCGGGGTACCGCAAGTTCGGTCCCGGTGACGTCGAGCGTCTCGGACACGTCCTGAGAATGCAGCGGGACCACTATCTGCCGCTCAAGGTGATCCGCGAGCACCTGGACGCCATGGAGCGCGGCGAGGCCGTGCAGCTGCCCGTGGTGGGCCGCCAGCGCACCGGGGACGAGACACCGGAGTCGCGGGAGGAGCGCACGGTGGCGCGGCTCGGCAGGGCCGAGCTGCTCGCGGCCGCGGACATCGACGAGGGCGAACTGAAGGAGTGGGAGTCCTACGGGCTCATCGCTCCGCTGGCGGACGGGGCCTACGACGCGGAGGCCGTCACCGTCGCCTCGCTCGTCTCCGAGCTGGGGCGCTTCGGGATCGAGCCGCGCCACCTCCGGGTGATGAAGGCGGCCGCCGACCGCGAGGCCGGCCTCGTCGACCAGGTGGTGGCGCCGCTCAAGCGCCATCGGAACCCGCAGACCAGGGCGCATGCCGAGGCTCGTACGAAGGAGCTGGCCGCGCTCACGGTGAAGCTGCACGCGGCCATGGTGAAGAACGCTCTCGGGGTGCGGCTTCCCTGACGGACGGCGTCGCAGGCGACCGGATCGGGCACCTGTTCCCGGCCCGACTACCCAAACATCCCGGGCACGGCCTAGGGTTGCTGTGTGAACGAGCTCGATGTCGTAGGTGTCCGGGTCGAAATGCCCTCCAACCAACCGATCGTGCTCCTGCGCGAAGTGGGGGGCGACCGTTACCTCCCCATCTGGATCGGGCCGGGGGAGGCGACGGCGATCGCTTTCGCCCAGCAGGGCATGGCGCCCGCCAGGCCGCTGACCCACGACCTGTTCAAGGACGTGCTGGAGGCTGTCGGCCAGGAGCTGACCGAAGTACGCATCACCGACCTGCGGGAAGGCGTCTTCTACGCCGAGCTGGTCTTCGCCAGCGGTGTCGAGGTCAGTGCCCGTCCCTCCGATGCCATAGCGCTGGCCCTGCGCACGGGGACGCCGATCTACGGCAGCGACACGGTGCTGGACGACGCGGGCATCGCGATTCCGGACGAGCAGGAGGACGAGGTGGAGAAGTTCCGCGAGTTCCTCGACCAGATCTCGCCCGAGGACTTCGGCACCAGCAGCCAGTGAGCACGCGCGGTCGGTGAGCGCGATCCGGGGGCGGGCGCCGGCGGTCGGCGAGAGTCGGCTCGGCCCGCCGGACCAGGCCTTCCAGGGTTCGACCGAGGGTGTTTCGGGACTGCTCCCGCGGGCAATTGCCACCGGCCATTGAGAGCGTCTCAAGGCTCTCCGCGAGCGCATTCGGCTAGCCTTTCCCCGCGGTGGGACACGGGAAACCACTCCTTGGGTGATTATCACTCGGCGTGCCGAGTGTGGCGATCGTTGACGCACCCCTGGTGACTGCCTACCGTCGAGAAGGCAGGTCAAGGACGGAGGTCGGCGTGAGAACCAGCGGCGACGGTACGGCTGGGGGTGCTCCCGTGCGCGGTCTCGGGGAGAGCGGTCCGTACCCGGTTCACAGCAGCGCGGTGGATCACGCTCCGCAGCGGCCGACGGCGGTGCCGGACGGCGGAGGGGCGGCGTCGATGACGTCCGAGGAGATCGGCTACCGGGGGCCCACGGCCTGCGCGGCGGCCGGAATCACGTACCGGCAGCTCGACTACTGGGCCCGCACGGGCCTGGTCGAGCCGAGTGTGCGGCCCGCGTACGGGTCGGGGAGCCAGCGTCTGTACAGCTTCCGGGACGTCGTCGTCCTGAAGATCGTCAAGCGGTTCCTGGACACCGGGGTCTCGCTCCAGAACATCCGCACGGCCGTGCAGCACCTCAGGGAGCGCGGTTTTCGTGACCTGGAGCGCATGACCCTCATGAGCGACGGCGCCACCGTCTACGAGTGCACCTCGCCGGACGAGGTCCACGCTCTGCTCCAGGGCGGTCAGGGCATCTTCGGGATCGCGGTCGGCGTGGTGTGGCGGGACGTGGAGAGCGCCCTCTCGCAGCTGCACGGCGAGCGCGTCGACACGGGCGAGACCCTCGTGGGTCCCAACCCCGCGGACGAGCTGGCGCGGCGCCGCAACCGGGCGGTCTGACAACCGGTCCCACCGGGCGCGCTCCCGCGCCACCGCGTTGTCAGTGCCGTGGTGCAGCATCGGAGATGTGAGAAACGCGCCCACGATCCTGCATCTCGACATGGATGCCTTCTACGCCTCGGTGGAGCAGGCGTCCAAGCCGAGCCTGCGCGGGAAAGCGGTCGTCGTGGGCGGGCTCGGGCCGCGCGGTGTGGTGGCCACCGCGTCGTACGAGGCTCGGGTCTTCGGAGTGCATTCGGCGATGCCCATGGCCCAGGCCCGCAGGCTGGCGCCCAACGCCGCGTACCTCGTGCCGCGCTTCACCCTGTACCGGTCGATCAGCGAGCAGGTGATGGCGCTGCTGCGTGAGCTGTCGCCGCTGGTGGAGCCGCTCAGCCTGGACGAGGCGTTCGTCGACCTGGAGGCCGGGGGAGTGGCCTGGGACGCGGAGTCGGCGCAGCTGACGGGCGTCAGGCTGCGCGCGGACATCCGCGCGGTGACGGGGCTGACCGGGTCGGTGGGCCTGGCCGCGTCCAAGATGCTCGCGAAGATCGCCTCCGAGCAGGCCAAGCCGGACGGGCTGGTGCTCATCGAGCCGGGGACCGAGCGGGCGCTGCTGGGGCCGATGCCGGTGCGCACCCTGCCGGGGGTGGGGCCGGCCACGGGCGACCATCTGCGGCGGGCGGGGATCACCACGGTCGATGAGCTGGCCGAGGCGGGTGAGGACGAACT
This sequence comes from Streptomyces sp. NPDC037126, assembly GCF_055605965.1. Classification (NCBI taxonomy): domain Bacteria; kingdom Bacillati; phylum Actinomycetota; class Actinomycetes; order Kitasatosporales; family Streptomycetaceae; genus Streptomyces; species Streptomyces sp. NPDC037126. The sequence continues at coordinate 10,025 of NZ_JBVJTD010000006.1, forward strand.
CGTACGGCTGGTCGGCAAGGCGCACGGGCAGGCGCTGTACGCGATGGCCCTGGCTCGCGACGAGCGGCCGGTGGTGGCCGAGCGCGAGGCGAAGTCGGTGTCGGTCGAGGACACCTACGACGTGGACATCCACGACCGGCTGCGCATCGCCCTGGAGGTGCAGCGGCTCGCCGACCGGTGCGTGGGCCGGCTGCGCGGCGCCGGGCTGTCCGGGCGGACCATCGTGCTGAAGGTGCGCCGGTACGACTTCTCCACCCTGACCCGCTCGGAGACTCTCAGAGGCCCCACGGACGATCCTGCGGTCGTCCGGGAGGCGGCGGCCCGGCTGCTGGACTCGGTGGACACCACGGGCGGGGTCCGGCTGCTCGGCGTGGGTGTCTCCGGGCTCGCCGACTACACACAGGAGGACCTGTTCGCGCAGGCGATGCCGGTGCGGGCGGCCGAGGAGCCGCGGGAGGCCGTGGCCGACGCCGTGACGGTGCCGCCGGAACCCGCCGAGCGGCACTGGCGCGCGGGGCAGGACGTGCGGCACGAGGAGTACGGAGCCGGCTGGGTGCAGGGGAGCGGGCTGGGGCGGGTCACGGTGCGGTTCGAGACGCCGCTGCAGGCCACTCCGGGGCGCGTGCGGACGTTCCCCGTCGGCGATCCCGCGCTGGAGCCCGCCGAGCCCCTGCCGCTGGTTCAGGCTCCCGCACACCCGCCGGCTCCGCTCGTTCCGTCGGGCGCCGACCCGCCCGGGGCCCTGGAAGAGGTCCGCGATCAGGCCTCCTCCGAGCCCGCCAGCTTGCCGAAGTCGTGGTCCGGTACGGAGGGAGGTCCGGCCACGTCGAGACCGTAGTGGTGGTAGAGCTGGAGTTCCTGTTCGGGGGAGAGGTGCCGGCCCACGCCGAAGTCGGGGGCGTCCCTGATCAGGGCGCGCTCGAACGGGACGTGGAGGGTGCCCTCGACGAGTTCGCTGGGCTCCAGGGGGACGAACGCGTCCCGGGAGAAAAGGCCGGTGCGTATGGCCGCCCATTCGGGCACGCCGGTGGCGTCGTCGAGATACACCTCGTCGATGGTGCCGATCTTGGTGCCATCGCGGTCGAACGCCTTGCGGCCGATCAGGTTGCGCGGATCGATGTCGGTCTGCACGGTCCCTCTCCCTCCACTTGGTCGCAACTCATCCGTAAGCACTACAAAAGAGCACATTCAGGGAGGCGGCCACTCGAGGGCTCCCGTGTTGACCTCGCTGGTAGGCTGACAGCGGCTGCTGACCCCGTGCGGGAGAGTCCTCCGACCACATCGGAGGCGCCGAAGGAGCAAATCCTCCCCGGAATCTCTCAGGCTCACGTACCGCACGGACGAGGTCACTCTGGAAAGCAGGGCGGGTGTCGACGGCTCCCGCCCTCACCGACGGTGAAAGCCGGCGTCCGCGGGCGCCTGGTGAAGCTCTCAGGTTGAGATGACAGAGGGGGAGGCCGTCGGGGTACCCGCGCCGTGGTGCCCCTCGAAGGTCGCGTCAGACCAGGAGGCCTCCGCAATGACCGCCCACCGCATTCCGCTCGCCGAGCTCGAATCGGGCATCCCCTTCGAGCAGCGCCACATCGGGCCCGACCACGAGGCGCGGGCCAAGATGCTCGCCTCGGTCGGCTACGGCTCCCTCGACGAGCTGACCGCCGCCGCGGTTCCGGATGTCATCAAGAACGCCGACGCCCTGGACCTGCCGGGTGCCCGCACCGAGGCCGAGGTGCTCGCCGAACTGCGCTCGCTCGCCGACCGCAACCAGGTTCTCGGCTCCATGATCGGCCTGGGCTACTACGGCACCTTCACCCCGCCGGTCATCCTGCGCAACGTCATGGAGAACCCGGCCTGGTACACCGCCTACACGCCGTACCAGCCGGAGATCTCCCAGGGCCGCCTGGAGGCCCTGCTGAACTTCCAGACCGTGGTCGCCGAGCTGACCGGCCTGCCCACCTCCGGCGCCTCGCTGCTGGACGAGGGCACGGCCGCGGCCGAGGCCGTGGCGCTGTCCCGGCGCATGGGCAGGAACAAGAAGGGCCTGTTCCTGATCGACGCGGACGCGCTGCCGCAGACCATCGCGGTCATCGAGACGCGTGCCGAGCCGGCCGGTGTCGAGGTCGTCGTCGCCGACCTCAGCGACGGCATCCCGGCCGACATCGCGGCGCGCGAGATCAACGGCGTGCTGATCCAGTACCCCGGCGCCTCCGGTGCCGTACGCGACATCAAGCCCGTCATCGAGCAGGCGCACGAGCTGGGCGCGCTCGTCACCGTCGCCGCCGACCTGCTCGCGCTGACCCTGCTCACCTCGCCGGGCGAGCTGGGCGCGGACATCGCGGTCGGCACCACCCAGCGCTTCGGCGTCCCGATGGGCTTCGGCGGTCCGCACGCCGGCTACATGGCCGTGCACGAGAAGTTCGCCCGCAGCCTTCCCGGACGCCTCGTCGGTGTGTCCGTCGACGCGGACGGCCACAAGGCCTACCGGCTCGCGCTGCAGACCCGTGAGCAGCACATCCGCCGTGAGAAGGCCACCAGCAACATCTGCACCGCCCAGGTGCTGCTCGCGGTGATGGCCGGCATGTACGCCGTCTACCACGGCCCCGAGGGGCTGCGGACGATCGCCCGCCGCACCCACCGCTACGCCACGATCCTCGCCGAGGGCCTGAAGGCCGGCGGCGTCGAGATCGTCCACGGCGCCTACTTCGACACGCTGACCGCTCGTGTGCCCGGCAAGGCGGCCGAGATCGTCGCCGCCGCCCGGGACAACGGGGTCAACCTCCGCCTGGTCGACTCCGACCACGTCTCGCTGGCCTGCGACGAGACCACCGTGCGGGCGCAGCTCGCCGCCGTCTGGTCCGCCTTCGGCGTCGAGGGCGACATCGAGGCGCTGGACGCGGTCGCCGCGGACACGCTGCCCGAGGCGATGCAGCGCACCGACGCCTACCTCACCCACCCGGTCTTCCACGAGCACCGCTCCGAGACCGCGATGCTGCGCTACCTGCGCAGGCTGTCCGACCGCGACTACGCGCTCGACCGCGGCATGATCCCGCTGGGCTCCTGCACCATGAAGCTCAACGCGACGACCGAGATGGAGCCGGTCACCTGGCCCGAGTTCGGCCAGCTGCACCCCTTCGCGCCCGCCGAGCAGGCCGAGGGCTACCTCACGCTCATCCACGAGCTGGAGGAGCGTCTCGCCGAGGTCACCGGGTACGACAAGGTCTCCCTGCAGCCGAACGCCGGTTCGCAGGGCGAGCTGGCCGGTCTGCTCGCGGTGCGCGGCTACCACCGTGCCAATGGCGACGACCAGCGGACCATCTGCCTCATCCCGTCCTCCGCGCACGGCACCAACGCCGCCAGCGCGGTCATGGCCGGCATGAAGGTCGTCGTCGTCAAGACCGCCGAGGACGGCGAGATCGACGTCGAGGACCTGCGGGCGAAGATCGAGAAGCACCGCGACGAGCTGGCCGTGCTGATGATCACCTACCCGTCCACGCACGGTGTGTTCGAGGAGCACGTCGCCGACATCTGCGCCCAGGTGCACGAGGCCGGCGGCCAGGTGTACGTCGACGGCGCCAACCTCAACGCGCTGGTCGGCCTCGCCAAGCCCGGTCACTTCGGCGGCGACGTCTCCCACCTGAACCTGCACAAGACGTTCTGCATCCCGCACGGCGGTGGTGGCCCCGGCGTCGGCCCGGTCGCGGTCCGCTCGCACCTGGCGCCGTACCTGCCGAACCACCCGCTGCAGCCTGCGGCCGGCCCGGAGACCGGCGTCGGTCCGATCTCGGCGGCGCCGTTCGGCTCCGCGGGCATCCTGCCGATCTCCTGGGCGTACGTCCGCCTGATGGGCGGCGAGGGCCTGAAGCGGGCCACGCAGGTGGCCGTGCTCTCGGCGAACTACATCGCCAAGCGCCTGGAGCCGCACTTCCCGGTGCTCTACACCGGCCCCGGCGGTCTGGTCGCGCACGAGTGCATCATCGACCTGCGCCCGCTGACCAAGGCGACCGGTGTGAGCGTGGACGACGTGGCCAAGCGCCTGATCGACTACGGCTTCCACGCGCCCACCATGTCCTTCCCGGTGGCCGGCACGCTGATGATCGAGCCGACCGAGTCGGAGGACATCTCCGAGCTGGACCGGTTCTGCGACGCGATGATCGCCATCCGCGCGGAGATCGAGAAGGTCGGTTCGGGCGAGTGGCCGGCGGAGGACAACCCGCTGTGCAACGCGCCGCACACCGCGGCCGCGCTCGGCGGTGAGTGGACGCACGCCTACAGCCGCGAGGACGCCGTCTTCCCGGCCGGCGTCTCGGTCGCCGACAAGTACTGGCCGCCGGTGCGCCGCATCGACCAGGCCTTCGGTGACCGCAACCTGGTGTGCTCCTGCCCGCCGCTGGACGCCTACGAGGACTGAGCGAGCCGTGGCCGAGGGCCCCGTCCGGATCTCCGGGCGGGGCCCTCGCCCGTGCTAGGCCGTCTCCAGGGCCACCTCGGTCGCCTTGATGAGGGCGACCACGTCGGAGCCCACGAAGAGGCCGAGGTCGGTGGCGGCGTCCTTGGTGATCGCCGCGGTCAGCCTGCCGCCGTCGACGGTGATCTTCACGGTGGCCATCACGACGCCGGTCCTGAGTCCGGTGATCGTGCCGGGGAGCTGGTTGCGGATCGACAGGCCCGTGACCCGCTGGGTGGAGAGGGAGACCTCGGTCGACTTCACGAGGGCGCGGACGGCCGAGCCCGGGGCGAGGGCCAGCTCTTCGGCGGCCTCCAGGGTGATGGCCGCGGTGAGTTCCTGCCCGCCGTCGAGGCGGAGCTGGACGGTGGCCATGGCCTCGCCCGGCTGGACCGCGGTGACGGTGCCGGGGAGCTGGTTGCGGATGCTCAGGGTCATGGGCACCCACCGTAGAGGGCCGGTCGGCTCAGGCGGGGTATGCATGGGTCTGAGTCGCTTTGACCGTCGCCCAGACCGGTGCACCCGGATGCAGGTCCAGGTCGGCGGCGGCGACCGTGGTGAGGTCGGCGGCCAGGGGGAGTTCCCCCGTGAGGTCGGCGCGGATCTGGTCGCCGTGCGTTTCCAGGCCGGCCACCTCGCAGCGCCACAGATTGCGGGCGCTGGCGCCCGTGGGCCGGTCCCGGAACAGGGTCACCGCGGACGGCGGGAACGCCACGAAGGCCGGCCCCGACAGCTCCTCAGTGGTGGTGATCGAGGGCCCGGCCTCCAGCTTCACCGTGTGACCCCCGGCCCGCCCCCGGTAGAGGTTGAGGCCGACCAGCTGGGCGATGTAGTCCGTGCGCGGGTGCCGGGCGATGTCGGCGGGAGTGCCCTCCTGGACGACCTGGCCGTGCTCCACGACCACCAGCCGGTCCGCGAGCACCATCGCGTCCAGCGGGTCGTGCGTGACCAGGACGGCGACCGCCTCGAACTCGGCCAGGTGGCGGCGGAGCTGGGCGCGGACCTCCAGGCGGGTACGGGCGTCCAGCGCGGCCAGCGGCTCGTCCAGGAGCAGCAGCCGGGGCCGGGTGGCCAGGGCGCGGGCGACGGCCACGCGCTGCGCCTGCCCGCCGGAGAGACGGCGGGGCTTGGCACCGGCGTGCTCGGCGAGCCCCATGCGCTCCAGCCACTCGGCGGCCCTGGCACGGGCCGCCGCCTTCCCCATGCCCTGGCAGCGGGGCCCGAAGGCCACGTTGTCCAGCGCGGACAGGTGCGGGAAGAGCAGGTAGTCCTGGAAGACCACGCCGACCGGGCGGGACTCCGGCGGGACGCGCTCCAGCGAGGTGCCGTCGAGGAGCAGATGGCCGTCGGTCAGCGGGACGAGACCGGCGAGGACGCGCAGGGCGGTGGTCTTGCCGGCGCCGTTGGGGCCGAGCAGCGCGACCACGTCCCCGGGCGCCGCCGTCAGCGCCACGTCGAGCCGGAACGCGCCGCGCTCCACCACGAGCCGGGCGTCGAGCCCCTGCCGGCCCGCGACCTGGAGGGCGGCCTCGGGGGCGTCGATGTCGGTCATGCGTACAGGGTCCTTCGTCGGCAGGGTCCGCTTCCATCCTTCCGGCACGCTCACGCCCCCGTCAGCCACCGGTCGCGCAGTCCGGCCAGCACCGCGATCGACACGGCCAGCAGCACCAGGCTCAGCGCGACGGCGGCCTCCGGGTCGTTCTGCAGGGCGAGGTAGACCGCGAGGGGCATGGTCTGGGTGCGGCCCGGGAAGTTGCCCGCGAAGGTGATCGTCGCGCCGAACTCGCCGAGCGCACGCGCCCACGCCAGCACGGCGCCCGCGGCGACGCCGGGCGCGATCAGCGGCAGGGTGACCCGGCGGAACGCGGTGAAGCGGGAGGCGCCGAGCGTGGTCGCCGCCTCCTCGAAGCGCGGGTCGGCGGCGCGCAGGGTGCCCTCGACGCTGATGACCAGGAACGGCATCGCCACGAACGCCTCCGCGATCACGACACCTGTGGTGGTGAACGGCAGGGTGATCCCGAACCAGGCGTCGAGCCACTTGCCGATGACCCCGTTGCGGCCCAGGGCGAGGAGCAGGGCCACACCGCCGACGACCGGCGGCAGGACGAGCGGCAGGGTCACCAGGGCCCGTACGAGGCCGCGGCCGGGGAACTCCGTGCGGGCCAGCAGCCAGGCCAGCGGCACGCCGAGCACCAGGCTGACCGCGGTCGCCGCGGTGGCACTGACCAGCGACAACTGGAGCGCCTGCCACACCTCGGTGCTGGTCAGCTGGCCGGGCAGGCTGCGCCAGGGCGCGCGGATCAGCAGCGCGACCAGCGGCAGCAGGAGGAACGCCAGGGCCAGCACGCCCGGAAGCAGCAGCGGCAACGGCACCCCGCGCCGGCCCCCCGTACCGGCGCGGCGGCGCCGCGTCCGACCCGTGCGGGGGTCGGTCGCGGCGCCGGGCTTGTCGAGCGAGGTCACGGCTTGAGGAACCCGGCCTGGCTCAGCACCTTCTGGCCCTCGGCGGACTGCACGAGGGCGATGAACGCCTTGGCCGCCGCGGCGTTCGGCGCGTTCTTCAGCAGGACGATCGGGTAGTCGTTGATCGCCTTGGCCGACTCGGGGAACTCCACGCCTTCCACCTTGTCACCCGCCGACTTCACATCGGTCTTGTACACGACCGCGGCGTCGGCCTCCTTCAGCTCCACCTTGTTCAGGGCGCTCTTGACGTCCTGCTCGTAGGAGACCGGCGTGAGCTTGAGGCTGCTGGCCTCCAGGGCCTTCTGCGCGGCGGCGCCGCAGGGCACCGTCTTGTCGCACAGGACGACCTTCAGGCCGGGCTTGGTGAGGTCCTTGAGGGAGGCGACCTTGCCGGGGTTGCCGGGCAGGGTGGCGATCTCCAGCTGGTTGCGGACGAAGGTGGCCGGGGTGCCGGACGCGTCCTTCTTGTCCGTCACGATCGCCATGGTCTTCGGGCTGGCGGCGGCGAACACGTCCGCCGGGGCGCCGCCGGTGATGCTCGCGGCGAGGGTGTCGCTGCCGCCGAAGTTGAAGCTGACCTTGGTGCCCGGGTGCTGCTTCTCGAACTCCTGGCCGAGGGTCGTGAAGCTCTCCTTGAGGGAGGCGGCGGCGAACACCGTGACGTTGCCGGAGAGCTTCGGCGAGGCGGAGTTCGACGTGCCGGACTCGGTGGTCGACGAGCCGGACGAGTCGGACGAGGAGGAGCAGGCGCTGAGTGCCATCAGGGCGGCGGCTCCCGCACCGGCCAGCTGGAGCATCCGCCGGGTCCGGCGCACGGAACGGGTCATCACGGTTCTACTCCTCGGTTCTGTGGAACATGTGTCGCGCCCTGGCACGGCCGGGCAACGGCCGTGCGGCGATGATACTGCCGCATCTGCCAGGTGTAAGTCTTCTGTCGCATCGCATGAGCTGCGCACTTGGGATTTGTAGCTTGCATGTGCGTTTGCACGGCGCTCGCCGGGGGGTACGGTCCTGCGGGAGGTGGTCGCAGGTGACGCTCGCGGAACTCGTCCTGACCGGTGATCTGGCCCGGCCCGTCCGGCTGACCGTGCCGCAGCTGCTCCACTGGCCGCAGCACCGGGTGGCCGTCAGCTTCGACTGCGCGACCAGCGGCATCCAGCACCACCGGTTCGCCGGCCCGCGCCTGTACGACGTGCTCGCCGACTCGGGACCCGCGTTCGACCCGGCCCGGCGCAAGGACCGGCTCCGCTTCCTCATCGCGGTCACCGGCACCGACGGCCACCACGCCGTGCTGTCCTGGGCCGAGATCGACCCCGACTTCGCCGACGCGCCCGTCCTGCTGGCCGTCAGCATCGACGACACCCCGCTGGACGCGGCCGGACCCCAGCTGGTACTCCCGCAGGACCGGTGCGGGGCCCGGCACATCAGCGGGATCACGGCGATCCGGGTGGACGGCCGCTACCGGTTCGGCGGTCCGGCGCCGGCCACGTCCGGTCGCGCGCCGGCGGCGGCTCCGTGAAGTGCTCCTCGGTGCACGGCCCATCGGGGCACCGGGGAAGCCGGTGGCGGTGGGGGGCGACGGTGCCGTCACGCCGCCCTGCACCGCGGTGCCGTCACGCCGCTCGGGACCGCGGCCGGTGACCGGGCGACCCGGGTGATGTGCGGGTGACGGCGCCGGGTCAGACGCGGTCGATGTGCACGTTCGTCGACTTCACGCGCGCGGTGGCCTCCATGCCGACCTCCAGGCCCAGCTCCTCGACGGCCTCCCGGGTCAGCAGCGACACCAGCCGGTGCGGGCCCGCCTGGATCTCCACCTGGGCGGCGACGTCGCCGAGCTTGATCGCGGTGACGATGCCCGGGAAGGCGTTGCGGACGGAGGTGTAGGCGGCGCCCTCCTCGCCGCTGCCCGACCTGGCCAGCTCCACGGAGAACGCGGCCAGGTCCTTGCCGTCGATCAGGCGCCGGCCGGCCTCGTCGCGATGGGTGGCCACCCGGCCCGCGTCGGCCCAGCGGCGGGCGGTGTCCGGGCTGACGCCGAGCAGCCGTGCCGCCTGGCCGATCGTGTAGGACTGCATGCCGGTCACGATAGGGCCACTTCACGGGAACCACGGCGGTGGGGTTGGCCGTTGGGTATAACGCGATATAGCGTTAGTACGTGACGAGCGGCTCCCGCGGGAGCGTCCGAATCGGGGTGAGAGTGATGTCGGCCGAACTGGTGCGGGCGGACGGGTCGCCGGGGCTGCGGGCCTCGCACGCGGACCGGGACCGTGTGGTGGACGTGCTGAGCGGTGCGGCGGGAGACGGCAGGATCACGCCGGAGGAGCTGGACGAGCGGGTGGCGGCCGCGCTCACCGCCCGGACCCGGGGCGAACTGGCGGCACTGACCGCCGACCTGCCGGACGAGCCCGGGGCGGCCCCGGCCAGGGACGTCGTCCGGATCGAGCAGCAGGGCGCGTCGACCACGCGCGCGGACGGCTGGACGGTGCCGCGCCGGATGGAGATCGCGTCGGACTGGGGAGACGTGACCCTGGACTTCCGCCGCGCGGTGATCACGCAGGACACCCTGCGCCTCGACGTCGAGATGCGCGGCGGCACGCTGCGGCTGATCACCCGGCCGGGCATGGTCGTGGACGCCGACTCGCTGGCGATCGGCTACGGCAAGGTCAGGATGCGGGCCCCCGGAGACACAGGTGCGCCCGTGCACCTCCGGGTGGAGATACACGGGCGCCTCAGCTTCGGGCGGCTGGACGTGCGGCCCCGCGGACGCCGGTTCGGCCGCTAGCGCGGGGACGGCCACGCGGCACGGCCGGATGCGCGGCCGTACGTCCGGGTGCCTCGCTCAGCCCGTGTGGACCCGCGGCCGCCGTGTCCGGTTGGGCTCGGCCTCGCGCAGTACCTCACGGGTGACCGGGGCGACCTCGCCCTGCCCGAAGAGGAAGAAGCGCAGGAAGTTGGCGAACGGGCTGCCCTCGGTCCACTCGAAGTAGATGTGCGGGGTGCAGCCGGTCATGTCGCGGACGTGCAGGAGCAGCGCGGCCAGGGCGTTCGGGATGGAGGCGGACTCCAGTGTCAGCACCCGGAAGCGGTCGTGCAGCACCTCGCCGCGCACGGTCAGGCCCGCCTCGAACTCGGAGGGGTCGGTGACCGTGACCTCGACGAAGACGAAGTCCTCCTGCTCGGGCATGTCGTTGTCGGCGCGGATCTGCTCTATCTTGTCGCGGTACTCGGCCTTGTCGCGGTGGCCGGGCTCGTTGGCGATGAACCGCATCTTGCGGCTGGCCATGTCCCGGACGAAGCGCTCCGCCAGCGGGTCGAGGGTCACGCTGGTCACGCGCAGCTCGAAGGCGCGGGCCAGCCGGGACAGCAGCGAGACCAGGATGATGCCGACGATGAAGCAGGCACCGATCTTCACACCGTCCGGCCGCTCGATGACGTTCACGACCGTCGTGTACAGGAACACCACCGCGATGACCGCGAAGCCGATCGTCCAGCGGCGCTGCCTCGCCTTGCGCGCGGCGATGGTCACCGCGATCGCCGCGGAGGTGATCAGCACCAGCACACCGGTGGCGTAGGCGCCGCCCTGCTTGTCGACGTTGGCGTCGAAGATCCAGGTCACCAGGAACGCGATCAGCGTGAAGACGATGACCATCGGGCGCACCGCACGCGCCCAGTGCGGGGCCATGCCGTAGCGGGGCAGGTAGCGCGGCATCAGGTTGAGCAGGCCGGCCATGGCGGACGCGCCGGCGAACCACAGGATGGCGATGGTGGAGATGTCGTAGACCGTGCCGAAGGCGCCGCCGAGGTACTGGTGCGCGAGGTATGCGAGGGCACGGCCGTTGGCGGCGCCGCCCGGCTTGAACTCGTTCTCCGGGATCAGCAGCGTGGTGATGAAGCTCGTGGTGATCAGGAAGCCGCTCATGATGAGGGCGGCGGTGGTCAGCAGCTTCTTGGTGTCCCGGATCCGGCCCGTCGGCTGCTCCTCGGTGTCGCCCGCGTCGCCCTGGACGTGCGGCATCACGGCGACGCCGGTCTCGAAGCCGGACAGACCAAGAGCGAGCTTGGGGAACACGATCAGCGCGAGGCCGATCATCACGAACACGTTCCCGTGTTCCGCGGTCAGGGCGCCGGTCCAGTCGGTGACCACGTGCCCGGCGGTGGCCACGTGGTACAGGCCGACGATCACCACGACGACGTTGAGCGCCAGGTAGACGCCGACCAGGGCGAAGGCGACACCGATCGCCTCCAGGAAGCCCTTGAGGAACACCGCGCCGAGCAGCGCCACGAGGAACAGCGTGATCAGCATCTGCTGGCCGTGCAGGGCACTCGTCAGGTGCGGGTTCTCCACCAGGTGGGTGGAGGCGTCGGCGGCGGACAGCGTGATGGTGATCAGGAAGTCGGTGGCCGCGAAGCCCAGCAGGGTCAGTACGAACAGCTTGCCCTGCCAGAAGGAGAGCAGCCGCTCCAGCATCGCGATGGAGCCCTCGCCGTGCGGGCTCTCCTCCGCGACGCGACGGTAGACCGGCAGGGCGCCGGCGAGGGTGACGATCACGAGCACGATGGTCGCCACCGGGGACAGCAGGCCGGCGGCCAGGGCCGCGATGCCCGGCTGGTAGCCGAGGGTCGAGAAGTAGTCCACACCGGTCAGGCACATCACCCGCCACCAGCGCTGGCCCTTGTGCGGAGGCTCGGGCTCGGCGTGCGGTCCGGTGAGGCCGCCGCTCTTGCCCATGTCGGACAGGCCCTCCAGCATCCAGGCGCGCAGGCGGCTGGTACTTGGAGGGTGTTCGGTCGTGGCCATCGGCGTGCTCCTGATGTGTGGCTCAGTTCTTTCCGGCCATCACGCGGACGGCGGCACCAGCGTATGCAGAGCGTGACGCCTGGGCCCACGGATACGGGGGCCGGGTGCGTCAACGTTGCGTTAAGAATGGCCTGGCCACATCAGTGCCGCATCAAGAAGACGAGGCCGGGGCCGTCGGCCCTGGAGGGGCGAACGGGCGGCTCGACGTGGTCCCGACCGGGGAGTGGCAACCGAGTGTCATCTCCTGAGGTGGAGTGAGGTCTGGCCGGCGGCCCTGGGGGCCGGTCTGCCGAGCGGCGCGCGGCGACCGCGGCCGCCGCCCGGTACCGGCCGCGTGTCACCGCCGGTCCTTCCATCCTGCCCCACGGGAGTGCGGGGCGCTCATTGCGGCCGGGCCCTGCGCGGGCCCCCGCGTCGAGTCCGGACGGGTCGGACCCGACCCGTCCGACGGTCTCGCTTCGGACCTGCTCGGTGCGTACCGGATCGCCCGCCTGCGGCACCCGCGCGAGCGTGTCCGCTCACTCCAGGCCCGAGACCCGGAACACCCCCAGGGCCGTCTCGCGGTCCAGGCGACGGGAGAGGTCCTGCAGGGCGACCATGCCGTGGGGCCGCGTTCCGGATGCCGCGGACCTACGGACGCCCTGGTCGAGCCGGTACCGGAGATCGGGGTTGCGGATCCGGGCGTCGGGGTCGAACTCGACGTGGTTGCCCAGGGAGTGGCACAGGACCAGGCGCGGCGCGACACCGTCCGGCGTCCGCACCGAGGTCAGCTGATCGGTGCGGACGCCGCGGGTGCGCAACAGGCGCCGGACGGTCAGCCGGCCGTCGCCGGCCGACACCCTGGGCGGGAGGAGTACGAGGAGCAGCAGCAGGGCGAGCACGGACCACAGGAGACCCCGCCACCAGGTGAGGGAGCCGGCCGCCCCGTCGACGAAACAGCAGCAGCGCGAGCAGTGCTCCGGCGCGGCGGACCGAGCCACGCACCTCACCGGCCCAGCCGCGCTCGTACGCGACGAAACCGGTGCCGGACGAGTGACGGGCCGCCACCCGTGGCTGTGGCGCGTCGCTGTGTTCCATGAGGCAGACGGTAAGCAGCCGGGGGTCCGACGGAGAACGGCAGGGCCGCACCTCGACGACACTCCGACGTGCGGGGGACTTCCCCTTCGGCCGCACCGTCCCGTCCCCGGCGCTCACAGCCCCCGTGTGTCCATGCGCAGGTGCCAGGTGTTGCGGCGGTGGACGGTGAGGAGTTCGGTCTCCAGGGGGGACGGGGGCACCGCGAGGACGGGGCAGACGGCGTGGGCGAGGCAGTGCCGGGAGACCCGGCCCGAGAAGGCGCGCTGGAGGCCGCGCCGGCCCGCGCCCACGACCAGGACGTCGTCCTCACGGTCCGCCGTCGCCACCAGTGCCCGGCCCGGGGTGCCCCGGACGACCAGGGCGTGCACGGGCACCCCCGGGCCCACCGCGCCGAAGATCTCCTCCAGTACCGAGATCAGCCGTTGCCCGGCCAGCCGCTGCCACTCCTCGACCGGCAGTCCCGCGGCGGGGGAGCGCCGTGCCGCCTGGTCACCACCGGGCGGCTCCCACGCCAGCACCGGCCACAGTTCGGCCCCCAGGCGGCGGGCGAGCGCGGTGGCCCGCCGCAGGGCCGTGACGCTGCCCAGGGAGCCGCTCACGCCGACCACCACCCGTGCGACCGCCGAGACGTCGTAACCGGACATGACTCCACCGTTCTCGCGGGTGTCCGCGCGACCGTCGCGGAGCCGCCCGCAGCAAGGCCTTCTCTTCCATCCCACTCCCGCGCGGGAGATACGACCAGCCGGGAGGAGGAATGCCTGGTGCGCGGGACGGGAAGCGCTGGGCCAGCGGCCGGACACGGGCCGTAGTCGGGCCCGGACATGCGTCAGGGCCGGTGCGCACCGGGTGGGTGCGGCCGGCCCCTCAGGTCTCTGCCCTGCTCAGGCTGCGGTCATCACCTCGTCCGCACCGAGCGGTCGGTGCGGGGCGATGATGCGGCCGTCGGGCAGCAGCTCACCGGTGTCCTCGAAGAGCAGGACGCCGTTGCACAGCAGGCTCCACCCCTGCTCCGGGTGGTGCGCCACGAGACGGGCGGACTCCCGGTCGGCGGACTCTGCTGGCGGGCACGGCGGCTGGTGCTGGCACATGGGTGGGATCTCTCGCTCTGTCGTGGTCATGGCCGTCCCCCGTGGTGATAAGTCGGTCGGAACCCAGTGTTGCCCTCTGGGCGTCATTCCGCAGGGATTTCGCAGCACCGCTTCTCACAGGTTGATGACGCGTCACCCGGCCGGACGGTTCAGTCCAACTGCACTGTCCCTTTGGGTGGTTCGCAGTGGCCGAAGCGGACTAGTCCGGCCGTCACGGGGGCGTCACGCACGTGTACCCCGCCGCCCGGAAGGGGGCGGCGGGGTACACGGAATGCCAGGTCAGGCCGCCGGTGAGCCGAGCAGCGGGAGGCGTGTGGCGCGATGCGTCAGCACCGGCAGCAGCTCGGCGACCCGGTGCGGCCGGTGCGCGGAGATGCCGGGCGGTGCCGGGGCGAGCGGCACGAGCAGATCGGTGCCGAGCGGATGGCCCTCCGCACCGTCGGCGGTGCAGTCGCCGTGCAGCCACAGGGTGAGCATGTACAGGCCGGGCATCGACAGCAGCCGCGCCTGGTAGGGCTGTTGCAGCGCCTCGGCCTGCTTCAGGGCCAGCTCGGTGGAGGCGACGTACGGGCCCTCGAAGAAGTGCGAGAAGGCCCAGCCGTCGGGCGTGAGCATGGTCTCCGCCGCGGCCACCGCCCGATCGCCGCAGCGGATCAGGAACCGCCAGCCGGCCAGCCGGGTCGCGGTCAGGCCTTGGGCGGTGATCCGGTCCAACACGTGGACGGGCAGCGGAAGTTCGGGAGTCGCGGGAGCCTGCGCGGCCCGCAGGGCGGGCGTGCGGGCCTCACGTACCGCGGTGGGGGAACCGAGGGCGGTGAGGACGGAGCGCAGGGCAGGCGCGGGGGCAGGGGGCACGTGCAGCGGCATGTGGGTCGCCTCTCGTTCGACAGGCGCGACGGCGCGAGGAGGGTGGGGCGGACGGCGCTGTCTGCTCACGGGGGAAGGCGGAGCGGTGGGGTCCGGGTCGGTGAAGAACGAAGTGCGGCTCGGTCTGCCGGCCGTCGACCCGGACGGCAGGAAAACGGCAGGACCAGGACCGCGGGCGCCACCCTCCCGCCTTGTGGACGAAGTTTATACGACGCGTGTTCAGCCGATGTTTCGTCTATCGCATTCCGGTAAGTCGCGCAAGGCGTGAATACGCCGTCGATTTGCGGATCTCATCCCGATTTCCGGACCGGTAGCCCGGCGCTGACCTCGCAATACGCCCCGGTAGCGGTCGGCCGAATGTCGTCGGCGTTTTTCACGAGGAGTTCGGGGCACACGGATGTGCGACCTGCGGCATGCCCCGTGAATGTGCCGCGGGGAACATTCCGACAGAGTAGCGGGCGCCGAGCCCGCGCGGGACGTTATCGATCGCTTCGGCTGGGCATCATCCCACCTGACTTGGGAGCCCGGCGGCCGGATCGTCGGCCCGCCCGTCCGAGGAGGGACACCTAGATGGGGGAGAAGGTCGTGGCAGGGCGGTTCGACCTGTCCGATCGCCAGCGCTACCGCGAAAAGCTCCAAAAGTGTCTGACGGGGCTGGAGCGGCTGCTGGTCGAGAAGCGATTCGACCGCCCCAAGAACCTCTTGGGCGTGGAGATCGAACTGAATCTCGCCGGCCCTGACGGCATGCCGAAAATGTTGAACGGTCAGGTGCTGGAGCGCATCGCGAGCCGTGACTTCCAGACGGAACTGGCGATGTTCAACCTGGAAGTCAACATTGCGCCGCACCGGTTGGGCGGCCGGGTATTCGACCGGCTCGCCGAGGAGTTGCGCACCTCGCTCGCCTATGCGGACCGCAAGGCCGGCGAGGTCGACGCGGGCATCGTCATGATCGGCATCCTCCCCACGCTCGACCGGGACGACCTGGTGTCGTCCAACCTGTCCGAGGTCGACCGCTACACCCTGCTCAACGACCAGATCGTGGCCGCGCGCGGGGAGGACTTCCGGCTGGACATCGAGGGCGTGGAGCATCTGGTCTGCACCTCGAAGTCCATCGTGCCGGAGGCCGCGTGCACCTCGGTGCAGCTGCATCTGCAGGTCACCCCGGGCCGGTTCGCCGACGTGTGGAACGCGGCCCAGGTGGCGACCGCCGCGCAGATCGCCCTCGGCGCCAACTCGCCGTTCCTGTTCGGCCACGAACTGTGGCGCGAGTCCCGGCCGCCGCTGTTCCTGCAGTCCACCGACACCCGCCCGCCGGAACTCCAGGCGCAGGGGGTGCGGCCGCGCACGTGGTTCGGCGAACGGTGGATCACCTCGGCGTACGACCTGTTCGAGGAGAACCTGCGCTACTTCCCGGCCCTGCTGCCGATCTGCGACGACGAGGATCCGCTGGAGGTCCTGGACGCCGGCGGCGTGCCCAGTCTCGCCGAACTCACCCTGCACAACGGCACGATCTACCGGTGGAACCGGCCGGTGTACGGCATCGCGGACGGCGTGCCGCACCTGCGCGTCGAGAACCGGGTGCTGCCCGCCGGCCCGACCATCACCGACGTGATCGCCAACGCGGCCTTCTACTACGGCCTCGTCCGGGCCCTCGCCGAGGACTCCCGGCCGGTGTGGACGCGGCTGCCGTTCAGCGCGGCCGAGGCCAACTTCGACGCGGCCTGCCGGGACGGCATCGACGCGCGCTTCGTCTGGCCCCGGCGGGGACGCTACGGGGGCACCGGCGAGGTGGACGCGGTCACCCTGGTCCGCGACGAGTTGCTGCCGCTGGCCTCGGCGGGACTGGACGCGTGGGGCGTGGAGGCCGCCGACCGGGACCTCTATCTGGGCGTCATCGAGGAGCGCTGCCGCCGCCGGGTCAACGGCGCGTCCTGGCAGGCGGCCACCTTCCACCGGGCCCTGGAGCAGGGGCTGAGCCGGGAGGCGGCGCTCGCCGCGACCACGCGGCGCTATGCCGAGCTGATGCACGTGGGTGAACCGGTCCACACGTGGCCGGTGGGCCTGCCGGAGCCGGTCCCCCTGGGGTGAGCCCCGGCCGCTCCCCGAGCCGTCCCACCGGGCGGGCGGGGGCGGTCCGCCCGGACCGGCCGTCGGGAGTCCGTACGCCGTACAGGCCGCGCTCTGTACGGCATACAGGTCGCGGGTCTGTACGGCATACAGGCCGCGGGTCTGTACGGCATACAGGCCGACGGCCCTGGCAACCGGTCCGCGCCGTCCCGGCAACCGGTGCGCCGCCCCGGCAACCGGTCCGCGCGGTCCGCGCCGGGCCCCGGGGACCGTCCGGGCCCCGGGGCCCGTCCCGTCCGCCCCGCGTGCGGCCCGTACGCCGTCCTCACATCTCCTTCTGCGATCCTTGCGGGCAGAGGTGGGCCATGGGCCCGTGAGGCGGCTGGAGGCAGGGGTGCAGGTGGAGGCTGACTCGGTGGCCGATTCCGGGGCGCGGGAGCGCGACCCGAGGCGGATCCTGCGGGACGAGACGCTGCTCGTCCTCGCGCTCTCGCTGGGCGCCAGCGGAGTCTCCGCGCTGATCAGCTTCATCGGCTCGGTCACCAAGCCGGGCGGTCTCAAGGACCAGGCGGCCACCCTGAACGCCTCGGCCGCGCCGGGCCGCCCGTGGCTCGACCTCGCCTGGCAGTTGTTCGGCATCGCCACCGCCCTGGTCCCGGTGGCCCTGGTCGCCCACCTGCTGATGCGCGAGGGCAGGAGCCTGCGCACCCTCGGCTTCGACCGCACCCGCCCCTGGCCCGACCTGGCCAGGGGCGCCGGCATCGCCGCCGTGATCGGCAGCACCGGGATCGCCTTCTACCTGGCCGCGCGCGGCCTCGGCTTCAACCTCACGGTCGTGCCCGAGGCCCTGCCGGCGGTGTGGTGGAAGTTCCCGGTGCTGATCCTCTCCGCCGTGCAGAACGCGGTCCTCGAGGAGGTCATCGTCGTCGGCTATCTGCTGCGCAGGCTGGGCCAGTTGGGCTGGACCCCGGGGACCGCACTGGTGGCCAGCGCGGTCCTGCGCGGCTCGTACCACCTCTACCAGGGCGTCGGCGGCTTCCTCGGCAACATGGTCATGGGCGTGGTCTTCGTCTGGCTGTACCGCCGCTGGGGCCGGGTCGGTCCGCTCGTCGTCGCGCACTCCCTGCTCGACATCGGCGCGTTCGTCGGCTACGCCCTGCTCGCGGGCAAGGTGGGCTGGCTGCCGACGGCCTGAGGACCGGCGGCCCGGCCGCTCAGGCGCGCAGTTCGCCCTCGATGACGGTCACGGCGCGGCCGGTGAGCAGCGTGCGGGCGCCGCGCAGTCCGGTGCGCACCAGACCGGTGCGGCGGGAGGCCTGGAGTCCGGTGAGGTCGTCGCGACCGAGCCGGGCGGACCAGTGCGGGGCGAGCGCGGTGTGGGCGCTGCCGGTGACCGGGTCCTCGTCGATGCCGACGTTGGGGAAGAAGCAGCGCGAGACGAAGTCGTAGCCCCGGGACGGATCGTCGGCGCGGGCGGTGGCGATGATTCCGCGCGAGGAGTGCGCGCCGAGGGACTTGTGGTCGGGGGAGAGGGCGAGGACGGTCTTCTCGTCCGCCAGCTCCACCAGCAGGTCGCCGACGTTCGCCCCGGTGTCGAAGGCGGCGACCGGTGCCGCGCCCAGCGCGTCGGAGATCCCGGCCGGGACGTCGACGGGGGTGAGCGGCGCGGTGGGGAAGTCGAGGGTGATCGAGCCGTCGGTGGCGGGCGTGGCGATGAGCACGCCGCTGCGGGTGGCGAACCGCACCGGGCCCTCGTGGGCGCCGGACGTGTGCAGGACGTGGGCCGTGGCGAGCGTGGCGTGCCCGCACATCGCCACCTCGGCGACGGGCGTGAACCAGCGCAGCGCCCAGTCGGCCTCGCCGCCCCCGGGCAGCCGGTGCGCGAACGCCGTCTCGGCGTGATTGACCTCCATGGCGACGTTCTGGAGCCAGTCGTCGTCCGGGAAGACGTCGTCCAGGAGCAGGACCCCGGCGGGGTTGCCGGCGAAGGGCCGGTCGGTGAAGGCGTCCACGATTCGCATGCGCATGCCCCGACGCTAGTGGCTCCGACAGGCCCTCAGCCAAGGCCAATTCGCGAATCCTGGCACGTTTCCCGCGCTCGGCGCGGCGGGCACCGGGGCGGCTGAGTCCCGTCGCGACCTCCCACGGGAAGGGGCTTGTCATGCGATCGGGTTCCGATATATCGTTGAGCCATCACGAACGATACGCGATGCATACGTGACAGATCGACGATGGAATGGAGTGATCACGATGCGTACCCACGGATTCGAGCGTGGACATCGGCACGAGGGCCCCGGTCGGCGGGGCATGGGTGGGTTCGAGGGCCAGCGGGCCGCCTTCGGGCCGTTCGGTCCGGGTGGCCCGGGGTTCGGTCCCGGCGGCCCCGGTTTC
Organism: Streptomyces sp. NPDC037126; assembly: GCF_055605965.1. Taxonomy (NCBI): domain Bacteria; kingdom Bacillati; phylum Actinomycetota; class Actinomycetes; order Kitasatosporales; family Streptomycetaceae; genus Streptomyces; species Streptomyces sp. NPDC037126. The sequence goes on from NZ_JBVJTD010000006.1 coordinate 29,217, forward strand.
GGTCCGGGCCCCTGGGGGCCCCGAGGGCGGGGCGGCCCGAGGGGGCGGGCGCGGCGCGGTGACGTGCGGGCGTCCATCCTGGCCCTGCTCAAGGAACGGCCCATGCACGGCTACGAGATGATCCAGGAGATCGCCGAACGCAGCGGCGGTGCGTGGAAGCCCAGCCCCGGCTCGGTCTACCCCACTCTGCAGCTGCTGGAGGACGAGGGCCTGATCGCCAGTGAGAGCGAGGGCGGCAAGAAGCTGTTCTCTCTCACGGACAGTGGCCGCACCGCCGCCGACGAGGGGGCGGACGCCCCCTGGGAGGAGGCCTCGCGCGGGGTCGACTGGGAGGCCCTCGGTGAGATCCGGCAGGCCGGCTTCGGCCTGATGGAGGCCTTCGGGCAGGTCTGGAAGACCGGCAGCAAGGAACAGCGGGACAAGGCGCTGGTCGTCATCAACGACGCCCGCAGGAAGCTGTACCTCATCCTCGCCGACGAGCACTGAGGCCCGTACGGCGGCCCGGGCGCCCCGCGGAGCACTCCGCGGGGCGCCCTCGCGTGTCCGGGTTCAGGCGACCAGGCCGCCGAGCTTGCGCAGCGACTCGTTCAGGGCCGCCGTCGCCGAGTCCTTGAGCTTGCCCGCCATCAGCGACACCGCGGCGCCGGTGAACTCGCCGTCGATGCGCAGGGTCGTCGTGTCCCCGTCCGGGGTGAGCGTGTAGCGGGTGGCGACGGTCACCGCCATCGGGCCCTTGCCGCGGATGGCGAACACCCGGGCGGGCTCCAGCTCCTCGATCGTCCAGTCGACCTCCGCCGGGAAGCCCATCAGCTTCATGTTCTCCTGGAACGTGCCGCCGACCGCCAGGGTCTGGGGGCCGCCCTTGGGGAAGCTGGTGTGGGTGGCGTTCCACTCACCGTACGACGACCAGTCGGTGAGCTGCGCCCACACCTTCTCGGCCGGCGCCTGGATGCTTGCCTCAGCGCTGACTTCGGCCATGCGACCACCCCTTCGGTTCGGGCGTATCCGGCTACGGTGTCGCGGAACGTAGCCGGGGGGCCGCGAACATTCAATACTGATGAACCGTCATATTCGGCGGCGTGCGCGGGTTGTGTACAGGGCGCATGGCAAGGCGGCGCGGCCTGTCGGGCCTTTTCGGCTGAATCTCCTCCGTAAGGATGAGATTCCGGTCGGCGATGTCCACTCGGTGTGGGACGCACGAATGGTTCCGCCCGTGGATGACTCGGTCCCCTGAGGCTGATGGGGTGGAGACGTGCAGCCCCGTACAGCCCGCCGGACCGCCCATGACGAGGCGAACCCGTACCCGGACGACGCTGCCGGGCTCGGCGCCGAGCTCGCAGCGGTGGTCGCGGGTGCCCGCCGCAGGGCCGTAAGAGACGGGGACCGGCACGTCGACACCGCCCACCTGCTGCACTCCCTCCTGGAGCACGACCCGGAGGTCCGCTCCGCCGTGGGCGGCCCGCCGCAGCTCGCCCGGCTCCTCGGCTACCTCGTGCAGCGCAGCATCGGCTACGGCCTGCGTTGGCAGGGCAGCGTGGAGGACTCCGGCGCGATCGCCGTCGTACCGGCTCCCGGCGACGGTGGGGCGACCGGCTCCGGGGACTGGTCCCCGGCCGGGGCCGCTGCCCTGGCGCACGCCCATGAGCGGGCGCGGCGCCGCGGTGGCGGCCGGGCCACCGGGTCCGACCTGCTTGCCGGGCTCGTCGCCGACCCCGCGTCCCGTGCCGTCGAGGTCCTCGAACGGGCCGGCATCTCCGCCCCCGACCTGCGCGCCCGCGTGGGGGCAGGCTCCCAGAGGTGCGCAGGCGAGGACGGCGCGACGCGCTGAGGCCCTGACCGCGGCGTCCATCCCCTGAGACAGGTGTCAACGGGGGTGACGCTCCTGTCGTCCCCTGTCATCATGTGCCGGTGCATACGTCTGAGAGCAGTCAGGGCAGCCGTGGCAGGGGTGTGGGACTCGGTCTCGCGCTGGTGTCCGCGCTGGCCTTCGGTGGGTCCGGGGTGGCCGCCAAGCCGTTGATAGAGGCGGGACTCGACCCGCTGCACGTGGTGTGGCTGCGGGTGGCGGGCGCCGCCGTGGTCATGCTGCCGCTCGCCGTGCGGCACCGCGCCCTGCTGCGCCGCCGCCCCGCGTTGCTAGTCGGGTTCGGGCTGCTCGCCGTGGCCGGTGTCCAGGCCTGCTACTTCGCCGCCCTCTCCCGGATCCCGGTCGGCGTGGCGCTGCTCATCGAGTACTTGGCGCCCGCCCTGGTGCTCGGCTGGGTGCGGTTCGTGCAGCGGCGGCCCGTCACACGCGCCGCCGCGCTCGGCGTGGTCCTCGCGGTGGGCGGCCTCGCCTGTGTGGTGGAGGTCTGGTCGGGGCTGAGCTTCGACCCCCTGGGCCTGCTGTGCGCGCTCGGCGCCGCCTGCTGCCAGGTCGGTTACTTCGTCCTGTCCGACCAGGGCGGCGACGCGGGGGACGAGGCGCCGGACCCGCTCGGCGTCATCGCCTACGGCCTGCTCGTGGGCGCGGCCGTGCTGACGGTCGTCTCCCGCCCCTGGAGCATGCGCTGGTCCGTCCTGGCCGGTTCCGCGCACATGAACGGCACCGCCGTACCGGCCCTCGCGCTGCTGGCCTGGATCGTGCTGGTCGCCACGGTGATCGCCTACGTCACGGGCGTGGTGTCGGTGCGGCGGCTGTCCCCGCAGGTCGCCGGTGTCGTCGCCTGTCTGGAGGCGGTGATCGCGACCGTGCTGGCCTGGGTGCTGCTGGGCGAGCACCTGTCGGCCCCGCAGGTGGCCGGCGGTGTGATCGTCCTGGTCGGCGCGTTCATAGCCCAGTCCTCGGCCCCCGCGAAGGGCTCCCCGCAGCCGGTCGCCTCGGGCGGCGCGGAACGCGAGCTGTCGGCCCGCGGCACCGCCGCCTAGATCCGGACACCGGACCGCCCGTGCCCGGTGCGGGTCTCGCCGTGCGCGAGGCCCGCCCCGGGTCGTCGTGCCCGGTGCCTACCGCTCCGCCAGGTAGTCCGGCAGGGCGATGCCGGGGGTCAGGTCGGCGTTGGGGACGGGGGAGTCGTAGCCCTTGCGGAGCGGGACGACGCCGGCCCAGTGCGGCAGGGCGAGGTCCTCGGGCTCGTCGTTGGCGCCGCCGGTGCGGACCTTGGCCGAGACCTCCTCCAGGTCCAGGCGGATCACCGCGGTCGCGGCCAGCTCCTTCTTGTTGGCGGGACGCGAGTCCGCGGCCCGCCCCGGTACGACGTGGTCCACCAGCGCGTCCAGCGCGAGCCGCCGCTCCTCGGGGTCGGTGACCTCGTGCGCCACGCCGTGCACCACGACCGAGCGGTAGTTGATCGAGTGGTGGAAGGCCGAGCGTGCCAGCACCAGACCGTCGACGTGGGTGACGGTCAGGCACACCGGCAGGCCCGGATCGGTCGCACCGGTCATCCGCAGCGGGCGGGAACCGGTGGACCCGTGGACGTAGAGCCGCTCGCCGACCCGGCCGTACAGCGTCGGCAGCACCACGGGTGCCCCGTCCCGGACGAAGCCCAGGTGGCAGACGTACCCCTCGTCCAATATCGCGTGCACCAGCTCCCTGTCGTACGACGCCCGGTCCGCGGAGCGCGTGGGCACGGTGCGGTCGGTCGGGGTGTAGGCGGCGGACTGGGCTTCCGCGGTCGTGCCCGGCATGACGGTCCCTCCATGGCGGTGGCTATTGCACTAGTGCATAATGTCTTTTGTGCTAGGAGAGTATCGGATCGAAGGGCGCGGCGCAGCAGAGATCGCGGCCAGCGTCGAACGCGCGGTCGGGGCCGGGGAGCTGGGGCCGGGCCAACCCCTGCCCCCGATGCGGGAGTTGGCCGCGGAGCTGGGGGTGAATCCCAACACGGTCGCGGCCGCCTACCGCACCCTGCGCGAGCGCGGGGTGATCGAGACCGCCGGCCGCCGCGGCAGCCGCGTCCGGCCCAGACCGGCCACCACCGGGCGCAGGGAACTGCGCGTGGAGGTGCCCGCCGGCGGCCGCGACCTGTCCGCGGGCAACCCCGACCCGCACCTGCTGCCCCGCCTGGCCCCGGCCCTGGCCGCGGCCGCCGAGGCGGGGGACCGGCGCCCCGTCCTGTACGGCGACGACCCCGTCGACCCGGACCTCGCCCGCATCGCCCGCGCCGAACTCGACGCCGACGGCGTCCCGGCGGCTCCGCTCACCGTCACCTCGGGCTCCCTCGACGCCATCGAGCGCGTGCTCGCCGCCCACCTCAAGCCGGGCGACGCCGTCGCCGTCGAGGACCCCGGCTGGGGCGCCACGCTCGATCTGATCCCGGCGCTCGGCCTGCGCACGGTGCCCGTGGCCGTCGACGACGACGGACCGTCCCCCGACGAGCTGCGCCGCGCCCTGGAGTCCGGGGCCCGCGCCCTGATCGTCACCGACCGCGTCCAGAACCCGACCGGCGCCTCGGTGACCGCCACCCGGGCCCGTGCCCTGCGCGCGGTGCTGCGTGAGCACCCGGGGACCCTGCTGATCGAGGACGACCACGGCCACGGCATCGTCGACCTGCCGCTGCACCCGCTCGCGGGCGTCACCCGGCACTGGGCCCTCGTCCGCTCCGCAGCCAAGGCCTACGGCCCCGACCTGCGCCTCGCCGTCCTCGTCGGGGACCCGGTCACCGTCGACCGGGTCCGGGGCCGGCAGCGCCTGGGGCCCGGCTGGGTGAGCCTGCTGCTCCAGCGCGCGGTGGTCCATCTGTGGACCGAGGGCGCGGTGGACCGGGCGGCGGTCGCGCGGTCGTACCGGACCCGCAGGCAGGCGCTGATCGAGGCGCTGGCGGAGCGCGGGGTCGCCGCCCGGGGCCGCAGCGGCATGAACGTCTGGGTGCCGGTCCCCGACGAGACCGGAGCGGTCGCCCGCCTCCTCCAGTCGGGCTGGGCGGTCGCGCCCGGCGCCCGCTTCCGCCTCGGCTCTCCGCCGGGTATCCGCGTCACCGTCTCGGCGCTCACCCCGGCGGACATCGTCCCGCTCGCTGACGCGGTGGCGGCGGCGGTACGCCCGTCCCCGGCCCGCGTCTACGGCTAGGGCCTGTCCGACAGTTCGCGTCGTCGCCCGAAGGGCGGCCGCGCGGCGTCAGGTGCGTGCTCTCGGCGTGCCGGCCCCAGGCCCTCGTACTGTGGAGTACTTGGGTCTGGGGCCGGCGCGGCGAGCGTGCGTGCGTGGCGTCACGCGGCAGACGGGAATGGTCAGACAGGCCCAAGTGCCGCGACCGGAGAGGTTCACCGGCTCGCCTCCGGCAGACCTCCCCGGCCAGGGCGCCGGCCCACCGGCGGCGCACACCTCGTGGACCGGGCGCGGGAGCGGGGCCGGTGCCCCGCCGCTCGAGTCGCGAGCGCGGAACCCGGCCCCGACGATGGAGGAAGATGACCATCGACCCCTTGGACGGCACCATGTCCGTGAGACGACTCTGCGGCTCCGGAAGGGCCCGGCGCCGGACGGCCCTGGGCAGTGCGCTCGGCACCCTCCTCCTCGCCGGCGGGCTCGCCGCCTGCGGGGGCGGAAGCGGTCAGCAGACCGGTTCCTCGCCCCAGGCCACCACTACGCCGAATGCCTCGTCCTTCTCCGGAACACCGCCGTCGGCCATGGCGTCCTCGGCCTCCGCGGCGATCAGCTCGGCCCGCGCCTCCGCGTCCGCCGCCGCGTCGTCCGCCTCGGCCCGCGCCTCCGAGTTCGAGGCGTCGGTGGACGCCGAGACCCAGCGCAGGAGCATGGCGGCGCAGGAGGCCCTGAAGAACGTCCAGGGCCAGGGCAACGCGCTCTCCGAGGTGTCCATCACGGGCATGCCCCGAGCGCAGACCGGCGGAGTGCTCGCCGTGGTGGTCTCGATCACCAACAGGACGCACAGCGAGGCCTCCTACGCCGTGCAGATCGACTTCAAGAACCCCGACGGCAAGGTGGTCGAGACGCGGTACGTCGGCGCGGAGCACCTCAAGCCCGGGGACAAGGAACAGCCCATCGCCTTCAGCCACCAGCCGCCGGAGCCGAAGCTGACGCCCGTGCTCGCCAAGGCGCAGCGCTACTGACGCACGACCCGCGGCGGAGCCTCACCCGTGGATGTGCGCGCTGATCCACGCGGCCAGGCCGGCCTCGTCGTCCGCCGGGGGCAGGTCGGGGCCGTAGGAGAGCGGTGTGCAGGACAGCTGGAGATGGGTGAGGTAGCCGTAGGGGCCGTTGTCGGCCGCGGGTCCGAGGACGAGAGCGTGCGTGGGAGTGCGCCAGATGCGCTGGGTCAGCGTGGGGCCCATGGCCACGGCGGCGCTGGACGGTACCGTCCGCTCGGGGGCCGAGCCGAGACATTCCGTCACCGACCGCGCCGCCGCGGCGAGCACGGCTTCGCAGTCCTCGTCGCTGCTCGGTCTGGCGCAGCGCCAGCCGGGAAGCTTGTGCCACGCGTCGACATAGGCGTTCAGCCAGGACTCGTTGGCCATCCGCTCGTCGTTCGGATCGACGGGGTACAGCTCGCCGAAGACGAGGAAGCTCCGGGTGTCCGGGGTGCCGAACGGGCTGAAGCCCACGCTGCACAGCACGTGTTCATGGGCGGTGCGGAAGGACTCGCAGACCAGCCGGTCCTCCCACTGCCAACCGCGCCGCCGCAGCTCCTCGTCGAGGGCGTCGTCGTCATCGTCGGAGATGTACGGCCCCGCCGGCAGCGCGACGAACTCCGTGACGGCCTCGACGGTCAGGGGGCGGTGGGCGAGGGCGTGTACGGGTATCGGCATGCCGATCACTGTAGAGCCCGCCGCCGCTCCGGCCGCGGGGCTACGCGGCCTTCCTCGGCCGTACCTGGGTGAGCGCGGCACCCGCCAGGACGATCACCGCCCCGACCGGCGTGGTCCAGCGCAGCGACTCGCCGAGGATCGCCACCCCGGCGGCCGTGGCGATCACCGGGATGAAGTACGTGACCATCTGGGCCGTGGTCGGCCCGACCTCGGCGACCAGCCCGTACTGGATCAGCACCGCGAGACCGGTGCCCAGCGCGCCCAGCGCGGCGATCGCCAGCAGCGGGACCAGCGCGAAGTGGTCCGGAACACCGGTGAACAGGGGCGTCACGATTGCCAGCTGGACCGTCGCGATGAGCAACTGCCCACCGGTCATGGACAGATGGGAGTTGCCCGTGCCGGCCAGCGTCCGCCGCACGTAGATCCAGCCCACCGGGTAGCTCAGCGACGCAAGCAGCGCCATCGCCGTGCCCGTGGCGTCCAGCCCGTGGAAGCCCTGCCACGCGCCCAGCACCGTCAGCACACCGAGGAAGCCGAGACCGAGCCCGGCGACCCGGACCCGGGTCGGCCGGTCCTCGGAGAGGGCGACCAGCGACAGGAGCATGCCCCACAGGGGCGAGGTGGCGTTGCAGATGCCGGCCAGCGTCGACGGGATGGTCAGCTCGGAGTAGGCGAAGAGGGAGAACGGCAGGGCGTTCAGGAAGAACGCGGCGACCGCCATGTGGGCCCACAGCCGGCCCCCGCGCGGCAGCCGCTCCCGCTTGACGGCCATCGCCGCCGCGAGCACCGCCGTACCGAACACCAGGCGCCCGAGGGTCACCTGGAAGGGGGCGTACCCGCCCGTGCCCACCTTGATCAGCAGGAAGCTGAAGCCCCAGATCAGGGACAGCGCGCCGAAACGGAGCCGCCAGCCGAGGCGGGCGCGGGTGCGGGTGGGTGCGGGGGACTGGGTCCGGGATGCGGTGACCGTGCTCATGGCCTCAACGATGCTGGAGGAAACTTCTTAGCACAATCGAGAATACGCGCCTGATATCTCTTAGGATCGCTTACATGTTGAACCTCGAGCGCCTGCGCACCCTGGACGCCCTCGCCCGGCACGGCTCGGTCAGCGCCGCCGCCGACGCCCTGCACGTGACGACCTCCGCGGTCTCCCAGCAGCTGGGCAAGCTGGAGCGCGAGGTCGGCCAGCAGCTCCTCGCCAGGAACGGCCGCGGTGTGCGGCTCACGGACGCGGGCCGGCTGCTGTCGGATCACGCGGCGCGCATCCTGTCCCAGGTCGAGCTGGCGCAGTCCGACCTGGAGGCGCAGCGCGGGCAGGTCGCCGGTGAGCTGAGGCTGTCCGCGTTCCCGACCGCCGCGCGCGGTCTCTTCCCGGACGCGCTCGGGGCGCTGCGCGCCGAGCACCCGGGGCTGCGGGTGCGCTCCAGCGAGCTGGAGCCGGAGCGGGGCATCGCGGGCGTCGTCCGCGGCGACCTCGACCTCGCCGTGGTCCTCGACTGGTACAACAAGCCCATGCCCGTGCCCGACGGTCTGGTCAAGGCGCCGCTCCTCGACGACCCGGCCGACGTCGCCATGCCCGCCGGGCACCGGCTCGCCGGCCGGGACGAGGTGGATCTCGCCGAGTTCGCCGAGGACGAGTGGATCACGTGGGGCGAGGGCGAGTTCTGCCACGAGTGGCTGATGTTCACCCTGCGTTCCAAGGGCGTCGAGCCGATCGTCGGCCACCGGGCCGGCGAGACCCACACCCAGCTCGGGCTGGTCGCGGCCGGTCTCGGCGTGTGCATCGCGCCGCTGCTGGGCCGGCACCCGGTGCCGGACGGCGTGGCCCTGGTGCCGCTCAGGCAGCGCGTGCGCCGGCACGTGTACGTGGTGTGGCGCGCGGACGCCGACCGCCGGCCCTCGATCCGCGCGGCCGTCGACGCCCTGCGCACCGCCGCCCGGAAACTCGGCTGAGCCCCTATGCCCCGCCCAGCTTCCGGAAGTCCCAGGAGACGACCTTCTCCGGGGTGAGCCGCGCCCAGGCGTGCCGGCCGTCGTGCGGCATCTCGTCCAGGCCGAAGTTCTTGCGCGCGAACAGCGTCTCCGCCGTGTCCAGTTCGGCGCACAACTCGCCGGTGCGCGGCACCTCGCCCACGAACTCCACCCGGCCCGACAGCTCGACCCCGCACAGCTGGTCGTACTCCTCGCCCGAGTCGACGACCACCGCCACCCGCGGATCGCGGCGCAGCTGCGTCCAGCGCCGGCTGCGCACCACCGAGTACAGCCACAGCGAGGTTCCGTCCCAGGCGAACCACAGCGCGCTCACATGCGGAGCGCCGTCGGCCGAGACGGTCGCGACCCGGCAGGTGCGCTGGCTGGTCAGGAACTCGTCCAGTTCGCCCGGTGTCATCATGATCTTCCGGCCCCGGCGCTGCTGAGTGACGGTCATGCGGCCCCCTCTTCTCCCACGTCGTGCCAGAGGAACGTCCCTCTGCCGGTGATCCTCTGACATCACGTCAGAAAAGGGAATGGCCCGGCTTCCGCTCACTGCCGCGAGTGGCTACTCTCGCCGCCCGGCCACCGGCGACGGCGAAGGAGTGCACGATGACGGCGCACGAACGGCTCGGCGAACTCCTCGATCCCGCGAGCACCGTCCTGCTGACCGTGGAGTGCCAGCAGGGGGTGGTGGGCCCGGACAGCGCCCTGCCCGAACTCGCCCGCGAGGCCCGCTCGCGCGGCGCCCTGCACCACGTGGCCCGGCTGGTGGCCACCGCGCACCGCACCGGCGTCCAGGTCGTCCACGCGGTCGCCGAGCGCCGCCCGGACGGCCGGGGCGCCAGCCGCAACGCCCGGCTGTTCCGGGCCGCCGAACGGCTCCCCGTGCGGCAGCTGACCGGCAGCACCGCGGTCCGGGTCGCGCCCCCGATCGAGGTCACCGAGGCGGACCTCGTCGTACGGCGGCTGCACGGGCTGTCCCCGCTGCACGGCACCGACGTGGACGCCCTGCTGCGCAACCTCGGCTGTCGCACCCTGATAGTCACCGGGGTCTCGGCCAACGTGGCGATACCCAACGCGGTGTTCGACGCGGTCAACCTCGGCTACACGGCCGTCGTCCCGGCCGACGCCATCGCCGGAGTGCCCGCCGACTACACCTCCGCGATGATCCGCCACACCCTCGCGCTGGTCGCCACCGTCACGACCACCGACGAGGTGATCGGCTGCCTCGAACGGCCGCGCGGACGGTCCTGATACGGCTCAGGCCAGCTTGATCTCGTCGCCGGAGACGGTGATCTTCGCCGCGGGCAGCGGCTGGGTAGCGGGGCCCTGCTTCACACTGCCGTCCTCGACCGAGAAGTGGCTGTTGTGGCACGGGCAGACGATCGCGCCGCCCGTCACGCTGCCCACCGCGCACCCCTGGTGGGTGCACTTGGACGAGAACGCCTTGAACGTGCCGGCCGCGGGCTGGGTGACCACCACGCCCTGGTCCTTGAAGATCTTCCCGCCACCCTCGGGGATGTCGGACGTCTTGGCGAGCGCGGCACCACCACCGGCGGCGCCACCGCCCTGCGACGCCCCGGTGGACCCGCCCGAACCGGTCGTCCCGGTGGAGCCGGTCGTGCCGGCGGAGCCGGACCCGGTGTTGGCGCTGCCGGACGAGTCGTCGCTCGAACCGCAGGCGGTCAGCGCGGCGGCGAGCCCGGCCGCTCCGGCCGCCGCCATGACGGTACGGCGGGCCGGTCCGGTCTCGGGCTGGGGCGATGCGCTGGTCATGTGGGCTTCCCTTCCGCGGAGCTTCATGTGGTCCGCCCAGGGGTACGGTCCCCGGGCGCCGCCTGTTCAGACGGCACCCGGATCCCCGCGCCCCGGCGACCGGGAACGCCGTGCGCCGCGGCCGTGGGCCGGCCGTCCGCCGGAGCCCGGACCCACCCCAGTAGCCTGGGGCGATGCTCAAGGAAGTCACCGCGACCCGGTACATCACGCCACTGCGGGAGGGCGGCTCGCTGCCGGGGCTCGTCGAGGCCGACGACTTCGGGACCTACGTCATGAAGTTCACCGGCGCCGGACAGGGCCGCAAGACCCTGGTCGCCGAGGTGGTGTGCGGCGAACTCGCCCGCCGCCTCGGCTTCCGGATGCCCCGCCTCGTCACCGTCCGGCTGGACCCGGTCCTCGGGCTCGGCGAGCCCGAGCAGCAGGTGCAGGAGCTGCTGCGGGCCAGCGGCGGCACCAACCTCGGCATGGACTTCCTCTCCGGTGCGCTCGGTTACGACCCGCTCGCCTTTTCCGTGGGTTCCGAGGAGGCCGGCCGGATCGTCTGGTTCGACGCGCTGATCAACAACGTGGACCGCTCCTGGCGCAACCCCAACCTGCTCGTGCACCGCGGCGACCTGTGGCTCATCGACCACGGGGCCACGATGATCTGGCACCACAACTGGCCCTCCGCCGAGGCCTCCGCGGCCCGCGCCTACGACGCCGCCGACCACGCCCTGGCCCGCTTCGCCCCGGACGTCGCCGCCGCGGCGGCCGACCTGGCACCCAGGGTCACCGAGGACCTCCTCGCCGAGGTCACCGCCGAGATCCCGGACGTCTGGCTCGACGGCGAGCCGGGCTTCGACACCCCGGACGACCTGCGCCGGGCCTACGCGCGTCCGCTGCTCGCGCGGGCGGCCGCCGTCCACGAGCGCATCACCGGCATCGAGGGGACCAAGTGAGCGAGACCCACATCCACATGGCCGGCCACGTGACCGAGCGTCACATCACCCGGGCGGGCCAGGGCGGCGACCGGGACGTGTTCGAGTACGCGCTGCTGCGGGTCGTGCCGCGCGTGGAGCGCGGCGAGTGCGTCAACGCGGGCGTCGTCCTCTACTGCCGGGCCAAGGCCTACGTCGGCGCCCGCACCCATCTGGACGAGACCCGGCTGCGCGCCCTCGACCCGGAGGCCGACGTGGCCGGGATCCGGGCCGCGCTCGCGGCCGTGGAGAAGGTCTGCGCGGGCGGGGAGGAGGCCGGGCAGGCGGCCCGCGACGACGCCGGGCGGCGCTTCCGCTGGCTGATCGCGCCCCGGTCCACCGTCGTCCAGCCCGGCCCGGTGCACACCGGACTGACCACCGACCCGGCGGCCGAGACGGAACGATTGCTGGACCTCCTGGTGAGGTAATGGATCACACCGGTGCGGTGTGCCGTTGACACCGGGTGCCAGGGCTTCTAGCGTCACGTGTACCGAAGGTACTAAGCGGTCGCTCACCGCACGAGGGGCCCTCCCGAAGGGCCACACAGGTTCTCTCAAGGGCGAGGAGAAGCAGTAATGTCCACCACTGAACAGCGGGTCGCGGTAGTCACCGGCGCGGCGCGCGGCATCGGCGCCGCCACCGCCGTACGACTGGCCGCCGAGGGTCACGCGGTCGCCGTGATCGACCTCGACGAGGCCGCCTGCAAGGACACCGTCGAGAAGATCACCGCGGCCGGCGGCAAGGCGATCGCGGTCGGCGCCGACGTCTCCGACGAGGCGCAGGTCGAGGCGGCCGTCGCCCGTATCGCCGCGGAACTGGGCGCCCCGACGATCCTCGTCAACAACGCGGGCGTGCTGCGCGACAACCTGCTGTTCAAGATGAGCGTCTCCGACTGGGACACCGTCCTGAACGTGCACCTGCGCGGCTCGTTCCTGATGACCAAGGCCGTCCAGAAGCACATGGTCGACGCGGGCTTCGGCCGGGTCGTCAACCTGTCCTCCTCCTCCGCGCTCGGCAACCGCGGCCAGGCCAACTACTCGGCCGCCAAGGCGGGCCTCCAGGGCTTCACCAAGACCCTCGCCATCGAACTGGGCAAGTTCGGCATCACCGCCAACGCCGTCGCCCCCGGCTTCATCGCCACCGAGATGACCAAGGCCACCGCCGACCGCGTCGGCATGGGCTTCGACGACTTCAAGAAGGCCGCCGCCACCCAGATTCCGGTGCAGCGCGTCGGCGAGCCGGAGGACATCGCCAACGCCATCGCCTTCTTCACCGGCGAGGCGGCCGGGTTCGTCTCCGGCCAGGTGCTGTACGTCGCCGGCGGACCGCTCGACTAAAGGGAACAGGTACATGACTTCCGTGGAACTCTCCGGCAAGGTCGCCCTCGTCACGGGCGCGAGCCGCGGCATCGGCTACGGCGTCGCCGAGGCCCTGGTCGCGCGCGGCGACCGAGTGTGCATCACCGGACGCAACGAGGACGCGCTGAAGGAGGCCGTCGAGAAGCTCGGCTCCGAGCGGGTCATCGCCGTCGCCGGCAAGGCGCACGACCTGGACCACCAGACCGAGGCCGTCGAGCGCACCATGGAGGCCTTCGGCCGCCTCGACCACCTCGTCAACAACGCGGGCACCAACCCGGTCTTCGGCCCGATCGCGGACCTGGACCTGAACGTCGCCCGCAAGGTGTTCGAGACCAACGTGATCTCGGCGCTCGGCTTCGCCCAGAAGACCTGGCACGCCTGGCAGAAGGACAACGGCGGCTCGATCGTCAACATCGCGTCGATCGCGGGCCTCGCGCCCTCGCCCTTCATCGGCGCCTACGGCGTCAGCAAGGCCGCGATGATCAACCTGACCCAGCAGCTGGCGCACGAGTTCGCGCCGAAGGTCCGGGTCAACGCGATCGCCCCGGCCGTGATCAAGACCAAGTTCGCGCAGGCCCTGTACGAGGGCCGGGAGGAGGAGGCCGCCGCCTCCTACCCGCTGGCCCGGCTCGGCGTGCCGTCCGACATCGGCGGCGCCGCCGCGTTCCTCACCTCCGGGCAGTCCGACTGGATCACCGGCCAGACGCTCGTCGTCGACGGAGGGCTTTTCCTCAACGCCGGCGTGTGAGAAACGCTTTCCGGGCGCCGATTTTCGGACGGATCGGCGCCCGGAGAACCGCACAGCGGGCGCACAGTCGCATGACAACGTCGTCACCGCTCAGTCGATCAAGAAGGCCTGTTTCACGGGAGGTTCGGGCGCCCAAACGCTGCGGTATGGTCTGCCGACCCTTGGTACGGCGGATCGAGGAGCGTGCGCGTGTTCAACCGGAACCGATTCCTGCGGAGAGTCGCGGCGATCGCGTCCATATCCCTGGTGGCCGGATGCAGTCTGCTGTCCGGCAATGGCTCGGGCAGCAAGGGCCCGATCGTCGTGGGCACCACCAGCGCCCCCAGCACGCTTGACCCGGCGGGTGCCTGGGACGGCTCCTGGGAGCTGTACCGCAACATCTACCAGACGCTCCTCGCCTACCCGAACGGCGCCACCACCCCCCAGCCCGACGCCGCCGAGAGCTGCTCCTTCATCGACTCGGGCAGCCGCACCTACCGCTGCAAGCTGCGCTCCGGCATGAAGTTCACCGACGGCAACCCGCTGAACGCCCAAGCCGTCAAGTACTCCATCGACCGCATCCGCGCCATCGACGCCCCGAGCGGCCCCGCCGGGCTGCTCGGCAGCCTGGACCGGGTGGACACCTCGGGCGACCAGGAGGTGGTCTTCCACCTCAACAAGTCCGACGCGACCTTCCCGTTCGTGCTGGCCACCCCCGCCATGTCGATCGTCGACCCGGCCGACTACCCGGCCCACACCCTGCGCAAGGACGGCGACGTCGTCGGCTCCGGGCCGTACAAGCTCCAGTCGTACCAGGAGGACAGGCAGGCGGTCCTGGTCCGCAACGGCGACTACCAGGGCTTCGCCAAGCGGCAGAACGACGCGGTGACCATCCGCTACTTCCAGGACTCCGCCAGCATGGTCAAGGCGCTGCGCGACAAGCAGATCGACGTCACCTACCGCGGTCTCGCCGCCGACGACATCCTCGCCCTCCAGCAGCACGGCAACGCGGACCTGCAGCTCATCGACGGCGCCGGCACCGACATCAGCTACCTGGTGTTCAACCCCAAGGACCCCTGGGCCAAGCAGCCCGCCGTGCGCAAGGCCATCGCCCAGGTCGTCGACCGGGGCGCCATCGCCCACAAGGTCTACAAGGACACCGTCGTCCCGCTGTACTCCATGGTCCCCGCGGGCCTGACCGGCCACACCACCGGCTTCTTCGACGACTACGGCGACCCGAGCGTCCCCAAGGCCCGCAAGATCCTCTCCGACGCGGGCATCCACCAGCGGGTCCCGCTCACCCTCTGGTACACCACCGACCGCTACGGGTCCGAGACGGCCCTGATGTTCCAGGAGCTGAAGCGGCAACTGGAGGGCTCCGGGCTGTTCACCATCACCCTGAAGAGCCGCCCCTGGAAGACCTACGTGGTCGGCTACCAGAAGGGCGAGTACCCCGTGTTCGGACGCGGCTGGTTCCCGGACTTCCCCGACGCGGACAACTTCATCGCCCCGTTCGTCGGCGAGCACAACGCGCTCGGCACGCCGTACCAGGCCAAGGAGATCACCGACAGCCTGCTGCCGCACTCGCGCGCCGAGAGCGACCGCGCGCAGACGGTCAAGGACATGGAGCAGGCCCAGCAGATCATCGTGAACGACGCCCGGCTGATCCCGCTCTGGCAGGGCCGCCAGTACGTGGCGGCGAGCGACGACGTCTCCGGCGGCGAGCAGGCCCTCGACCCCTCGACGATCATGATGATGTGGACGCTGCACCGCAAGACCAGCTGGTGAGAGCCGCGAACGGCCCTTCCCGCACCGGATGTCAGTGGTCGGCTGTAGGTTCTGAACCCTGGAAGTGCAGGCCGTAGTTGATTGACATCGTGAGGACGTTGACGTGACCGACATCGCCATGCTGCCCGAGTCCTGGCGCGGGGTTCTGGGCGACGAGCTGCAGCAGCCCTACTTCAAGGAGCTGACCGAGTTCGTCGAGGACGAGCGGGCGAAGGGTCCCGTCTACCCGCCGCGCGAGGAGGTCTTCGCGGCGCTGGACGCGACGCCGTACGAGCGGGTGAAGGTCCTCGTCCTCGGACAGGACCCGTACCACGGCGAGGGCCAGGGCCACGGCCTGTGCTTCTCGGTCCGCCCGGGTGTGAAGACCCCGCCCTCGCTGCGCAACATCTACAAGGAGATGCAGGCCGAGCTGGAACTGCCCGTCCCCGACAACGGCTACCTGATGCCGTGGGCCGGGCAGGGGGTCCTGCTGCTCAACGCGGTGCTCACCGTCCGGGCCGGCGAGGCCAACTCGCACAAGGGCAAGGGCTGGGAGAAGTTCACCGACGCCGTCATCCGTGCGGTGGCCGACCGGCCCGACCCGGCGGTTTTCGTCCTGTGGGGCAACTACGCCCAGAAGAAGCTTCCGCTGATCGACGAGACCCGGCACGTGGTCGTCAAGGGCGCGCACCCCTCGCCGCTGTCCGCGAAGAAGTTCTTCGGCTCCCGCCCCTTCACCCAGATCAACGAGGGCATCGCCCGCCAGGGGCACGAGCCGATCGACTGGCGCATCCCCGACCTGGGCTGAACGGACGCCGGGGCCCGGGCCGATCGAGCCGGGCCCCGGGAGGCCGTGGACGTGCCGCGGGGTGCGGACGTGTCCGCGGGGTGCGTGGGACCGCCCCCTAAGCTGACGCTCATGCCAATGGACGATCCCCACATCGCGGTGGAAGCGGGCGTCGAGATTCCGGTGCCCGCGGAAGGTGAGAACTGGACCGTCGGCGCGGTGATCCTGAACGACCGCGGTGAGGCCTTCGCCCAGAGACGCGGCCCCGGCCGGCGACTCTTCCCCGACTGCTGGGACATCGTCGGCGGACACGTCGAGCCGGGTGAACCGCTGCTCGCCGCCCTGGCCCGCGAGATCCGGGAGGAGACCGGCTGGCGGCTGCGCCGCGTGCGCCGGCTGCTGGGCGTCTCCACCTGGACCGGCGACGACGGCGCCGGAGTACGGCACGAGGCCGACTACCTGGTCGAGGTCGACGGGGACCTCGACCACCCGGAGCTGGAGTGGACGAAGCACTCCGCCTACGGCTGGTTCGGCCCCACGACGCTGCACCGGCTCAAGGAGAACCGTTCACCGGGGGAGTACCTGATCCACGACCTGGTCGCCGAGGCACTGGAGAGTGCGCCCCCACAGATCGTGACGCCCGAGGCCGAGGAGGTCCGCCGCTTCTGGGAACGGCTCGGCCTCCCCGGACTGGTCGACGTCCACACGCACTTCATGCCCGAACGCGTGCTGCACAAGGTGTGGGGCTACTTCGACGCGCTCGGACCGCTGACCGGTGGACTCGAGTGGCCGATCACCTATCGGCACGAGGAGGCGGAACGGGCGGCCCTGCTCCGGCAGTTCGGCGTCCGGGCCTTCACCTCGATGCTCTACCCGCACAAACCCGGCATGGCCCGCTGGCTGAACGGATGGGCGGCGGACTTCGCCCGCCGCACCCCCGACTGCCTGCACACCGCCACCCTCTTCCCCGAGCCGGGCGTCGAGACCTACGTCCGCGAGGCCGTCGAGGCGGGCGCTCGGGTCTTCAAGGCGCATGTGCAGGTGGGGGCGTACGACCCGGCCGACGCACTTCTCCAGCAGGCCTGGGGGATCCTGGCCGAGGCCGGCATCCCCGTGGTGATCCACTGCGGCTCCGGGCCCGCGCCCGGCAAGCACACCGGCCCCGAACCCATCGCCCGCGTGCTGGCGCGCCACCCGGAACTGCGGCTGATCGTCGCGCACATGGGCATGCCCGAGTACGAGGACTTCCTCGGCCTCGCCGAGCGCTTCGGGCAGGTGCGGCTGGACACCACGATGGCGTTCACCGACTTCTCCGAGGGGTTCATGCCGTTCCCGCGCCGTGCCCTGCCCCGGCTCGCCGCGCTCGGCGACCGCGTCCTGTTCGGCACCGACTTCCCCAACATCCCCTACCCCTACCTGCACCAGCTCCAGGCCCTGGAGCGGCTCGGGCTCGGCGAGGACTGGCTGCGGGCGGTTTGCCACGGCAACGCGGCGAGGCTGTTCCGGCTCTGACGGGCACGCGGCGCCGCTCCGGATCCCGCGGCCCTCCGGCGGGCTGTAGCGTGGGCCGGATGCTGAGGAGCGACGCGTATCGGGACGTGGGCGAGGCTGCCTGGTCATGGGTGCTGGACCAGGTGCGCGAGGACGAGGGTCCGTGGCTGCCGGAGGCGGTCCCGGAGGACGGCCCGGCGGCGGAGGCACCCGCGAAGGACCGCGACTCGCTGTACGCGGGGATCGCCGGCCTCGCCCCGGTGCTCGCCGAGATCGCGCGGTACCGGGAGCTGAACGCGCGGGAACAGGCCCTGGCGACCGGCATCGTGACCAGGCTGTCGGCCCAGGCCGGGGAGACGACGGAACCGTCCCTGTACGACGGCCTCGCGGGCGACGCCATGGCGCTCAGGCTGCTCGCCCCGGGCACCGAGACGACCGCGCTGCGACGGCTGGCCGAGCTGGCCACCGACGAGGGATGGCGGACCACGCTCGACTTCGAACCGGGTTCCGACGCGCCCCTCACCGACGTCGTCATGGGCACCGCGGGCGTGGTGATGACGGCGGTCTGGGCGAACAGCGCGTTCACGAAGGAGATCGCGACGACGGGCGGCGAGGCCCTGCTGCGGGCGGCGGAGCGCACGGAGGCGGGCCTGGACTGGGGCATGACGCCGCGCAGCGAGTCGAAGGCGCCGAACTACTCGCACGGCACCGCCGGGGTCGCGGCCGCATTGGCGGTGGCGGGCACCGCGCTGGACCGGCCCGACTTCGTCGAGGCAGCGGTCGAGGGGGCCCGGCACGTCCTGTCGGTGGGCTCGCTCGACGGCGGCGGCCTCGTCGTCCCGCACACGATCCCGCCCTCGCGACGGGAGGTCGAACCGGTGACGTACACCTGGTGCCACGGTCCGGCGGGCACCTCGCACCTGTTCGCGGCGCTGTCGCACGCGGGGGTCAGGGAGGTGGCGGGCTTCGAGGTCGGCGAGCTGCGGCAGCGCTGCCTGACCTCGATCCTCACGTCCGGGGTGCCGGAGCGCCTGCGTCCCGGCTTCTGGGACAACGACGGCCGCTGCTGCGGAACGGCGGGGGTCGGAGACGTGCTGCTGGACGCGGCCCAGGACTGCGATGACCCCCTGAGAGGCGAGACGCTGCTGCGGGCGGCGCACAGGATGGGCGACGCGCTGCTGGAGCGCGCCGTCAGGGACGCGAGGGGCGCCCGCTGGCGCTTCGTCGAACACCGCGAGGACCCGCCGCTGCTGCCGCCCGGCACGGCCTGGATGCAGGGAGCCGCGGGCATCGCGGCCTACCTCCTGCGCCTGGCCCGATACGGCGAGGCCGGCCCGGAAGCCCCCGTCGTGGACCGCCCCGACCAGTGGTGGGCGGTGCCCGAACGCCTGCGCAGTACGGGGCTCACGGGCCGCGCCTGAGCGTGCGCCCGGGCCCGCCACGTACGCGTGGGCGGACCCGGGCGCTGCCGGACCCGTGCGTCGCCGGACCTGCCGCTGCCCGGTGTGACGCTGCCGGGCGGGCGGTCGTCCCGGGGCCGTGCGGCTAGCCGGCCGGGCTGATGCGTCCGCGCCACGCGCCGGACTCTCCGCCGCGCTCCTCGATGTACTTCTTGAAGCGCTTCATGTCGCCCTTCACACGCCGGTCGAGCAAGCCGGCCATGTCCGCGGTCTTCTCGGCGGCCCCGCTGGGCTCGATGTCCATGACGAGTTCCACCCGGGTGTGCATGTCGTCCACGCGCTGGAACCGGACGCTGCCCCGCTGGGCCGTGTCACCGTCGGTGGTGCGCCACGTGATGCGCTCGTCGGGAAGCTGGTCGACGATCTCTGTGTCGAACTCCCGCCGGACTCCGCCGATCTTCGTCGTCCAGTGGTTGTGGCGGTCGTCGAGCTGCCGGACCTCCTCGACACCCTCCATGAACTCCGGGAACGACTCGAACTGCGTCCACTGGTTGTAGGCGGTGTGGACCGGCACGTCGACTTCCACCGTTTCCTTGACCGTGCTCATCAGTGTGCCTCCGTTACGTGGGTCTACTGTCCGGAGGCGAGTACCCGAGCGGCTCCGGCTCCCACCCCCGGATTCGGGCGCCGTGCCGTCCGGGGCCGCCTGACCGGGATTGCGCATGCCTCCGGTTAGCGTCGGGAGCAGACAGCGGACGACGGCCGGAGGACGCGGTGGCGGAGCGACGGGAACGGACGGCACCGGATGCCGTGCTGACGCGGATCGGGCAGGTCGTGATGCTGCACCACGGTGGCGACCGGGAGGAGGCCCGCAGCCGTCTCCTCGGCCTGTGGGCGGAGATCGGCGAGGACGGCGACCCGCTGCACCGCTGCACCCTGGCCCACTACCTCGCCGACACCCAGGACGACCCGGAGGACGAACTCGCCTGGGACCTGCGGGCGTTCTCGGCCGCCCGGGAACTGGCCGACGGCGACCCCGGGGGTGTCCGGGGATTCCTCCCCTCCCTGCACCTCAACCTGGCCGCCGACTACGTCAAGCTGGGCCGCCCCGAGGCCGCCCGCAGCCACCTCCGCCACGCCCGCACCGCCGCCGGCTCCCTCGCGGACGACGGCTACGGCGACGGCGTCCGGGCCGCGATCGGCCGACTGGAGCTGCGGCTGGGGCAGGGCGGGGAGGGCGGGACGGCGGACGGGGAGCCGTGGGGGCCACCCCGGCAGCGCTAGGGCCTGTCTGACCATTTCCGTCTGCCGCGCGACGCCGTGCACGCACTCTCGCCGCGTCGGCGAGGCGTGTCAGTGGCCGTACGCCTCCTCGCAGATGACCGCCTCCGGGCTGTCCCTGCGCCAGCCGCCGTACTGCTTGCCGAGGGCGCACACGTCCGGCGCCTTCGGAGCCGACCGCGGCAGGTCCGGGACATGGGCGTCCGCATGCCGGGGGCGGTGCGCGCGCGAGCGGGGGTGCGACGGCGCCGCCGGGGCCGGTGCCCGGCGCCCGGCCGCCGGCGGGGCGGCGGGCGGGCGAGGTGCCGACGGCGACGCCGAGTGCTCCGGGTGCTTGGACGGGCCGACCATCTGGAGCGCCTCCCGGGCCGGAGCCTGCACCCCCCGCGGCTCGGTGCTGCCGTCCGGCCGGGGCGCCGTCGGCAGCAACGGCGCCCTGCCGCCGGGCAGGGACGGCGCGGGCGTCGCCCGGCTCTGTACGGTCACACAGCCGGAGAGGGCCGAGACGGCCACGGTGACCAGGAGCGCTGCGGTGGTCGTCTTCAGATGCACCCGCGCAACAATGATGGGTCGGCCACCCGCTCGGCACGGGAGAGCGGAGGTCCGTGCCCCGCACGGGTGATCTCGTTGCCCGTACGGAGGGTTTCCCGGTGCCCGTGATGACGCCCGCCGCCACCCGCAGGCACCCCGCGGGTCGGAGGCCGGGCCCGCGCTCCACCCCCGCGGCTTCGACGGCGTCGCCGGCCGGCGGCCCCCGTATGCTGCCGGGGAAGCACACGCGGGCAAGCGCCAGGGGAGAGCACGTGAAGGTCGGCTGCATCGGACTCGGGGACATCGCGCGGAAGGCGTATCTGCCGGTGCTGGGCAGCAGGCCCGAGGTCGAGCTCCATCTGCAGACCCGGACGCCCGCGACCCTCGCCCGGGTCGCCGACTCCCTGCACCTGTCCCGGGAGCAGCGGCACGACAGCCTGGACTCGCTGCTCGCCGCCGGCCTCGACGCGGCCTTCGTGCACGCGCCCACCACCGTCCACCCGGACATCGTCACCCGGCTGCTGGAGGCCGGCGTCCCGACGTACGTGGACAAGCCACTCGCCTACGAACTCGCCGACTCCGAACGGCTGGTGAGCCTCGCCGAGCGGCGGGGCGTCTCCCTCTTCGTCGGATTCAACCGGCGGTACGCCCCCGGGTACGCCCAGTGCCTGGACCACCCCCGCGAGCTGATCCTCATGCAGAAGAACCGGATCGGGCTGCCCGAGGAACCCCGCTCGATGATCCTGGACGACTTCATCCACGTCGCCGACACCCTGCGCTTCCTGGCGCCCGGGCCGGTCGACGACGTGACCGTCCGCGCCCGCGTGGAGGACGGGCTGCTGCACCACGTGGTGCTCCAGCTCGGCGGGAACGGCTTCACCGCGCTCGGTGTGATGAACCGGCTGAGCGGCTCCGCGGAGGAGATCCTGGAGGTCTCCGGTCAGGACACCAAGCGCCAGGTGGTCAACCTCGCCGAGGTCATCGACCACAAGGGCCAGCCGACGCTGCGCCGGCGCGGGGACTGGGTGCCGGTGGCCCGGCAGCGCGGCATCGAGCAGGCGGTGCTCGCCTTCCTCGACGCCGTGCGCGCCGGGAAGGTGCTCAGCGCCCGGGACGCGCTGGCGACTCACGAACTGTGCGAGCGGATGGTGCGAGCGGTTCAGGACCGTTCCGGCGCAGCCTGAGCGCCCGCACGCCCTCGGTGGCGCACAGCGCGGCCAGCACCAGCAGGGCGCCGTGCACCGGCCAGTCGCCGTACCGCACGTACGGTGTGACGCCGTGCGCGAGCGGTAGGTCGTAGACGCGCGCGGTGCTCGCGTCGGTGCCGAGCCACGGGCCGAGCCGCTGCCCGGCCGGCCCGTACACCGCGGAGACGCCGGTGAGGGTCGCGTGCACCATCGGGCGGCCGGTCTCGGCGGCGCGCAGCGCGGCCAGCGAGGCGTGCTGCTCAGGCGCCCAGCTGCCCTGGAAGGTCGAGGTGGAGGACTGGCCGAGGAGGATGTCCGCGCCGTCCTCGGCGAGGTGCCGGCTCATGTCCGGGAACGCGGTCTCGAAGCAGATCAGCGGGCCGACCCGCAGCCCGTGCCCGACGTTCATCACGACCTGCTCGGTGCCGCGCCTGCGGTCCTCGCCGGCCGCCTTGCCGACCGAGGTGGCCCAGCCGAGGAGGGAGCGCGCCGGTATGTACTCGCCGAAGGGCACGAGGCGCATCTTGTCGTAGCGCTCACCGGTCGGTCCGTCCGGTCCGACCAGTACCGAGCTCTTGTAGATGCCGGGCCGGTCGGCGCGGCGGGCGTCCACGTTGACCAGCACGTCCGCACCGGTCTCGCGGGACAGGGCGGCGATCCGCCGGGCCAGGTCGGGACGGTGGGCGAGGTCGAAGCCGACGCTGGACTCGCCCCAGACCACCAGGCCGACGTGCTGTCCGGCGAGTTGCCGGGTCAGCTGCTCCTCGCGGTCGAAGCGCTGCTCGCCGCTGTCCCGCCCGTCCACGATCCCCGGCTGGACGACCGCGATCCGGGTCCGGCCGTCGACGTCCGGGCGGGGCGCCCACGCCCACGCGGCCGAGGTCGCGGCGGCCGTGGCGACCAGCGAGGCCACCGCCGGCACCCGGGACTCGCGCACGGACACCAGCACGGCGGCCGCCACGTTCACGGCCACCACCAGGAAGCTGAGCAGCCACACCCCGCCGACCGAGGCCAGCCGCAGCGCGGGGCCCACCTGCCACTGGCTGGCGCCGAGCATGCCCCAGGGACCGCCCAGCCCCTGCCAGGAGCGGACCAGTTCGATCGCCAGCCAGCCCGAGGGCAGCACGAGCAGCGCGGCGGCGCACCGGCCGGGTGGGGGCGTCCCGCCGAGGAACCGGCGCACCAGCCAGCCCCAGGGCGCCCAGAGCAGGCCCAGCAAGGCGCCTATGAAAAAGATGAACACGTTGAGGCTCGGCAGCAGCCAGTGGTGCACGGCCACCATGAACCCGAAGCCTCCGCACCAGCCGTCGTACGCCGCGCGCCTGCCGGTCGGCGCGGAACGGGCCAGCAGGATCCAGGGAACCAGGGCGATGTACGCGAACCACCACAGCGAGGGCGCCGGGAAGGCGAACACGGGCAGGGCGCCCGCGACGGCAGCGGTGGTGGAGCGTCGCCAGGGAGAGGTCAGCCAATGGTCGATCGTCCTCATACGGACCCTCCCTACCCCGGGCTGGCTCCAGTGTGCGCGCCGGGAGCGATCTACGACAGAGGCCCTCCGGTTCAGTCCGCCCCTGCGGTCGTCCGGTGCGGCATCCGCCGCCACTTCTCCTGGACGACGACCTCGCGCAGCCGCCAGCCCTCGGGCGTGCGCAGCAGCCCGAAGTCGTACCGGCCGCCGCACTCCAGGTCCGGGGCGGCGGAACCGTTGCCGTTCGAGAGGCGCATCGGGTTGAAGTAGTCGGCCCGGACCCGCGCGGTGTCCCCGGTGTCGTGCTCCAGGGTGCCGAACCGCACCCGGCGGTTGACGATCAGATGCTGCCGCACGCCGAACAGCGCCAGGTTGTCCTCGAGCCATCCCGCGACCTGTCCGGCCCCGCCCTCGATGCCGCCGGCGGAGCGGTAGTCGGCCCGCCCGTCCGTCGTGAACAGTTTCCGGTACTCGGCCCAGTCGCCGTCGTCCACCGCCACCGCGTACGCGGTGATCAGCTCGTCCACGGCCATCCGGTCCATCACGGTCGCCAGCTCGGCACGCTGCGTCATCGGCACAGTGTTGGGCACGGGGCGGGCGGAGCCAAGAGGCGTGCGGTGAAATTCAGTGGTACGGCGGACGCCCGGCCCGCGGACCGGCCGACCGCGCAGGGCGGGGTGCGCACGGGACGCGCGATGTCCCCGGGGCTCCCTACGCTCGAAAGGAACGGATTCCCTCGGACCGTGTACGGACGGTCCGAGGTGACGGCGATGCGTGCCTCACTGATACAGCTGTCCGTGGACTCGGCGGACTCCGCCGACGAGCGCCGCCGCAGGGCGGCTTCGCTCGTCCACGGCCGCGCGGGCGACGATCTGGTGGTCCGTCCTGCCGGAGCTGTGGACGGCCGGCGCCTGGTCGTACGACGGCTGGGGACGCGATGCGGAGGCGGTGGACGGCCCCACGGCCGAGGTCATGTCCGCGGCGGCCCGCCGGGCCGGAGTGTGGCTCCACGCCGGGTCGGTCGTCGAGCGGGACGGCGACGGGACGCTCTACAACACCGCTCTCCTCTTCGACCGGAGCGGTGAGCTGCGCGCCAGCTACCGCAAAATCCACCGGTACGGCTTCGACACCGGCGAGGCGACCATGATGGGCGGCGGCCGCGACATCGTCACCGTGCCCAGCGAGTTCGGCGTGATCGGCCTCGCCATCTGCTACGACCTCCGCTTCCCCGAACTCTTCCGGGCCCTGCTCGACGAAGGAGCGGAGCTGATCGTGGTTCCCGCCGCATGGCCCGCGGCACGCCTCGGCCACTGGCGGCTGCTCACCCGCACACGGGCCCTGGAGGAGCAGGTCTTCCTCCTCGCCTGCTGCGCGGCGGGCGCCCACGGCGGAATGCGGCAGGGCGGACACAGTGTGGTCGTGGACCCCTGGGGAGACGTCCTGGGCGAGGCCGGTACCGCCGAGGAGACGGTGACGGTGGACCTGGACCTGGCCCGGATCGCCGGGGTCCGCTCCGAACTCCCCGTTCTGCGTGATCGCGTCCTGAATATTTCCGCGGGCCGCCTGTAGTCATTTCTGACTACAAGTGCAGACGCTAGATCTATTTCGGGTTCGACTTGATTTGACGACGCCGTAACACGAGGGGAGCATAAGTACTGCCCCGCCTCGTGTGTCGTGGTGGCTTTGAGGGCCAACCGGGCGGGATCCAAGTGCAGCGAGCAGCCTCCTTCTCTGAATAGGTAGCCCGTCCAATGCGTGGAGTGACCTTCTGTAGCTGCCCGCGACGGAAAAAATGGAAGCTCAAGAAAGCTACACGAAAAAGAGGTTCTGAGGGTCGGCCCTGCGCCCAGATGACCGGACTCCATTTTCCATCATTCCGACGCATGAATCCCTGAAAGCGACAGTAGACACAATTGTGTTGGGAGAAAGGAGCAGGCTCGTGCGGAAACGCCAGAAGCAGCAGATTGCGACCGCGATAGCGTCGGCGGCAATGGTGGGAGGAATTCTCACCATCGGTACCCCTGCCTCGGCGGCGCCCGCACCGACGGGCACAGTCTCAGCAACTCAGGTGCACGTCGGCAACGGTACACAGGCACACCGCCTGCTCCCGGACAAGCCGTGCAAGCGCAACTGCAACAAGAAGCCCAGGCCGCCCAAGCCCGGGAACACCCAGGGCGGTACGCAGGGTGGCGGTCGTGGCAACACCCAGGGTGGAACCCAGGGTGGCGGTCGCGGCAACACTCAGGGCGGTACGCAGGGTGGCGGCACTGGTAACACCCAGGGCGGTACGCAGGGTGGCGCCGGTAACACCCAGGGCGGTACGCAGGGTGGCGCCGGTAACACCCAGGGCGGTACGCAGGGTGGAGGTCGCGGCAACACTCAGGGCGGTACGCAGGGTGGCGGCACTGGTAACACCCAGGGCGGTACCCAGGGCGGCGCCGGTAACACCCAGGGCGGTACGCAGGGTGGAGGCACGGGCAACACCCAGGGCGGTACGCAGGGTGGCGGCACGGGCAACACCCAGGGCGGTACGCAGGGTGGCGGCACGGGCAACACTCAGGGTGGAACCCAGGGTGGCGGTCGCGGCAACACCCAGGGCGGTACGCAGGGTGGAGGCACGGGCAACACCCAGGGCGGTACGCAGGGTGGCGCCGGTAACACTCAGGGTGGAACCCAGGGTGGAGGCACGGGCAACACCCAGGGTGGAACCCAGGGTGGCGGCACGGGCAACACCCAGGGTGGAACCCAGGGTGGCGGCCGTGGCAACACTCAGGGTGGAACCCAGGGCGGCGCCGGTAACACCCAGGGCGGGACCCAGGGCGGCGCCGGTAACACCCAGGGCGGGACCCAGGGCGGCGCCGGTAACACCCAGGGCGGTACGCAGGGTGGCGGCACGGGCAACACCCAGGGTGGAACCCAGGGTGGCGGCACGGGCAACACTCAGGGTGGAACCCAGGGTGGCGGCCGTGGTAACACCCAGGGTGGAACCCAGGGTGGCGGAACCGGCAACACCCAGGGCGGCACGCAGGGTGGCGGGACCGGCAACACCCAGGGCGGTACCCAGGGCGGCACCGGCAACACGCAAGGTGGGACCCAGGGCTGACCGTTGAAGGGTCTCCAGAAGAGTCGGCACCTCGCGGAGGTCACACCTCCGCGAGGTGCCGATCACTCGTCGCTTTGGAGTGATGCAAATTGGCCAGAGCAGCCGTGCGAAGTGCCCTCCTCGCAGCCGCTGCCGTCGCGTGCCTCGCGGCCGGCGCGTGGGACGCATCGGCGACCGAGGGAACCGTCCCGACCGGAGCGAATTCAGTACTCCGGTGCTATGCGACGTCGAGCAACCCCGAAGCCCCTGTCTGCTACCGCCTCTCGGCGAAAGCGGAGTTCCGGCACGGGCAGATGGTCTATGTCCCCATGCTGATCCAGGTCCCCGCGCCCGCGCATCCTTCTTCCGTCGTCATCGTCAACAGCCTGAACGACATTCGTCCGGACTCGGTTCCGACGGCCCCGTAGTCACTCCAGGAGATCGCCCCCGATGATCCCGTTCTCCAGAGCGAATCGGGTGAGTTCCGTCCTGCGGCGAGAACCGCTCTTTCTCCGCAGCCGCTCCAGGTGCGTGTGAACCGTGTTTTCGGCGATGTTCAACTTCGCGGCGATCTCGCGATCCGTTGCGCCATCGGCAACGAACTGCAGGATCTGTCTCTCTCGGCCGGTGATGTGCGGAGGGGGTGCCGGGATGCTGCGCCCGGCGAGGCTCGCACCGAAATAGTCGCTTCCCGAGGCGACGGCGCGCACGGCCGTGACCAACTCGGAGGCATCGGTTTGTCGGCTTAGATATCCGCGAGCGCCGGCCTTGATGCACAGGACGGCATCGGACTGTGCGCCCGACGCGGATATCACGATGACGGCGTGCCCCTGCCGGTACAGCCGAGCCACGTGGCGGGAGGTCACCTGATCGCGGGACTGCAGGTTGATCAGGAGAATCACCTCGACGTCGGCCGCTTCGAGGGTGAACTCGTCGACGCACGTGGCGAGCGTCGTGATCCTCATGTCCGGTTGCGCCTGGAGGGCCTGCGTGAGACCGAGCTGGAGCAGCGGCCAGTCGCAGATGACGGCCAGATGTGTCACGGACGGGCTCATCACAAGCTCCAGCGTAGGCGAGGCCAGGCCATCGGCCATGTGACAGGGCAGGACAACGGTCGGCGACGCGGGCCGCCCGTTCTCACAGTCGGCCCTTCCGCAAACGGCGGCACGCCGGATGACCCGAACGGGGAGCGTGCCGGCATCGCCGGACGCACGCCCGTCGCCGCCGGCGGCTCGGGGTCCCTGGAGTCACGCCGGTGCCCGCGGCGGGGTCTCCCCGGAAGATGCGAGGCGGCGATTCAGGGGCCGGAGCGGTGACGATCACTCGATGCCCAGCGGTCCGATCCCCAGGTCCTCACGCATGACGTGCCGCATCTCGGCCATGGCCGCGCGTCGCCGGGCTATCAGGGGCGCTTCCTCGGCGGATCCGACCTCCACCCCCCGGGCGTAGGCGTCGCGCAGCGCGCGCAAGCCGTGGAACGCCTCGTTCCCCGCCGCCACGACCTGCGGCGGACCCACGAGCCAAAGGCGTTCACTCGCCGTGTAGATGCCGGTGCCGCGGACAGCCTCCCGCACGGCCGCGTCACGTGCCGAGGCGGACAGGTGATCGCCCAGGGCGACGGCCCGTATCTCCTCACCCGCGGCCTTGAGGGCGGAGACGAACACGGTGTACACCTCGCGCCGTATTTCGAGCGCGTGCCTGACCTCTTCCCGTTGCCACCGGCTGCGATCGGCGATCAGGGTTGCCGCTATGCCGATGGCGGCACCGGCCAGTGTGGAGAGCAAGGGCATCCAGTCCATGTGCCGCAGCCTTTCCGAAACGGCGCGCCGACACCAGTGGACAGGGGGACTCCGGCCGGCCCCCCGGCAAGGCGTGCTGTCCAAGTCGGCGATCGCGGCCGCCACTTGTGACGCGAATACGGCGGACGGCCCGCACCGCTTCCCCGGCATCCGTGTCCCGGAATGGGCACCTGCGTGCAACAGGCCGTCGATCGAGAAGAGTTGACCGAGACAACTCATACGCGGCGGGTGATCCGTGCCGTCTCGGGCCGCCCCGGCGAAGCATGGATCATGGATGCGTGACGAAGTGGACGACGAACGAACCTCCCGCCGGGAAGCCGGCACCTGAACCGGAGCTCTCCCCGTACCAGCGGGCGATGCGGCAGAGGCTTCTCGAAGCCCCGGTCGTGCCGGCGCCCGAGCCGTGGCGGCGCATCGCCTACGCCCCGGTCGGCGGACTTCTCGGGATCGGCTTCGCCTCGCACCCCGGTACCGGCCGGGACCTGGTGATGGTCGTCTCGCACGACGGTCATGGTCTCTTCGACGCCGTGACGGGCGAGAAGATCGCGCGGGATCGTGACCCTGACCCCGAGGACAGCGGCGCCGAGGCGGATCCCGCTGTGTCGTGTCCCGGACTGGGACCGGCAGCGGGAATCAGGGTGCGTGTCTCCGGGCTCTTCGGCGGAGGACTGCACACCACGGGCGAAGGCGGTTGGAAACTGGAGGTCGTTGCCCCGGCCTGGCCGAACGAGCGGGTACTGCTTTCGCGCGACGGCGGATTGCCGCACTCCGGTCCGCACGGGGAGCGCTGGTGGCACATCTTCCACTCCGACTACTCCGAACTCCGTGCCGCCGGATTCTCGCCCTCCGGACGGACCCTCGCCGTAGCGACGAGCAGCGACCTGTCCCTGTGGACCCGCGACGCCGGACACGGCCCCGGCGGCGGCGATCGGTGATCAGCCGGATCCGGGGAGACGAGTCCGGCGGCGACCGGCTCCGCGCGTCCACCGGCGAGCGGGCGTCCCGTCGGCCGGGTCCGCGTCGTCGCCTGCGAGGTC
Organism: Streptomyces sp. NPDC037126; assembly: GCF_055605965.1. Lineage (NCBI taxonomy): Bacteria > Bacillati > Actinomycetota > Actinomycetes > Kitasatosporales > Streptomycetaceae > Streptomyces > Streptomyces sp. NPDC037126. Next base: position 58,579 of record NZ_JBVJTD010000006.1, read on the forward strand.
CGGGTCTCGGCCCCCTCTCCACGGCACGAGCTGGAGGACGCCGAACGCCACCTCGACGCCGAAGAAGAGCCACAGGAGCCGCGACACGCCGTGGGCCAGTGCGTACGCCTGCCACGTCGCGAACAGGGTACGCGCGATGCCGTCGAACAGTCCGTGCTCCGGCAGCGGCCTGACGATGCGCAGGACGGCCCAGACGACCACCACCGAGCCCATCAGATTGGCGAACAGGACCTGCCAGGGGTCGAGTTCGGGCAGAGCGCCGAGCCCGAGGGCACCGCCCCACGAGGACAGCGTGTCGTGTACCAGGGCATAGGTCCACGGCGTTGCGAAACCGGCGGTGACGACCAGGTCGTACCAGCCGCTCGCGCGTACGACGCGGAGGTAGGTTGGGCGGGCGGGGGTGCGAAGACGGTTCACGACGAGGCTCCTGCTGGTCTCGTGACGGCGACGCCTCACGCTAGACAGTGGAGCACGCTCCAAGGTCAAGCCCGGTGTCCGAGGGAGGGGCATGCGCATCGGTGAGCTCGCCGCACAGGCGGGCGTGAGCAGGGACACGATCCGGTTCTACGAGAAGGTCGGTCTTGTCACAGGCCGGCGTCTGCCCAACGGTTACCGCGACTTCCCGCCCGAGACGGTGGTCTGGCTCCAGTACGTCCGGACCGCGCAGGCACTCGGTTTCTCCCTGGCGGAGATCGCGCGGAACTGCGAGGCATTGCGCGAGGCGCCGGACACCGCACAAGCGCTGTCCCTGCTCTTCGAGGAGAAGCTTCAGGTCATCGACAGCCGAATTGCCGAACTGACCTCCCTGCGGGCCGACCTGGCCACGCGCGTCGGCACCGGATGCCCACTGCGGCCGGCTTGATGCGGATCACCGAGCGGTGCTCGCCGCCTCAGTGAACCTCGATGCCGAAGTCCTGGAGGAGCTCCTCCAGGCCACCCGCGTAACCCCTGCCGCCCAGGACGAAGTCCCAGTCCCCGTTCGCCCGGCGGCGGAACGAGCCTAGCACCAGGGCGGTTTCGTGCGCCCGGCCGTCGGAGACGTCGAGTCGTCCCAACTCGGTGAGCCTCGGGTCGAGCAGACGGATGCGGGCATCCGTGAAGCGGGAGAGATCGGCGTCCGGGTTCACCTCCGGGTCGATGGCGGCCACGAGTACCAGCCGGTCCGCCTCGTCCGGCAACGCGTCGAAGGACACGCAGAGCGCCGCCTTGTCGGGTGCGGTGGCGGGGAGGGCACGGACCGAACCATCCGGCGTCCGCGGGTTGTTGAAGAAGACGAAGTGATCGTCGCTGAGGACCCGGTCGCCACGGCAGACCAGAGCGCACACGTCCAGGGCGACGCTTCCGGTCCACGACATGCCGAGGACGTTGTAGTCGCCGGGCAGTCGCGTGTCCGGAACCGTCGGCGTCGGCTGTGCGGCCTGTCGAGGGGCTCGGTCGCCGAGGCGCCCCCGCAGGCCGTGGCGGTGCAGCAGGTCGACGAGCTGGGTTCCGGAGATCAGTTCCAGCGGCTTGCCGTTGGCGAACGTGTGTGAGCCGGGGCCGAACTTCGAGGTCGTCACAAGGACGCCCTTGTTGGCGCCGGCGTCCTGCACGGTGCCGTACAGGTCGCGGACGGCGGTGGGCGGCACCGTGTTGCGGTAGCGCTTCACCTGTACGACGATCTTGCCGCCCCGGATCGGCGTCGGATCCAGCGCGTCGACGTCCACTCCGCCGTCGTTGGAGCGTTGAGTGGTGACCGCCTGCATCCCCATGGCGCGGAAGAGATCGGCCACGAGGTTCTCGAACGCGATCGGATCCATCTCGTACAGGTCTGGGTCCTCGTCGCCGCCGTGTGTGACGACGCGGTTTCCGACCTCCTGGGGCCGGCGGCCCGGCCGCACCGGCACGAGCTGGTCGGGGCGGGCCGAGAGCTGCCCGCGCAGCGCGTCGGCAAGGCAGCTGCCGGCGTCGACCTGTGCCAGGTGCAGGTCGCGGAACCTGGCACCGGGAGCCATGACGGTTGCCAGGCAGATGTGGCCCGGTCGGCCCGTCGTAGGGTCGTGTCCGTCCAGGAACCCGTTCAGGGTCACGGACTCGAGCGCCCCCGGCTCGTCCGCCGCGAAGAGTTCGTGCAGCACGAGCAGCATGCACTGCGCCAGGACATCCCGGTACAGGGACCGCCGTTGGCCTGCCGGGCGAAGGGTCTCCTTGTCCTGGTCCGCGCCGGACATGTAGCGGACGGACTTGATCTCGGGAACGACGTCGAAGGCGGGCATCTCCCAGTCCAGCACCAGCTGTCCGGCCGCCGCGTCGTAGGCCGCTTGCACCTGACGGGGAAACCCCTCGGGCCACGCCTTCGAGGCGTAGAGGGCGGCGGAGAAGTACTCGACCACGGAATCGGGATCGCGGCGCCTGACTCCTTCGGTCAGTTCGATGACGCCGGCGTTGTGCTGCCGTATTTCTGCCAGCCGGGCGTCGGCCCACCCCTGGTAGTCCCGCTGGTACGACGCCAGTTGTTGCCGCCGCCGCGCCTCCGCCGCCTGGGCCGCGTGCCAGTCCCGCTCGAAGCGGGCCCGGGCGTCGGCCTGGGCCTGAGCGCGGCGACCGGCGGTCCACCCGCTCTGCGCCGCGTACTGACTGAAGTCCGGCATGGTCACGGGCTGTGCCAGCGGTCCCGGGGAGAAGGGCTCGACGTCCTCGGGGCGGATGAGGGACGAAGCCCGGAACGCCGGGGCCTGGCAGCCCGAGGCGAGCAGGCTTTGCAGCGCCGTGACCTGCGCGTCCAGTTCCTGAGTGCGACGCAGCGCCTCCGCCTGCCGGTACTCGCGGTAGTCCTGGGCGGCTCGCCGTTGGTAGGCACGTGCCTGCTGTGCCTCTTGCCTCTGTCGTCTGGCTTCGGCCTCCACCTGGCGCTGCTGCTGCCTCTGCATCTCGGCCCAGACGCCGACCAAGCCGTTAGAGCGGCGACTCATGTGCTGCAGGCCCTCCCCAGGAACGCGCTCCGGTTGTCCCCACAACCAGTTGTGACGGAACGACTCTATCCAGCGATGACTGTCTCGTACATCTACGGGGCGAGCCCAACTTGATCGGCCATCTCTGCAGGTCAGCCGAGTGTGGGACAGGCCGGCCCGCGGGTCGTCCGTGCGGGGGCCCCGGTGCGAATCCGTTCAGCCCAACTTCGGTGGGACCCAGGAGTGGTGCCGAAGGATCATGCGGGTGGCGGCGCGGGAGGGCGTCATGCGCATCGCGGTGTTCCGCAGGGCCACCGCCAGTGGGTGCGAGAGCTGCTGGCCCATCCGTCCGGCCTGCCGTGCGGCCCGGGCAACCGCCTGGCTGCGTGGGCGGCGCTCGGCGTCGTACCGGGCCAGTGCGGCCCCGACGTCGGGCTCGGCGGCGAGTGCGGCGGCCAGGGTGACCGCGTCCTCCAGCGCCTGGCAGGCGCCCTGTCCCAGGTTCGGGGTCATCGCGTGCGCCGCGTCACCGAGCAGCGCGATCCGGCCGGCCGTGTACGAGGGGAGCGGTGCCCGGAGCTCGTTGACGTCGTGGTGCAGCACGGCGTCGGTCCGGGTCGCGTCGAGCAGGGCGGGGATCGGGTCGTGCCAGTGGTGGAACAGTCGGCGCAGTTCGGCCAGGGGGTCGGCGAACCGCGTCCCTGCGCAGAGGTTGAGGACCGCGTGCCACTCGGCGCGCCCGTCCGAGAGGGCGACGTGCCCGAACTCGGCGCCGTGCCCCCAGGTCAGCTCGAAGTCGGTGCGCAGTTCGACCGGTTGCCCGGTGATGGCGCGCAGCACCGTCGAGCCGCTGTAGACCGGGCCGGGGTGGTGTGGGAAGAGAAGTCCGCGGACTCTGCTGCCGATGCCGTCGGCCGCCACCGCCACATCGGCGTCCAGGGTCGTGTCCCCACAGCCGACTCGGACCTTCCCGGCGCCGGTCTGCTCGACCGAGTCCACCTCGCGGCCGATCAGGAGCGTCCCGGCGGGCAGGGACTCGCGCAGCAGCCGGTGCAAGGCGGCGCGGGGGACACCCATGATCGGTGTGCCCACCGCCTTCTCCAGCGCCGTGCCGTCCATCCTGGTCAGCCAGCGGCCCTCCGGTGTGCGGGTGCCGCCCCTGTACTGGCCCCGCGACGCCTTCCTCACCGCCTCGCCGACGCCGAGTTCGTCCAGCGCCCGGAGGCCGTTGGCGGCCAGGGAGATGCCGGCCCCGGTGTCGGCGAGCACGGGCGCGCGCTCGACGACCGTCACGTCCCAGCCGATGCGGCGCAGACCGATCGCGGCGGCCAGTCCGCCGATGCCCCCTCCGACGACCACTGCCGTGCTGCTCATGACCCACCCCGTTCTTCTACATCTGTAGAGGAGCGATCCTAGTACTACAGGTGTAGAAAAGGGCCATGGCTACGGAACGGCGCACCCTCCTCGCGGACGCGGCTCTCGACGTACTCGCCGACGAGGGGGTCCGCGGACTGACCCACCGGGCGGTCGACCGCAGGGCGGCCATGCCGCCCGGCACCACGTCGGCGTACTTCCGCACCCGAGCCGCGCTGCTCACCGCGCTCGTCACACGCCTGGTCCAACTCGACCAGACGGAGCTGCAGGTGACGGCCGAGCGGCTCGCACCGATCCGCACCGCCGGGGAACTGGTCGACGGCATGACGCTGCTCGCCCGGCAGCGGCTCACCGGCGAGGGCCGCCGCCGCTCGCTCGCCCGCTACGCCTGCGCCGTCGAAAGCGTGCGCGACCCGGAGTTGCGCGAGATCCTCGTACCCCGCGAGAACGCCGGCCGCGAGGCCGTGCGGTCGTTCCTCGCGGGACACGGCGTGACCGACGTCGAGAACCGCACGCACACCCTGCTGACCTGCATCGACGGGCTGGTCTTCGACGCACTGGTGTCCGGGGGGGAACCGCCGCGCGAGGCGTTCGAAGGCCTCGTCGCCGCAGCCCTGCGCCAGGACTCGGCAGACCTCGGCCGCCGGTGCCGGCCGGACGCCGCGAGAAAGGCTTGACCGGGGTGTCGGGGGCGGCGATCCTGTGCCGGCCGCGGGAAGCGGGCTCGATCCGCAGGGGGGACATGGCTCGGCGACGTGTGATCGTTTTCGGCGGGTGGGCGCCCCTCTCCTTTCTGGTGGGGTGGATCGTGCTCCTCGTGGGCGACTTCTCCGGTCGGCCGCCCTGGTTGGCACTGGTGGGGCTGCTCTTCATGCTGCCGAGCTGTGTCGCACTGTGGCTGAAGAGGCCCAGGCGGCGGCGCCGGGCACGCGGGGTGCGATCCACTGATTCGGCGCGGACGTTTCGCTGATACCAGGGGCGCAAGCACCGCACGGGACGTAAGGCCGAGGACGTATGAGTGATCCAGTCGAACACTGTGCCGCCCCGCTCGACGCGTCGGTCGACGCGCTGTCCGACGTACTCGACCTGATCCAACTGCGCGGCGAGGCGCTGACCGTTGTCCACGCGGCCGGAGGGACTGATGTCCGGCATGCGTCGGGCGAGCGGTTGCTGTACATCGCCGAACGGGGTCCGGTCGAACTGTTCGTGGACGAGGGGGTGCGGCTACGACTCGGAGCGGGTGACATGGCGTTGCTGGCGACCGGCGCCGCACACCGGCTGAGGCCGATCGAGGGTGGCGGCTCAGGCCGCCTTGATGACCGTCTCGCGGATGGCCTCGGCCCACTCCACCACCAGCAGCTCGTACTCCGCGCGCTCCTGGGCCGACAGGGATCCGCCCGCACGCAGCCACAGCGCCCGGATCTGCTCGTTCACCTCGGCAGCAGACCGCACGGAACCAGGGGGCATGGAATCGGGGGACATGCGGAACAGCCTAGGGGCAAGCACTGACACAGCGCTACCACGTGGCTACGCAGAACGTATGGGGTTGGTCACCGGGGTCGCGATGTCAGCTGTGCGCATGTGCCAAGTGCCTGGGACAGTACGGGATTTGTGCAGGTGGGAGGCAGGATGCCGGAAGTCCGGAAGATGTCCGAAAGGGCGTCGTCCGTCGGTCGGCTCCGCCCGGCTGGGGTCCCGGTTCAGGCCGCCGTCGGGCCCGACACCGTCCAGCCCGGCGCCTGGGGGTGGGCGGTCAGGTCGTCGTGGTGGACGGGGGCGCCGCAGGCCCGGCAGGTGACCACCGGGACGAGTTCGTCGCCGCAGGAGTGCTCGACGACCATGGGCAGGTCGGCGCCCTGGCGCAGATGGCGGTCGCCCCATTCCTTCAGGGTCATCAGAACGGGTTCCAGCTCCAGGCCCGCCGGTGTGGGCCGGTACTCGAAGCGCTGGGGGCGCTCACTGTAGACGCGCTTGGTGAGGATCCCGGCGTCCACGAGCCGGCGCAGCCGGGCGGCCAGGATGTCGCGCGGGGCGCCGATGTTGCGCACGAGCTGGTCGAAGCGGCCGTTGCCCAGGCACACCTCCCGCAGGACCAGCAGGGAGTACTTCTCGCCGACCAGCGCGAGGGCGTCGGCGATGGAGCAGGGGCGCGGGTCTTTCGTGGCGGCCATGCGGCCCAGTCTAAGGGAGGGTTTGATTTTCCAACTCGGCGAGCTATGGTGGGTTTGGATTTCCTACTCACTAGTAGCCGCGCCCATGAAGCCCGGTCCAGGCAGGAGGCCGCACCATGCGAGACGCAGTCGTCGTCGAAGCCGTACGCACCCCGATCGGCAAGGGCAAGCCGAACGGCGCCCTCGCGCACGTCCACCCCGTGGAGCTGCTCGCCCACACGCTCCGGACCCTGGTCGAGCGCTCCGGGGTCGACCCGGAGCTGATCGACGACGTGATCGGCGGCACCGTCGACCAGGTCGGCGAGCAGGCCATGAACACCACGCGGTACGCCGTCCTCGCCGCGGGCCTGCCCGAGTCGGTCCCGGCCACCACGGTCGACCGCCAGTGCGGCTCCTCCCAGCAGGCCGTGCACTTCGCCGCGCAGGGCGTCATCTCGGGCGCGTACGACCTCGTGGTCGCCTGCGGCGTGGAGTCGATGAGCCGGGTGCCCATGTGGTCCAACGTGCCCGCCGGCAAGGACCCGTTCGGGCCCGGCGTCGCCGAGCGCTACCCGGAGGGCCTGGTCCCGCAGGGCATCAGCGCCGAACTCATCGCCGCCAAATGGTCCCTCACGCGCGCGCGGATGGACGAGTTCGCCGTCTCCTCCCACCGCAGGGCCGCAGCCGCCTGGCAGGCCGGGCTCTTCGACGCCGAGGTGGCACCCCTGGACGGCGTGGCCCGCGACGAGTGCGTACGCCCCGACAGCACCCCGGAGATCCTCGCGGGCCTCAGGCCCGCCTACCACGACCCCGGCTTCGCCGAGCGCTTCCCGCAGATCGAGTGGAACGTCACCGCGGGCAACGCGAGTCCCGTCAACGACGGAGCCGCCGCCGTCCTGATCACGTCCAGCGACACCGCGGCCCGGCTCGGCCTGCGCCCGCTCGCCCGGCTGCACAGCTTCGCGGTCACCGGCTCCGACCCGCTGCTGATGCTCACGGGCGTCGTCCCGGCCACCGAGAAGGTGCTGCGCAGGGCGGGACTCGCGCTCGACGACATCGACCTGTTCGAGGTCAACGAGGCCTTCGCCAGTGTGGTCCTCGCCTGGCAGCAGGAGACCGGCGCCGACCTCGCCAGGGTCAACGTGCACGGCGGCGCCATCGCCCTCGGTCATCCGCTCGGCGCCAGCGGCACCCGGCTGACCACCACCCTGGTGCACGCGATGCGCGAGCGCGGCGCCCGCTACGCGCTGCAGACCATGTGTGAGGCGGGCGGACTCGCCAACGCGATGATCCTCGAAGGCGTCTGAGCCGTCACCGGCCGCGCAGGTGGTGGCGCTTGCGCCAGGCCACCACCGTGCCCACCAGCGCCGGTACGGCGATGCAGGCCATCGCGATCAGGAACGCGGGGGACGTCGGCGCCGAGGCGCGCGCGCCGGCGACCGCGTAGGCGGCGGTGTTCGGGACCGAGCCGAGCGCCGTGGCCAGCAGGAACGGCAGCCAGCCCATACGGGACACGGCCGCGCAGTAGTTCGCCGCCCAGAACGGCACCCCAGGGAAGAGCCGTGCCGCCATCATGGACCGGAACCCGTGCCGGCTGAGCTGCCCGTCCGCCGCCTTCAGCCAACGGCCGCGCAGCAGCGGGCGCAGCGCGTCCTGACCGAGGACCCGGCCGAGCCCGAAGGCCACGCCCGCCCCGAGCACCGTGCCCGCAAGCGCCGTCGCCAGACCCACCTGCGAGCCGAACAGCGCGCCGGCCGCCAGGTTCAGCAGGGGGCGCGGCACGAACGCCACGGTGCACAGACCGTACGCCGCCCCGAACACCAGCGCCGCGGCGGCACCGCCGAGTTGCGGCGGCCAGCCCTGTGTCAGCAGCCGCTGCGGCTCGAACGCCAGCACGCACGCGGCGCCACCCGCCAGGAGTGCGAGCAACAGCGCCAGCCTGGCGTACGGGGACAGCAGCACCCGCGTGCAGCGAGCGCCGAACCCCGAGCCGGGCAGGGCCGGGAGGGACACGGCCGCGGATCCGGCCGGCTCCGCGGCGACGACCGGGGCGGAGACCGTCGCGGTGCCCCCGGAGCGGTTGGTGGCATCGGGCATCCGGAGACACTAACCGACGCACGGGTGTGATCGCCGTATGGTACGTCTCATGACCGTCACGGAGCCTGCGCCGCCGGAGGTGCCGCGCAGCGCCCTCGCCGAGGCCCTGCTGGCGCGGCTGACCACCGTGTACGGGGCCGCCGCCGACCCGGGGCGGGCGGCGGCGATGCGGGCGTACATGAAGGACGTCGCACCCTTCCTGGGCATCCCGACCCCGGACCGCCGGGCCCTGTCCCGGACCGTGCTGGCGGGCACGCCCCGCCCCGACCAGTCCGACTGCACCGCGCTGGCCCTGCGCTGCTGGGCGCTGCCCGAACGCGAGTACCACTACTTCGCCGTCGACTACCTTCGCCGGCATGTCGGCCGCTGCTCCCCGGACTTCCTGCCGGTGGTGCGCCACCTCGTCACCACGGTCCCCTGGTGGGACACCGTCGACCTGCTCGCCGCGCACGTCGTGGGGGCCCTGGCCGCCGCTGACCCGGCGCCGGCCGCCGAGATGGACCGGTGGATCCTCGACGAGAACCTCTGGGTGGCCCGCACCGCGCTGCTCCACCAGCTGCGGTACAAGGAACGCACCGACCAGGAGCGCCTGTTCGCCTACTGCCTGCACCAGTCGGGCCACCCTGACTTCTTCATCCGCAAGGCCATCGGCTGGTGCCTGCGCGAGTACGCCAAGACCGATCCGGAAGCCGTACGGTCCTTCCTGGCGCGGGAGCGGGGCCGGTTCGCGCCGCTGACGGTCCGTGAGGCGCTGAAGAACATCGGGGCCTGAACCCGGCCGCGCGGAAAACCATTCGACTCCGAACGGTCCGTCGGCGATGATCGACGACATGTTCCGGTACGCCTTCCTCCTGGCAGCATCCGCAGTCGCGGATGCGCCGAAGGCTGCCGTGCCCGCTCTCCCGGCCGCTGTCGACGGCGCCCGAAGCTGACCCTCTCCGGATCGTCCGGCGGACCCCGCAGGGGGAGGGTCGGCCAGTCCCCCGGGGTCCCGCGTTCCCTCACGACAGCAGAGGCTTCGAGGTACAGCCATGTCCAAAACGGCCTACGTGCGCACCAAGCCGCACCTGAACATCGGCACCATGGGTCATGTCGACCACGGCAAGACCACGTTGACCGCCGCCATCACCAAGGTCCTCGCCGAGCGCGGCACCGGCACCTTCGTGCCGTTCGACCGCATCGACCGCGCTCCGGAGGAGGCCGCCCGCGGCATCACCATCAACATCGCGCACGTCGAGTACGAGACCGACACCCGGCACTACGCCCACGTGGACATGCCGGGCCACGCCGACTACGTCAAGAACATGGTCACCGGCGCCGCGCAGCTCGACGGGGCGATCCTCGTCGTCTCCGCGCTCGACGGGATCATGCCGCAGACCGCCGAGCACGTGCTGCTCGCCCGTCAGGTGGGCGTCGACCACGTCGTCGTGGCCCTCAACAAGGCCGACGCGGGCGACGAGGAGCTGACCGACCTGGTCGAGCTGGAGGTGCGCGAGCTGCTCACCGCGCAGGGCTACCCGGGGGACGCCGTGCCCGTCGTACGGGTCTCGGGACTCGGGGCCCTGGACGGCGACCCGCGCTGGACGGCGTCCGTCGAGGCGCTGCTCGACGCGGTGGACACGTACGTGCCGATGCCGGAGCGGTATCTGGACGCGCCGTTCCTGCTGCCGGTGGAGAACGTGCTCACCATCACCGGCCGGGGCACCGTCGTCACGGGCGCCGTGGAGCGCGGGACGCTCCGCCTGGGGGACCGGGTCTCGGTGCTCGGCGCGGAGATCGAGACGGTCGTCACGGGGCTGGAGACCTTCGGCAAGCCGATGGAGGAGGCGCAGGCCGGGGACAACGTGGCGGTGCTGCTGCGCGGGGTGCCGCGCGACGCGGTCCGGCGCGGGCACGTCGTCGCGGCGCCCGGGAGCGTGGTGCCCGCCCGGCGGTTCTCCGCGCGGGTGTACCTGCTCTCCGAGCGCGAACGGGGTCGCAGCACGCCGATCGCCACCGGCTACCGGCCGCAGTTCTACATCCGCACGGCGGACGTGGTGGGCGATGTCGACCTCGGCGTGGCGGCCGTCGCCCGCCCTGGGGAGACGGTGGAGATGACCGTCGAACTGGGGCGCGAGGTACCGCTGGAGCCGGGGCTCGGGTTCGCCGTCCGCGAGGGCGGCAGGACCGTCGGAGCGGGGACCGTGACGGCCGTGGAGTAGCGGGGGAGGGCGCATGGGGACGGCCGGCTCGTGGAGGCCGGCCGTCCCCGCGTGCGGCGACGCGTGTCTCGGGGGTGTGGTGGCTGCTGGGTTCGGAGTGGCCGGCTCCCCGCGTGCCGCGGCCGGCGTCGCCAGGAGTGGGGGCGGCCGGGGCGGCATCGTCGGCCGGTGTCGGGTTCCGGGGCCGCCCCGTGTCGGCGGAGGGCGGCCGGTGCCCACAATGGTCGGGTGAGTGAATCGATACCCGTCACGCGTGCCACCGATCACGGGACCGCCAAGCTGATGCCCGACGTCGACCGGGAGCGGGCCTGGCTGCTGACGGTCGACGGGGCGCCCCAGTCGTACGTGGACCTGGACGAGCCGACGCACCTGGAGTTCGAGTACACGCGGCGGCTGGGACACGTGCTGGACACGCTGGCGGAGCCGGGGCGGGCGCTGGCCGTGGTGCACCTGGGCGGGGGCGCGCTGACGCTCCCGCGGTACGTGGCCGCGACCCGGCCGGGCTCCCGGCAGGACGTCGTCGAGGCCGACCGGGGGCTGCTGGAGCTGGTCGCCGAGTATCTGCCGCTGCCGGAGGACTCGGGTGTCAGGCTGCATCCCGCCGACGCCCGGGCCTGGCTGGAGGCCGCGCCGGACGACCTCGCCGACGTGCTGATCGGGGACGTCTTCGGCGGCTCCCGGGTGCCCGCCCACCTCACCACGCTCGCCTACGCCCGCGAGGCCGAGCGGGTCCTGCGGCCCGACGGTGTCTATCTGGCCAACCTCGCCGACGCGGCGCCGTTCCCCTTCCTGCGGTCCCAACTGGCCACGTTCGCCGAGGTCTTCGAGGAGCTGGCGCTGATCGCCGAGCCGGGCGTGCTGCGCGGCCGCCGGTTCGGCAACGCGGTGCTGCTCGCCTCCCACCGGCCGCTCGACGTCGCCGCGCTCGCCCGCAGGGTCGCGGCGGACGCCTTCCCCGCCCGGATCGAACACGGCGAGGCCGTGCGGGAGTTCACCGGTTCCGCGCGACCCGTCGAGGACGCGGACGCCGTGCCGTCGCCCGTGCCGCCCGGCGGGGCGTTCGGCATCGGCTGATCCGCCCGGAGCGGCGTGGCCGGGCCCGGCGGGGTGGGGTGCCGGACGCGCCGGTGCGCCGCGGCTCCACGAGGGCCCCTCCCGAAAGGCTGGGCGTGCCGTGGGCAGCCGTGCAGACCATACTTGTAGTGGCTCGTACGGACAGCAGCCGCGGCATCCGCTCCGCCGCGTCCGCACGCGCCGCCCGGCTGTCGGGACCCGTCTCGAGTGCAGCGGCGGAAACGATCCTCCCGATCCGCGTCACACGGTCGCCGTCCTCCGCCGGAGGGAGGTGGGTTCGCACATGTGCCGCTGGATCGCCTACTCGGGTACGCCTGTGCTGCTCAGCCAGGTCCTGTTCCAGCCCGAGCACAGTCTGATCGACCAGAGTCTGCACTCCCGCATGGGCGTGGAGACGACCAACGGCGACGGATTCGGGGTCGGGTGGTACACCCCGGACCTGATCACCCCGGCAGTGCTGCGGGACGTCGGCCCGGCCTGGAACAACCAGAACCTGCGGGAGGTCGCCCACCACGTCCGCTCGGGCCTGTTCTTCGCCCACATCAGGGCCACGACCGGAACGGCCGTACAGCAGACCAACTGCCATCCCTTCCGGAGGGACCGCTGGCTGTGGATGCACAACGGGATGATCAACGACTTCGACCGGCTCAGACGTGACCTCGCCCTGGCCGTCGACCCCGGCCTCTACCCGGACATCGAGGGTTCCACCGACTCCGAGCTGATGTTCCACCTCGCGCTCACGTTCGGGCTCACGGAGGACCCGCCCGGAGCCGTGGAGCGCATGGCCGGCCTGATCGAGGAGACGGGCGAGGCGCACGGCGTGCGGCACCCCCTCCAGATGACCGTCGCGGTCGCCGACGGTGAGCGGCTGTGGGCCTTCCGCTACTCCAGCGAGGGCGCGTCGCGGTCGCTGTACTTCAGCACCAGGGTCGACTCCCTGCGCGCGCTCCACCCGGACGCCGCGTTCCTGCGCGAGATATCGGACGAGACACGCCTGGTCGTCTCCGAGCCGCTGGGCGACCTCCCGGGAGCGTGGCACGAAGTGCCGGAGAGCAGCTACGGCATGGTCCAGGCGGGCCATGACCTGCTCCGCCCCTTCCGGCCCCGGCGCTGAACGGGACGCGGCACGCGGGCAGCCGATCACAGCCGGACGGCTCGAACGGAGGCACCATCCATGACCGCGCAGACAGACACCCCGCACGGGGGAGCGACGGACGGCCGGACGTGGTACGCGCTGCCCCCCGAGGACGTGGCCGCCGCGTTCGGCGTGGACCCGGCGACGGGACTGTCCTCGGCCCGGGCCGAGGAGCTGCTGCGGGCGGACGGCCCGAACGCGCTGCCGGAGGAGCGGCCCGTGCCCGGCTGGCGCCGCTGGCTCGTCCAGTACCGCAGCTACATGCAGCTGGTCCTGGTCAGCGCCGCCGTGGTGTCCCTCGTGATCAAGGAGTGGAGCACCGGGGTGCTGCTGCTCTGCCTGACCGTCCTCAACGCGGTCGTCGGGATGCGGCAGGAGGGCAAGGCGGAGAGCGCCATGAACGCGCTCAAGTCGATGCTGAAGGCCACCGCCCGGGTGCGCAGGGACGGCACCGAGTCCGAGATCCCGGCCGAGAAGGTGGTCGTCGGCGACGTGGTGCTTATCTCCGCGGGGGACGAGGTGCCGGCCGACGGCCGGATCGTGACGGCCAGCGCCCTGCAGATCGACGAGTCGGCGCTGACCGGGGAGAGCGTGCCGGCGGCGAAGGAGTCCGGGACGCTGACCGGCACCGATCTGTCCCCCGGGGACCGCCGGAACATGGCGTTCATGAACACCCCCGTCACCCACGGCAGCGGCACGGTGATCGTGACGGCCACCGGCGCCCGCACGGAACTCGGGCGCATCTCCGGGATGCTGTCCGCCACGCCCCGCGAGGCCTCGCCGCTGGCGCAGGAGATGGACCGGCTGACCGTGTGGATCACGGCCACGGCCGGGCTGACGATGATCGTGATGTTCGTCCTGGGGCGCGGCCGGGGCACGGCGTGGGACGCGCTGTTCGTGAGCGCCGTCTCGCTGGCCATCGCCGCCATCCCGGAGGCCCTGCCGACCGTGACGCAGACGATCCTGTCCATCGGCGCCGTCGACCTGGCGCGGCGCGAGGCGATCGTGAAGGACCTGCCTTCGGTGGAGTCGCTGGGATTCACCTCGGCGATCAACTCCGACAAGACCGGCACGCTCACCATGAACCAGATGACCGTCGTGGAAGTGATCGATCCGGGCGACCGGTACACCGTCTCCGGCACCGGATACGGCCTGGAGGGCACCATCCACCACGCGGTCGGCAGCGCGCCGGACATGGAGAGCGCGATCCTCCCGTACCTCGTCGCCAACGACGGCCGGCTGGTGGACGGCCGGGTCGTCGGCGATCCCACGGAGGGCGCCCTGCTGGTGCTCGGGCACAAGGCCGGACTGGACATCGAGGCCACCCGGGCCCGGCTGCCGAGGCTGGCCACGCTGCCCTTCGACCCCTCGTACAAGCTGATGGCCACCTTCAACGCGGCCACGGACGTCACGGGCCGCCCCGTCGTGCGCTGCTTCGTGAAGGGGGCGGCGCCCGCGATGATGGCGCGGGCCGCCACCGCGCTGTCGCACGGCACCTCCGTGCCGTGGGACGCCGGTCTGCGGGGGCGGGCGCAGGAACACGTGGAGCGGATGGGCCGGGAGGGCCTGCGCGTGATGGCCGCCGCGCAGCGCGACCTCGACCCCGCCGCCTTCGACCCGGAGGGCGACCTGCTCGGCCATGTCACCGAGCTGCAGATGACGAGCCTGGTCGGGATGGTCGACCCGCCGCGTCCCGAGTCGCGGGCCGCGGTGGCCGACGCGCAGGCCGCGCACATCCGGGTGCGGATGGTCACCGGGGACGACATCGTGACCGGCGCGGCCATCGCGCGGCAGCTGGGGATCGAGGGGGAGGCCGTGCTCGGCGCGGACTTCGCCGCGCTCCCTGAGGAGGAGCGGCTCGCCAGGATCGACGGCATCGGCGTCGTCGGCCGGGTCGCCCCCGAGCACAAGGTGCTGCTCGCCGACACCCTGAAGAAGCGGGGCCGGGTGGTGGCCATGACCGGCGACGGCGTCAACGACGCCCCGGCGATCAAGGCCGCCGACATCGGGATCGCCATGGGCTCCGGCACCGAGGTCGCCAAGAACGCCGGGCGCATGGTGCTGACCGACGACAACTTCGCCACGATCGTCTTCGCCGTCGAGCAGGGCCGCAAGATCTACGACAACCTCACCAAGTACATCCGCTTCGTCCTCGTCCTCCTCGTGGTCTTCGTGCTGACGTTCCTCGGCGCGGCGGTGTTCGACATCGCGGCCGGAGAGCCGTTCACCCCGGCGCAGGTGCTGTGGATCCACTTCTTCGTGAACGCCGCCTTCGGCTTCGCGCTCGGCTTCGACCGGCAGAGCCCCGGACTCATGGCCCGCCGGCCCCGGCACCGCGGTACACCCGTGATGACCAGGGGCGTGATGGTCACGGTCGGACTCTCCGGACTGGTGATCACCATCTGCCTGCTCATCCTGATCAGGCTCGGCGAGACGCGCTACGGCAGCGTGGCGGTGGGTCAGTCGATGGCCTTCACGACCTTCGCGCTCTGCCTGATCGTGGCCGCGCTGGAGTGCCGCAGCGAGACCGGGACCGTGCTCACCACCGCGAGCTTCGACAGCAAGCAGATGAACTGGGCCATGTTCGTCGAGTTCGCCCTCGCGGTCCTGGTGACCCAGCTGGACGGGTTCCGCAGGCTGCTCGGGACGACCCGCCTCGACCTGGCGGAGTTCGGCTGGACGCTGCTGCCCCCGCTCGCCCTGCTGGCGCTCTGGGAGCTGGGTAAGTACCTCGCCCGATGGAACGGCGGTCCCTCCGTACGACGGTGACGCCGCCCGGCCGCCGGACCGGCCGCACGGGAGGGACGCGGCCCGTGAAGAGAGCGCTCAGTGGTCCGACGCGCGGTGAGCCGTGTCCGTCAGTGGGCCGCCGGGGTCCGCTGCCGGGTGGGAGGGGTCAGGGCCAGCCGCATCACGTGGCGCCAGTCGGCGGGGGGCCGGTTCGGCGGTGTGCCCGGGCGGTGGCGGGGGACACGGACGCGCAGCGCCGCGGGCGCCACCCGGCAGACCACCGGAGCGGGCAGTACGACGGACTCCCCGTCGATGCCGACCGCGACGGTGTCCCCGTCGGCCTCCACCACGACCTCGCCGGCCGTCAGCCGGGTCAGGGACGGTGACCGCCGGCCGATCAGCAGCGGT
Source organism: Streptomyces sp. NPDC037126 (assembly GCF_055605965.1). Classification (NCBI taxonomy): domain Bacteria; kingdom Bacillati; phylum Actinomycetota; class Actinomycetes; order Kitasatosporales; family Streptomycetaceae; genus Streptomyces; species Streptomyces sp. NPDC037126. The sequence continues at coordinate 74,678 of NZ_JBVJTD010000006.1, forward strand.
GCCGGCAGCCGGGCCGCCTGGGCGGAGTCGTCGATGCGGACGCAGAGCACGCCCAGCCGTCCGGAGTCCAGGCGTTCCCGCAGCCCGGGATGGGCCGAGTCGACGACGGGCCGGTACGGGTTGTTGCTGACGAGCACGGCCTGCAGGCCCTCGGCGCGCGTCCCGCCCGCGCGGATCCGCAGCCTCGGCGCCTCGGGACCGAGCAGGCCGGGCAGCGCCTGGAGCGTCGTACGCAGCTTCCCGTCCCGGTACCCCGGGTCGGCGACCACTTCGGCGTAGGTCCCGAAGGAGGCGTTGTTCACGAACACCCGGTCGGCCGCGAACCCCAGGTCGACCCGGAACTCCAGGGCATCGGTGAACGCCTCCAGGGCGGCCGCCGGGTCGTCGCGGTCGAGCCCGAGGTCGAGGGCGAAGTGGTTGCGCGTCCCCGCGGGGATCACCACGAAGGGCACATCGTGCCTGGCCGCGACCTCGGCGACCAGAGCCTGGGTGCCGTCCCCGCCTGCCACACCCAGCAGATCCGCTCCTTCGGCCACCGCGCGCCGGGCCAGTTCCGCCACGTCCTGGTGCCGCGCCGGATCCAGCACGACGACCCGGACACCCGCCGCCTCCGCCTTCCCGGCCAGCTGGAAGCGGTCCACCTTGCCCCCGCCGGAGCGCGGGTTCATCACCACCCACGGATGCCGCGCGGCGGCGACCGGACGGGGCGCCCCACCGCGCCCGGCGGCCCTGTCAGGGGTCACGGCGATCCGCGCGGCCGTCAGCGCCAGCACCCACAGACCGAACGAGACACAGGCCGGCACCAGCATGCCGTACGCGGCGAAGAGGGCCAGGACCGTGAGCGGGACGCACACCACCAGGAGCGCGCCCACGGCCCGCAGCACCCCGAAGTGGGCGAGGACACACCAGAGCCCGGCGGCCGTCGCGGCCACGCCCGCCAGCGCGATCACCACCCAGAGCAGGCCTCTCGGCCCGGCAGCGACGAGCAGCGCGAGCACGCTGCCCAGCAGGGCGAGGAGCGCCAGCCGGGCCCAGGCCGCGGGCGTCCCGCGGCCGGCCGCCGCTCCCACGCCACCGGTCCTCACACTCTCTGGTGGCTGCCGCTGAGGACGAGTTGCTTCGCGCGGGCGAACTCCTCCTCGGTGATGTCGCCGTGCGCGCGCAGCTCGGAGAGCCTCGCCAGGTCGTCGGCGCTGCTGGGCCGCCCGGCGCCCGCCGTCTCGCGGACGTAGGAGTCGAACTCCTTCTGCTGCGCCCTCGCCTGCGCCACCTCACGCCGGCCCATGTCCTTGCCGCGGGCGATGAGGTAGACCAGGACACCCAGGAAGGGCAGTACGACGACGAAGGTCAGCCAGCCGGCCTTGCTCCAGCCGCCGAGATCGTCGTCGCGGAAGATGTCGAGGACGATCCTGAACAGCAGGAAGAACCACAGGATCCACAGAGCGAACCACAGCATGGTCCAGAAGGCGCTGAGCAAGGGGTAGTCGTACGCCAGGTACATGTGCTGGGTCATTGTCGCTTCTCCATCACGGCCCCGGTAGTCGGATTCCTCCCCACCCGATCAGGTTGCGCGCACGAAGCGGGGGGCGCCTCACCCGGCACGGGTGAGACGCCCCCCGGGGGTCCCGCGTCAGTCGGAGGTCGGCGTGCCGTGCAGCCGGACCGTGCTGAGGATCTTCATGACCGTCGCCTCGGGGACCTCGCCCTTGACACCCTTGGCGCCGTAGAAGTCGAACGACACGTAGTCGTGGACCGAGTTCTGGAAGCCGAAGGTGAGCGCCTTGCCGTCGCTCGCGCACTTGCCCTTGCTGGGCGTGCCGGTCGACCGGGCCCAGGCGTAGCTGCCCTTGATGCCGGACGCGGTGGTGAAGGGGGTGGCCTTCTTGTCGAAGGTGATGCTCTTCTTGTCCGGCTGGGTGTAGCCGCCGTAGACCCACCAGGCGGGCGTGTTGACCGCGATCTGGTCCGTGTTCTTGGCGCCGCTGGCGCCCTTGGAGCCCACCGCCGCCAGCGCGGTGTCGCTGAGCCGGCCGTCCTTGTCGTCGTCCGAGGAGCACCACTTGGGCTGGTCCTCGGCCGTGCCCGACATCACGATGATGGGCTTGCCGTCGCTGGACTTGTCGTCCTCGAACCCGATCTCGAGGGTGGGGGACTGGACGGTCCAGACGGCGGGCACGTCGTAGGCGATGCCCCACTTGGGGTTCACCACGACCTTCCAGCCCGCGACGGTCGGCTTCTCGCTGCCGGCGGCGCGCGGGTTGTCGGTCGTGGACGAGGTGGCCGAGGGCGACTGCGCCGGCGACCGGCTCGGGTGCTGTCCGCCCTTGCCGCTGTCCGCCTTGTCGTCCTTGGAGCCGCCGAGGACCAGGAAACCGGTCACACCCGCGGCGACCACGACCGCCGCGGCCGCGATGATCGCGATCAGCTTGGTGCGGTCACCACCGCCCTTCGGAGGCTGGGACATGGGCACGGTGGGGGGCTGCTGCCCCCACTGCGGCTGCTGCCCGTGCGGACCGGCCCCCGGATACTGCTGGTATCCGGGCTGCTGGTACGGATTCTGCTGCTGGTAACCCGGCTGCTGGTACGGGTTCTGCTGCGGGTTCTGCGCGCCCCCTGGCGGCTGCTGATCTGGCCACATGGCCAGTAACCCTAGTGCGGCCGTGGACACGTTTCGGTCACCGGTCCTCGTCAGGGTCGTAGCGAAACGGAGAAGAAGTGTGGGAGAAGCGTTGCCGTCGTGTTCTGGTCAGGGGCTTCTACTCGTGAGTAACATGGCGGCCATGAGCGCAGACCAGATGTCGATCGGCGAGATGCTCGCCGCCACCGTGCCCATGGCCCGGACGCTGAACCTGGAGTTCCTCGAGACCACTCCGGACCAGGCCGTGGTGTCCCTGCCGGACCAGGGCGAGTACCACAACCACGTGGGCGGGCCGCACGCCGGTGCGATGTTCACGCTCGGGGAGTCGGCCAGTGGCGCGATCGTGCTGGCCGCCTTCGGGGACCAGCTCTCGCGCGCGGTGCCGCTGGCCGTGCGTGCCGAGATCGCCTACAAGAAGCTGGCGATGGGCGCCGTCACCGCGACCGCGACCCTGGGCCGGCCGGCCGCCGAGGTCGTCGCCGAACTGGACGCGGGGCAGCGTCCCGAGTTCCCGGTGACGATCGAGATCCGGCGCGCGGACGGTGCCGTGACGGGCGAGATGACCGTCCTGTGGACCCTGCGCCCGAACGGCTGAGCCGAAAAGACGCGAGGAGGGGCCCCTGAGGGCCCCTCCTTTCGCATGTTCCGGCCCGTGCGGCCGGGCGCGCCCGCGCCCGCGGCGGCCCCGTGCGGGTGCGGACCGGCAGTCGGTGCCGGGAAGTTGGAGATCCTGTGCGCCCATCCTCCCTCTGTGTACACGAGTTGATTCATTCTGCGACCGTGGATTCGCACGTACATATGGATACCGCCGGTAACTCTTCTGCAATTGATCGATGGTGACGTCGTGTCAATCCAACTTCTTGTTTCCCGTGAGGGCCGTGTGCGAAAGTGAGCCTCCCCCGCGGGAGGGCAATGGCCGGCGTCGCGCGGCACGGCCGGCCCATCAGGTACGCACCGCCAGGCACTGCTTTCCGGCACAAGCCATTTCGCATGCCTCCTGCGCCTGGAAAGGAAATGGTTCCGTGCAGTCCCCCCACCCCCCACGCCCGCCGTACCCGCCCCGCCCCGGCCCGGCCGGGGAGTCCGACCGCTCCCTCCTCGCCCGGCTGAACGGCCCCGACGACACCCGCCATCACGCCGTGGCCCTGCTGCTGGCCCGGCACTGGCGGGCCACGCGCGACCACGCCGTCGTCTGCCTGGCCGCCGCGGGACAGGCCGCCCAGCTGGTGGCCGTCGCCGCCTTCCACGAGGTGCTCGGCCGTGCCGGGCGCGGAGTCCTCGGCGGCGCCCTGCGCCCACAACTGCTGGTGGCCGTCCGCGACATCGTCCGCTCCTGGGCCGCGGACGACGCGGCCCGCGTCGCGCTGCCGGAATTGCGCAAAACCACCGGCGGTCGCGGTCTGCGCGCCACGAACCCCGGCACACCGGAAAGGCTACGGCTCGCCGAACGCGCTTTCCGGGCCCTGCCCGGCGCCTCCCAATGCCTTCTCTGGCATGCCGAGGTCGAAGCCGAACCCATAAACATACCCGCTGGTCTGCTGGGGATCGACGCGGCCGTTGCGACGGCCGCCCTGGAACAGGCCCGCGAGCAATTCCGCGCGGGCTGCGTACGCGCCCACCGGGAACTCGCCCCCTCCAGGGAATGCCGTTTCTACAACCGGCTCCTCGACGTTCCTCTGCGCCGCGGCGGGCATCTGCTGCCCGACGTGCGACAGCACCTGGCGGGGTGTCCGCACTGCCGCCACGCCGCCGACCAACTCGGCCGGATCGAGGGCGGTTCGGCCCTGCTGCTCGCCGAGGCCGTGCTCGGCTGGGGCGCCCGCCGCTACCTGGACTCGCGCCCGGGCCGCGGCGCCGCGGAGGAGTGGCCACCGCCCCCGCCGGAACCGGCGCACCGCGTGACCGGCGGTCGGCACCGCATCGGGGCGGAGCGCCGGCACCGCATCGGGCCGGAGCGCCGCCACCGCACCGGGGCGGGGCGCCGGGACCGCACCGGGCCGCAGAGGCGGCACCGCACGGCCGTGCTCGTCGGTGCCGGCCTGACCACGCTCGCGCTGCTCGCCACGGTGCTCGTCGCCAGGAGCTGGTCCGACGACAACGGTGTCCCCGTGCCCGGCGCCACCTGGGGCGCCCCGGCCGGCCACACCACCCACCCGCACGGCACCGGCTCGCGGCACGCGACCACCCCGTCCGCCGCCTCGGTGGGCGAACCCGCCGAGATCGCCCACGGCAGCCTGCGCGCGCTCGTCTCCGGGCGCTGCCTGGACGTGCGCGGCGGACGGGTCGCGGCGGGTGCGGGCGTCCGGCTGGCGGCGTGCTCCTCCGCCCCCTCGCAGCAGTGGTCGTACCGGGACGACGGACTGCTGCGCAGCGCCGCCGACCCCGCCCTCTGCCTCGCGGCCGACCCCGGCTCGAAGAACGTCGTGCTGGACGGCTGTCTCGTCCACGCCGGGGAGGTGTCGTACGACCTCACCCTGCAAGGCGAGCTCCTGCCGCGCGGGGTCAAGGGCCTCGCCGTCGCCCCCGCGTCCGGTGGTCCTGGCGCGCGGGTGGAGGTGGTCGCCCGCGACGGCACACCGGCCCAGCGGTGGGTGCTGGAGCCGGACGCGGACGGCCGGCCGCATCCCACGGCGGCGCCCGGCCCGCCGGACGCGGGATCGCCGGGGCCCTCCCCCGGGGGAGCCGGGACGACGCCCGGGCGGCCGGGTGGCGTCGATGACGGCCCCGACGAGCCGGGGCTGCCCGGCGGCTACGGCGAGACACACATCGCCCAGGTCGCCGCTCCCGGTGAACGGGCACCGGCCGGACCCGCGCTGTCCGGCGCCGCGGCGCGGGCGGTGGACGCGGTACGCCATGTCGCCGTGCCGGTCGCCGGCGCGCTGGACTCGCCGCTGATCCACGCCGCCACCACCGGGGCGACGGCCCTCCGCGAGCCGGGTGCGCCGGGGCTTCGCGCCACGGCGTCCAAGGCGACACTCCTCGGCGCCCCGGGCCGAACGGCGGTCTCCGGTCCGGCGGGTGTCGGTTCGCGGGGTTAGCGGGTCTGTTGTACGGCGGTCGCGGGTCCGGGGGGGGGTGTCGGTTCGCGGGGTTGGCGAGGTCTGTTGTGCGGCGGTCGCCGGTCCCGGGGGAGTCGGCGGGCTCCGGTCCGGCGGTCGTCCGTGCGTCGCCTGGCGGTGATCCGCGCCGTCGTCTCCGGGGCGGCTGTCGCCGGCGGTCGGCCGGTGCGGGGTCCCTCCGCGGAGCGGCCCCGCATCCGGCCGTGAGGTGGGGCGAATCGGGCGGCCCGTGTTCGAGCCACGGGGCCGAAGTCATGCGGAATTTACAGACGCGGTCCGATTGTCCCGGCGCGTTGCGGGCGGATGAGTGAGCGGTGAAGCACCCGCTCGCTTTGAGTGGCTTATGGCGGTGTGGGGCGTGTTCCCGGGTGAGCGCGCCCTTTCCCCGCTGACGGGAATCGCCGCTTTTCGCGCCGCTTGCGGGGAATTCGGTGGCCTGGCCGAATCACGGCCACGGCACGCGAAAAGAGCGCGACGTTATTGACCCGTGAGTAGGCCCTCGCTAGTTTCCGGTGCCCTCGCACCAGAGCGTCCCGCCGCACAAACCCCCCACCGTGCTTCTCTCGCCCTGTGTCGGAGCCTCATGACCTCGCCTGTGCGCGCCCACGACCTGATCCTGTGCATCACCCCCTTCGGAGAACCCGACGCAGGCCTAGCCGCCGCAGCCACCGGTGCCGGCGGACTCGGCGTCCTCGACCTCGGTACCGGCGACCGAAGATCCCGCCAGGAACTGGCCCGGCTGAGACGGGCCGCCCCGGGACCGTTCGGCGTACGGGTCACCGGACGCTGCGTTCTCACCCCCACGGAACTCGGCGGCGCACCCGGCACCGTCGTCCTCGCCCGCGACGCGCCGTGGAGCGTCGCCGAACTGACCGGCGAGCACCGGGTGCTGACGGAGGTCACCGACCTCGGGCAGGCCCGGGCAGCCGTGCGCGCCGGAGCGCACGGGCTGATCGCCCGGGGTACGGAGAGCGGCGGCCGGATCGGCGAGCTGAGCACCTTCGTCCTGCTCCAACAGCTACTGGAAGACGAGGAGTTGGCCGGTACGCCCGTCTGGGCCTGCGGCGGCGTCGGCCCCCGTACGGCCGCGGCCGCCGTCGCGGGCGGGGCCGCCGGTGTCGTCCTCGACAGCCAACTCGCCCTGCTGCCCGAGTCGCGGTTGCCCGAGGCGGTCCGGGCGGCGCTGCGGTCCCTGGACGGATCGGAGACGGTGGTGCTGGGCGGGCACCGGGTCCTGCGGCGACGCGGCCCCGACGCGCCACAGCCCCCGGCCGACGATCCCGAGGCGGTCGCCCCGCTCCTCGGCGCCCGGGACCTCCGCCACGACCTGCTCCCCGTCGGCCAGGACGGCTTCCTGGCCGCCCGGTTCGCCGACCGCTGGGGCGACGTACGCGGTGTGCTGCGCGAACTCTCGGCGGCCGTCCGGCAGGCGCCCACGGAGGAGGCACCGGCCGGACCCGCCGAGGGACCAACGGCGTCCGCCGATCCCGGTGCCGGCCGCGCGGAAGGGCCCGGGCGGGCGCTGCGGGCCGGTGGTGCCATGAGCCGGGCGCTCGGGACGCGGTTGCCGGTGGCTCAGGGGCCGATGACGCGGGTCAGCGACCAGGCGGGGTTCGCCGCCGCCGTCGCCGAGGACGGGGCGCTGCCCTTCCTGGCGCTGGCCCTGGCCGACGGCGCGCGGACCCGGGCGATGCTGACCGAGGCGCGGGCCGTGCTGGACGGGCGGCCCTGGGGCGTGGGCGTGCTCGGCTTCGCGCCCGAGGACGTCAGGAACGCCCAGCTGGAGGCCGTACGGGAGCTGCGGCCCACGCACGCGATCATCGCGGGCGGGCGCCCGGCCCAGGCCGAGGCGCTGGAGCAGGCCGGGATCCGCACCTTCCTGCACGTCCCCTCGCCGGGGCTGCTGAGGCAGTTCCTGGAGGCCGGCGCGCGCAGGTTCGTCTTCGAGGGCTCCGAGTGCGGCGGGCACGTCGGCCCCCGGGCCTCGTTCCCGCTGTGGGAGGCCCAACTCGCCGTACTCGAGGACTTCCTGGCCGACGCCGACGACGGGACGGCAGCACGGCTGGAGGTGTTCTTCGCGGGCGGCATACACGACGAGCGCTCCGCGGCGATGGTCGCCGCCCTGGCCGCGCCGCTCACCGACCGGGGGGCCGCGATCGGCGTCCTGATGGGCACCGCCTACCTGTTCACCGACGAGGCCGTCGCCCACGGCGCCATCCAGCCGCTCTTCCAGCGGCAGGTCCTCACCGCCACCGCCACCGCCCTGCTGGAGACGGCGCCGGGCCACGCGACCCGGTGCCTGCCCAGCCCCTTCACGCTCGACTACCGGGAAAGGGAAGCCGAGTTGCGGTCGGGCGGCGTGCCCGACCGCGAGGTGTGGGAGACGCTGGAACGTCTCAACGTGGGCCGGCTGCGCATCGCCAGCAAGGGCGTCGAGCGCTCCGGTGACGGCGAGTTGCGTGCCGTCGGCGAGCAACGGCAGCTCGCGGACGGGATGTTCATGGCGGGCGAGGTCGCCGTCCTGCGCTCCGCACCCACCACCGTGGCCGCCCTGCACCGCTCGGTGACCGACGGCGCCGCCGACTTCCTCGCGGCCCGCACGCCGCGGCCCGGCCCCCGCCCCGAGCCCGAACCGGAGCCGCCCGCGCCGCTCGACATCGCGATCGTCGGCATGGCCTGCATGTTCCCGCAGGCCCCCGACCTCGCCACCTTCTGGGCGAACATCGTCGCCGGACGCGACGCGGTCACCGAGGTCCCGCCCGACCGCTGGGACCCCGAGGTGCACCACACCGCCGGGAGCACCGCCTCCAAGTGGGGCGGCTTCCTGCCCCCCATCCCCTTCGACCCGCTGCGCTACGGCATCCCGCCCGCCTCCCTCGGCAGCATCGAACCCGTCCAGCTGCTGTCCCTCGAAGCGGCCCGACGAGCGCTGGAGGACGCCGGGTACGGCGAACGGGGAAGGGAGTTCGACCGCTCGCGCACCTCCGTCGTCTTCGGTGCCGAGGCGGGCAGCGACCTGGCCAACGCCGTCACCCTGCGCGCCGTGCTCCCGTCGTACTACGGCACCGTGCCCGACGGACTGGACGGGCAACTGCCCCGGCTGACCGAGGACTCCTTCCCCGGCATGCTCGCCAACGTCATCTCCGGCCGGATCGCCAACCGCCTCGACCTCGGCGGCGCCAACTACACCGTCGACGCCGCGTGCGCCTCCTCGCTCGCCGCCCTCGACGTGGCCTGCAAGGAACTCGTCTCCGGCACCAGCGACGTGGTCCTGTGCGGAGGCGCCGACCTGCACAACGGCATCAACGACTACGTGCTGTTCTCCTCCGTCCACGCGCTCTCCCCGACCGGACGCTCCCGGGCCTTCGACGCCGGCGCCGACGGCATCGCCCTCGGCGAGGGCGTGGCCTGCGTGGTCCTCAAACGCCTCGCGGACGCCGAACGCGCGGGCGACCGCGTCTACGGCGTGGTCAAGGGCCTCGGCTCCGCCAGCGACGGCCGCTCCCTCGGCCTGACCGCGCCCCGCCCCGAAGGCCAGCGGGCCGCCCTGCTGCGCGCCTACCGCAACGCCGGGGTCTCACCCGCCCAGGTCGGCCTCGTCGAGGCGCACGGCACCGGCACCGTCGTCGGTGACCGCACCGAACTCGCCGTGCTCGGCGAGGTGTTCACCGATGCGGGCGCCCGGACCGGCGGCTGCGCGCTCGGCTCGGTCAAGTCGCAGATCGGGCACACCAAGTGCGCCGCGGGGCTGGCCGGCCTGATCAAGGCGACCCTCGCGCTGTACACCGGGGTCACACCGCCCACCCTGCACCTGGAGCGGCCCGACCCGGCCTGGACGGAGGACGGCAGCCCGTTCGCCTTCCACACCGGCGCCCGGCCCTGGACCGCGCCGGCCGCGCGGCGCCTCGCCGGGGTCAGCGCGTTCGGCTTCGGCGGCACCAACTTCCACGCCGTGCTCGCCGCCCACGAGAACGCCGTACCGCCCCGGCAGGCCCTGGACGCCTGGCCCGCCGAACTGTTCCTCTTCCGGGGCCGGGACACGGCGGCGGCGCACCTGGAGGCGACCGGGATCCTCCGTGCCGCCGAGACCGACGGACACCCCTGGCGCCTGCGCGACCTCGCCCTCGCCGCGGCGCGTCGCGCCGACACCTCCCACGAACCGGTGCGGGCGGCCGTCGTCGCCCGGGACACCGAGGAACTGGCCGCGAGGCTAAGGCGATTGCTCGCCGGGGAGCACGATCCGGCCGCCGGGATCCACCTCGCGGACCCGGTCGACGGCAAGGTGGCCTTCCTCTTCCCCGGCCAGGGCAGCCAGCGGACCGGCATGCTCGCCGACCTCCTGGTCGCCCTGCCCGAGCTGCGCCACCATCTGGACCCGGCCCACGCCGACGTCGTCCACCCGCCGGCCGCCTTCGACGACACCGCCCGCGAGCGCCGCCGGGCCGCCCTCACCGACACCCGGGCCGCCCAGCCCGCGCTCGGCGCCACTGGCCTCGCCGCCCACGCGTTCCTCACCGCCGCGGGCGTCCACCCCGACCTGGCCGCCGGACACAGCTACGGCGAACTGGCCGCCCTCGCCGCGGCCGGTGCCCTCGACCCCGAGACCCTGCCGGAACTGAGCGGGGAGCGGGCCGCCGCGATCCTGGCGGCGGCGGGCGACGACCCGGGCACGATGGCCGCCGTCGGAGGCTCCGCCGAGGAGGTCGAACACACCCTGCGCACGGCCGGGGCGCCCGGCTCCGTGGTCGTCGCCAACCTCAACTCGCCGGAGCAGACGGTGATCTCCGGCCCCACGGTGGACGTCGACACCGCCGTACGACTGCTGCGCGCGGCCGGTCTCGGCGCCCGGCGCGTCCCCGTGGCCTGCGCCTTCCACAGCCCGCTGGTGGCCCCGGCGGGGAAACGGTTCGCCAAGGTCCTCGCGGACAAGCCGGTCCGCCCGCCCGAGTTCCCGGTCTGGGCCAACCGCACCGCCGCCCCGTACCCGCAGGAACCCGACGCGGTGCGCGCCGAACTCGCCGCCCAGATCGGCGCGCCGGTCGTGTTCGCCGCGCAGATCGAGGCGATGTACGAGTCCGGAGCGCGGATCTTCGTCGAGGCGGGCCCGGGCACCGTCCTCACCCGGCTCGTCGGGCAGATCCTCGGCGACCGCCCGCACCGCGCGGTCGCCTGCGAACCCGGGGCCGGCAGCGGACTGCCCGGCTGGCTCGACGCACTCGCCCGACTCGCCGTGGCAGGGCTGCCGGTGCGCACCGCCTGGCTCCTCCAGGGCCGCGACGCCGTCGACGCGCTGCGCACCCCGGCGCCCGTCCGGCCCGGCTGGACGGTCGACGGACACCTCGTCCGCACCGCCGACGGAGCCCTGCTCTCCGGTGCCCTCGCACCGGCCCGACGAGTCGTGGAGAGGTCCGTGACGACCGACCAGCCGTACGACGCCCCGGCCGACCGGGACGCGCTGATCACCGAGTTCCTGCGCACCGGCAGGGAGATGATCGCCGCCCAACGGGACGTGTTGCTCACCTATTTCGGCGGGAATCCGGCGGCCCCCGTCGCCGCCGTGCCGCCGCCCGCGCCCGCCGCCCTGCCCGCGGCGGACGCCGTACCGGTGGCGGACCCCGGGACGCAGGCGCCCGTGGCGCCGTCGGCCGCACCCGCCGAGCCCGTGCACGACGTGGCGCGGGCCGTCCTGGAGATCATCAGCGAACGCACCGGCTACCCCGTCGACATGATCGAGCCCGACCTCGACCTGGAGGCGGACCTGAGCATCGACTCGATCAAACGGGCCGAGATAGCGGGCGAACTCGCCAAGCGCCTCGGCATGTCCGGCGGCGCCGACCTCCTGGACGACGCGGAGCTGGAGGACCTGACCAAGGCGCGCACGGCGGCCGCGGTGACGCGGTGGCTGACCGCGCGGCTGGGCACGGAGCACGCGGACGCCGGCGCGCGGACCGAGGAGCGGGCCGAGGCGGGCGACCTCGTGTCCGCCGGCGTGGCTCCCCGGCGCGGCGAGCTGCGGCCCGTGCCGCTTCCGGACGCGGGTCCCGGCACCGTCGCGGACCTGTCCGGGAAGCGGTTCGCGCTGCTCGGGTCCGGCGGGGGAGCGGCGGCTGAACTGGCGGCGCGGCTCGCCGCCCAGAGTGCCGACGCCGTGCTCCTCGACCAGGGGTACGTGCTCGGCGCGGCCGACGGCACGGTCGACGCAGTGGTGTACCTGGGCGCGCTGCCGGGCCCCGACCTCCCGGTGCTGCCGGACGCCTTCCCGGTGCTCCGGGCGGCGCTCGCCCGCGGCACCGCCCGGCTGCTGGCCGTGCGCGCCGCCGACGGCCCCGGGGCACTGCGCGCGGCCGGACTCGACGGGCTGTTCCGCACCGTCGGCCACGAGTACCCCGACGTCCTCGCGCGGGTCGTGGCCGTCGGCGACACCACCCCGGCGGCCGTGGCCGACGCCGTGCTCGCCGAGCTGGGCGCACCGGCACCCGCCCCGGTCGTCCTGCGGACCGCCCAGGGGCTCAGGCAGGCTCTCGAACTGGTGCCCGCGCCCCTCGGACCGCTCGGCGGCACCGGCGCGGGACCCGCCGGGGTGGGCGCCGCCGAGGCGGCCGCGCTCGGGCTCGACCGGGACTCCGTGGTGCTGCTCGTCGGGGGCGCCCGGGGTATCACCGCCCGGTTCGCGGCCACACTGGCCGGCGCCTGCCGCTGCCGCGTCGAACTGCTCGGCCGCACGCCCGCCGGCACCGCGCCCGAACCACCGCGGACCGCCGCCGCCCGCACCGCCGCCGAACTCCGGGCGGCCCTCGCGGCCGGCCCCGGCGCGCCAAAACCCGCCGAGATCAACCGGAGCGTCCAACTCCTGCTCGCCCAGCGCGAGATCAGCGCGACCCTCGCCGAACTCACCGCCCTCGGCAGCACGGCCCGCTACCGCTCGGTCGACTTCCGGGACCGGGACGCGGTGCTCCAGGCGGTCAAGGAGATCCACGCCGAGCAGGGCCGGCTGGACGGGGTCGTCTTCGCCGCCGGAGTGATCGAGGACCGGCTGATCGCGGAGAAGACCGCCGACTCCTTCCAGCGGGTGTACGGCACGAAGACGACCGGGGCCACCGCCCTGTTCGCCGCCCTCGACGACCTGCCCGCCGCGCCCGCGTTCACCGTGCTGTTCGGCAGCGTCGCCGCCGTCCTCGGCAACCGCGGCCAGGCCGACTACGCCGCCGCGAACGACGCGCTGGCCGTGCTCGGCGCCGACTGGTCCGCCCGCACCGGGCACCGCGCCCTCACCGTGCACTGGGGACCCTGGGCGCCGTCCGGCCTCCACACCGGCATGGTCGGCGCGGAACTCGGCCGCGAGTACGCCCGCCGCGGGGTGGGGATGATCGACCCGGACGAGGGCACCGCGGCTTTGCTCCGGGAACTCGCCTGGGGCGACCCGGCGGCCCGCGCCGTCGTCTACACCGCGTCGGACCGGTGACATGACGGAACAACTGCCCGTCGCCATCGTCGGGATGGCGGTGCTGCTGCCGGGCGCCCGCGGACTCGACGCCTACTGGCACAACCTCCGGGACGGCGTCGACGCGATCGGCGACGTGCCCGCGGACCGCTGGGACGCCGACTACTACCGGCCCGGGGCGGCCACCGGGCCCGCCGCCCCCGACCAGGTGTACTGCCGGCGCGGCGGCTTCGTGGACGGCCCGGCCGAGGTCGAGGTCACCCGCTACGGCATCATGCCCGCCTCCGTGGCGGGCACCGAGCCCGACCAGCTGATCGCCCTCGACGTGGCCGCGGCCGCCCTCGCCGACGCGGGCGGGAGCGAACGGCTTCCGCCGCGGGACCGGATCGGAGTGGCCCTCGGCCGGGGCGGATACCTCACCCCCGGCCTGGTCCGGCTCGACCAGCGGGTCCGTACGGCGGGCCAGCTCGTGCGCACGCTCGGCGAGTTGCTGCCGGACCTGGCGGCCTCCCAACTCGACCGGATCCGCGACGCGTTCACCGAGCGGCTCGGCCCGGACCGCCCCGAGTCCGCGATCGGCCTGGTCCCGAACCTCGCCGCGTCCCGCATCGCCAACCGGCTGGACCTGCGCGGCCCCGCCTACACCGTCGACGCGGCCTGCGCGTCCTCCCTGGTCGCCGTCGACCAGGCGGTCACCGAACTCACCTCCGGGCGCTGCGACATGATGCTCGCCGGGGGAGTGCACCACTGCCACGACATCACCCTGTGGAGCGTCTTCTCCCAGCTGCGCGCCCTGTCGCCGAGCCAGCGCATCCGGCCCTTCCACCGGGACGCCGACGGCATCCTCATCGGCGAGGGAACCGGAGTCGTCGTACTGAAACGCCTCGTGGACGCCGAACGCGACGGCGACCGCGTCTACGCCGTGATCCGCGGCACGGGCGTGGCCAGCGACGGCCGTACGGCGGGGCTCGTCAACCCCGACCCCGGCGGCCAGGCGCGCGCCGTGCGCCAGGCCTGGCGGGCCGCGGGACTCGACCCCGCCGCACCGCACTCCATCGGCCTGCTGGAGGCCCACGGCACCGCGACGCCCGCCGGTGACGCGGCCGAACTCACCACGCTCACCGAAGTGTTCGGGCCCGGCACGGCCGACGGGGACGGCGAACGGCCGGTCCTCGGCTCGGTGAAGTCGATGATCGGCCACACCATGCCGGCCGCCGGAGTGGCCGGCCTGGTCAAGACGGCGCTCGCCCTGCACCACGCCACGCTCCTGCCCACCCTGCACTGCGACGACCCCCACCCGGGCCTCGCCGCCACCCGCTTCCGCACCCTGGACCGGGCCCGCCCCTGGCCCCGCGCCCCCCACCGGCCGGCCCGCCGCGCCGCCGTGAACGCCTTCGGCTTCGGCGGGATCAACGCCCATGTCGTCCTGGAGGAGGCGCCGGGTGCCCACGCGGTCGCCGCGTCCGGACCCGCCGGTGCCGCCGATCCCGGGCGCGGGCTCGACCTCGATCCGGGCCCGGCCCCCCTCGCGGCCCATGTCGTCGGCTCCGTACCCGTGTCCGTGGCGGCCTCGCGCGCTGCCGCCGGCCCGGGGTGTGGCCCCGGCGCCGAGACCCGTCGGCGCCCTCTCCTCGTCCGCGAACCCGAGCGGATCCTTCTGCTCGCGGCCGACAGCGTGGACCGGATGGCGGCGTTGCTGGCGGTCGAGGATCCGGCCGTGCTCGCGGCCGGGCTCGATCCCGGGCGGGCGCACGGCGACGCGGGGCCGGTACGCCTCGGGATCGTGGAGCCGACCGCGAAACGGCTCGCCCTGGCACGCCGGGTGGCCGGGAAGGGCGGTCGCGCGTGGCAGGGCCGCAGCGACGTCTGGTGGCGGCCCGGCCCGCTGCTCGGTCGGACCGGGGGCAGGCTGGCGTTCGTCTTCCCCGGCCTGGAGGGCGACTTCACCCCGCCGCACACCGATGACGTGGCGGCCCACTTCGGCCTGCCGCCGCTCTCCGGCACCGGCACGCGGACCAGCGCCGCAGACGTCGGGCGGCACGGTCTCGACGTCGTCGGCGTGGGCCGGCTGCTGGACCGCGCGCTGCGCCGGATGGGCATCGTGCCGGACGCGGTCGCGGGGCACAGCGTCGGCGAGTGGACGGCCATGGCGGCGGCCGGGCTGTACTCGGCGGACCAGGTGGACGCCTTCATGGCGGAGTTCGACCCCGACACGGTGGCCGTCCCCGGGCTCGCCTTCGCCGCCCTCGGCACCTCCGCCGGCCAGGTCCGGGCGGCGCTCGCCGCCGACTGGGCGGACTCCGGGATCGTGCTCTCCCATGACAACGCGCCCCGCCAGTCCATGGTCTGCGGCCCCGGCACGGCGGTCGAGGAGTTCGTACGGTCCTTACGCGCCCAGGGTGTGATCTGCCAGGTGCTGCCGTTCCGGTCCGGCTTCCACACGCCGATGCTCGAACCGTACCTGGCCCCCATCAAGGAGGCCGCGGACCGCTTCCGGCTCCATCAGCCGACCGTGCCGGTCTGGTCGGGGACGACCGCGGCGCCGTTCCCCCGGGCCGAGTCCGGGGTGCGCGAGCTGTTCGTGCGGCACCTGCTGGAGCCGGTCCGCTTCCGCGAGCTGACCGAGGGGCTGTACGCCGAAGGCCACCGCGTCTTCGTCCAGGCCGGCCCGGGCCGCCTCACCTCCCTGATCGACGACACCCTCGGCGACCGCGACCACCTCTCCGTCGCCGCCACCTCGCCACACCATGGAGGCATGCCCCAACTGCGGCGCTTGGCAACGGCGTTGTGGACGGCGGGTGCGACGGTCGCCCCGGCGATACCGCTGCCGTCCCCGCCGTCTCGGCCGACCGCGCCGGCCCGCCCGGACTCCGCGACGCCGTCCGGCACGCGGTCCGGCTTCGAGGCGGTCCCGGGCACGGCACCGGGTCGGCCGGCGTCCGAGGCCGACTCGACGGCTCCAGCGGCTCGGGCGACAACGCCCAAGTCCCTTACGGCGCCCGCCGCATCACCGCGCTCCCCGGTCTCCGCGTCGGCTCGGGCGACAGCGTCCGGCTTCCCGGCATCTCCCGCGGCAGCCGCGACCCACGCGGTCCCGGCGGCCCCCGAGTTCCCGCCCGTCCCCCTGGACCTGGGCGCCGCGCTGGTCTCGCTGGACGGACCCGTCCTCGACGAACTGCGCGCCGAACTGCGGCGCGGACCGTCGGCCGCGCACCCCGCCCCCTCCGGTCGCCCCGCCCCCTCCGGTCGGCCCACCCTCGACGACCTCGCCACCCGCTCCCCGGCCGCCGCCGAGCTGACCGCCCTCCTGCGGGACACCGCGGACACGGCGGCCGAACTGATCGCGGCGAGCCACCGCCGCCTCCCGCCCGCGACCGCGCCCCGCCCGACGGACCTCGCCACGCCCCGCGCGACCGGCCCCACCGGGGGCAACCCGCCCGCCCCCGCCACGCTCCCTCCCCCCAGCGGCGCCGGGACGCGCCCGACCGCCGCCACCGGTACGCGCCCGACCACCCCGACCCCGCCCGACCCCACGACCCCCGCCACGACCGTCACCCCCGCCACGACCACCACCCTCCACATCTCCCCCCGAGCCATGCCCCACCTCATGGATCACTGCTTCTTCCCGCAGCGGGACGGCTGGCCGGAGGTCGAGGACCGCTGGCCGGTGGTGCCGGCGACCACGATCGTGCGGCACATGACGGACGCGGCGGAGGCGGCCGCGCCCGGGCTGCGGGCGGTCGGGGTGCACGGCGCCCGTTTCCACCGGTGGCTGACCGCCGTACCGGCCGTCGACGTGCCGGTCACGGTCGTACCGGACCCGGATCATCCCGACCGCGTCACCGTCGCCTTCGGCCCGACGGCCCGCGCGGTGGTCGAACTCGCTCCGCACCACCCGGCACCACCTCCGCCGAGCCCGCGCCCGGACGCGCCCGAGCGCGTCCCCGAGCACACCGCGGCCCAGCTCTACCGCGACCGCTGGATGTTCCACGGCCCGGGGTTCCAGGGCCTCACCGACCTCACCGCGATCGGCGAGCGGCACATCCGCGGCGTGATCACCGCGCCCGCCGCACCGGGCGCCCTGCTGGACAACGTGGGCCAGCTGCTCGGCTACTGGATCATGGCGACCCGTACCGAACGCACCGTCGTCTTCCCGGTGCAGATGCGGCGGACGAGGTTCCACGGCCCGCACCCCGCGCCCGGCACACGGGTCGACTGCCTGGTGCGGATCACCTCCCTCACGGACACCGTGCTGGAGGCGGACGCGGAACTGACCGTCGGCGGCCGGGTGTGGGCCGTCATCGACGGCTGGCAGGACCGCCGCTTCGACAACGACCCGACGACCCGGCCCGTCGAACGCTTCCCCGAGCGTCACACCCTCTCCACGGCCCGCCCCGGCGGCTGGGCGCTGCTGCACGAGCGCTGGCCCGACCTCGCCTCCCGCGAGCTGATCATGCGCAACTCGCTGGGCCGTGCCGAGCGCGCCGAGTACGCCGAACGCCCGCCGCGCGGCCGCCGGCAGTGGCTGCTCGGCCGGATCGCCGTCAAGGACGCCGTACGGCAGTGGCTCTGGCGGCACGGCGAAGGCCCCGTCTTCCCGGCGGAGATCCGGGTCCACAACGACGGACTCGGCCGCCCCTACGTCACCGGGGTGCACGGCCGTGCCCTGCCCCCGCTGGACGTCTCGCTCGCCCACCGGGCCGAGGCGGGCGTGGCGATCGTACGGCCGCACGGGCCGGGTCCCGGACCCGGTATCGACATCGAGGAGGTCACCGAGCGCGACCCGGCGACCCTCGCCACCGCGCTCGGCCCGGCCGAACTGCGGCTGCTCGGCGCCCGGGTGGAGGACGGCGCCGACCCACAGGCGCTGTGGTTCACCCGTTTCTGGGCGGCCAAGGAAGCGGTCGCCAAGGCCGAGGGCGTCGGATTCGGCGGCCGGCCGAGGGACTTCGCCGTGCTGGAGGCCGCCGCGGACGGCAGCCGGCTGCTGGTCTCCGGCCGTCTGGAACCCGCCTACACCGTGCACTGCGCGCCCGAGACCAGTCCCCCCGCCCTGCCCAGGCGCACCTACGTGGTGGCCTGGACGACGGGACCGGGAGCCGACGACGGACAACCCCGAGACGCAGCCGAGGAGTACGCCCGATGAACCCGACCCAGCCGGCCCCCGCGCAGCCCACCGCCGACACCGTGCTCACCGACATCAGCGGCATGCTCCGCGAGGTGCTGGCCGAGTACGGCGACGACGACGCGGTGATCGGCATGTCGACCAGCTTCAACCGCGACCTCGAACTGGAGAGCATCGACCTCGTCACCCTGGCCGGCCTGCTGGAGGAACGCTACGGAGGCCGGGTCAACCTCGCCGAGTTCCTGGCCGGGATGGAGTTCGACGAGATCATCGAGCTGACCGTCGGCCGCCTCGTGGAGTACGTGGTGTGGAGCCTGAAGACCTCGCAGGCGGGCTGAGCCATGGCGATGCTCGACACCGGTGGCGTCCGGCTGCACGTCCAGCGCATGCGCCCCGCCGGCGGCCGCGCCCCGCACGCCACGGTCGTCCTGGTGCACGGACTGCTCACCGACAGCCTGGCCAGCTACTACTTCACCGTCGCCCCCGCCTTCGCGGCGGCCGGCCTCGACGTGGTCATGTACGACCTGCGCGGGCACGGCCGCAGCGAGCGCCCCGCGCAGGGCTACACCCTGGACCACAACATCGACGACCTGACGGCGCTCCTCGACGGGCTGGGCGTCACCGGGCCCGTGCACCTGGTCGGCAACTCCTACGGCGGCACCATCGCCTTCGGCTACGCGGTGCGCCACCCCGAGCGTGCCGCCACCCTCACCCTCGTCGAGTCCGAGCCCGCGACGCCCGCCTGGGCGGCCAAACTGGGCCGCATCCTGCGCCGGGTGGTGACCGAACTCGCGCACAACGAGCCCGAGACGCTCGCCTGGATCACCGCCCACCGCGGCCACCACAGCGCCCGCCTCGCCAAGGGCGCGGCCCGGCTCGCCCGCGAGACCACCCTCGGCCGGGACGTGCCCGCCAGCCGGGTGCTCACCGAGGACCAGATCAGGGCCGTACGCTGCCCGGTCCTCGGCGTGTACGGCGGTGACTCCGACCTGGTGGACCTGGTGCCGCTGCAGCAGGCACGGCTGGCGGACTTCCGGCCGGTCGTGCTGCCGGGACACGAGCACTCGGTGCTGGTGGAGGCGCCCGGCGCCGTCGGCGGGCACATCCTGGACCTGATCCGGACGGGGGCGGGCGTCCGGTGAGCGCCTTCCTCTTCGTCGTCCCGCCGCTGACCGGGCACATCAACCCGGCCGTCGGGGTCGCCGCCCGGCTCGCCGCCCGCGGCCACCGGGTGGCCTGGTCCTGCGCCGACCCCGCGCTGGTGTGCCGGCTCGCCGGCGACGAGGCCGTGGTGTTCCCCTGCGCGGGCCCGGTGCCGGGCGCCGAGGGCGCCGTACGGCCGCCGGACCTGCGGGGCGCCGAGGCGCTGAGGTTCCTGTGGGAGTGGTACCTCCTGCCCCTGGCCGAGGAGATGGCCCCGGGCGTCCGCGCGGCCGTCGCGGAGTTCCGGCCGGACGTGGTCGTGGCCGACCAGCAGGCCTTCGCCGGCGCCCTGGTGGCCGAGCGCCTCGGCCTGCCCTGGGCCACCTCCGCGACCACCTCGGCCGAGTTCAGCGGCGCCTACGACGGCCTGCCCAAGGTCGCCGAGTGGCTGCGGCAGCGCCTGACCGAACTGCGCGCCCGCGTCGGCGACCCGTCCGGCACCGCCGACCCGCGCTTCTCGCCGCATCTCCTGCTGGTCTTCAGCACGCCCGAACTGGTCGGCCCGCAGGCCCCGTCGGCGCCGCACGTGCACTACGTCGGCCCTTCCCTCGCGGGCCGTCCCGACGGGCCCCGCTTCCCCTGGGACCGGCTCGACCCCGGCCGGGCGAAGGTCCTGGTCACCCTGGGCACGGCCAACGCCGACGCCGGCGGCCGCTTCCTCGCCGAGTGCCTCGCCGCCCTGCGGGAACGCGCCGACCGGGTCCAGGCGGTGCTCGCCGACCCAGGCGGGGCGCTCCCCGTCGTCGCGGGCGACAAGGACGCGCTGATCCTGCCGTCCGTGCCCCAACTCGCCCTGCTGGAACGGATGGACGCGGTGATCTGCCACGCCGGGCACAACACCGTGTGCGAGGCGCTGTGGCACGGCGTCCCGCTCGTCGTCGCCCCGATCCGGGACGACCAGCCGGTGGTGGCCGCCCAGGTCGTGGACGCGGGAGCGGGCCTGCGGGTCAGGTTCGGCCGGGTCACCGCGGCCCGGCTGGGCGCGGCCCTCGACACCGTCCTGCACGAACCCGCCCACCGGGCCGCCGCCGCCCGGATCCGCACCGCGTTCCGTACGGCGGGCGGCGCCCCGGCCGCGGCGGCACACCTCGAACGACTGGCGGCGGGGAGCGGCCGATGAACTCCCGCGCCCCTGCCCCCCGCGGCGGAGCCGAGCCGGTGAACCCCTGCGGCAGAGCAGCGCCGATGAACCACGGCGGCACAGCCGGGCCGATCAACCCCTGCAGCGGCGCAGAGCCGACGAACGCCCCGAACGCGGAGAGCCGATGAGCGACGACAGAGAGCAGACCGACCGTATCGGCGCCCTGCGCCCCGCCTACCAGGCCGACCTCGCCGCCGGCACCGACCGCTTCCTCGGCCCCCGGCGCACCACCTGCCCCTGGTGCGGCTCGGACCGGCTCACCCGGCGCCTGAGCACCACCGACCTGCTCCAGCACAAGCCGGGCCGCTTCACCCTGGACCGCTGCACCGACTGCGGCCACGTCTTCCAGAACCCCCAACTGACCGAGGAGGGGCTGGAGTTCTACTACCGGGACTTCTACGACGGCCTCGGTGAGCAGCGGATGAGCGGCACCTTCGGCCGCCGTACGTCCATGTACCGGGGCCGCGCCGAGGCCATGCTGCCGCACGATCCGGCCCCGAAGACGTGGCTGGACGTCGGCACCGGCCACGGCCACTTCTGCGCGGCCGCCCGCGGCGTGCTGCCCGGCACCTCCTTCGACGGACTCGACTTCACCGACGGCGTCGAACTCGCCGCCCGCGAGGGCCGCGTGGACCACGCCCACCGCGGCGCCTTCCCCAGCCTCGCCCCTGAACTCACCGCCCGCTACGACGTGGTGAGCATGTTCCACTACTTGGAGCACAGCACCGACCCCGACCGTGAACTCCGCGCCGCCCACGAGGTCGTACGCCCCGGCGGCCACCTGCTGATCGAGGTGCCCGACCCGGCCAGCCGCTACGCCCGTCTCCTCGGCCGCTGGTGGCTGCCCTGGCTCCAGCCGCAGCATCTGCACCTCATGCCGGTCGCCAACCTGCGCCGCCGGCTCACCGTTCTCGGCTTCACGGTGGTCGCGGAGCAGCACACCGAACCGCACGATCCGGTCGACCTGCTCGCCGCCGTCTGGCTGGCCCTGGACCACATCGCCCCGCCCGAGGACGCCCCCTGGCTCCCCGAGCCGCCCGGCGCGCTCCGGCGGAGCCTGCGCACCGCGCTCCTCCTCGCCGGGGTGCCCGTGCTCCTCACGGCCACCCTGCTCGACCGCCTGGCCCCGCGGGCGCTCGCCCACCGCCTCGGCCTGTGCAACGCCTACCGGCTGGTCGCCCGCCGCACCTGACCGGCGCTCACAGCACCTTGGCCCGGATCAGCGCCGACAGCACCAGGGCGCCCGGCAGCAGCGGCAGCCAGTCGGTCAGCAGCCGGTAGCCGATCACGGTCGCGGTCGCCACCGCCGGCTGCGAGCCGAAGGCGGCCAGCGTCCACACCAGCGCCGCGTCCACCGCGAGCCCGCCGGGCGCGGGCACGGCGCCCACGGCCGTGCCCGCCGCCAGATAGGCGAGCACGACCTGCTCCCAGGGCAGCCCGAGCCCCAGCGAGGCCCCGACGCAGACCAGGGTGCCCGCCTGCACCAGCGGCATCGCGACGGCCCCGCCCCACAGCGCGAGCACCCGGCCGGGCCGCGTGTGCACCTCCCGCGCGTCGCCGAGGGCGGTGCGCACCAAGCCGGTCACCGGCCGCCGCACCGGCCGTACGAAGGTCACCAGCACCCCCGCCCCCGCGACCACCCCGCCCGCGCCCGCGGCCACCGGCACCAGCAGCCGCTCGTCCGGGACCAGATCGCCGAGGCGCCGCCACGCCGGGGAGGCCGCCAGGAACACGAGCAGCACCACCGTCTTCGCGGACGACTTCGCCAGCGAGTACAGGCCGATCGACGCGGTCGCCCGGTCCAGCGGCACCCCGCGCGCCCTCAGGAAGCGCACGGTGACGGCATGGGCGCCGAGCCCGCCGGGCAGTGCGTGGTTCGCGGCACCGGCGGCGAACTGCGACGCCAGCAGCAGCCCCGGGGGCAGCCGGTCCGGCAGGGCGCCCTGCCGGACGCAGGAGGCCGCCACCCAGCTCAGACAGGTGCATCCGGCCCCGGCGAGCAGCCAGCCCGGGTCGGCCGAGACCAGCCGCCGTACACCCGCGTACAGGACGGGCCGGTTGGCGGCGGCCCAGCCGCCGGCGAGCAGCAGCGGGGCCAGGCAGAGGAACAGCCGCACGGGCCGGGCGGACATCAGCGGCGCGGGCCGGGCCGGGGCCGCGGGCGGGGCACCGGGGCAGGGGGGAGCGGCGAGGGAGCCGGAGGGGGAGAGCGACGGGGACGGGGTGAGTGAGGACACGGGGACGTCGTCCTTCCGCAGCGGGTCCCGCGGCGGGGACCTGGGGGAGGCGGGGCGGGCGAAACCGCGGGGAGCCTTCCCCTCCCGTGTGACACCGGGGTGTCCGAAAACCCAATGGCCGAGGGCGGGACGGTGCCGCCGGGCAGGTGCGCGCAAGCCGCCGTTCACCGCCGACCAGGTAGCCTTCCCTTGGGACGCGCTTCGCATGCGGCGCCCGGTCAGGGACAGACGACAGGGGAGGAACCGGCGGTGCACGTCCAGGAATGGCTCGACTCGGTGCCCGCGGTCGCCGTCTACGCCGCGGTCGCCCTGGTGATCGGTGTGGAGAGCCTGGGCATCCCGCTGCCGGGCGAGATCGTCCTGGTCTCGGCGGCGCTCATGTCCTCCCAGCACTCGGACATCAACCCGTTCGTCCTCGGCGCCTGCGCGACGGCCGGGGCGGTGATCGGCGACTCCATCGGCTACGCGATCGGCCGCAAGGGCGGGCGCCCGCTGCTGGCCTGGGCGGGCGCGAAGTTCCCGAAGCACTTCAGCGAGGGCCATGTGGCCACCGCCGAGCGGTCCTTCCAGAAGTGGGGCATGTGGGCCGTCTTCTTCGGCCGTTTCATCGCCCTCCTGCGGATCTTCGCCGGCCCCCTCGCGGGTGTCCTGCGGATGCCGTACTGGAAGTTCCTGATCGCCAACGTGCTCGGCGGCATCTGCTGGGCGGGCGGCACGACGGCCGTCGTCTACTACGTCGGTGTCGTGGCCGAGGGCTGGCTGAAGAAGTTCTCGTACGTGGGCCTCGCGGCGGCGGTCCTGATCGGCGTCGCCTCGATGCTGGTCGTGAAGCGCAAGGCGAAGAAGGCCCAGGAGAGCCGGCCGGAAGCGGAGCCGGTGGGCGCGGGCGACTGAGCCGCCCGAGGGCGCGGGGACCCGCGCAGCGCCCCTACCGGTGCAGATCCCGGTGGGTCTTCGCCAGCTCCGCGTACAACGTGCCGTTGAGGGTGACCCCCTGCCGCTCCTCCTCCGACAGCTCCCTGCGCACCTTCGCCGGAACCCCCGCCACGAGGGACCCCGGCGGCACCACCATCCCCTGCGGCACCAGGGCCTGAGCGGCGACCAGGGAACCGGCCCCGATCACGGCACCGTTCAGCACGGTGGCCCCCATCCCGACCAGGCAGTCGTCCTCCACCGTCGCCCCGTGCACCACCGCGTTGTGCCCGATCGACACCCGCTCACCGATCGTCACGGGGAACCCGGGATCCGCGTGCAGCGTGACGTTGTCCTGCACGTTCGCGTCCGCACCGACGGTGATCCGCTCGACGTCACCGCGCACGACCGCCCCGTACCAGACACTGGCCCCCGCACGCAGCGTGACGTCGCCGATCACCGAGGCCGTGGGCGCCACGAACGCCTCCGGATCGACCTGGGGCTCCCTGCCGCCGATACCCATGATCAGCGCCTGCTGCGTCATCACCGTCTCCTCGCGTGCGTAGTTCCCCGCACGGTACGACACGCCCTGGGGCGAAGATCACAGCGGCCCGGCCTCTTGCCGGCGCCGACCGGTGAGTAACGTGAGCCCGTGCCGAAGCCCAAGAACACGTTCTCGTCCTGGCGACGCCGCCTGGCGCAGCGCGCCGTCCACACGGGCTGGGCCTGGGCGCAGCGCGCGGGTTCCGTGACGGCCGAGAACCCCGGCCGTTTCCGCTTCGGCTCGATCGGCGAGGCCACCCGGCTCGCCTTCCCGCTCGGCACGGTCTTCGGCGAGCCCTGGATCCGGCTCGGCTCCTGCTGCATCATCGGCGAGCAGGTCACCCTGACCGCCGGTCTGATGCCCGACCTGGACCTCGGCCCGGACCCGATCCTGCGCATCGGCGACGGGGTCGTCCTCGGCCGCGGCAGCCATGTCATCGCGGACACGACGGTGACCATCGGCAGGGACTGCTACTTCGGGCCGTACGTCTACGTCACCTCCACCAACCACTCCTACGACGACCCGCACGAGCCCATCGGCAGGCAGTGGCCCCGGATGGAGCCGGTGGAGATCGGCCCGGGCTGCTGGATCGGCACCGGCGCGGTGATCCTGCCGGGCGCGCGGATCGGCCGGAACGTCGTGGTGGCGGCCGGTGCGGTGGTGCGGGGCACGGTCCCCGACCACGCCGTGGTGGCCGGGGCGCCCGCCCGGGTCGTACGGCGCTGGACCCCCGACGAGGGCTGGCAGCCGCCGCTCAGGACCCCCGCGCCGGTGCCGATACCGGACGGGACGACACCGGAGCAGTTGCGGGCGCTGGCGGACCTGGACGAGGAGACGGTGGCCCGGCTGGCCGCGCTGGAGCCCGAGGGCTGAGTCCGGGTCCGGGCAGGGGTCAGCCGGTCGCCAGCAGCAGCGTGCCCAGCAGGGCGAGCCCGGCGCCCGCCGCCTGGATCGCGCGCAGCCGCTCGCTGAGGAAGCCCCGGGCGGCCAGCGCGGTCACCACCGGGTACAGCGAGGCCAATACGGCCGCGACGGTGACCGGGCCGTGCTGGGCGGCGACCGCGTACGTACCGTTGGCCGCCACGTCGGCGAGGCCGACGAAGGCCAGCGCGGGCAGCGAGGCGTACGGGAAACCGCGCTCCGGCGCGGCGGTGCCGCCGCGCCGGACCGAGACGGCGAGCGCCGCCCCGCCCACCGCCACGCTCGTCAGGCGCTGCACGAACAGCGCCAGGAACAGCCCGGTGACATCGGTCGAGGCCTCGGCGATCAGGGCGAACACCGTGCCGAAACCGAGTGCGGCGACCAGCGTCAGCAGGATCGTGCGCCGCTGCACGGGCGCGCCCCGCAGCTGGGGCCCGCCCGCGAGGACCACCCCGGTGACGGCGATCGCGATGCCGGCGAGCTGGAGCGGTCCCGGGCGCTCGCCGAGGACCAGGCCCACGCAGACCGGGACGGCCACGCTGAGCGTGGCGAGCGGCGAGACGACCCCCATGGGGCCGAGCGCCAGGGCCTTGTAGAAGGAGAGCAGCGCCACCGGTCCGGCGAGGCCCGCGGCGAACGCGAACCACAGCCGGGGCCCGGCCTCGCTCCAGCCGCCCGTGGCGAGGACGATCGCGCCCAGTACGGCCGCCGCGATCGCCTGCGAGACGACCACCACCGTCAGCGCCGGGGTGCGCCGTGTCAGCAGCCCGCCGCCGAAGTCGGCCAGTCCCCACAGGAGACTGGTGGTCAGGGCGAAGAAGGCGGTCACGGTGCCTCGCAGTACAGTTTGTTGCACGAACGGGTGTGCTTCACCGTAGTCCAGTGAACTGGACCGTGTCATTCAGAATAGTGTCCCATCTCGGCTTTTGGACGGAACGTGTCGGACCTCGAACTGCTGACCCAGTCCCTGGCGCGCAATGTCAGGCACTGGCGCTCGGTGCGCGGCTTCACCCTGGACGTGCTCGCCGCCCGGGCCGGCGTCAGCCGCGGGATGCTCATCCAGATCGAGCAGGCCCGCACCAACCCGAGCATCGGCACGGTCGTCAAGATCGGTGACGCGCTCGGGGTCAGCGTCACCACCCTGCTCGACTACGAGCGAGGCCCCCGGGTACGCGTCGTCCCCGCCGAGCGGGCGGTGCGGCTGTGGGACACCGAGGCCGGCAGCTACAGCCGCCTGCTGGCCGGCACGGAGGCCCCCGGCCCGCTGGAGATCTGGGACTGGCGGCTGATGCCGGGCGAGCAGAGCCCGTCGGAGCCGCACCCGGCCGGCACCGTCGAGCTGGTCCATGTCACGGCGGGCGAGCTGACGCTCACCGTCGACGGCGAGGACCACCTCGTCCCGACCGGCGCGAGCGCCTCCTTCGAGGCGAACATCCCGCACGTCTACCGCAATCTCGGCGACGCCCCGATGGAGATGATGATGGCCGTCTCCGTACCGCCCGTGCAGTGAGCGGGCCCCGGTGGGCGAGCGCGCTTTGTTAGCGTGCGGGCATGCGCGCACCCATCGGAGACTTCGACACCGCCATCCCGGTCCCGGACTGCCTGGACGAACTGAGCGCTCCGGTCGCCGACGCCGTACGCCACCGGCTGGGCGGGATCCCCACCGACCGCGTCCTCTACGTCGAGACCGACCCGCGCTGGGCCGACACCGCCGTCTTCGTGGAGCACTACGGCCGCGACCTGCTGGAGTGCTCGGCGAACTGCGTGGTCGTCGCGGGCCGGCGGGGCGGCGAGACCACGCTCGCCGCGTGCCTCGCGCTCTCCACCACCCGGGTCGACGTCAACGGCGTCGTCCGCCGCCACCTCGGCGTCCGCAAGGCCTCCTTCGCCTCGATGGAGACCGCGACCGGCGAGACCGGCATGGAGTACGGCGGCATCACTCCGATCGGACTGCCCGAGGGCTGGCCCCTGCTGGTGGACCCGGCCGTCCTCGACCACCCCTATGTCCTGGTCGGCAGCGGACGCCGGCGCGGCAAGCTGCTGGTGCCGGGCAAGGTCTTCGCCGAGCTGCCGGGGTCCGTGGTGCTGGACGGGCTGGGCGTGACGCTCACGCCGTGAGGTGATGGGCCAGCGCCAGGTGGGGATCCGTCTCGCCGGGCGCCGGTGCCGGATCGGCGTGCACCAGGGCGGCCGTCAGCCCCGGCAGGGCGTGCAGCAGGGCGTGCTCGGTGTCGACGGCGATCGCGTGCGCCTGCCGCACCGTCGCCTCGCCGTCCACCACCACCGCCAGTTCGGCCCGCAGCCGGTGCCCGATCCAGCGCAGCCGCAGCTCGCCCACCTCGCGCACCCCGGGCACCGTACGCACCGCCCGCTCGGCCCGGTCGACCAGCGCCGGGTCGACGGCGTCCAGCATCCGGCGGAACACCTCCCGCGCCGCGTCCCGCAGCACCAGCGCGATCGCGGCCGTGATCGCCAGCCCCACGACGGGGTCGGCCGGTCGCCACCCGAGCGCCGAGCCGCCGGCGCCGACCAGCACGGCCAGCGAGGTGAAACCGTCGGTCCGGGCGTGCAGCCCGTCGGCGACGAGCGCGGCCGAGCCGATCCGGCGGCCCACCCGGATCCGGTACCGGGCCACCCACTCGTTGCCGGCGAAGCCCACCAGCGCGGCCAGGGCCACCGCCGGCACGTGGTCGACCGGACGCGGATCGAGCAGCCGTCCGGCGGCCGCCCACGCGGCGAAGGCCGCCGAGGCCGCGATCGTCAGCACGATCACCAGCCCCGCGAGGTCCTCGGCGCGCCCGTAGCCGTAGGTGAACCGCCGGGTCGCCGCCCGCCGCCCCAACACGAAGGCGATGCCGAGGGGCACGGCGGTCAGGGCGTCGGCGGCGTTGTGCACCGTGTCGCCGAGCAGCGCGACCGACCCGGAGACGGCCACCACGGCCGCCTGCGTCAGGGCCGTCGCGCCCAGCACGGCCAGCGACACCCACAGGGCGCGCATCCCCTGCGCCGAGGACTCCAGCGCGGGGTCGAGCTTGTCTGCGGTCTCGTGGGAGTGCGGGGTGAGCAGATGCGCGAGCCGGTGCCCCACGCGGCCCGGAGCGTGGTCGTGCGGGTGTCGGTGCGGCCGGTGCTCGTGGTGCTCGCTCACGGGTCTGCCCTTCCGTCGTGCGGGAGTGGACGCCTGGCGTCCACGGGCCCATTATGTGCGTATGAGCGCACGCATGCACCTGTCACCTGCGCACCATGCGCACCCGCGCAACCCGGGCGAGGAGCAGTTCGCGCTCGCCGCCGAACTCCTGTCGCTGCTCGGCGACCGCACCCGCCTCGCGCTGCTGCACGCGCTGACGGCGGGGGAGGCCGACGTCACCACGCTGACCGGGGCATGCGGCGCCGCCCGCCCGGCCGTCAGCCAGCACCTGGCCCGGCTGCGGCTCGCCGGGCTGGTCGACACCCGCAAGGAGGGCCGCCGGGTGATCTACTCACTGCCGCACGGGCATCTGCGCAGGCTCGTCGAGGAGGCGCTGAAGACGGCCGACCACCGCCTCGCCGAGCGGCCGACGGGAGATCAGTAGGCGGGGGCCGTGCCCAGGTACTGCTCGGCGAAGGCCGCCGCGGCGGCCGGCGAGGTGAACAGCCGCCGCAGCCGCGCCCGGGTGGTGCCCGCGCGGAAGGCGTCGTCCGACGCGAGGCCGTGGTAGATGTCCGACAGCCACTGCGAGAACTCCTGGTAGTCCCACACCCGGCGCAGGGCCGCCTGCGAGTAGCCGTCCAGGCCGCCGCCGTCATCCCGCGTCACCCGCGCCGCTAGCGCGTCACCGAGCAGGAAGGCGTCGTGCAGGGCGAGGTTCATGCCCTTGGCCGCGATCGGCGCGACCAGGTGGCCGGCGTCGCCCGCCAGGAACAGCCGCCCGCGCGCCAGGGGCTCGACGACGTAGTGGTGCATGACCAGCACGCGCTTCTCGATCAGCCGCCCCTCGGTGAGCGGCGGTGCCCCGGCGGCGCCGAGACGTTCCCGCAGTTCGGCCCAGACCCGGTCGTGCGGCCAGTTCCCCGGATCGTCGCCGGGCGGGCACTGGAGGTAGAAGCGGGTCACCTCGGGGCTGCGGGCCATGTGCCCGGCGAAGCCGCGCGGATGGACACCGAACAGGACGCAGTCCGACGACGGCGGCGTCTCGGCGAGCAGCGCCAGCCAGCCGATGCCGTCGTCCTGCCGCGCGATCCACGCCCCCTGCGCCGTCAGCGCGTCCCGGGTCACCCCGCGCGCCCCGTCGCAGCCCGCGACGTAGTCGCAGCGCACCAGCCGCCGCTCTCCCGTGTCCGGGCAGAGGTACGACACCGCCGGGCGCTCCGAGTCCGGGTCGTGCAGCCGCACGTCGCGCACGCCGAAGCGGATGTCGCCGCCGCGCACGTCGGCGTACTCGCGCACCAGATCCGTGACCAGCAGGGGCTGCGGGTAGACATGGTGGCGGCTGCCGGTCAGGTCGCCGTAGGAGAAGCGGTGGCGTTCGCCGTCGAAGCGGAACTCGCACGCGGTGTGGGCCTCCGCGCGCGCCGGCAGCCGCCCGGCCAGTCCGCGCCGGACGAGTTCGCGCACCGCCCAGTCCTCGATGACGCCGGCTCTCTGCCGGGTCTCGATGAACCGCCTGCTCCCGGTCTCCAGGACCACGCAGTCGACGGAGGCGGCCCGCAGGATGTTGGCGACGGTGAGCCCGGCGGGACCGGCGCCCACGACGACGACCGTGCGGCGCTCCCCGGGCGCGGGGACGGGGTGGGGGGAAGGGGAGATCATCCCCGCATTATGACGGTGTCCCGTCAGCCGCAGACCGGCTGACGGGACACCACGGGGTGGAGCGGATCAGTGCGCCGGGGCGTCGGTGACGACGACCTCGTCGATGTCGCGCTCGATCTGCTCGGCCTTGGAGGCGGTCGCCTTGGCCCAGTAGTAGATGCCGAGCGAGAACACGGCCACGACCAGCATGTCCCACCACAGCGGCAGGTCACCGGTACCGCCGAAGGTGCTCAGGTAGGAGATCACGCCGATGCCCACCAGGTAGGGGAGCAGCCACTGCGCGGCCTTGAAGTCCAGTCGCGGCGCGTTGGGCAGGCCCTTGCGGATCGCGTAGGCGGCGTAGGAGCCGAGCAGCACGTAGCCGATCAGGATCGCGCAGCCCAGGCGCCACAGGGTGTCCCAGCCGGACCAGAAGATGATCAGGTTGGCGACCACGAAGGACAGCGGGGAGATGAACTTGCCGAAGGGCAGCCGGTACGGACGCTCGTGGTTCGGCAGCCGGTCCGCGAACACGCCGTAGGCCAGCGGGGCGCCCGCGTACATCAGCACGCTCGCCGAGGTGATGAAGCTGACCAGGGTCTGCCAGCTCGGGAAGGGCAGGAAGCAGACGATGCCGGTCACGAAGGAGATCGCGAGGCCGAACCACGGCACACCGCGCGAGTCCGTCTTGGCGAACACCTTCGGCGCGTAGCCGTTCTTGGCCAGACCGTAGGAGATGCGGGAGGTGGCGGTGGTGTAGATCAGGCCGGTGCCACCGGGGGAGATGATCGCGTCGGCGTACAGCACCCAGGCGAGCCAGCCCAGGCCGCACAGCGTGGCGAGACCCGCCCAGGGGCCGCTGATGCCGGCGTAGGCCAGGTTCGCCCAGCCCTTCGCGAAGGAGGCGTGCGGCAGGGCGCCGATGAACACGATCTGGAGCAGGAGGTAGATCACGGAGCCGATGGCGACGGAGCCGAGCGTGGCGCGCGGCAGGTCACGCTTGGGGTTGCGGCTCTCGCCGGCCAGCTGGATCGCCTGCTCGAAGCCGAGCAGCGCGAAGATGATGCCGCTGGAGCTGATCGCGGTGAGGACACCCTTGGCGCCGAACGGCGCGAAGCCCTCGGAGGTGAAGTTGCCCGGGTGGAAGTTGCCGATCGCGATGATGAAGATCGCCGCGAGCGGGACCGCGATCTTCCACCAGGTGGCGGCGCTGTTGGTGTGCGCGAGGATGCGGACGCCGAGGAAGTTGACCGCGACGAACACGGCCATCAGGACCACCGCGACGACGATGCCGCTGGTGGTGAGCGTGCCGTTGGTGTTCTGCAGGCCGTCGGCGAAGTGCCAGTGCTTGGCGTAGCCGATCATGGCCTCGACCTCGATCGGGGCCACCGTCGCGGCCTGCAGCCACGAGAACCAGCCGAACGACATGCCGGCCAGGCCGCCGAAGGCGTAGTGCGGGTAGCGCGCGGTGCCGCCGGCGACGGGGAACATGCCGCCGAGCTCGGCGTGCACGAGCGCGAGCAGCACGATGGCCACCGCGCCGATCACCCACGAGATGATCGCAGCGGGGCCGGCCGCGACGACCGCCTTCTCGGCCCCGAAGAGCCAGCCGGAGCCGATGATGGAGCCCACCGAGGCCCACATCAGACCGATGAGTCCGACGTCTCGGCGCAGGCCACCACCGGTGTCGCTTGTGGCTACCGGTGCAGCCTGGTCGACTTTCGCCATGTCAAGGGGCCTCTCAGATCGTAAACGCAGGTTTAACGGGGAAGGAGGCCACAGGCTAGGAACGCTTTCCGTGTCGGCAAAAGACTGCTTACCAAATCTTGACCTAGGATCTTGTAGGTCTTGGGGACAGGTTTTGCACAGGTCAGATGCCCAACCCGAATGTCAATATTCAGCGGCGAATTGTGATGAAGAAGGAGTGACACTAGGTCAAGAGGGGAATTTCGATCGCCGGGCAGCGGTCCATGACCATGTCGAGACCCGCCGCGCGGACCCGTCCCTGGGCGTCCTCGTCGACGACACCGAGCTGGAACCAGACCGCCTTCGCGCCGCTCGCGACGGCCTCGTCGGCCACCGCGCCCGCCAGTGAGCTGTTGACGAAGACGTCCACCACGTCGACGTCGAAGGGGATGTCCGCGAGGGTCGCGTAGCCGCGCTCGCCGTGCACCGTCTCGGCCTTGGGGTGCACCGGTACGATCCGCTTGCCGTACCGCTGGAGCACCTGCGCCACGCCGTAGGCGGCCCGGCTCCGGTTGGCGGACAGGCCGACCACGGCCCAGGTGTCACCCAGCTCGGTCAGGATCCTGCGGATCGTCGCTTCGTCGCCGTACACGGCCGCCTCCTCGGGCTGCGCGGGGGAGTGTCGTCCGGGCAACAGCACCCCCGCTGGTGCTGATTCCCGGCCCCCCTACCCCGCCACGGTGACCGGAATCGGCGCAAGGTGCCTGCGTACGGCCGCCGGGCCGCCTACGCTCGCCCCGTGCTGCGCATCCTCGACGCCCGAACCGGTGAGCCCGTCGCCGCCGCGCCCGCCCGGCGCGGCCTGACCCGCATCGAGGCCCACGCCTCGGGTCTCGACCTCACGGCGCTGCGCGTGCTGCTCACCGCCGACCTGCTGGTCCGCGCGCTGGAACTGGGCGGCACGCCGGTCTGGACGACCCTCGCCGCCTCCTGCGACCAGCCGGAACTCCGGGCCGCCGCGACGACCCTCGCGATCCGCCCCTTCGAGGACGGCCGCGACCTCGCCTCCGGCCTCGGCGAGTCCCAGGCCATCCACGTCGTCGACCAGGCGACCACCGTCCCCCCGGGCGCGGGCCCCCTCGCAACGGTGGCCCCGGCCACGTGGCACGAAGCGGCCCCCCACGACGGCAACGCCGCCTCCTCGGACCACCGAGGCACGGCGAAGGAGCCCGGACACCGGACGGTGCATACGGAGGGTGCCGGTCCGGAGGCGGATCGCCCGGCGGACGGGGCGCGCGGTGCGGAGGCGCCGAGGGGCTCGGGCGGTGAGCCGGGTGCCGGGCGGGTGGCCGATGGGGCCGGTGGGGTGGCGCCGGGTGATGCCGAGGCCGGTCGGTCCGGCGTGGCGGCGGGGCCGGGTCGTGGGTCGGCGGACAGGGCGCGGAGTGTGGAGGCGCCGAGGGGCTCGGGTGGTGAGCCGGGTGCCGGGCGGGTGGCCGATGGGGCCGGTGGAGCGGGACCGGGGGACGCCGGGGCCAGAGGGCCCGGCGTGGCGGCGGGTTCGGGGGATGGGTCGGGTGTCGGTCCGGTGGTCGATGAGGCCGTGGGTGCGGGGGGCGGTTCTCGGGCGGGTCTCCCCGGTTCCCGGCCTCCGCTGGGCGCGCTGCTCGGCGACCCCGCCGCGCTGCGGCTGGCGTTGCTCGCCGTGCCGCGGGGGGAGGCCGTGAGGCTGGACCCCGTGGTGCTGGCCGAGGCCGGACGGCGGCTGGAGCGCTGGCGGCGGGCGGTCGCCGGGTGGGCGCGGCAGCCCTCCCGGCCGGTGCCCGAGGCGGTGCGCGGGCGGCTGCGGGACGCCTGGGAGGACGACCTCGACCTGCCCGGGGTACTGGACGTGCTCGGGGACGTCGAGAGCGCCCCCGACCTGCCCGACGGCGCCCGGTTCGAGACGTTCGCCTACGCCGACCGGCTGCTCGCCCTGGACCTCGCCCGCGACCTCGGGACGCTCGCGTGACCCAGCGGGCGGGGGCGCGCCCGCTGCGCCGGCTGGTGGTGCTGCGGCACGCCAAGTCCGCCTGGCCCGAGGGCGTCGAGGACCACCGCAGACCGCTCGCGCCGCGCGGCCTGCGGGACGCCCCGGCCGCGGGCCGCGCCCTCGCCGAGGCCGACTGCCTGCCCGACCTCGCCCTGTGCTCCACCGCCGTACGCGCCCGCCGCACCTGGGAGCTCGCCTCCGCCGAATGGGGCACCCCGCCGCCCGTGCGACACGACCCGCGGTTGTACGCGGCGGACGTGCCGGAGCTGCTGGAGATCGTGCGGGAGGTGCCGCGCGAGGTGGAGACGCTGCTGCTGGTCGGACACAACCCGGGACTCGGGGAGCTGGTCCTGGAACTGGCCGGGGACGGTCTGGACGACACGCTGGACCGGGTGCGGGCCAAGTTCCCGACGTCCGCGGTCGCCCTCCTCGCCTGGTACGGCACCGGCTGGCCGGCCCTCGCCCCGGGTGCCGCCCTGCTGACCTGGTTCACCGTGCCGCGCGGCAGGAAGCCGTAGCGGCCCTGGTCAGCGCCGCTCCGCACTCCGCATAGGCTGGCGGGATGCAGGACGAGTACCGCACGGTCGCCCGCACGGGCGTGCACGAGACCGAGATCAACCGCTCCCGCTTCCTGTGCGCCCTCGCCCCGGCCGCCACCGAGCGGGAGGCGCAGGACTTCGTCGCCGCCGTCCGCAAGGAGCACGCCGACGCCAGCCACAACTGCTGGGCGTACGTCATCGGCGCCGACGCCTCCGTGCAGAAGGCCAGCGACGACGGTGAACCGGGCGGTACGGCCGGCGTCCCCATGCTGCAGATGCTGCTGCGCCGCGACATGCGCTACGCCGTCGCCGTAGTCACCCGCTACTACGGCGGCGTCAAGCTCGGCGCCGGCGGACTGATCCGCGCCTACGGCGGCGCCGTGGGCGAGGCCCTGGACGTGCTCGGCACGATCACCCGGCGCCGCTTCCGGCTGGCCACCGTGACCGTCGACCACCAGCGCGCGGGCAAGGTCCAGAACGATCTGCGCGCCACCGGCCGCGAAGTACGGGACGTCCGCTACGGCGAGGCCGTCACCATCGAGATCGGCCTGCCGGACGCCGACGTGGACGCCTTCCGCGGCTGGCTCGCCGATGTGACGGCGGGCACGGCGGGCTTCGAGCTGGGCGGCGAAGCCTACGGAGATGTCTGACACAACCCTGAGGAGATTCCCGACAATTAAAAGGAATCAGGCATAACGGCCAGCCGGGGGGCCGGTCATGACGGGCTGATACGGGAGTAACCGCCCGTGATGTCAGACCCGGCCGTTAGTCTCGGGGATCATGAGACTGCTGCACACGTCCGACTGGCACCTCGGCCGGGCCTTCCACCGGGTGAACATGCTCGGGGCCCAGGCCGGGTTCATCGGCCACCTCGTCACCACCGTGCGCGAGCGCGCGGTGGACGCGGTCGTCGTGTCGGGGGACGTGTACGACCGCGCGGTGCCCCCGCTCGCCGCGGTCGAGCTGTTCGACGACGCCCTGCACCGCCTCGCGGACCTCGGTGTGCCCACGGTCATGATCTCGGGCAACCACGACTCGGCCCGCCGCCTCGGAGTCGGCGCCGGACTCATCGACCGCGCGGGCATCCACCTGCGCACCGAGCCGTCCGCCGTCGGCACCCCGGTGGTCCTGCCGGACGCCCACGGCGACGTCGCCTTCTACGGGCTGCCGTACCTCGAACCGGCCCTGGTGAAGGACGAGTTCGCGGTGGACAGGGCCGGCCACGAGGCCGTGCTGGGCGCCGCGATGGACCGCGTCCGCGCCGACCTCGCCACACGCGCGCCGGGCACCCGCTCCGTGGTCCTCGCCCACGCCTTCGTCACCGGTGGGCAGGTGAGCGACAGCGAGCGGGACATCACCGTCGGCGGAGTCGCCGCCGTGCCCGCCGGAGTCTTCGACGGCGTCGACTACGCCGCGCTCGGCCACCTGCACGGCTGCCAGACCCTCACCGAGCGCGTGCGCTACTCCGGCTCCCCGCTCGCGTACTCCTTCTCCGAGGCCGGCCACCGCAAGAGCATGTGGCTGGTCGACCTCGCCGCCGACGGCTCCGTCACCGCCGAGCGCGTCGACTGCCCGGTGCCGCGCCCGCTGGCCCGCCTCCGGGGCACCCTGGAGGACCTCCTCGCCGACCCGCACCTCGCGGAGCACGAGGACGCCTGGGTCGAGGCCACCCTCACCGACCCGGTCCGCCCGGCCGACCCGATGGCCCGGCTCATCGAGCGCTTCCCGCACACCCTCAGCCTGCTCTTCGCCCCGGAGCGCGCCCCCGACGACCCCGAGGTGTCCTACGCCCGCCGCCTCGCGGGCCGCGGCGACCAGCAGATCGCCGAGGACTTCGTCGCCCATGTGCGCGGCGCCGGGCCCGACGAGCGGGAGGCGGCCGTGCTGCGCGAGGCCTTCGACGCCGTGCGCGCGGGCGAGGCCGTACGGGAGGTGGCGCGGTGAGGCTGCACCGGCTCGACATCACCGCCTTCGGGCCCTTCGGCGGCTCCCAGACCGTCGACTTCGACGCGCTGTCCGCCGCCGGGCTCTTCCTGCTGCACGGCCCCACGGGCGCGGGCAAGACCTCCGTCCTGGACGCCGTCTGCTACGCCCTCTACGGCTCCGTCCCCGGCGCCCGCCAGAGCGGCCAGGGCATGACCCTGCGCAGCGACCACGCCGCGCCGGGCGTCCGCACCGAGGTCCGCCTCGAACTCGCCGTCGCCGGACGGCGGCTGGAGGTCACCCGGCAGCCGCCGTGGGAGCGGGCCAAACTGCGCGGCAAGGGCACCACGGTCGACAAGGCCCAGACCTGGCTGCGCGAGTACGACGGCGCGGCCGGCGCCTGGAAGGACCTCAGCCGCTCCCACCAGGAGATCGGCGAGGAGATCACCCAGCTGCTCGGCATGAGCCGCGAGCAGTTCTGCCAGGTCGTGCTGCTGCCCCAGGGCGACTTCGCCCGCTTCCTGCGCGCCGACGCCGAGGCCCGCGGCCGGCTGCTGGGCCGCCTCTTCGACACCCAGCGCTTCGCCGACGTCGAGAAGCGCCTCGCCGAACGCCGCCGGGCCACCGAGGCACGCGTACGCGAGGGCGACGCGGCACTGCTCGCCGACGCCCACCGCATGCAGCAGGAGTCCGGCGACGCCATGGAGCTGCCCGAGCTGGCCCCCGGTGACCCGGGCCTGGCCGAGGCCGTGCTCGGCGCCGCCGCCGTCGCCCGGAGCACCGCCCGCGAACGCCTCGCCGTCGCGCACAGCCGGCTCGCCGCCGCCGAGTCCGCCCACGCCGGCGCCCGCCGCGCCCTGGACGAGACTCGCGAACTCGCCCGGCTGCAGGGCAGGTTCGGTGAGGCGCGGCGGCGCGCCGAGCGCCTCCAGGAGCGGGCCGGTGACCACCAGGCGGCACAGGAACGCATGGCGCGGGGCCGGAAGGCGGAGGCCGTCGCGCCCGCGCTGGAGCTGCGGGAGGCCGCCGAGGAGGAGCACCTGAGGGCCGCCGCCGCCGAGGCACGCGCGCGGGGCATGCTGCCCGACTCCCACGCCGACGCGGGCGTCACCGGACTCGCCTCCGCCGCCCGCCGGGCCGCAGAGGAGCTGGGCGGCCTCGACGCGGCCCGGCGCGCCGAGCGGCGGCTCGCCGGCCTGGTCGAGGAGCGGGCCGGACTCGACCGGCAGGAGCGCGCCGACGAGGACGTGCTCCGCGAGGCCGACGCCTGGCTCGGAGACTGGGACACCACGCGCACGGCGCTGCAGACGCGCGTCGACTCCGCCCAGGAGGCCGCCACCCGCGCCGAACAGCTCGCCGTCCGGCGCGACCCCATGCGGGGGCGCCTCGCCGCCGCCCGCACCCGGGACCAGCTGGCCGCAGACCTGGAGCAGGCCCAGCAGCGGGTGCGCGACTCCGGACAGCGCGCCCTCGACGCCCGCGCCCACTGGCTCGACCTCAAGGAACAGCGCCTGAACGGCATCGCCGCCGAACTCGCCGCCCACCTCACCACCGGGGAGCCCTGCGCGGTCTGCGGCGCCACCGAGCACCCGGCGCCCGCGCGCAAGGTCGACGGACACGTGGACCGCGACACCGAGGAACGGGCCCACACCGCCGCCCAGCAGGCCGACGCGCTGCGCACCGAGGACGAACGGCGCCTCGGTGTCGTCCGCGAGGCCCTCGCCGCCGCCACCGCCGAGGCCGGCGACCTCCCCACCGACCGGCTCGAGGCGCAGGCGGACGAGCTGGAGCTGGAGTACACCCGCGCCCGCCGCGAGGCCTCCGCGCTGCACGCCGCCCACGAGGAGCTGCGGCGCGCCGAGCAGGAGCGCGAGCGGCGCCTCGCCGACCGGCAGGAGGCCGCCGTCCGGGCCGCCTCGCGGCTCACCCGGCGCGACACCCTGGAGCGGGAACAAGCCCTGCTGGAAACGGAGTTGGCGGAGGCGCGCGGCACCGCGGGGAGCGTGGCCGCGCGGGCGGCGCAGCTGGAGCGGCGGGCGGCGCTGCTCACCGACGCCGCCGACGCCGTGCGCGCCGCCGAGGACACCGCCCAGCGCCTGAAGGACGCCGACGCCCGGCTCGCCGACGCGGCCTACCGGGCCGGTTTCGAGACCCCCGCGGCCGCGGCCGCCGCCCTTCTCGACCCCGCCGCCCACCGCGAGCTGCAACACCGCCTGGACGCCTTCCAGACGGAGGAGGCCGCCGTCCGCGCCGTGCTCGCCGAGGCCGACACCGCGGCGGCCGCCCAGCGCCCGCCCGCCGACCCGGCCACCGCCGAGCGGGCGGCGGGCACGGCGGACCGCCGGCTGCGCGAGGCCGCCTCCGCGCGCGACGCCGCCGCCCGCTGCTGCGCCGAGCTGGACCGCCTCTCCGGACGGGCGGCCGACGCCGTACGGCGGCTCGCACCGCTGCGCGACGAGTACGACCGGGTCGCCCGGCTCGCCGCCCTCACCGCGGGCACCTCCGCCGACAACGAGCGCAGGATGCGCCTGGAGTCGTACGTGCTCGCGGCCCGCCTGGAACAGGTCGCCGCCGCCGCGACGGCACGCCTGCAGCGCATGTCCTCGGGCCGCTACACCCTCGTCCACTCCGACGGCCGCACAGGGCGCGGCCGCAGCGGGCTCGGACTGCACGTCGTCGACGCCTGGACCGGCCGCGAACGGGACACCGCCACCCTGTCCGGCGGCGAGACCTTCTTCGCGTCCCTCGCCCTCGCCCTCGGCCTCGCCGACGTCGTCACCGACGAGACGGGCGGCGTCCGCCTGGACACCCTCTTCATCGACGAGGGCTTCGGCAGCCTCGACGACCAAACCCTCGACGAGGTCCTGGACGTCCTCGACTCCCTACGCGAACGCGACCGCAGCGTGGGCATCGTCAGCCACGTAGCCGACCTGCGCCGCCGCATCCACGCCCAACTGGAGATCCTCAAAACCAGATCGGGCTCGACGCTGCGGCAGCGGGGCGACGGTTGAGGGTCAGTGGGTCAGGGGGCGGCGGGGGAGGGGGGAGGAGTACACGACGCTGGTCGTCACCGAGCCGAGTGCGCCTATCTTTCCCGAGACCTGCTCCAGGTGGGACATGGAGCGGGCGGTGACCTTGATGACGAAGCAGTCGTCGCCCGTCACGTGGTGCGCCTCCAGGATCTCGGGCGTCGCGGCCACCAGGTCGTGGAACGGCCTGTAGTTGCCGTTCGGGTACCTGAGCCGTACGAACGCCAGGATCGGCAGGCCGAGGCGCTCGGGGTCGACGACCGCCGCGTACCCCTGGATCACGCCCGCCTCCTCCAGCCGGCGGACGCGTTCGGTGACGGCGCTCGGCGACATGGACACCGCGCGGGCCAGCTCGGCGTAGCTGGCCCGTCCGTCGCGCTGCAGGACCTCGAGGATGCGCCAGTCGGTGGCGTCCGGGGAATACACGGTCATCCCGGATGGATAGCAGGGTAATCCCCGGCCGGACAAGGGCGGAGCCGTGGATCGTCCCTTCAGCGGGCGGGCCGGGAGCCAGAGAATTTCAGCCATGATCACCATGAACCCCGCGAACTCCACCGGCGCCGCGCACCCCGTTCTGCGCGTCGCTCCCGCGGCTCCCGCCGAGGCCGCCGCCCACTTCCGGGCGAGCCTTGCCTTCCACGCCGACGTCTCCGACGTGGCCGCAGCGCTCGCGGCCGGCGCCGACCCCGGCTTCGTCGTCGTGGACTCCCGCTCCACCGAGTCCTGGGACCAGGGCCACATCCCCGGCGCGATCCACCTGCCCACCGCGCTCATCCCCGAACAGGCCCCCCAACTCCTCGACAGGAACGTGCCGGTGGTGACCTACTGCTGGGGCCCCGGCTGCAACGGCGCCACCCGCGCCGCCCTTGCCCTCGCCGAACTCGGCTTCCGCGTCAAGGAGATGCTCGGCGGCTTCGAGTACTGGGCGCGCGAGGGCTTCGCCTACGAGACCTGGCAGGGCCCGGAGAGACGCGAGCCCGACGCGCTGACGGCCCCCGTGGCAGGCGAGTGCGGCTGCTGACGGCTGGCCGTGTAGGTTCTGGGCCCATGGCTCGATATGCGGACCCAGGCGTGCTGGAGTGGGTGGAGTCGGGTGGCGGCCCGCTGATAGCCGTTCCGGAGGTGGTTCTGCCGTTCTGGGCGGGCGCCGACAGCGAGGAACTCGACACGGACTACGACCGCGCCTGCGAGGTCGCCGGATACGCCGGACTGCTCCCGGTCGGCGACAGCGCGGCCCTCGTCCTGGGCGACGAGCCGGCCGCCACCTCCTACCTGCCCGAGCACGGCACCTTCGTGCGCTGGTCCGCCGCCGGCTCCGAGGACGAACTGCTCGCCGGGGTGCCCGCCGCGCTCGCGACGGCCGCCTGGGAACCGGAGGTCCGCTGGGACGTGCCCGGCCCGGTGCTGCTGTTCGACTCGGCCTGGCCGGGCGGCGACGCCGACCGCACGGAACACCTGCGCGTCCCGCTCGCGGCCGGCTCCTACGCGGTCCGCGCCGCCTACGCCCAGCCGGGCCCGGAGACCTGGGTGGGGCTGGTGCAGCTCAGGAGGATCGCCCCCTGACCCCTCACGGGTTCAGGCCCTCGAAGGCGATGTTCAGATGGCGCGGGCCGCGCAGCACCGCGTTCTGCCGGTAGGGCGGCGGGTCCTCGACCAGCCGGGGGGCCTCCAGCCGCCGGGCCAGTTCGGACAGGGCGATCTGGGCCTCCAGCCGGGCCAGGGGCGCGCCGAAGCAGCTG
Source organism: Streptomyces sp. NPDC037126 (assembly GCF_055605965.1). Lineage (NCBI taxonomy): Bacteria > Bacillati > Actinomycetota > Actinomycetes > Kitasatosporales > Streptomycetaceae > Streptomyces > Streptomyces sp. NPDC037126. The sequence continues at coordinate 115,615 of NZ_JBVJTD010000006.1, forward strand.
TGGATGCCGCTGCCGAAGCCGAGGTGCTGGATGTCCTCGCGGTCGGGGTCGAAGCGCTCGGGGTCCTTGAACCGCTCGGGGTCGCGGTTGCCCGCGGCCAGGACCAGCCAGAGGCGGGCACCCTTGGGAATGGTGACGCCGCGCACCTCGATGTCGGTGATGGTGGTGCGCTGCGGCACGATCTGCACCGGCGGCTCGTAGCGCAGCAGTTCCTCCACGATCTTCACCGACAGGCCCGGGTCCTGCCGCAGCCGCCGCAGGATGTCCGGGTGGCGCAGCAGGGTCAGCATGCCGTTCGTGATCAGGTTGACCGTCGTCTCGTGACCGGCGATCAGCAGCAGCACGGCGGTGCTGAGCACCTCCATCATCGTCATGGCACCGTCGGGGCCGTGGCTGTCGACCAGGTCGGACAGCAGGTCGTCCTGCGGTTCCTTGGTGCGCTGCTCGACCAGTCCCGCCAGGTACATCCCGAGCTGCATCCGCGCGTCCTGCGCCGTCTTCACGAACTCGGGGTCCGCGCTCTCGCGCGTCTCCGGGTCGAGGGTGGCGACCAGGGGATCGACCCAGGCACGGAAGCGGGGCTCGTCCTCCCGGGGCACCCCGAGCAGCCGGCAGATCACGGTCACCGGGAAGGGATAGGCGAACTGGTCGACCAGGTCGATCTGCCGCGCGTCCCCGAAGCCGTCGATCAGCTCCTTGACGATCGCCGCCATGTCACCGCGCATGCTCTCGACCCGGTGCGGCCGGTGCGGCGGCCCGAAGGCGCTGTTGGCGATGCGGCGGAGCCGGTCGTGCTCCGGCGGGTCGAGCCGCAGGAAGGACGGCGGCAGACCGCCCGTCTCCTCCGACTGGTCCAGCTCGTCGGCCGCGGCGGCGGCGAGGTTCGAGGCGTCGGAGCTGACCCGCGGGTCGTGCAGCAGGGCCTTGATGTCGAAGTACGAGCTGAAGACGTAGGGGCCGCCCTCCTCCTCGTGCAGGACCGGGTTCTTGCGCAGCTCCTCGTACAGCGGGTACGGGTTGGCGCGGTTGGCGAAGTCGGTGATCTGTTGGAACAGCGGGGCTTGCGTCATGGCACGTCCTCGGAGCGTCGGGGCAGGGCGCCGGTCAGTGCCGGGCGGGGTGGAAGACCAGCTGCTGGTCGGAGGGCGAGTAGCCGGTGAGCGTCACCGTCGGGCCGTGCGTCGGCAGCGACGGGTCGGGGAAGTCCGCCGACACCGCCTGGCGCCCCTCGGGACGCCGGTCCATCGTCGGGAAGTCCACCGGGAACGGCGCGCCCTGTTCGATCTGCCGCGCGTAGAACTCCAGCCACCGCGTGTTGTCGAAGCTCACGGCGGCGACGACCCGGCCCTTGTAGCCGTAGACGCCGACGAAGCGGCGCTCGGTCAGCGAGCCCTGCGTGATCATGAGCTCGTCGCCCATGGGCGGCACGCCGACCGACTTGATGTTCACGCGGAACATCGACGACCAGAAGGCGGGCATCCACAGGTGCGGGCGTCGGTCGGCGCCGTGGCAGATCATGTTGTGCGCCGCCGTCTCCGCCTGGGCGACGGCGTTGCCCCAGTGCTCCAGGGACAGGAACTGGTAGCCGAACACCGCGTGCGGCGAGCGGGCCACGTCACCCGCCACGAACACGTCGTCGGTGACGATGCCCCGGAAGTCGAAGGCACGGCAGCCCGCGTCGCAGGCGATGCCCCGGGGCCCGGCGCCGAGCCCCGACCCCTCCAGCCACTCCGTGTTCCGCTGCGAGCCCAGCGAGACCACGACCACGTCCGCCTCGACGACACTCTCGTCGGACAGGTGCACGGCCCGCACCCTGCCCACCGAGTCGCCCTCCAGCGAGGTCACCGTGACATGGGTGCGCAGGTCGACGCCGTTCTCGGTCTGCAGATCGGCCGCGACCGCGCCGATCACCCCGCCGAGCGCGCCCACCAGAGGCCCGCCCGCGCGCTCCGCCACGGTGACCGGGATGTCCATCTCCCGGCACGCCGAGGCCACCTCCGACCCGGCGAACCCGGCGCCGATCACGAACACCCGGCGGGGCTTCGCCTTGAGCCGCTGGAGCAGCCGGGCCGCGTCGTCCCGCGTGCGCAGCAGCATGACGCCGTCCAGCCGGGCCTCGTCCTCCTTCGGCCAGGGCCGGGCGCGCACACCGGTCGCGATGAGCAGCCGGTCGTACGCCACCTCGTCCCCGTCGGCCAGCCGCACCCGCTTGGCCGACAGGTCCAGGCCGGTCGCCGCGATCCCGAGCCGCCACTTGGCGTCGATCTCCCGGCGGTGGGGCAGCTCGGTGTGGTGCGGGGACGCCAGACCGAGCAGCACGGACTTGGACAGCGGCGGCCGGTCGTACGGCTCGTACGGCTCGTCACCGATCAGGGTCAGCTCGCCGGCGAAGCCCTCGGCGCGCAGGGTCTCGGCGGCGCTCAGGCCCGCCAGCGAGGCGCCCACGATCACGATCCGGCCCTCGCGCCTGAGCCACTCCACGTAGTCAGCGGCCATCGGAGGCCTCACCTTCCCGCGGGAGGCCGCCCGTACCGTCCAGCCCGTCCGCCGTGATCGCCTGCACCGGGCAGGCGGCGACGGCCCGTGCCAGCCGCTCCCGCTGCTCCTCGTCCGGGCGCGGGTTGTAGATCAGCGACTCCTCGCCGTGCATGGCGAAGACGTCGGGCGCGAGGAACGCGCACTGCGCGTATCCCTGACACTTGTTGAGATCGACGACGAGTCTCATCGACGCTCCGCCCTTTCGATGGCCAGGGTCCGGTGCGCACCGCGCGGCTCGCGCGGTCCGGCTCCGGACGGCGGTCGTCCCCCGCACGCCAGCATGGAAGGGAAGGCGGGGTGGCCGCGCGCCGGGCACGCCGATCGAGTGAGCCGCCGCGCCGGGCGGAGATCATGCGGCAGCGGCGGCCCGGGGCCGGTTCCTGCCGCTCGCCACGAGGATGTACACACTGAGCAGCAGCGACCACGCCGGGAAGACCAGTTCGGCCCAGGGCACGTTCGACGCGACGACGAGCAGCGTCAGGGAACAGAGGAAGCCCAGGACCGTCAGCCAGCGCGGCAGGACGCCCAGGCGGTGGCCGATCACCGACATGGAGCACACGAAGACGGCCGCCATCCGCATCGCGTACGTCGTGAGCAGCGTGTACGCGAGATGACGGCCGAAGTCCCAGTAGGCCGGCCCCGGTGTGCCGCCGGGGGGATGCTGGACGGAGAGCACGGCACCCGCCGCGGCGGCGCCGCCGAACATGGTGGCCGTGAAGACCAGGCCGCTGCCGAGCAGGACGGTGGCGAGGAACCTGTCCTCGACCTCCCCGATGTGCGCCCGTACGGCGCCCACGAACCACAGGAAGCAGATGCCCGCGAACGGCACCAGCTCCACGGCCGTCTGCACCGCCCGTCGCCGCCCCGAGTTCATGGAACCCTGAACGGTCGCCGCTTCGGCCCCCTCCGGGACCCCGAGCCTGATCAGGACGATCGCCGCCGCCAGCAGCAGTGCGAAGGCGACTCCGGCCCACCCGGCGGCCCGCGGTGTCTCCAGCGCCCGCTGCCCCGGCCCCGACTCCTGCATGCCCGGCCCGCCTCCTCCGCATCGGCCCCCGGGCACCAGCTAGCGGCCGCCCCGCCGCCCCCGCCACCGGGGGACGGCCGGACGGCCGAGCCGGGCGCGGTCCGGGCGATCCCGGCCGCGCCCCGCGGTCAGAGCTGGGACAGCTCGTCCACCAGGTCGTCCAGACCCAGCGAACCCTGCGACAGCGCCGCCATGTGCCAGGCCTTCAGGTCGAACGCGTCGCCGTGCCGCTCGCGCGCCTTCTCCCGGCCCAGCAGCCAGGCCCGCTCACCGAGCTTGTAGCCGATCGCCTGGCCCGGAATGGTCAGGTACCGGGTCAGCTCGCTCTCCACGAAGTCCGCGGGCCGGCTGCTGTGCGCACCGAAGAACTCCTGGGCCAGCTCCGGGGTCCAGCGCTCACCCGGGTGGAACGGCGAGTCCGCCGGGATCTCCAGCTCCAGGTGCATGCCGATGTCCACGATCACCCGGGCCGCCCGCATCATCTGCGCGTCCAGGTAGCCGAGCCGCTGCTCCGGGTCGGTGAGGTAGCCCAGCTCGTCCATCAGCCGCTCCGCGTACAGCGCCCAGCCCTCCGCGTTGGCGCTGACCCCGCCGACCGTCGCCTGGTAGCGGGAGAGGTTCTCGGCCACGTGCGCCCACTGCGCGAGCTGCAGATGATGGCCGGGCACACCCTCGTGGTACCAGGTCGAGACGAGGTCGTAGACCGGGAAGCGGGTCTGCCCCATGGTGGGCAGCCAGGTGCGGCCCGGCCGGGAGAAGTCCTCCGACGGCGCCGTGTAGTAGGGGGCCGCGGCGCCGCCGGGCGGGGCGATGCAGGACTCCACCTTCCGCACCCGCTCGGCGAGTTCGAAGTGCGTGCCGTCCAGGTCCTCGATGGCCTTGTCCATCAGACCCTGCAGCCAGGCGCGGACCTCCTCGACGCCCTCGATGTGCCGGCCGTGCTCGTCGAGGTGCGCCAGCGCCACCCAAGGCGTCTCGGCCCCGGGCAGGATCTTCTCCGCCTCCTGCCGCATCTCGCCGAGCAGCCGGTGGAACTCCGACCAGCCGTACGCGTACGCCTCGTCCAGGTCCAGGTCGGTGCCGTTGAAGTAGCGGGACCAGCGCGCGTACCGCTCACGGCCCACGACGTTCGGGGCGCCCTCGACGGCCGGCGCGTACACGTCCCGCAGCCAGTTCCGCAGCTCCACCAGGGCGCCGGTCGCCGCACGGGCCGCCTCGTCCAGCTCCGCGCGCAGCGCCTGCGGACCCGCGGCGGCGAAGTCCTCGAACCAGCCGCGGCCCTTGCCGTCCGTGTCCGTCCACTCGCTGACCTGCTCGATGAAGGTCGCGGTCGGCCGCGGGGCCGCGAACAGCTTGCGTTCCAGGCCGAGTTCCAGCGATTCGCGGTAGCCCGCGAGCGCGCCCGGTACCGCGCGCAGCCGCTCGGCGATCGCCGCCCAGTCCTCGTCCGTCCGCGCCGGCGTCACCGTGAAGATGTCCCGCACCGAGTGCCCGGGCGTGTGCATGTTGCCCACCGCGCGCAGGTGCTCGTCCGCCTCGTGCACGGCGAGCTCTGCGGTCAGCCGCTCCCGCAGCAGCCGGCCGCAGCGCCGCTCCACGTCGCTGTCCGCACCGGGCTGCCGCTCCGCCTCGTCCAGCCTGGCGAGGGTGGTCCGGGACAGCTGGGCGAGTGCCTCCTGACCGGCGGGTGAGTAGTCGGGGAGTCTGCCCGAACTCTCCTTCACACCGAGGTAGGTACCCATGACCGGGTCGAGGGCGATGAGCTCGTCGACGTACGCGTCGGCGACCTGTCGGGGCAGCGGGCTCTTGGTCTCAGACATGCCGCCCATCCTCATACGGCGAGGATCTCCGCGTCACCCACGTTCGGGGGGATTCAGCTCTGGGCGTGGCCGGGCGGCAGAAGCGGCCCGCACTCCCACTGCTGGAAGATCAACCGGGTCTCCACCCTGGCCACCTCGCGGTGCGCCGTGAACTCGTCGAGCACCAGACGCTGCAGATCCGCCATGTCCGCGACGGCCACATGCACCAGATAGTCGTCGGGCCCGGTGAGGTGGAACACCGTCCGCGCCTCCGGCAGCGCGCGGATCCGCTCGACGAACGGCCCGACCAGCTCCCGCCGGTGCGGTCTGACCTGCACAGACAGCAGCGCCTGCAACCCGCGGCCGAGTCTGGCCGGGTCGAGCTGCAGCCGGTGGCCGAGGATCACGCCGGAGCGGCGCAGCCGGGTGACCCGGTCCAGACACGTCGACGGCGCCACGCCCACCTGCTCGGCGAGGTCGCGATAGGTGGTCCGGGCGTCGTTCTGCAGCAGCCGCAGGAGATGCAGGTCCACCGGATCCAGTACGACAGATTCGGCCATTGGCCGAACGTAGCACGGTGTTCGAATTCAGTGAACCGTTCATTGTTCACCCTTCCGCCCATGGACACAGCGACGACGGGTGCCTACGACGACGTACGCACCGCAACCAGAGCCCTGGCCACCGAGGCCGTGCACGCCGGCCGCGACGATCTCGCCGGGCAGGGGCTGCACGCCCCGCCGATCGACCTGTCCACCACCTACCCCTCGTACGACAGCCGGGGCGAGGCCGCCCGCATCGACGCCTTCGCCGGCGACGGCGCCGACCCGACCGGCCCGCCGATCTACGGCCGCCTCGGCAATCCGACCGTCGCCCGCTTCGAGACGGCCCTGGCCCGGCTCGAGGGCACCGAGTCCTCGGTCGCCTTCGCCAGCGGCATGGCCGCGCTCAGCGCGGTCCTGCTCGCCCGGTCCGCCATGGGGCTGCGCCACGTCGTCGCCGTACGGCCGCTATACGGCTGCAGCGACCATCTGCTGACCGCGGGGCTCCTCGGCAGCGAGGTGACCTGGACCGACCCGGCCGGCATCGCCGACGCGCTGCGCCCGGACACCGGCCTGGTGATGGTCGAGTCCCCGGCCAACCCGACCCTCGCCGAGGTCGACCTGCGGGCCCTCGCGCACGCCTGCGGCTCGGTTCCGCTGCTGGCCGACAACACCTTCGCGACGCCGGTGCTGCAGCGTCCGGCCGAGCACGGCGCGCGGCTGGTGCTGCACAGCGCCACCAAGTACCTCGGCGGCCACGGCGACGTGCTGGCCGGAGTGGTCGCCTGCGACGAGGAGTTCGCGGGCAAGCTGCGGCAGATACGGTTCGCCACCGGAGGGGTGCTGCATCCGCTGGCCGGCTATCTGCTGCTGCGCGGGCTGTCCACCCTTCCGGTGCGGGTCCGGGCGGCCTCCGCGAACGCCGCCGAACTGGCCCGCCGGCTCGGTGCCGACCCGCGCGTGTCCCGGGTGCGCTATCCGCGCCTCGGCGGCGCGATGATCGCCTTCGAGGTGCACGGAGACCCGCACGAGGTCATCTCCCGGGTCCGTCTGGTCACCCCGGCGGTGAGCCTCGGCAGCGTCGACAGCCTCATCCAGCACCCCGCCTCCATCAGTCACCGCATCGTCGACGCCGACGACCGGCGCGGCGCGGGGGTCAGCGACCGCCTGCTGCGGCTGTCGGTCGGCCTGGAGGACGTCGACGATCTCTGGGCGGACCTGGACCAGGCGCTGGGGGAGCGGGTCCTGGCGCCGGTGCCCCTGCGGGAGGCAGTGGGCTGAGAAACGGCCCCCGCCCCTACGAGGGGAGGGGCGGGTGGTCCGGGTGCGCCACCCGGACGACGCGGGCGGATGGCGGCGGCCTCCTGACGGGCCCCTCGCCGCAGATCCGCTCTCCACACCGGCCCCACACCGACTGCGAGCGCTGTCGGGGTGGGGCCGGTGTGGCGGGTCCGTTGCGGGGGGCGCGCGCCGCACCGCGGCCCGGTGGAAGGCACCGGGCCGGGTCGGTGAGGGGAGACCGGCGGCCGTCCCGGCGGGCCGGGGTTCGGCTCCGCTGTCGTCGCCGGCTGGTGGGTTCGCCGAAGAGGGTGCCCCGCACCGGGGCCCGGTGGAAGGTGCCGGCCCGTGGTGGCGACGCCGGCACTGTGCTCCGGGTGGGGATCGTCAGTCGCGGTGGGCCGGGTTTCCCAGGCGGCCCCGTGCGGTGCCGTGCGACGGACCGGCGGCGGTGCGAGCGGTGTCCAGCCGGGCCGTGATGACCAGGGTGCCCTCCTCCACCTGGTAGTCCAGCGGCAGGCTGAGGCCGCGCATCGCGGCGACCATGCCGGTGTTGGAGGCCTGGGTCACCGCGTACACGCTCCCGCAGCCGGCCTCCACCGCCATCGCCACCAGCCGCCCGAGCAGTTCGGCACCGATCCCACGCCGCTGCCAGTCGTCCTCGATCAGCAGCGCCACCTCCGTCTCCTCGCCGTCCCAGAGCAGATGGCCGAGTCCGACGATGCGGCCCGAGGTGGTCTGCACCGCCAGCGTCCGCCCGAAGCGGGGGCTGAGCAGGTGGGTCAGATAGCGGTCCGCGTCGCCGACCGGACCGTGGTAGCGCAGGCCGAGGGTGCGGGCCGAGCACCGCTCGTGCATCGCCTTGGCCGCGGCCAGGTCACCGGTGTCGATCCGGCGGACGGTGATGTCGTTGCCCTCGGGCAGCGTCAGCACGTCCTGGCCGTCCGGGATCCGCGGGCCGAGCCGCGCGTCCAGCTCCACCAGCGCCCGGGCCCGCGCGAACTCGGTCGGCGTGAACGGCAGATACGGCCGCTCCACGGTGAGCACTCCGCCCTCCGGCGCCGGCAGTCGCATGACGGTGTCCTCCAGCACGCCCTCGACCGGCACCGGCTCGGGACCGCGCCCCCCGCCGACCGGCCTGCCCGGCAGCGAACGGATCGTGCACCGGCCCAGCAACTGGCGCAGCGCCAGCGGCAGTTCGGCGGCGTCCAGCGCGGTGCGGGCGGCCAGGCCGAGCACCCGGGTCGGTGCGTCGACCAGGTCGTGGGCGTCGGCCCGCTCGATCCAGGTGGACGTGCCCCCGGCCGTCGACACCACCTCGGTGATCTCGGCCGCCGCCAGCGCCGCCGGCGCCCGCAGCAGGAACTCGTCCACCGTGCCGTCGGCCAGCGGGTGCGTCTGGAGGCTCAGGATGTCGACCCGGCGCCCCGCCAGCGCCGAGCACAGCGCGGCCAGCGAACCGGGCTCGTCCTTCACCGTCGTCCGCATCCGCCACAGCGCGCCGGTACCGCTCACCTCGTCGGCGGCGGCACCTGGCTGTTCGGCGGCCCCGGCCGACCGCGTCTCGGCGGCCGGCCGGGCACCGGTATCGCTCACGGGCGGTGCGTGGCCATGGCGCCGTGACCACCAGGTGTGGAAGCCCGCCGTCGCGGCCAGCGCGATCGCCGAGATCACCAGCAGTGCCGGACCGTCGGGACCGTGCCCGATCAGATTGGCCACCCCGTCGGCCACGGCGACGGCCGTGAAGAGCGCGGCGAGTTCCACGAGGTCCCGCCGCCAGTGGTGCACGGGCCGTCCGTGCTTCGCTCGGGTCACATCAGACATCTCTGGAGTCATGCACCCACTGTGAAGGAAAGGTGTTGCGTGATCACGAACTGTTTGTGACCGATGGGTAAAAGCCTGCTCCGTACCCTTTGTTGCCTTTTTCACTGTGGGGGGTTCGGCGGCGTGCCGTCGCACGGCGGTTCGACTCAGGCGGCCGGCACCACCTCCGGGGCCAGCGCGGCCCGCAGCCGCCGGGCCTCGGTCACCAGGCGCGAGGCGCCCTTGCGGGCGGCGATCTCCGCCAGGTGCGGCAGTTCCCCGTGTGCCCCGCACCGTTCGGCGCAGTCCGCCGCCACGGCCAGCAGGTCCCCGAGCCCCCGTGCCGCCACGGCCGCCGCCTCCGGCCGGGCCGTACCGAGACCGGCGAGCGGCTCCGGCAAGGTGTGCCGGAGCATGCTCCATATCGTCGCCTCGGCTCCCGTGGCCGCCGCCGTACGCGCCGAGTCGGCCAGCCGCTGCGGTTTGACCGCGCCGCGCACCATCAGGTCGCCCAGGTCCGCGCCCAGCCGGTCGGCGTCGAGCTGTCCTCGTGCGGCAAGTATGAGCAGGGCGTCCACGGCGGCCAGCCGCTCCTCGGCGTGCCGCGCGCCCAGCCCGTACGCCACGCACAGGTGCACGGCCTCGCCCGCCTCGCCGCCGGACTCGGCGAGCAGGGGCAGCACGGTGGAGCCCCGTTTGTCGTGGGCGGCCGTCGCGGCGACGTCGGGCAGGATCCGGGCCGCCACCAACTCGCGCCGTTCGGGCAGCACGGCGAGCCAGTGCCGGCGAGCCCCCCAGTTCCAGTGGCTGCAGTGCCAGCGGTCGAACGCCGACAACGGCCGTCCGAGCCGGTGGAACTCCTGCGGGAAGTTCTCGACCATCTCCGGCACTTCGCCCAGCTCCAGGAGCACCCGCACGCCCTCGGTCCGGCGCCGGACCGACGGCGGGGCCGGGTGCCCCGCCATCAGCCACCTGGCCAGCCGGACGCCCTCGCGGGTGCCGAGCGCCCGCGCCCGCCGTGCCGCGTCCTCGGCCGCGGCACGGTCGTCCCTCTGCACCCGCAGCAGGGCCTGCCCGAAGTCGAGCGCACCGACCCGCGCGTCCAGGCGCCGGTACTCGGCCAGGCGCTCCACCAGCTCCGCCGGATCCAGCAGTCCCGTGCTCCAGGTCGGCGTGGCGAGCAGCAGCGGCAGGGGGTCCTTGCGGATGCGGTGCGCCACCTCGCGGAGCCGGGCGTCGAACACCCGGCTGAGCCCGCTGTGCGCACACTCGTGCTCCTTCGGCCCGCGCCGGACGGCGTCGAGCAGCGTGGTCGTCCTCACCTTGCCGTGCAGGCTCGCGAGGAGCAGGTCGAGTCCCTCCTCCGCGTCGAGCAGGCCGTGGCGGCCGTTGCCGAAGAGATCGTCGATTCCGGGCCATGCCAGGCGCTGTTTCGTGGCCCACCAGCGCTTCGCGATCACCGGTGCCAGCGCCTCGCGCAGTGCGTCCGCGTCCCGGTGGGTGTGCCGCACCAGGCCGTCCAGCGCCCGCTCGAACGCGGCGACGTCTCCGCCGGACGCCAGCAGCGCCCCCACCTCTTCGGCCACCTCGGCCGCGGTCCTCGGCGTCGGCGCGAGCCGCTCCGGCTCGGGCGCGGGCGGCAGCACCTCCTCGTACGCCTCCGCAGCCGCGCCCACCGCGGCGGAGCCCAGCGCGGTGGCCGCGTGGACGCGCAGGGCGGGACCCAGCTGCCGGGCCGCGGCGGCGATGTCGTCGGCGCGGTCCAGTGCGCCGGCGTGCCGTTCGACCAGCTTGAGCGCACGCTCCTGGATCTGGGCGTCCTCGTGCCCGAACGCCTGGGCCACCACCGGCAGCAGCTCGGGTACGACGGCCGGATCACGGCCGAGCACCTTGCCGAGCAGCACCAGCTGGGTCCGGACCAGCTTCTTCTCGGCGCGGAACAGCAGCGCTTCGGAGGCCTCCGCCAACTGCCGCGTGGTCAGCAGGCCGTCCAGGGCCAGCGCCGTGAGCACCGTCTGGGCGTGCGCGGCCACGGCCGGGACCGCTTCGCGGGCCAGGGCCGTCCAGTCGGTGACGCGCTGCCGCTCCTCCGTGCGGGTCAGGGCCAGTGCGGTCAGCAGCGGCAGGAAGATCCGGTGGTCCGTGGGGCCGCCGCCGCGCAGCAGCCGGGCCGTGCAGGCGTCGACGAGGAAGGCGCGGTCGAGGACGCCCTCCCGGGCGAGCGTGGCCAGGGCGTCCTGCCAGGCGTGCGCTCCGTCGCCGAGCATCCAGCGGACCTCGCGCACGTCCGTGAGCGTGAACAGCCCGGCCACCAGCGGGGCGAGCTGTGGTTCGCCGCGCAACCGGGGGAGGACGCAGCCCTGGTCCCAGCCGGAGCCGACGCTGCGGACCCAGCTGACCACATACGCGTCCGTGGCCGGTACGTCGCAGCCGGCACGGCTCACCAGCCCGGCCATCAGGTCGTACGGGACGTTCGCGGAGACCGGCCGGCCCGCCAGCCGGTGTGCGACATCGGCCAGCCAGCCGGTGTCCCGGTGCTCCAGCACCCGCAGGATGCTCTCCGTCGGCGCCCGCCGCCAGCGCATGTCCGTCCCGGCCAGCCAGTCGGCGGCGGCCGCCGCGCCGGTGTGGCAGGCCGCCCCGGCCAGATGGAGCGACGGGCGGATCCGGTCGGACCCGGGTGCCCACGGCGGGGTGGCCCGCAGCTCCTTGCGCAACTCCTTCAACTCCGGCAGGGCGGAACGTCGTTCGGTGTCCGTCATGCCCCGCAGCACGCGCAGCGTCTCCGCCGTGCCTCCCGCCCGTACCGCCTCCGTCAGCGCGCTCATCGCACACCCCCGTCGATTCCCGCCGGAACCCGCTCCGCCACGACGGTCGCGTTCGCCGTGTCCACGACGGCGCCCCGTCGCACCATCCGCACCGCCAGCGCGTGTTTGCACGGCCCGCGCCCGCCCCGGTACTTCGCCCACCACAGACAGCTGCAGGTAAGGACCCCCGCCTCGTCCCGCACCCGGTGCACATGGCCGTCCTCGGCGGTCACCGTGGCGAGCGAGCCGTCCACGGCGACGGCTCCCGAAGCCACCAGCGCCCGTGCCGAACGCAGCCGTGGGTTGTGCTGCTCGACCCGCCCCGCGTCGTACGGCAGTTCACGGTGGAAGTAGGCCGCCTCCGCCGTGTCGTACCCCACCCGGCCCGAGGTGCCGAGGCGGACCAGGGCGGCGCGCACCCGCTCGGGCGTGAGGCCCGATCCCGCCGCGAGGTCGGCCACGTCGACACGGGGTTCCCAGGCCAGCAGCACGGAGATCAACTCGGCGTCCGCCGCGGCCTCTTCGGTGGCCAGCGCGTCGAGGACGCCGCCCTCGCCGGAGAATCCGCGCGAGGCGTCCGGCGAGAGGGTCAGCGTCAGCCGCATACCGGGCAGGACCACCTCCCAGGCGGCGGCAGCGGCGGCCGTGCCGGTCACCGAGGGGCCGTACACCCGCAGGGCCGTCGCGTGACGCAGCACCCGCTGGAGCGCCGCCAGCCGGTCGGGGCCCGGAAGGCAGACCGCGCCGGGCACCACCCGGGTCGTCGGGCGCAGCGTCCGGCCGACCGGCACCACCCAGCGCGGACCGCCCGGGCCCCGCCGAGCGCCGCTTGAACGGGGCAGCCCGCGCAGGAACCGCACCGCCTCGTCCGCCGTCAGTTCGGCCCGCAGGTCGAACCCGGCCGCGATCACCTGGGCCTCGGCGAAGCCGCGCAGCCACCGGTCGGGCAGCGGGACCTTCTTCTCCACCACCGGACCGTCCAGCGTGGTGACCGCGAGCTCCTCCGGGCCGACGCGCAGGTGCAGCGGATCCTCGCCGCCGATCCGCGAAAGCGCCTCGCGCAGCGGGTTGTTGACGTCCACGTTCGTCGTCCCGTGCCCGACCTCGCCGCCGTCGAGGCCCTCGGTGAGCACGTCCAGGCGGGCGTAGACCCCGCCGCAGCCGGAGAAGGACTCGAAGCGCAGTCGGTCGCCGTTGCCCGTCACCACCGGGTCGAGCGAGGCGCGCAGCTGCGGCTGGTGGTACCGCGCCGCCGCCACGTCGGCCACCGCGAGCAGCCCGGCCGCGGCCACCTGGGGCGAGGTCAGGAAGCCCGCGAAGAACCGCGGATGGTCCTGGGCGCCCGTGGGAGTCGCGCCCCGGGACGTTTCCAGTCCGAGGCGGCGGCCGCCCGCGGCCGACTCGAGTGCGGAGGGTCGCCGATAGGCCACGGCCTGCAGTGATCGCGTCATGGAAAAACCGTAGAGCCGACCACTGACAATCCGGCTGACCTGCGAAAGCGCCCGTCCTGCAGGCCGGTTGCCGTGCCGCGCTCCGGGGGATGACGCCGGAGCGCGGCACGGCTCGAAGGGTACGGGAACCGGCGGTTCCGCCGGCGCTACTGGCCGACCCGGCCCGGCTGCAGCGTCTGCGTGAACAGCACGGTGCCGTCGTACTCGCGCAGCCGGACCGTCAGCTCACCGCTGTCGCCGTCGATGTCGACCTCGCCGAAGAACTGGTACCCCTCGGCCGGCGAGACGTTCGAGGCGGTCGGCGCCTTGACGAACACCCGGTCCGGGCCGAACGTGCCGTCGAGCGCGCCGGCCGGGAACGCGCCCGCGTTGAGCGGCCCGGAGACGAACTCCCAGAACGGGGCGAAGTCCTTGAACGCGGCCCGCGACGGGTCGTAGTGCTGGGCCGAGGTGTGGTGCACGTCGGCCGTGAGCCACACCGTGCCGGTGATCCGCCGGTGCTTGACGAACCGCAGCAGTTCGGCGATCTGCAGCTCGCGGCCGAGCGGCGCCCCGGGGTCGCCCTGCGCGACCGCCTCGAAGTCCGGCCTGCCCTCGACCGGGTCCGGCACGACCAGCCCGAGCGGCATGTCGTTGGCGATCACCTTCCACACCGCTCGGGACCTGGAGAGCTCGCGCTTGAGCCACTCCAGCTGCGCGCGGCCGAGGATGCCCACCGGGTCCACGGTCTGGTCGTCGGGGGAGTTGGCGTTGCGGTAGGTGCGCATGTCGAGCACGAACACGTCGAGCAGCGGTCCGTGGTTGACGACGCGGTAGATCCGGCCGTCCGGGCGGCCGCTGACGGTGGAGATCGGGAAGTACTCGGAGAACGCCCGGCGCGAACGCCCCGCCAGGTCGTCGAGCCGTGTGCCGGCCGGGTAGGGGGTGCCGGTGCCGATCACCTCGCCCGGGTACCAGTTGTTGCGGACATCGTGGTCGTCCCACTGGATGATGTTCGGCACCTGGGCGTTGAACCGGCGCAGGGCCTGGTCCAGCAGGTTGTAGCGGAAGTTGCCGCGGTAGTCGTCCAGGGTGATCGCGACGTGCGACTTCGTCTCGGTGGTGACGCTCCGGTAGACGCCGCCGCCGGGCAGGGTGGCGGTCGCGGAGATCGGCCCGTCGGCGTAGATGTTGTCGCCGCTGCACAGGAAGAAGTCCGGGTCGGTCCTCGCCATGGCGTCGAAGATCCGGTAGCCGCCGATCGACTCGTTGATGCCCCAGCCCTGTCCGGCCAGGTCGCCCGACCAGACGAACTTCACGCCATGGCGCCGCCCTGCCGGAGCGGTGCGGAAGGTGCCGGTCACCGGCTCGCCGGTGCGGCGCGGGTCGTCCGGGTCGGCCAGCAGCACGCGGTAGTGGACCTGCTCGCCGGCGGGCAGTCCGTGCAGCCGGGTCGTGCCGGTGAAGTCGGTGCCGGCGCCGAGCAGCGGGCCCCGCCATCTGCGCGGGTTGCGGAACGACTCGGTGGCCGAGGTCTCCACGATCATCCGGGCGGGCCGGTCCGAACGCACCCACACGAGGCCGGAGTCGGCGGTGACGTCGCCCGCCTGGACGCCCCAGGCCGCCTCGGGGCGCCCGGAGCGCGCGAACGCCGGGGCGGCGCCGAGGCCCACGGGCAGGGTCAGGGCCGCCGACGCGGCGAGGGAGCCGCGCAGAACGCCGCGGCGCCCCGGGAGCTGACGGTGTGACATGGCTGCGCCTCCAGAACGGGATTCGGCCGGTGTGCGGAGCCACACCTACTGGGGCGCCGCGGCGCGCACGCGAACCGCGGGTGAACAAAGCGGCGAGGGGGACGCCCGTCTTACTCCGCGCCGCCTCGCACGCGCGCGCGGGGCGGGAGGTGCGCAGCACGCACGGCACGGTGGGACGCGACTCGCCGCGCCGTTCAGCGGCTGCCGTCCAGGATGACCCGGGCCACCAGGGCCGGGTCGTCGTTCATCGGGCAGTGGCCGCAGCCGGGCAGGCGTATCAGCCGGGCGTGCGGGATGAGCTGCTTGGCGCGGACGCCCTGGCGTCGCACGAGGAGCCGGTCCCGGGCGCCCCAGGCCACCGTGACGGGCAGGCTGGGCAGGTCGTCGGTGAACCGGACGGTGGTGCCCGCCCTGAGGGTCGCGTCGAAGCCGGGGGCGCCCACGAGCGCGAGCGTCTCCGCGACCACCGCCTCGGGGGCCCGGCGGGCGGGGCGCGCGTAGATGGTGCTCGTCAGCGCGGTACGGCCGGCCGCCGTGCGGCTCAGCCTCTCCACCAGGGGCAGCGGGAGCCGCTGGGCGACGCCCCGCATCGCGAGCAGCACGGCGAAGGCGTAGCGGCGCTCGGCCTCCGTCCAGAAGCCCGCCGGGGAGAACGTGGTGACGGACCGCACGAGCTTCTCGCGGCCCAGTTCCAGGGCGAGCAGACCGCCCAGGGAGTTGCCCGCGACATGCGGGCGGTCCAGCTCCAGCGCCTCGAACAGGGCGCCGAGCACGCCGTCGGTCGTGGGCAGGTCGTAGTCGAGGCCGTCCGGGAGGCCGGGCGACGCGCCGAAGCCCGGCAGGTCGACCGCGATGACGTCGCGCTCGGTGGCGAGGATGTCCACGACCGGGTCCCAGGCCTGCCGGTGGTGGCCGATGCCGTGCAGCAGGACCAGCGGTTCGCCGCGTCCCACGCGCGCGTAGGCCACGGTCACGTCCTTGGGGCCGTGCGGGGTGGGGACCTTGAAGGTGACGGTGGCGGACATGGGGTGCTCCTCGTCTGGGCTGCTGACGGACGCCGTAGACAGCTTGTCAGCAATTACTACCGACGGGTAGCCCCTGTTCGCCCCGGCTGCACGCCCGTCAACGCGCTCGGCGCACCTCGACATTGAAGTCGGCGTGGCCGAGGACCCGGGAGAGCCCGAGCCACAGCGGCAGATACATCTCCAGCGCGCGTGCCGACCCGATGCCACCCAGGTCCAGCACCCGTTCGGCGGGCCATCCCAGCTCGCCGAGCAGCGTCCTCACCTGCTCCTTGGCGGCCGTGTCGTCGCCGCACAGGAACATGTTGTGGTCGCCCGGGACTCGCCCCGGAGCCACCATCACCTGGCAGTTGACGGTGTTCAGCGTCTTCACCACGCGCGCGTGCGGAAAGGTCCGCTGGATCTGCTCGCCCACGCTGTCCGACTCCACCGGCTCCAGGCGGGGCAGCCCGCCTTCGAACGCCAGGGGGTTGGAGACGTCCACCAGGACCTTGCCGCCGAGGTGCCCCGCGCCGACCGCCCGGAGCGCGTCCAGCGCCACCCGGCCGCTCACCGCGTTGACGACCACCTCGGCCGACGCGGCAGCCTCCGCGAACGTCCCCGCGCGGGCCCGGCCCGCCGCGGCGGTCACCCACTCCTGGGCCACCGGGTTGTCCTTGGTGCGCGAGCCGAGCACCACCTCGTGGCCCAGCTCCACCAGTCTGCCGCCCAGTGCGCGGCCCACCTCCCCCGTGCCCAGCACCGCGTACCGCATCGGCAACCTCCAGGTTCTTGGCCGCCGGCCCCGGCGGTCCGCGGTCATTGTGATCCGCCGCGCGGGCCGGCCCACTGATTCCCGGTGGACACCGGCGGGGCGTGTCGGATGGGATGGACGGGTGACCGCCGATCCCGCCACCGAGGTCTTCGAAGAGCACCGGCCCCTGCTCACGGGAGTCGCCTACCGCATGCTCGGCCGGGTGGCCGACGCCGAGGACGTGGTCCAGGACGCCTGGCTGCGCTGGTCGCGCGCGGAGCGCACGGAGGTCCGCGAGCCGCGGGGGTACCTCGTGCGGATCACCACCCGTCTGGCCATCGACCGGCTGCGCCAGGTGCAGGCGCGCGGCGAGGCCTACGTGGGGCCCTGGCTGCCCGAGCCGTACCCGACCGAGTTCGGCGACGCCGCCCCGGACGCCGCGGACCGGGCCGTCCTCGCCGACACCGTCTCCCTCGCCGTGCTGGTCGTCCTGGAGTCGCTGTCGCCCCTGGAACGGGCCGTCTTCGTCCTGCGGGAGGCGTTCGGCTACCCGTACGCCGAGATCGCCGGGCTGCTCGACCGCGGCGAGGCGGCGGTACGGCAACTCGCCGGGCGGGCGCGCAGGCACGTCGACGAGCGGCGGCCGCGCTACACGGTCGATCCCGCCCAGCGACGCGAGCTGACCGAACGTTTCCTCGCCGCCGCGGGCGGGGGAGACCTGGACGGGCTCATGTCCCTGCTCGCCCCGGACGCCCTCCTGGTCGGCGACAGCGGCGGCAAGGCCAAGGCGCCGGTCCGCGTCCTGCACGGCGCCGACAAGATCGGCCGCTTCCTGGCCGCCGTCACCCCCACCGCCGGGCCGGGCCTGTCGTCGCGCCACCTGGAGGTCAACGGCGGCCCCGCCCTGCTGGTCATGTCCGGCGACAAGCCCGACACCCTGATCCAGCTGGACACCGCCGGCGGCCGTGTCATGGCCGTGTACATCATCCGCAACCCCGACAAGCTCCGGTACCTGGCCGACCGCTGACCACGCGCCCCCCCGCAAGCCCCCGTCGTGCGACGGGGGCTTTGCCGCGATGTCACACACCCCGGCGCGTACGAACGCCTCGTGAACGCTTCGCCGCAGGTCACCCGTGCGCCGCCCAAGGGATCGAGGATTGGTCTTGACCAAGGGTGAGCGCCGTCCTATGGTCGCAGAGAAGTGCAACAACCTTTAATAAACAAGGGCGCTAAAAACCGCCGGACCACGGCTCTTGCGGAGGACAGGGTGGGGACCACGCAGCTGGATTCGGTACCGGAACCGAAGTACTGGCATCTCAAGACAGTGCTCAGCGAAGCACTGGACTCCGAGTTCTCGGTCGGCGAGATCCTGCCCAACGAGCGCGACCTCGCCGCCCGCTTCGGCGTGGCCCGTGCCACGCTCCGTCAGGCCCTCGAACAGCTGGAGCTGGAGGGGCGGCTGCAGCGCCGCCGCGGTGTGGGCACCACGGTCGCGCCCCCGCGCGTGGGCGTGGCCGTCGGCACCGAGCGGCACACCTGGCCGGGGGCCGCCGGCGACGCCTGGCAGCCCGTGGACTGCGAGCAGGCCGCGCCGCCCGCCGCCGTCGCGGCGGCCCTGGAGACCGCCGCGGACGAGCCCGTGCACACCGTGTACCGCTCCCGCATGTCGCACGGCCAGCGGGTCGCCACCGAGCTGCTCTACCTCCCGGCCGCCTCCGTGCCCGATCTGACGGCGATCGACGCGCCCTCCGGTCCGGCACGCGCGCGTGCCGTGCTGCGGGAGCTGCACCATCTGGAGCTGGAGGGTCAGGAGCGCGCCGTCGAGCTGGGCTCGGCCCGGGCGGACGACGCGAGGGAACTCGACCGGCTTCCCGGTTCGCCCGTCCTCGTCGTCACCACTCGCTTCGTCGCCCAGGGCCGTACCGCGGCACTGTCCGTCGCGACCTACCGCGCCGACACCTGCCGGCTGACCTTCGGCGAATCGGCGGACGTCGAGATACACCACGACCCGGAGCGACGCGCGTCCTGACCCGCACCGGACCGCCGTCCAGGGACAATCCCGGGGCGGCGGTGCCCGCACGGGTGATGGCAGGGGCGTCCGGCGCGGGTCTCGGGAACGGGCCGGGTGCGGCGATGCGCCGGGCACGGGCCGGGCGCGCCGATGTGCCAAGCCCCTCTGTCACACCCCGGAACTCCGCCGGGGCGTAGGGCGTTTCACCAGTGGGGGATGCGCTCCCCGACACGCCGCCACCGCGGGTCGGCCGCACGAACGGCAGGTGCAGGCGCGGGACGGCGCGGCAAGAGCCGGGTCCGTTTCGGCGTCCGTGCTGCCGCCGCGGCCGGTCGCAAGCAGAGGCCCGTGCAGGGCGAGCGGCCTCACCAACGGCCGGGTGCCTGGCTGGTGTTCGCACGGCCCGGCGGGTCGGCCGCACGAACGACATCTGGAGGGCGGGCAGCCGCCGCAACGACCGGGTGTGCGGCCAGCGTTCGCGTTGCCGTCGGCGAAGAGCCGGGAGGGCACGGCACGACCCCGTTCGGTCAGCGACGTGCCGTCACCGTGCTCTCCACCGCGAACAGTTGCTCCTCGACATGGTCGATGGCCAGCCGTAGCGCGCCCGTGGGCACGACCGCCTCGCCCAGCGCGGACAGTGTCACCCGGGGCGGCCGCAGGCAGTAGCGGGCCAGTTCGCGGCGCAGCGGCTCCAGTACGCCGTCCAGACCGGCCGCCCAGCCGCCGATCACGACCAGCTCCGGATCGAGCGCCAGCACCAGCGCGGCCACGTCGTGCACCAGCCGCTGGATGAACCGCTCGACGGCCGCCCCCGCCCGCTGGTCGCCCTCCCGCGCCAGCGAGAACACCTCGGCCACCGCCTGCTCGTCCAGCGGGTGCAACGGCTCGTCGGTCGTGGACAGCAGCGTCTCCGGGGTCGCCTCCCGGCCCAGCAGATGCAGCGCGCCGATCTCCCCGGCCGCCCCGCCGTAGCCGCGGTGCAGCCGCCCGCCGATCAGCGAACCCGCGCCCGGGCTCAGCCCGGCCAGCACGAACACCACGTCGTCCGTCTCGCTCGCCGCGCCCTTCCAGTGC
Source organism: Streptomyces sp. NPDC037126 (assembly GCF_055605965.1). Classification (NCBI taxonomy): domain Bacteria; kingdom Bacillati; phylum Actinomycetota; class Actinomycetes; order Kitasatosporales; family Streptomycetaceae; genus Streptomyces; species Streptomyces sp. NPDC037126. The sequence goes on from NZ_JBVJTD010000006.1 coordinate 135,427, forward strand.
TCGGCGACGGCCGCCGCGTTGGCGTCGTTCTCCACCAGCACCGGGCATTTGAAGGAACGGCTCAGGCGTTCGCCCAGGGGGAGCCCGGTCCACTGCGGCAGCGCCGTGCTCAGCCGGACCGTGCCGTCGGCCTCCACGATGCCCGGCGTGCCCACGCCCACCGCGCGCAGCGAGCTGCGGGCGACACCGGCCCGCCGCAGCAGCTCGGCGACCGCGCCGCGCAGCCGGTCGAGCCGCTCGTCCGCCGACGCCGTCTCGTCGACCTCCTTGGCCTGCGCGCCCAGCACCCGCCCGTCCAGGTCGGACAGCAGGGCGGAGACCCGGTGCGCGCCGATCTCCAGGCCCAGCAGATGCCCCGCCTCGGCCCGGAACCGGAACCGGCGGGCGGGCCGCCCCTGACGGCGTGCGGTGCCCTCGTCGGCGGCCGTCTCCACGACGAGACCGGCCTCGATCAGGCCTTCGACCACGCCCTCGACCGTCGGCCGGGACAGTCCGGTGACGCGGGTGATCTCGGTGAGCGTCGCGCAGCCCGCGGCACGCAGCGCGTGCAGCACCACCGCGGAATTGATCCTTCGCAGCAGCGAGGGATCGCCGCCGGTCAGCTGCCCCACCGTCCGTCCTTCCAGCTCGCGGGCGTGTTGGGCGGATCGTACTCGGCCCGGCGCACCCCGGCGAGCGCCGGGTTGCCCCCGGCACCGTGCGGCGGTGGAACGATGCGGCCCGAGGCATGGTTGCTCACCCGGGCTCGGCGAGCCCGGCTCGTGGACGGCGGTGCACCGGCGCGGCTCCGGATGCCCCTGCTCACTCGGGCCCTACGCGCCCCAGCCCGAAGCCCGAAGGCCGCCGTGGACCGACGGAGCCCGGAACGCAGTTGCTCGCTCACCTCGGCTTCGATCAGCCCGTCTCGTGCGCGGCGGTGGACCGGCGGCGCCTGAGCACGCTTGCTCAGCCCGAGTTCGATCAGCCCCGTCTCGTCGGCGGCGACGGACCGGCGGAGCCCGGAGCACGCCGGCTCAGCCCGGCTCGACGAACCCCGACTCGTAGGCGGCGATCACCGCCTGGGTGCGGTCGCGGGCGCCGAGCTTGGCCAGCACCGCGCTCACATGCGACTTGACCGTCTCCGTGCCCACCACGAGCCGGGCGGCGATCTCCGAGTTCGACAGCCCCCGTGCCACGAGCCGCAGCACCTCCTCCTCCCGCTCCGTGAGCCGCGCCCGCTCCAGGGCGGCGCGCGCGGGCCGGTCGCCGTCGCCGTACCGGGCGGCCAGCCGTCGTACGGAGGCGGGGAACAGCAGCGACTCGCCCTCGGCCACCAGCCGTACCGCGTGCACGATCTCGGCGGGCCGGGCCCGCTTGAGCAGGAAGCCGTCGGCACCGGCGCGCAGCGCCTCGTACACGTACTCGTCGTCCTCGAAGGTGGTCACCACGAGGATCTTCGGCGGCTCGGCGACCGTGCGCAGCACCGCGCGCGTGGCCTCGATCCCGTCCAGCAGGGGCATCCGCACGTCCATGGCCACCACGTCGGGCCGGAGCCGGCGCACGAGCGGGATGACCGCCGCACCGTCGGCCGCCTCGCCCACCACCTCGATGTCGGGCTGCGCCTCCAGCACCGCCCGCAGGCCCGTGCGGACCAATGGCTCGTCGTCGACAAGGAGAACGGTGACCGGCATCCGGCCAGCCTAGATCAACTCAGTGGCAGCTCCGCCCGCACCTGCCAGTCGCCCTCGTCCGGACCGGTGCGGACACCGCCCCCGAGCAGAGCGGCCCGCTCCCGTATGCCCCGCAGCCCGCTGCCCCGCCCGGGCCCGGGTATCGCGGCCGGCAGCGGGTTGCGCACCTCCAGGACGAGCATGTCGTCGCCGACCGCTACCCGGACCCGCACCGGAACGGCTCCCGCGTGCCGCAGCACGTTCGTGAGCGCCTCCTGAAGGATGCGGTAGCCCTCGCGCGACACGGGCCCCGGGACGGCCGCGACGGGACCGGTCACCTCGGCGTCGACCTTCGCCCCGGAGGCCCGCGCCGACTCCAGGAGCCGACCGGCCTCGGCCAGCGTCGGCCGGGCGCTCACCGGGCGTTCGGACTCGCGCAGCACTCCCAGCACCCGCTCCAGGTCCGCCAGGGCGGCCCGGCCGGTCTCCTCGATGGCGCCCAGCGCCCGGTAGGTGAACTCCGGATCGCCCGCCGTCCGCGCCGCACCGGCCTGTACCACCGCCACGGTCAGCGCGTGCCCGATCGAGTCGTGCAACTCCCGTGCGATGCGCGTGCGTTCCAGCAGCTGCTCGGTGCGCTCCTCCAGGGTGGCCAGCCGCTCCGCGGCGGAGGGACCGAGCAGTCGCCGCGCGCAGAGCGTGACCAGCTCGCCCAGGGCGACGACCACGCCGTACAGGACGATCAGCGGCAGCGGTGTCAGCAGTGCCCAGGCGCGGTCCGGCGGCAGCCGGTCCAGCAGCGGGATCCCGGACGGCGCCCGCCCCCACGCGCACCCCGCCAGCTCGACGCCGATGACGGGCAGCCACACCGTGGTGAACGTGGCCGCCCAGCCGAGAACCCACCGCAGCTCCAGCCACAGCACCGTGCGCAGCCGGTCCCGCCAGGTGGCGGACCGCGCCTCGGAGATGCCCGGTTCCTTCTCGCCCGGCGTCAGCAGCAGCCGTGCCTGCACCCCCTCGCCGGTCCGCACGGCGGGCAGCAGGCCCACCGGGACGAGTACGAGGGCGGGCACCCAGGGCCTCGACATGTCGATGAACAGCCACACGCTCTCCATCAGCATGGGCACCCACAGGTGCAGCAGCCGCGTGTACGTCGTCCCGCGCAGCAGCGGGCGCAGGAGGCGAACCATGGGGACATCGTCGCAGCAGGCACCGACAACGGGCCTCCCCCGCACGGGGGAGACGATCTCCACGCGCGGGGGAGGCGCCAACTCCTCCACGAGGCCAGGCTGAAGCCATGACCAGCATCGACGTACGAGACCTCACCAAGGAGTACGGCGCCCGGCGGGCGGTCGACCACCTGACCTTCAGCGTCATGCCCGGCCGTGTCACCGGATTCCTCGGCCCCAACGGCGCCGGCAAGTCCACCACCATGCGGCTCGTCCTCGGACTGGACCGCCCCACCTCCGGCACCGCCTTGATCGGGGGCCGCGCCTACGCCGAACTCCGTGAGCCGCTGCGCCGGGTCGGCGCCCTGCTGGACGCCGGCGCCGCGCACGGCTCCCGCACCGCGCACGCCCATCTGCGGGCCCTGGCCGCGAGCAACCGCATCCCGGACCGCCGGGTCGGCACGGTCCTGGAGCAGACCGGCCTCGCCGAGGTGGCCCGGCGCCGGGTGAGGACCTACTCGCTCGGCATGCGCCAACGGCTCGGCATCGCCGCCGCCCTGCTCGGGGACCCCGAGGTGGTCCTGCTGGACGAGCCCGCCAACGGCCTCGACCCTGAGGGCATCGTCTGGATCCGTACCCTGCTGCGCGACCTCGCCGCCGACGGCCGTACCGTCCTGGTCTCCAGCCATCTCATGAACGAGACCGCCGCGTTCGCCGACCACCTCGTGATCCTCGGCCGGGGCCGCCTCCTCGCCGACACCCCCGTCCGGGAGTTCATCCACGCGCGCGTACGGCCGCAGGTCAGGATCCGCACCACCGAGACCACCGCCCTCGGCGACCTGCTCGGCCGGCACGGCCACGAGGCCACCCGGCACGAGGACGGAGCCTGGACCGTGCGGCACGCGCGCGTGGACGACCTCGGCCGCCTCATGGCCGAGGCGGGCCTGCCCGTACTGGAACTGGCCGCCCAGGAGGGCACCCTGGAGCAGGCCTACTTCGATCTGACCGCCGGCGAGGCCGAGTTCACCGCCCAGACCCAGGAGGCCTGACCATGCCGTTCACCCCGGTTCTGCGCGCGGAGTGGATCAAGATCCGCACGCTGCGCTCGCTCCTCGGCTCCCTCGCCGCCGTCCTGCTCGCCACTGCGGTGTTCTCCGCGCTCGCCTCGGCCTCCGTCGACCCGGCCGACCCGGACCCGCTGTTCTCGGCGTTCTTCGGCATCAGCTTCGGGCAGATCGCCGCGATCGCCTTCGGTACGACGGCCGTGTCGTCGGAGTTCCGGGGCGGCGCGCTGCGGCTGACGCTGGCGGCCGTGCCCGACCGGCGGCGCTGGTTCGCTGCGAAGGTCACGGCGATCGCCCTGCCCGCGCTCGCCGTCGGACTGCTCACGGGGGCGGTGACGCTGCTGGTGGGCAAGGCCGCCCTCGGCACCTCGGGACCGAGCTGGGGGGAGGGGGTGCGCGGCGCCGTCGGCTGCGGCCTGCAGCTGACGCTGATGGCGCTGTTCGCCGCCGGTCTCACGGCCGTGCTGCGCAGCGGCGTCGCGACCCTCTCCGTCCTGATCCCGTTCCTGCTGATCGTGTCCTTCGTCATCGGTGACATGTCCTCGGGCGTCGCCGACTTCCTGCCCGACCGGGCCGGTCAAGTGGTGTTGCACAGCACCTGGGACGGCCCCCTCGGCCCGTGGAGCGGTCTCGCCGTGAGCGCGCTGTGGACGGCGGCGGCCCTGCTGGCGGGCGCCTGGACCCTCCACCGCAGGGACGCCTGACGGCCCGCCAATTGTCAGTGGGGCCCGCTTTACTGGATCGCATGGACATCGCGAAGTGCCTGACCGTCATCGACCTGCTGTGCGCCCGGGAGTTCCCCGGGGAGCACGGCGTGACGGAGCACGGCGAGAGCGGGCCCGGTTTCCACACGGCCGCCTTAGAGACCAGCGGCGACTTCTGGGACGACGACGGCACGGCGTGGGAGGAGGCGGCGGCGCAGTACGAGGCGGACCGGGACGGCGTGGCCGCGCGGCTCACCGGGCGGTGGGGGCCGGCGCAGCAGTTCAGCCTGCGCAGTGTCCTCGACCGGGCGTTGGCGGGCGAGGACCTGGAAGAGCCCTGGGCCGGGCTGAGCGAGCACGTGCCGGACGTCCACCTCTGGCAGGCGCCCGGCTCGGGCAGATGGGTCGCCCTCGGGGTGTCCCACGGGTACAAGGAGCTTCCGTTCCAGCTCCTCGGCATAGTGACCGAGACCGACCCGCCCTGATCACCCGGCTTCAGCGGCAGCCCGCAGCCGGGCGAACTCCTCCGCCATCGTCGCCGCCGTCCAATGGGCGTTCAGACCGCTGGGATTGGGCAGCACCCACACCCGCGTGTCCCCGATGGTCCGCTTCTGCGGCCCCACCTGCGCCGTGCGGTCCCCGAAGGCGGACCGGTACGCGGTCACCCCGACCACGGCCAGCCATCTCGGTTCGAGGCGCCGCACCTTGTCGGTCAGCAGCCGCCCGCCCTCGGCGTACTCCGCGCCGGTCAGCTCGTCGGCCCGCGCGGTCGCCCGCGCCACGACGTTCGTGATGCCCAGCCCGTACGACAGCAGTTCCCCTTGCTCGGCCGGCTTCAGCAGGCGGGGCGTGAAGCCGGACAGGTGGAGCACCGGCCAGAAGCGGTTGCCGGGGCGGGCGAAGTGGTGACCGGTCGCCGCCGTCATCAGCCCGGGGTTGATGCCGCAGAACAGCACGTGGAGACCGCTTGCGACCACGTCCGGGACGAGACGGTCGCGAGCGGCCTCCAGGTCCGCCTTGGTGAAGCGGGGGGAGCGGGTCAGAGAATCGCCCCGGGCGTGTAGCCGGCGGCCGCCGGGTGCTGCTTGACGATCTCCTCGATCCGGCCGGCGACCACGGCGACCTGGTCGGCCGCGGCGCCCGTGAAGGACAGCTTGTCCGCCATCAGCGCGGCCAGCTGGTCGCGGTCGAGGGGGAGGCGGTCGTCGGCGGCGAGCTTGTCGAGGAGGTCGTTGCGCTCGGCGCCCTGCTCACGCATGGCGAGCGCGGTGGCGACGGCGTTCTCCTTGATCGCCTCGTGCGCGACCTCCCGGCCGACCCCGGCGCGGACGGCGCCCATCAGCACCTTGGTGGTGGCCAGGAACGGCAGGTAGCGGTCCAGTTCGCGGGCGACGACCGCCGGGAAGGCACCGAACTCGTCGAGGACCGTCAGGAAGGTCTCCAGCAGGCCGTCCAGGGCGAAGAACGCGTCCGGCAGCGCGACCCGGCGCACCACCGAGCAGGACACGTCGCCCTCGTTCCACTGGTCGCCCGCCAGCTCACCGGTCATCGAGGCGTAGCCGCGCAGGATCACCATGAGTCCGTTGACGCGCTCGCAGGAGCGGGTGTTCATCTTGTGCGGCATGGCGGAGGAGCCGACCTGGCCCGGCTTGAAGCCCTCGGTGACCAGCTCGTGCCCGGCCATCAGCCGGATCGTCCTGGCCGTCGAGGACGGCGCCGCCGCCAGCTGCACCAGCGCGGTGACGACCTCGTAGTCCAGCGAGCGCGGGTACACCTGGCCGACCGAGGTGAAGGCCTGCGAGAAGCCCAGGTGCCCGGCGATCCGGTGCTCCAGCTCGGCGAGCTTCGCGGCGTCCCCGCCCAGCAGGTCCAGCATGTCCTGCGCGGTGCCCACCGGGCCCTTGATGCCGCGCAGCGGGTAGCGGCCCAGCAGCTCCTCGACCCGGCCGTACGCGACGAGCAGCTCGTCGGCGGCGGTCGCGAAACGCTTGCCGAGGGTCGTGGCCTGCGCGGCGACGTTGTGGGAGCGGCCGGCCATGACCAACTCGGCGTACTCGCCCGCCAGCCTGCCGAGACGCGCCAGCACGGCCACCGTGCGGTCGCGCACCAGCTCCAGCGAGAGCCGGATCTGCAGCTGCTCGACGTTCTCGGTGAGGTCACGGGAGGTCATGCCCTTGTGCACGTGCTCGTGCCCGGCGAGGTCGTTGAACTCCTCGATCCGCGCCTTCACGTCGTGCCGGGTGACCTTCTCGCGCTCGGCGATCGAGGCCAGGTCGACGGTGTCGAGGACGCGCTCGTAGTCGGCGATCGCCTCGTCCGGCACCTCGATGCCGAGGTCCTTCTGGGCGCGCAGCACGGCGAGCCAGAGCTGCCGCTCCAGCTTCACCTTCTGCTCGGGCGACCAGAGCGTGGCGAGCTCGGCGGAGGCGTAGCGTCCGGCGAGGACGTTCGGGATACGGGGCTTGGCGGGCGCTGAAGTCACGTAACCGGATTCTACTGGCGATTCCTGCAGCTCAGCGCCACCGGGGTCTTCGTGGGAACCTACGAGGGCGTCTCGGCGGGCTCGGCCGGCCCGTCGGCATGCCACGGCTCGGGCGCGCACCGGCAGGCCGGCGTCCCGCCGTGCGGCTCCGGGACCGGGTCCAGCGGTCCCGGCCGTTCCAGCAGGTGGGCGCGGTCGCGGCGCTTACTGCGCCGGCCCCTCGTACGGCAGCAGTTCCGGCCGCTTCGGCGCGCGGCCGTCGCCGGAGGAGCGGCCGGTCAGCCGGCGCCCTATCCACGGCAGCAGGTGCCTGCGCGCGAACCGCACGTCAGCCGTCCGCCGGGTCACCCAGCCGGGCGGCGCGGTGGCCGCCATCGGCACGTGCCACTCGGCGTCCTCCGGCTCGTGACCGAGCTGTTGCCACACCGCCTCGGCGACCCGGCGGTGCCCCTCGGCCGTCAGATGCAGCCGGTCCACGTCCCACAGCCGCGGGTCGCCCAGCGAGGGGGCGCCGTACAGGTCGACCACCAGCGCGCCGTGCCTCGCGGCCAGCTCGTCGACGCAGACGAACAGCTCCTCCATGCGCGGGCGGAAGCGCTCCAGCACGGGGCCCTGCCGGCCGGGGCTGCGCATCAGCACCAGCTGCCGGCACGAAGGGGCGAGCCGCTCCACCGCCTCCGTCAGCAGACCGCGCACCCGGCCCATGTCGCACTTGGGCCGCAGGGTGTCGTTGAGCCCGCCGACGAGGGTGATGACGTCGGCGTCCATCGCCGCCGCCACGTCCACCTGCTCGTCGACGATCTGCCCGATCAGCTTCCCGCGCACCGCGAGGTTGGCGTACCGGAAGCCGGGCGTGCGGGCCGCCATCCGGGCGGCGAGCAGGTCGGCCCAGCCCCGGTAGGAGCCGTCGGACTGCAGGTCCGACATGCCTTCGGTGAAGGAGTCGCCTATCGCGACCAGGCTGCGGTACGGCAAAGGAGTGGAATTCGTCTGCATGGCGTCAGCGATGGTATCCCGGCTCCATACCTGCCGGTCGGTCGGCCCGGGGCGTGCGGGGGAACACGGGTCAGGCCGGCTGGCCGAACAGCTCCCGCAGCACGTCCTCCATGGTCACCAGGCCGGCCAGGCGCCCGTCGTCGCCCAGCACGGCGGCGAGGTGGGTCCGGCTGCCCCGCATCGCGGTGAGCACGTCGTCCAGCGGGGTGCTCGCCCGTACGCGCGCGATGGACCGCATGTCCCTGAGCCGGAACGGCACATCGGGTGGCGAGGCGTCCAGCGCGTCCTTGACGTGCAGATAGCCCACGATCCGGCGGCCCACGTCGACCACCGGGAACCGGGAGAAGCCCGACTCGGCCGACAGCCGCTCCACCTCCTCCGGGGTGACGCCCACGCGCGCGTACACGACCCGCTCCAGGGGCACCACGACGTCCCGCACCGGCCGGCTGCCCAGCTCCAGGGCGTCGTGCAGCCGCTCCTGCGCCCGGTCGTCGATCAGGCCCGCCGCGCTGGCGTCCTTGACGATCTCGGCGAGCTGGGTGTCCGTGAACGTCGCCGCGACCTCGTTCTTGGCCTCGACCCTGAGCAGTTTCAGCAGTCCGTTGGCGAAGGCGTTGACCGTGAAGATCACCGGGCGCAGCGCCCGGGACAGCGCGACCAGGGGCGGGCCGAGCAGCAGCGCGCTGCGCACCGGCTCCGCGAGCGAGATGTTCTTCGGGACCATCTCGCCCATCAGCATGTGCAGGTACGTCGCCAGGGTCAGCGCGATCACGAAGGAGACGACGTGGCCCGCGCTCGGGGGCACGCCCAGCGCGTGGAACGCCGGCTCCAGCAGGTGCGCGATGGCGGGCTCGGCGACCACACCCAGGACCAGCGTGCACAGCGTGATGCCGAGCTGGGCGGCGGCCAGCAGCGCGGACACGTGCTCCAGCCCCCACAGCACGCTCTTCGCGCGCCGGTCGCCCTCCTGGGCGAGGGGTTCGATCTGCGAGCGGCGCACAGAGATCAGCGCGAACTCGCCGGCGACGAAGAAGGCGTTCACGACGAGCGTGGCCAGACCGATCAGCAGCTGTACGGCGGTCATCGCGCCCCCTCCGTGGTCTCGTCGGTCCGGTCGTCGTCGAGCGGAGCGTGCAGCAGCACCCGGGCCGCCCGGCGGCCGGAGGCGTCGACCACGTCCAGCCGCCAGCCGGCGATCTCGACGCTGTCGCCGATCTCGGGTATCCGGCCCAGCTCGGTGGCGACCAGGCCGGCCAGCGTCTCGTACGGGCCCTCGGGCGCGCGCAGGCCCACGCGCGCCAGCTGGTCGGTGCGGGCGGCGCCGTCCGCCGAGTACAGGGCCCGGCCCGCGGCGTCGGCGCCCGCGGGGGCGAGGTCGGGCGTCTCGTGCGGGTCGTGTTCGTCCCGCACCTCGCCCACGACCTCCTCAACGATGTCCTCCAGGGTCGCCACGCCCGCCGTGCCGCCGTACTCGTCTATGACGACGGCCATGGTCCGCTTGCCGGAGAGCCGGTCCAGCAGCCGGTCGACGGTGAGGGACTCGGGCACCAGCAGCGGCTCGCGCATCGCGTGGGAGACCAGGCGGTGGCGCCGCTGCTCCGCGGGCACGGTCAGGACGTCCTTGATGTGGGCGATGCCGACGACGGCGTCCAGGGTGCCCTGGTAGACCGGGAACCGGGACAGTCCGGTCGCCCGGGTCGCGTTCGCCACGTCCTCGCAGGTCGCCTGCGCCTCCAGGGCGACGACCTGGACGCGCGGGGTCATCACGTTCTCCGCCGTCAGGTCGGCGAGGTTCAGCGTCCGCACGAACAGTTCGGCGGTGTCCGCCTCCAGCGCGCCCTGCTTCGCGGAGTGCCGGGCGAGGGCGGCCAGCTCCTGCGGTCCGCGCGCGGAGGCCAGTTCCTCGGCGGGCTCGACGCCCAGCCGGCGCACGACGCGGTTGGCCGTGTTGTTCAGATGCGTGATGAAGGGCCGGAAGGCCGCGCTGAACAGGCGCTGGGGATTGCCCACCCGCTTGGCCACGGCCAGCGGCGAGGAGATCGCCCAGTTCTTCGGCACCAGTTCGCCGACGACCATCAGGAACACCGTGGACAGGGCCGTGCCCAGGATGAGCGCCACCGAACTCGCCGCGCCGGCGGACAGCCCGAGCGCCCGGAACGGCCCGGCGAGCAGCTTGGCGATCGAGGGTTCGGCGAGCATGCCGACGACCAGGTTGGTGACGGTGATGCCGAGCTGGGCGCCGGAGAGCTGGAAGGTCAGGTTCCGTACGGCCTTCAGGGCGCCCGGGGCGCCGCGCTCGCCGCGCCGGGCCGCCCGCTCCAGCTCACCGCGTTCGACCGTGGTCAGCGAGAACTCCGCCGCCACGAACGCGCCGCAGGCGAGCGACAGCAGGATCGCCACCAGAAGGAGCAGCACTTCCGTCATCGGGTCACCCCCGTCCCATGATCGGGCAGGGCGGGGCGGAATGCGCGGTGTCGCGGGCGCGTACTGGGAGGCTCGCCCATGGGCGGACGCTCACAACCTTTCATGGAGGAACGAGTGCTCCCCCAATGGTAAAGGATGGGCAAAGTAATTCCGGGGTCAGTCGGCGAGCGGCTTCACCCACCGCCGCCACTGCTCCTCGGGCCCGTATCCGGCCGCACGCCACGCATGGTGCGCGAGCTCGTTGCGGACCAGCACCATCGCGTCCGCGCGCCGCCCGCCGAGCCGTGCGAACCGCTCCTCGGCCGCCGCCAGCAGGGCCGAAGCGATGCCCTGGCGCCGCCGCTCCGGATGCACCGCGAGCCGGTACAGATGGCACCGCCAGCCGTCGAAGCCCGCGATCACCGTGCCCACCAGCTCGCCGTCGCGCTCGGCCAGGACCAACGCCCCGGGGTCGCGCTCGACCAGCCGCTCCACCCCGGCACGGTCGTCACTGATGCTCGTGCCCTCGGCGGCCGTCCTCCAGAAGGCCAGTACGCCGTCGAGGTCTTCGGGTGCCGCGGGACGTGTGCGCAAGTCGGTCATGGGGTCAGCGTGCCGCGAACGGGCGTCGGCGCTCCGGGAATTCCGTCATGCGGACCTCGTACCCCCTGACGCCGCGACACCACGTCCCGCGTCGTCACTCGTGCGCGATCGCCGCCAGCACGTTCATCCTCGACGCGCGCAGCGCCGGCAGCAGGGCCGCCACGACACCCACCACAGCCGAGCCGAGCACGACGGCGACGATCGTGGTCCAGGGAATCGCGAACGCCGTCAGACCTCGCAGGGCCAGCACCTGCTGCATGGACACGCCCCACACCAGGCCCAGCGCCAGCCCGAGGACCGCCCCGAACACCGCGATCACCACCGACTCCAGCCGGATCATGCGACGCAACTGGCGCCGCCCCAGGCCGATCGCCCGCAGCAGCCCGATCTCGCGCGTGCGCTCCACCACCGACAGGGCGAGCGTGTTGACCACACCGAGCACTGCGATGACGATCGCCAGGCCCAGCAGCGCGTACACGAGAGAGAGCAGCACGGAGATCTGGTCGTGGACCGCCTTCTTGTAGTCGGTCTGGTTGCGCACCTGGACCTGCGGGAACGCCGCGAGCGACCGCTCCAGACCGGAGCGCAGGTCCTGCGCCTTCGTGCCGGGGGCCGCGTTGACGTAGAGCGCCGAGTCCTGCCCGCCGGGCGCGTACCTCTCGAGGGTCCCGAGCCCGAAGAACAGGCCGCCCTGGTTGCCGAAGCTCTCGGTAGAGGCCTGGTCGGTGAGCGCGCCGACCGTCATCTGCGCCCGCCGACCGCCCGGGAACTGAACCGGCAGCACGCTGCCCACCCGCACGTCGTGGTCCTCGGCGAAGGTCACGTCCATGGCGAGGTGCCCGTCGGCCAGGGCGGCGGCCGCGCCACCCCGCCTGTAGGTCATGTGCACGACGTCGTCGAGCCGCGGGCCGTAGCCGGCGGCGCCCGTCTCCACCCGTTGGCCGTCCGGCAGCCGTACGGCGACCCGGGTGAGCCGCTGCGGTACGACGAGCCCGGCACCGGGTGTGGCGGCCACGCGGTCGGCGACCTCCCTGGTGAACGGGATGAAGTCGGCGCCCTGGACGATGAAGTCGGCGCCGAGCGTCTTGTCGATCTGCCGGTCGAACGACGCCGACAGGGAGGCGCTCGCCACCGACATCCCGCCCACCAGGGCGAGCCCCACCATCAGCGCGGCGGCCGTGGCGCCGGTGCGGCGCGGATTGCGCAGGGCGTTGCGCTGGCTCATCCGGCCGACCGGGCCGAACAGCGCGGGGAAGGCCGCGCCCAGCACCCGGATCACCGGCCGGACCAGCAGCGGCCCGGCGACGACGGCCGCGACCAGGGTCAGCGCCACGCCGAGACCCAGCAGCGCGGCGGCCGGCGCCGTCTTCGTGGCCGCGGCACACCCCGCCAGCGCGGCCACGCCGACCGCCCCGACCACCGATCCGACGATCGCGCGGACCTTCAACGGCTTGCCCACACCGGCGACTTCCGCGTCGGCCAGCGCCGCCATGGGGGACACCGCCGCCGCCCGCCGGGCCGGCAGATAGGCCGCCACGAAGGTGACGCCGAGACCGACGACGTACGCGGCGACGGGCGTGCTCCAGCCGATCACCATCTCCGCGGCCTTCAGGTTCATCCCGAACGCGCTGATCAGCCGGATCAGGCCGAACGCCAGCCCGATCCCGGCCACGAGACCGAGCGTCGAACCGACCAGCCCGAGCAGCACCGCCTCCGTCAGCACCGACCGCCGCACCTGCCGCCGGTCGGCGCCGAGCGCCCGCAGCAGTCCCAGCTCCCGGGTGCGCTGGGCGACCAGCATGGAGAAGGTGTTGACGATCAGGAACACGCCCACGAGCAGCGCGACACCGGCGAATCCCAGCATCACGTACTTGATCACGCCCAGGAAGCCGCCGAGGTTGGCCGCCGCCGACTTGGCGTGTTCCTTCGCGGTCTTCAGGTCGTAGGTCCCGGTGCCGATCGCCGCGCCGATCCGGTGCTTGAGCACCGTGTCGGACACCCCCTTGGCCGCGTCCGCCGAGATGCCGGTCGCCCGCGCGGACGAGCCGAGCAGTTCACGGCCGGCGACCGCGGGGTCCAGGAAGATCTGGGCCGCGCCCGGGCTGGTCGTGGTGAACGTCGCGATCCCGACGACCCGGACCCGGAAGGAGCCGGGCTGGGCCTGCACGGTCAGCGCGTCACCGATCCGTACGTTCTTCTTGGCGGCGGTGTCGGCGTCGAGCAGCGCCTCGCCCGCGCCGCGCGGAGCGTGCCCCGAGGTCAGGGTCACCGGGTTGTGCGGGGTGACGTACCAGGCGTTGGCGAGAGTGGGGGCGCCGGTGGTCGGGCCGACGGACTTGTTGCGGCCGTCGACCACCACGATGTTCTGCACCTGCACGTCGGCGCGCGCCGCCGCGACCCCGTCGACCTTCGCCACCCGGTCCCGCAGCGACGCGGGCAGGGTCTGCACCGCGCCGCTCGTCCGCGCCGACACCAGGTCCTGCTTCGGCTCGACCGTCACATCGGCGGCGGTGGAGGCGAACAGCCGGTCGAAGGTGCGGGCGACGGTGTCGGAGAAGATCAGGCTGCCCGCGACGAAGGCCACGGACAGCACGACGGCCAGGGCGGACAGGGCGAGCCGCCCCTTGTGCGCGAGGAAGCTCCTCAGGGTCGCCTTCAGCACCGGGTCAGTCCTCCTGCGGGGTGCCGGGTTCGCCGATCCGGCCACGGACCACGTCGAAACGTTTCATCCGTTCCAGGACCGCGTCCGCCGTCGGCCGTTCCATCTCGTCCACGATCCGCCCGTCGCCCAGGAAGAGCACAAGGTCGGCGTGGGCGGCCGCGCCCGGGTCGTGGGTGACCATGACCACGGTCTGCCCGAGGTCGTCCACCGCGTCCCGCAGGAAGCCGAGCACCTCCAGGCCGGCCCGCGAGTCGAGGTTGCCGGTCGGCTCGTCGGCGAAGATCAGCTCCGGTCGTGACGCCAGGGCCCGCGCGCACGCGACCCGCTGCTGCTGGCCGCCGGAGAGCTGCGCCGGCCGGTGCTTCAGCCGGTCCCGCAGGCCGAGCCGGTCGATGACCTGTTCCAGCCACTGCTCGTCGGGCCTGCGGCCCGCGATGTCCATCGGCAGGGTGATGTTCTCGGCCGCGGTGAGGGTCGGGATGAGGTTGAACGACTGGAACATGAAGCCGATTCGGTCGCGCCGGAGCCGGGTCAGTTCCCGTTCCCTCAGCCCCGTGATCTCGGTGTCGCCCAGCCAGACCTGGCCCGCCGACACGGTGTCGAGCCCCGCCAGGCAGTGCATGAGCGTGGACTTGCCGGACCCCGAGGGGCCCATCACGGCGGTGAAACGGCCCCGCGTGATGTCGACGTCCACCGAGTCGAGCGCCAGTACGGCCGTCTCGCCCGAGCCGTAGGCCTTCGTCAGCCCGCGGGCGCCGGCCGCGATCCCCTCGCCCGGCGCGCGGCCCGGGGCGTGCTGTTCTGCAGCGGATGTGGACAAGACCGCCTCCCGGTCGCCGGTTCTTCCCGTACCCGGCGAGCCTAATGTGATCGGGCCCACACCGGGAATCCACCGCGGGTCCGACGAAGCAGACGGGTGTAAGGGCCACCCTCCACCCGGTCGCCTCCACCCCCAGAAGCGTCTGCCTCCACCGGCACGGTGCGCTCTCGCAGCAACCAAGGACGCCGCCCTGGGGCAGAGCGCCCGTGCGCGGCAGCCGGGTGGTGGCGTGGGTCCCTGCCCACAACGGACTCGACGCGTTTCGGGCCGGAGCGTGTGCGCGGGCAGCCCGGTGGTGGCGGGCGCTCTCACTCGCGGTGAACTCGGGCGCCTCCTGGGCCGGAGCGTCCGTGCGCGGCAGCTGGGCAGTTGCGTGCGTCCTCGCCTGCGGCGGCTCGGCGTTTCCTGGTCGGAGGGTCTGCGCGCGGGCGGCCTTGCGCAGTCCTCCCGGTCCACAGCGCCCGCGTGCGGGCAGTCTTGTGCGGCCCTCCCCGTCCGAGCCCGTGCGCCCTCATCCGCTCTACCGCACCCCGTCTCGCCGCAGCGCGCCCCCGTCCCGCCGTATGCGCCCCCGCGCCACCTCGCCGACCCCGGCCGCGCTTGTTCTGCTAGTGGTTCGGCGCTAGCGTCGGGGTATGGCCAAGACACAGTTGAACGTGCGCGTGGACGAGGGCACCGCGCGTGCGGCGCGTGAACGTGCTCTGGCGCGCGGGATGAGCGTCAACCGCTACATCGAGGAACTGGTCAGACAGGACACCGGCGAGGTGGGCCGTACGTTCGTCGAGGCCGCCGCCGACTTCATGAAGCAGTACGAGTCCGTGTTCGCCGAGGAGTTCACCGAGGCGCGCGGCACCGAACCGGCCGAAGGCCGTAGCTGATCCCGTTGAGTGATCACTCGAACGAGCTCAGCATCGACCTCGCCTGGCTGCTCATGCTCGCCGAACAGAAGACCCCCGGGGACCCGCAGGTCACCGACTGGGGCGCGCTCATCGCCGCCGTCGCCCGGCACAGGGCCGAGATATTCGGCGTCCCCGTCTACGACAGCCCGCACGCCCGCGCCGCGTCCCTGCTCCAGCTGCTCATCCATGTGCCGGCCCTGGAGCGTTCCAACGCGCTGTTCGCCTCGGCGGTCGCCTACGCCTACCTGGTCGCCGGCGGAGCGAAGGTCGTCACCTCGCCCGAACAGGTCCGCGACCTCGCCCGGCTGGTGAAGGACGGCGCGGCGAGCGTCGACGACATCGCACGGGAGCTGCGCCGCTGGAGCCTGTGATCAGCGCGCGACCGGCTCCTCCGGCCGCCAGGCGGTGCCCAGCGAACAGAACGAGGTCGGCAGCGTCGGTCGCTCCGGCAGCAGCACCTGCCGGTGCGGACCGAGCTCGAACCCGGCCGAACGCAGCTCGGCCACCGGGTCCCGGGCCAGGTGGCAGCCGCCGAACAGCACGGGCCACAGCGTCAGGTCCAGGGCGCGCTGAGTCAGCGTCATCGCCCGCCCGCCACCCCGCCCGTGCTCGAAGAACCGCACCTGTGCCCCGGGCTTCAGCACCCGCCGCACCTCACCCAGCGCCCGCGCCACGTCCCGCACGCTGCACAGCACCAGCGACAGCACGGCCGCGTCGAACGCCTCGCTCTTGACGGGCAGCGCCTCCGCCGCGCCGGGCACCACGTCGACCGGAACCTGGGCGCGCAGCGCCGACTCCAGCGCCAACTGCCGCAGCAACGGCTCGGGTTCGATGGCGACGACCTCCGCGACCGTGCCCGGGTAGTGCGCGAAGTTCAGCCCGTTGCCCGCCCCGATCTCGATCACCCGCCCGGACAACCCGGCGAGCAGCCGGTCACGGACCTCGGCCATGCCGAGCCGTTTCTCGGCGCCCACGCTGATCCGGGCGTAACAACGGGCGAAGAGCGGGTGGTGGTCGGGACTTCGCGACACCGGGCCGGAGCTGGTGGACAGCAGCCGCATGGCAACCTCCCGGACAGGACGGGCCTAGGGACAGTGTCCCCCGGGAAGCGGCGCCGCACCCCCCGCCGGACGGCCCACCGTGGAATGGGCACACCTGTGCGGCGGTGGAGAGGGGCCCCAGGCTCTCGTGCGGTGGGGTCGCGCGGCCGGCCGGTCGGCACGTCCGTCCGCCACCGATTCCCCCAGGGCTTCCGCCGCGCCCCGGGGAGAGACCGTCATCCGCGCTCACCCGCTCGTGGGAGGCGCCGTCGGCCGAACGGCCCCTAAGGCCCTGTCTGACCATTCCCGTCTGCCGCGCGACGCCATGCACGCACGCTCGCCGTGCCGGCCCCAGACGTCCGGTACGAGGGCCTGGGGCCGGCACGCCGAGAGCACGCACCTGACCCCGCGCGGCCGCCCTTCGGGCGACGACGCGCATGGTCAGACAGGCCCTAGCTCGCCTCCCGGTCCCGGAACGCCTCCGCGTCCCAGGTGCCGTCCAGCCGTGGCGCGAGCCAACCCGGTGCCGCCGCCCGGAACTCGTCGGGCGGGAGCGCCCCGGCCCCGGTGGGCAGCGCGCCGAGCAGTGGGGCGTCCGCGACCTCCGGCAGGTCCGCCACGTTGCAGCGGGCGGCCAGGTCGGGGGAGTCCGGCCAGCTGCCGATGACCACACCCGCCAACTCGACACCGCGCCGCCGCAGTTCGCGCGCCGTCAGCTCCGTCGAGTTCAGCGTCCCGAGGCCGGCCGGGGTGACCACCACCATCGGCGCGCCCAGCAGCCCCGCCGCGTCGGCCAGCGTCCCGCCCGCCGCGTCGAAGCGGACGAGCAGCCCGCCCGCCCCCTCGACCAGAACCAGATCGTGCTCGGTGGCCAGCTTGGCGGCCCGCTCGGCCACCTCCTGGGGGAGCACCGGCGCCATCCCGGCCCGCCGGGCGGCGGTGCCCGGGGCCAGCGGCTCGGGATAGCGGGCCAGCTCGGTGGCCGTGACCGGGCCCGCGAGCCGTGCCACCTCGTCGGCGTCGCCGCGCTCGTCCGGCCCCACACCCGTCTGCGCGGCCTTCAGCACGGCCACGGAGCGCCCCGCCGCGAGCGCCGCGGCGGCGACGGCGGCCGTGGTGATCGTCTTGCCGATCTCCGTGCCCGTGCCCGTGATCATCAGTACCGGCATGTCATCCCTCCCGTGCCGCGGCGCACACCGCGCGCGCGATCCGCGCCACGTCCTCCTCGGCCGTGACGTACGGCGGCATCGTGTAGATCAGGTCGCGGAACGGGCGCAGCCACACGCCCTCCCGCACGGCGGCCCGGGTCGCGGCGGCCATGTCGACCTCGTGGTCGAGCTGGACGACGCCGATGGCGCCCAGCACACGGACGTCCCGCACGCCGGGCTCCTCCAGGGTCGGCGCCAGCCCCTCCCGCAGACCCGTCTCGATCCGCTTGACCTCCGCGAGCCAGTCCTGCCCGAGCAGCAGCCCGAGCGAGGCGCAGGCCACGGCCGCCGCCAGCGGGTTGCCCATGAACGTGGGGCCGTGCGCCAGCACCGGCACCTCGCCGCGCGAGATGCCGTCGGCCACCCGCGCGGTGCACAGCGTGGCCGCCAGCGTCAGATAGCCGCCGGTCAGCGCCTTGCCCACGCACATCACATCCGGGGTGACGGCCGCGTGGTCCGCCGCGAACAGCGCACCCGTACGGCCGAAGCCGGTGGCGATCTCGTCGAACACCAGCAGCACGTCGTGTTCGTCGCACGCCTCGCGCAGCACCCGCAGATAGGCGGGGGAGTGGAAGCGCATACCGCCCGCGCCCTGCACCACCGGCTCCACGATCACCGCGGCCAGCTCGTCCGCGTGCCGGGCGACCAGCTCGCGCAGCTGCTCCGCGTACGACTCGTCGTACTCGGCCGGGGGCGCATCCGCGAACACCTGACGCGGCAGCACACCGGACCACAGCTGGTGCATCCCGCCCTCGGGGTCGCACACCGACATCGGGGTCCAGGTGTCGCCGTGGTAGCCGCCCCGCCAGGTCAGCAGCCGGTGCTTGCCGCCGCGGCCGAGTGAACGCCAGTACTGCAGGCACATCTTCACCGCGACCTCGACCGACACCGAACCGGAGTCGGCCAGGAACACATGCTCCAGGCCGTCAGGCGACATGTCGACAAGTAGCTTCGCGAGCCGGACGGCGGGCTCGTGGGTGAGCCCGCCGAACATCACATGGCTCATCCGCCCCAGCTGCTCGCGCACGGCCTCGTCGAGCACCGGATGGCGGTAGCCGTGGATGGCGGACCACCACGACGACATCCCGTCGACCAGTTCGCCCGAGCCGTCCGCGAGCCGCAGCCGGACCCCGCTCGCCGACTCCACGACGAGCGGTTCGGCACGACCGGGCATGGGGCCATACGGGTGCCACACATGCCGCCGGTCCAGCTCCAGCAGCTCGGGAACGCTCAGGCCGGGCAGGTCAGGCATTGGGCGCGAGGTCCGTTCCGGCGCCCCGGCGGCGGACGGCGACGAGGTCGGTACGGGGCTCGGCCGCCGGCTCGGCGGGCGCCGATCCGCACACCCCGCCACCGTCGTGGCAGCCACCGGGGGCGTCGTCGTGGCAGCCGCCGCCGACCCGGTGCTCGGGCAGGGTCACCTGGTCGGTGCCCTCCACCTCGAAGCCGGCGTCCGCGATCATCTCCAGGTCGGCCTTGCCCGCCTGGCCCTCGCTGGTCAGGTAGTCGCCGAGGAAGATCGAGTTGGCCAGGTTCAGCGCGAGGGGCTGCATCGTGCGCAGATGGACCTCGCGGCCGCCCGCGATGCGCACCTCCACGTCGGGGCAGACGAACCGGACCATCGCGAGGATCCGCAGGCAGCGCTGCGGGGTGAGGTTCCACTCCTTGGCCAGCGGAGTGCCCTCGAAGGGGATCAGGAAGTTCACCGGAACGGAGTCCGGGTCCAGCTCGCGCAGCGAGTAGACCACGTCGACCAGGTCCTCGTCCGACTCGCCCATGCCCGCGATGAGACCGGAGCAGGCGGACAGGCCGGCGGAATGCGCCTTCTGCACCGTGTCCACCCGATCGGCGTACGTATGGGTGGTGGTGATGTCGCCGTAGGTGGACTCGGAGGTGTTCAGGTTGTGGTTGTAGGCGTCCGCGCCGGCCTCGCGCAGCCGTTCGGCCTGGCCGTCGGAGAGCAGGCCGAGGCAGGCGCACACCTCGACGCCCTCGTTCTGGTCCTTGATGGCCTTGATGGTCTCCGAGACCCGGTCCACGTCCCGGTCGGTCGGGCCGCGGCCGCTGGCCACCAGGCAGACGCGCTTGGCGCCGCCCGCCAGGCCGGCGGCGGCCGCGTCGGAGGCCTCGCCGGGCTTGAGCCAGGTGTACTTCAGGATGCCGGCCTCGGAGCCGAGCCGCTGGGAGCAGTAGGAGCAGTCCTCCGGGCACAGGCCGGACTTGAGGTTGACGAGGTAGTTCAGTTTCACGCGCCGGCCGAACCAGTGCCGGCGCACCTTGCCGGCCGCGGCCACCACATCGAGCAGGTCGTCGTCGGAGGTGGCCAGTACGGCGAGCGCTTCCTCGCGGGTCGGCAGCTCGCGCCGAAGCCCCTTGTCCACCAGCGTGTTCAGCAGGTCCATGAGGTCCGATCCTGTCTTACCGAGCCGCTTCCGGCCAAGGAGAGTTTGCACAACGGAGACGGTTCACCGTGTGGGTATTGCCACACCCTGGGCGCCCGGCCGTGCCGTTAGGGTCTGTCCGCTACCTACAAAATCACCGGAGGGGTCATGGCGTTCGGCTGGATCGAGGACCAGGCGCGGGCGCGTCGCAGCGCCGGACTCGTACGGACCCTGCGCCCGCGTCCCGCCGCCTCGCCGCTGCTGGACCTCGCGAGCAACGACTACCTGGGACTCGCCCACCACCCCGAGGTGACCGAGGGTGCGGCCCGTGCGGCCCGGACCTGGGGCGGCGGCTCCACCGGCTCCCGGTTGGTCACCGGCACCACCGAACTGCACACCGAGCTGGAGCGCGAGCTGGCCGCCTTCTGCGGCTTCGAGGCGGCCCTGGTCTTCTCCTCCGGCTACGCCGCCAACCTGGCCGCCGTCACCGCGCTCGGCCCGCACGGCTCGCTGATCGTCTCCGACGCGGGCAACCACGCCTCGCTCATCGACGGGTGCCGGCTCGCCCGGGGCGGCACCCAGGTCGTCGGGCACGCCGACCCGGAGGCCGTGCGCAAGGCGCTCGCCACGCACGAGGGAACGGCGATCGTCGTCTCCGACACGGTGTTCTCCGTCGACGGGGACCGGGCGCCGCTGGCCGAACTGGCCGGGGCGTGCCGTGAGCACGGCGCCGGACTGGTCGTGGACGATGCCCACGGTCTCGGCGTGCTCGGCGACGGCGGGCGCGGCGCGCCGTTCGCGGCCGGGCTCGCGGGCGCGGCGGACGTGGTGGTCACGGCCACGCTGTCCAAGTCGCTGGGCAGCCAGGGCGGAGTGGTGCTCGGCCCCGCCCGGGTCATCGACCATATGGTGAACGCGGCCCGGACGTTCATCTTCGACACGGGCCTGGCCCCGGCGGCGGTGGGCGCGGCCCTCGCGGCGCTGCGGTTGCTGCGCCGCGAGCCGGAGCGGGCGGCCCGGGCCCGGGAGGTGGCCGCGGAGCTGCACGCACGGCTGACCGCCGCGGGTCTGGAGGCGGTACGACCGGACGCCGCGGTGGTCTCCGTGCGGGCTCCGTCCCCGGAGCAGGCGGTGCGCTGGGCGGCCGACTGCCGTACGGCGGGGCTGGCCGTGGGCTGCTTCCGTCCTCCCTCCGTGCCCGACGGCGTCTCACGCCTGCGGCTGACGGCCCGTGCGGACCTCTCCGGGACCGAGATCGAACGCGCTGTACGGGTGATCGGCGAAACGCGACCATGAGTCGGCGTGACACGGCCGTGTCTCGCGCAGAACTGACAAGAGTTGATCGGGTCTGATCAGAGGGCGGTCAGGAAGTCGGTCCAGCTGTCGGTGGAGAAGAGGAGTGCGGGTCCGGCCGGCCTCTTCGAGTCGCGCACGGCGAGCAGTCCGGAGCGCGGCCGGGCCGTCTCCACGCAGTTGTTGGCTCCCGTGCTGTAGCTGCTGCGCAGCCAGCGCACGTCGTGCAGGTCGGTACTGGCAGGGACGTTCCGAGGCAGAGCAGACATGGTGCCTCCTTACGCGCCGTCACCTATCCCGGCGATGTAGTCCAACGAGTCCTCGGGGGAAAGGGCGTGATTCTGAAGGGTGTTGAAGGCCTCGGAGTAGGCCATGAGGTCTTCTTTCCGTTCGAGGTAGAGGCTACTCGTCAACTGGTCGAGAACAACCACATCCAGATCAGAAGTGCTCGGAAATGAGAAGATAACGAAAGGGCCAGTGAGGCCGACATGTGCTCCCGCCCCGAACGGCAGTACCTGCAACCGCACTTGGGGCAGACGCGCGGCATCCGTCAGCCGCTCCAGCTGCCGGGCCATCACCTCGGGGCCGCCGACCTCGCGCCGTAGCACCGCCTCGTCCAGGACCGCGCTCAGCTCCAGCGGCGGGTTCGAACGCAGCACGTCCTGCCTGGCCAGGCGCACCTCGACCAGCGTGTCCAGACGTTCCTCGTCCAGGTCGTTGACGGCCGCCCGGGTCACCGCACGGGCGTACTCGGCCGTCTGCAGCAGGCCGGGCACCACGGTGGTCTCCAGGGTGCGCATCGCGCCCGCCTGGGACTCCAGACTGATGAAGTCCCGGTAGGTGGGGGGCAGCACCCCGCGGTAGGCGTGCCACCAGCGGTTGCGGTCACCGGTGTCGTCGGACCCCGCCAACATCAGCAGCAGCTCGCGCAGTTGGCTGTCCCGTACCTCGTAGGCGTCCAGAAGCAGCCGTACGTCCGTCGGTTTCACGCCACTGGCGCCCGTCTCGATGCGGCTGACCTTCGACTGGTGCCAGCCGACCAGACGGGCCGCGTCCCCACTCGTGAGCCCCGCGTCGGTACGCAGCGTGCGCAGTTCGGCGCCCAGTTTGCGGCGGCGCACGGCCGGCCCGTTCTGCATGGGCTCCTCCTTACTCCCTACGTGCCGCCCAAATACGGTCTCGCGTCGCAGAGTTCACCGCTTTGAGCGACAGATATATGCACATCTTGGTGGATCGCTCCCCGTGACCGGCCCGGTGATGGCAATCTGGCGAGCAAGCACCAGTCCGGGACCGTACTCGAACCATCCGCTGCTTGTCGGACTGCGGTCCCGTGGGAAAGGGACGACCTCGCCATGGCAGACCATCTGGAAGCATCCGTCACTCTGCCGAGCGATCCCGCCTCGGTCTCCGCCGCCCGCTCGTACGTCGTGGGCACGTTGGCGGAGTGGGGCCTGCCGTCCGACACCGACGTGGCCGACACCGTGCGGCTCATCGTCTCCGAACTCGCGACCAACGCCGTACAGCACACCTTCGGTCAGTCACCCACCTTCACGGTGGACATCGCGCTGGACCGCGACGAACACCTCCGCATCGGGGTCACGGACAGTCATCCGCGCTTTCCGAAGAGACTGCCCGCCGCCGTGCAGCAGGACAACGGCCGCGGCATGGTCATCATCCGCTGGCTCACCGCCGAGTGCGGCGGCAAACTCCGCGTCCGCCCCACCCGGGAGGGCGGCAAGACGGTCTCCATCGAACTCCCCTGGGCGATCCCGGCCGAACCGGTCACGGCGGCGGGCCAGCAGCCCTGACCCGACGGCCCGGCTGCCGCCGGCTCCGCGCAGCGGGGGTCCCGGAAGGCGTCCCGGCCGGGACCGGGCGGCGCGGACGCCCCGCCTCCAGCGGCCGTACGCCGACCACCGTGGCCACCCTGAGCCCCACCGGCTCCGCTACGCCCGCCACACCCGGCTCCACGCCCACGAGCGCGCACAGCGTGCACCGACAGCACCGGTACGGGCCCCGCCCCGGCCGCCAGGGCCTCGATCTCCCGCCGCGCGGGACGGCGCGATGCCGTGCCGATGAGTAGCGGCCGCACGGGAGCGGTGTCGCCAGGTACGCGCGTCGGTCCCTCCCGCCGAGCGCTGGGCGCGCACGGACGGGGCTCGTGTCCTGTGGCCGCTGTGACGGCCCGCCAGGACGTCCGAGGGGGCCGTGCGCCCGCTCGGCAGGGTCTCGTCGCCGGGAGGTGCTGCCGGTGGCCGTGGGGGCCCCGGGGCGCCCGTGGGCTTCAGGCGGGCACCGGGGGTGACGACGGCGGTGCCGGGAGCGGCCCTGTTGCTGGAGCCGCTCCCGGCCCTGAGGCCCGGTCAGCTGACGCGGCCGTACCAGACGCTCCTTGTCCAGATCTTCTCGAGCCTCACCACTGCGCCGGTCTTCGGGGCGTGCCAGATCTTGTTGTGGCCGGCGTAGATGCCGACGTGGTAGACGCTGGAGCCGTAGTGGAAGAACACCAGGTCACCGGCCTTGCGGCTGCCGGCGGAGATGTGGTGCGTCTTGTTGTACTGGGCGGCGGCGGTGCGCGGCAGGGACTTGCCCGCCTTCTTGAACGAGTAGAGCGTCAGCCCCGAGCAGTCGAACCGGTACGGTCCGGTGGCGCCCCACTGGTACGGGGAGCCCTTCTTGGACGCCGCGACCTGGAGAGCCTTCGCGCCCATGGTCGCGGCGGAGGCGTCGGTGGCGAGGCCCGGGACCGCGATCGAGCCACCCACGGCGGCGAGGGTGAGAGCCGAGGCCGTACCGGCTCGGGCCATGAGCGACGGGACACGATTGAGCGCAGTCATGCGCAACCCTTCGTCAGCCGCCTGTGAAGGATGACCTGTCGGATTCGGGCTGGCGAAGTAGCCCGGCCGCGTTGCCGCGGCTTCACCCCAAGGGTCGCCCTGAGCATCGGCCCGCCCGCTCCACGCGGACGAACATCCGTTCTGGCGACCCGCCTTGCCTGGGTCCTCCACTCCTGCCGATCCACTCCTGTCGACCGGTCATCCGGGCGGCGGCAGGACTCGGCGTCCGCCCGGATCGCCCCGCCGCGGTGGCGGGGTCTTGTCGTCAGACAGGGATCTTCACTCACAGCTGTCCGAAAATCCCAACGGAACCGGGGATTTGTGGCGTTACTCACCACTCACCCGTTCGGGTGGACACTGCTCTGTTCGAGACACCGTCAGAATCCGGACGTAGCCCCGGACCTGGGACGAAGTGTCTTCTCATGCCCCTCGGACCGGCCCGGTGCGCAACTCGGGAAGCCCGGAAACCGATCCGGATATACACCGGTCGGCCGTACGTCGTTCGGACCGTTTCAACTCCGGCCCGGACGGTGCGTCTACTCGGCGCTCCCGTCGGGCCGGAGGGGCGTCCCGCTCAGCCGACGCCGTCCGGCGGGAGCGCGACGCGCGCGGCACGGCGCTCGCCGTCCAGGACCCGCAGGGCGCGTGCCAGCGTGTCGCCGTGCAGCTCCGTCTCGCCCCGCTGGTGCATCAGGGCGAGCGCGTCACGCAGTTCGGCCGCCTTGCGCACCAGCGCCTGCGCCGCGCGCAGCCCCTGGTAGGTGTTCCCGTGGCGCGCGGGGTTGATCCGGCCCAGCAGGTCGACGGCCTCCAGGTAACGGTCGATCAGCTCGCCCTCGGCGCGGGTCAGCGCGGGCAGCGGAGGGGGCTCCGGCGGCAGCACGGCCCGCTCACCTCGCGCCGGAAGCGCCGGGAGCGGTCCGGCGGCTTGGCACGACGGCGTCCACCAGGCCGTAGGCCACCGCTTCCGCGGCGTCCAGGACCAGGTCCCGCTCCAGGTCCCGGTGGACCTGCCCGGCCGTGCGTCCGGTGTGCCGGACGAGCATCTCCTCCATCAGCGCGCGGGTCCGTTCCAGCTCCGCCGCCTGGATCGCCAGGTCGCTGGGCGTGCCCTGCGCGGGTTCGGACAGCCGGGGCTGTTCGAGCACCATGCGCGCGCCCGGCAGGGTGAACCGCTTGCCCGGGGTCCCCGCCGTGAGCAGCAGCGCGGCCGACGCGGCGGCCTGGCCCAGGCAGTAGGTCGCCACGTCGCAACCGATGTACCGCAGTGTGTCGTAGACCGCCGTCAGCGCCGCGAAGGAGCCGCCGGGGGAGTTGACGTAGAGCGTGATGTCCCGGTCGGGGGCCGTGTGTTCGAGGTACATGAGCTGCGCCGTCACGTCGTTCGCCGCGGCCTCGTCGAGCGGTGTCCCGACGAACACGATTCGCTCCTCGAACAGCTTTCCGTACGGATCGAGCGTGCGCACCCCGCTGGTCGTGCGCTCGGTGAACTCGGGCAGGACATAACGGGCGGACGGTCGGGACATGGGCACACCCCTCCTCACGGCGGAGCCGGCGCTCTCCGGCTTCTGTACAGAATGTACAGGACGTACCTGACGTTATGATGGGGGCATGGCCTACGAGATTCCGGTGACGCAAGCCAGGGCTGAGCTCGCCGACCTGATCAACCGGGTGGTCTACGGCGGCGAGCGTGTCGTCGTGACGCGGCACGGCAAGCCGCTCGTCGCGCTGGTCTCGGCCGCCGACCTGGAACGCCTCGACGCGCTCGACGAGCCGGCCGAGGAGCCCGTGGTCCGCTCGGTGTCCACCGTGCGCGACACCGCGTCCGCCCCGCGGGAACGGCAGCGGTTCGGCATCGCGGCCGAGCACCGGAGGCCGGGCGTGTCCTGATCGCCCGGTTGCGGGTGGGCTCGCCGCGCGGGCGTGTGCCGTCGGCCGCCCGGGTATGGGCGGGCTCTTCGCGCGGTCATGAGCCGATCAAAGGCTGGTTAACGTCCTTGAAACTCCGGCGAACTAGCCTGCCACTCCACGCCACCAGGGGTTTTTCTGCCCGAGTTGATCACCCCTCGGGCCATTTGTCTGTGTGTTACACCTGGCCCGTCGCGGTGGCTGCGGCGACCGGACCCCGCACGGTCCGGAGCAAGGACTGTGAGGTGGGACGTGCAACTGACCCCGCACGAGCAAGAGCGGCTGCTCATCCATGTGGCGGCCGACGTGGCCGAGAGGCGCAGGGCCCGCGGACTCAGGCTCAACCACCCGGAGGCGGTCGCCCTCATCACGTCGCACATCCTCGAGGGCGCGCGCGACGGCCGTACCGTCGCCGAGCTGATGTCCAGCGGCCGCAAGCTCCTCACCAGGGACGACGTCATGGACGGAATCCCGGAGATGATCCACGACGTCCAGGTGGAGGCCACCTTCCCGGACGGCACCAAGCTCGTCACCGTCCACGACCCGATCGTCTGAGGGGGCCGCGATGATCCCTGGAGAGGTCCTGTTCGCGGACGATCCCGTCAACATCAACGACGGCCGTGAGATCACTCGTCTGACCGTACTCAACGCCGCCGACCGGCCGGTCCAGGTCGGCTCCCACTACCACTTCGCCGAGGCCAACCCCGGCCTGGAGTTCGACCGCGCCGCCGCCCGCGGCAAGCGGCTGGACATCGCCGCCGGCACCGCCGTTCGCTTCGAGCCCGGCATCCCCGTCGAGGTCGGACTCGTGCCGATCACCGGCGCCCGGATCGTGCCCGGCCTGCGCGGGGAGACCGGAGGCGCCCTCGATGCCTGAGCTCTCCCGCGCCGCCTACGCCGACCTGTTCGGCCCCACCACCGGCGACCGCGTCCGGCTCGCCGACACCGACCTGCTGATCGAGATCGAGGAGGACCGCTCCGGCGGGCCCGGTTCCGCCGGGGACGAGGCGGTCTTCGGCGGGGGCAAGGTCATCCGCGAGTCCATGGGCCAGTCCCGCGCGACACGGGCCGACGGCACCCCCGACACCGTGATCACCGGCGCCGTCGTCGTCGACCACTGGGGCGTCGTCAAGGCCGACGTCGGCATCCGTGACGGCCGTATCACCGGCATCGGCAAGGCCGGCAACCCGGACACCATGGACGGCGTCCACCCCGACCTGGTCATCGGCCCGGAGACCGAGATCATCGCGGGCAACGGGCGGATCCTCACCGCGGGCGCCATCGACGCGCACGTCCACTTCATCTGTCCCCAGGTCGCCGACGAGGCGCTCGCCTCCGGCATCACCACCCTGGTCGGCGGCGGCACCGGCCCCGCCGAGGGCTCCAAGGCCACCACCGTCACGCCCGGCCCCTGGCACCTGGCCCGGATGCTGGAGGCGATGGAGGCCTACCCGGTCAACGTCGGCCTCCTCGGCAAGGGGAACACCGTCTCGCACGAGGCGATGCTCTCCCAGGTCCGCGGCGGCGCCGTCGGCCTGAAGCTGCACGAGGACTGGGGCTCCACCCCCGCCGTCATCGACGCCGCGCTCACGGTCGCCGACCGCACGGGCATCCAGGTCGCCATCCACACGGACACCCTCAACGAGGCCGGCTTCGTCGGGGACACCCTCGCCGCGATCGCGGGCCGGGGCATCCACTCGTACCACACCGAGGGCGCGGGCGGCGGGCACGCCCCGGACATCATGACCGTGGTCTCCCAGCCGAACGTGCTGCCCAGCTCCACCAACCCGACCCGGCCCTTCACCGTCAACACCACCGAGGAACACCTCGACATGCTGATGGTGTGCCACCACCTCAACCCGGCGGTCCCGGAGGACCTGGCGTTCGCCGAGTCCCGGATCCGGCCCTCCACCATCGGGGCGGAGGACATCCTCCACGACCTCGGGGCGATCTCGATCATCTCCTCCGACTCTCAGGCCATGGGCCGCGTCGGCGAGGTGATCCTGCGCACCTGGCAGACCGCGCACGTGATGAAGCGGAGGCGCGGTGCCCTGCCCGGCGACGGGCGGGCGGACAACCATCGGGTACGTCGATATGTCGCCAAGTACACGATCAACCCGGCGCTCGCCCAGGGACTCGCCGCCGAGATCGGCTCCGTGGAGACCGGGAAGCTCGCCGACCTGGTGCTGTGGGAGCCCGCGTTCTTCGGCGTGAAGCCGCTCCTCGTGCTCAAGGGTGGCCAGATCGCCTATGCGCAGATGGGCGACGCCAACGCCTCCATCCCCACCCCGCAGCCGATCCTGCCCCGCCCGATGTACGGCGCGATCGGCCGTGCCCCGGCCGCCAACTCCGTCAACTTCGTGGCGGGGCAGGCGATCGAGGACGGGCTGCCGGAACGGCTGCGGCTGGGCAAGCAGTTCGTGGCGATCGAGTCCACGCGCGCGGTGACCAAGGCGGACATGCGCGAGAACGACGCCAGACCGGACGTGCGCATCGACCCCGACAGCTTCGCCGTGCGCATCGACGGCGAGCTGGTCGAGGCGACCCCGGCCGCCGAACTGCCCATGGCCCAGCGTTACTTCCTCTTCTGATGTCCAGGGCAGCGCTGCTCGTCCTGGCGGACGGGCGCTTCCCCGCCGGAGGACACGCGCACTCGGGCGGGGCGGAGGCCGCCGTCAGGGCGGGCCGCATCACCTCCGCCGCCGGTCTGGAGGACTTCTGCCGGGGCCGGCTGCACACGACCGGTCTGGTCGCGGGCTCCCTGGCCGCGGCCGCCGTGCTCGGCGCCGACCCCGGTGAGCTGGACGCGGCGGCGGACGCCCGTACGCCGTCCCCGGCGCTGCGGGCGGCCGCGCGCAGGCTCGGCCGCCAGTTGCTGCGGGCCGCCAGGGCCGCCTGGCCCTGCGACGAACTGGACGCGCTGGCACGGCAGTTCCCCAAGGGCGCGCACCAGCCGGTGGTGCTCGGGCTCGCGGCACGGGCGGCCGGACTCGGACCCGAGGACGCGGCCCACTGCGCGGCGTACGAGAGCGTCAGCGGCCCGGCGACGGCGACCGTGCGCCTGCTGAGCCTCGACCCGTTCGAGGCGACGGGGGTGCTGGCCCGCCTCGCGCCGGAGCTGGACCGTGTCGCGGACGCGGCGGTGCGGGCGGCGCGCGCCGTGCCCGACGAGGGCGTCGACGCGCTGCCCGCGGCCTCCGCACCGCTGCTGGAGGTCATGGCCGAGGCGCACGCCGCATGGCCGGTACGCCTGTTCGCGTCCTGACCCCGCCCACCCACCCCCACCCATCCGTCCGACCCGCCCGGCCGAGGAACGGCCGCCCCCGCGGGGGCAATCCCGACCGGGCGACAGGCCTCACAGGAGCCGTACCCATGCACCTCGACCACACCCACGACGGGCCGGCCGCCCTCAGTGCCGACGCGCACCGCCCCGACGGAACGCGCCGCGCGCTGCGGATCGGGCTCGGGGGGCCCGTCGGATCCGGGAAGACCGCCACCGTCGCCGCGCTCTGCCGGGCCCTGCGCGACGAGCTGTCCCTCGCGGTCGTCACCAACGACATCTACACCCGCGAGGACGCCGAGTTCCTGCTCCGGGAGGCCGTGCTGCCGCCCGAGCGGATCACGGCCGTCGAGACGGGCGCCTGCCCGCACACCGCGATCCGCGACGACATCTCCGCCAACCTCGAAGCCGTCGAGGACCTGGAGGACGCGGTCGGCCCGCTGGACCTGATCCTCGTCGAGTCGGGCGGGGACAACCTCACCGCGACCTTCTCCAAAGGCCTCGTGGACGCGCAGATCTTCGTGATCGACGTGGCCGGGGGCGATGACATTCCGCGCAAGGGCGGCCCCGGCGTCACCACCGCCGACCTGCTCGTCGTCAACAAGACCGACCTGGCGCCCCACGTCGGCTCCGACCTCGTCCGGATGGCCGCCGACGCCAAGGCCCAGCGCGACCGGCTCCCCGTGGTCCTCCAGTCGTTGCGCGGCGAGACCGGCGTCGCCGACGTGGCCGCCTGGGTCCGGGGGCGGCTCGCCGCGTGGACGGCATGACGGCCACCGGCGTCCTGGCCCGCGCCCGCGTCGTCGCCCGCCCGGACGGCCGCGGCGGTACGGCGCTGCCCGTGCTGGACGGCGAGGGCCCCCTCGCGCTGCGCCGCACCCGGGCGAGCGGCGGCGAGGCGCGGGTCATGGTCGTCGGCGCGATGAGCGGCCCGCTCGGCGGCGACCGCTTCTCGCTGCGCGCACGGGTGGAGGCGGGCGCCCGGCTGCACGTCGGATCGGCCGCCGCCACCCTCGCGCTGCCGGGCCAGGCCAAGGGCGAGGCCCGCTACGACGTACGGCTCGACGTCGCCCCCGGCGGCGAACTGCACTGGCTGCCCGAGCAGTTGATCTCGGCGAACGGGAGCGATCTGTACGTCGCCACCCGGGCCGAACTCGAAGCCGGGGCCCGGCTGGTGCTGCGCGAGGAGCAGGTGCTCGGACGGGTGGGGGAGGAACCCGGGCGGCTCACCAGCCGGTTGACGGTGCGGGTCGAGGGCCGGACCGTGCTGGACCAGGAACTGGCCTGCGGCCTCGGGGCGCCGGGTGGCTGGGACGGCCCCGCCGTGCTCGCCGGCCACCGTGCGGTGGGCCAACTCGTCGTTGTACGCCCTGAGTTCGATAATCAGCCCCCGGCTGCACGGCTGCTGGGGGAGTGCGCCGCCCTGGTGCCGCTTCCCGGGCCCGCCGTACTGGTCACCGCCCTGGCCCCGGACGCGCTGCGGCTGCGGCGGCTGCTGGAGGACGCCCGGGCCCTGCTCGGCTGATCAACTCCGTTCCGCTCAGCGGGACATGATCATCCGGTTATCGGATTGGTAAAGATGGGTGGCACCCCCTGTTCACAGGGACCTCACAGCGGAGAGGATCCCCGCTTGACGAACTCGCAGCGATGCACGGGAGGGGCCCCACTTGAGGGAGAACAGACCGAAGAGCCGTCTGCTGGCGCTCGGTTCGGCCGGAGCACTCGTCACCGCCACCCTGATCGCCGGCGCCGTCTCGGCTCCCGCGGCCACCGCCGCCGGGCGGCCGAGCCAGGACCGGGAGGCCCAGGGCGCCGAGGTGGCCGCCGCACGGGCCGCCAAGGCCGGCATCGACTGGCAGGACTGCCCGGCCGACTGGGGGCTCGCGAAGCCCATCCAGTGCGGCTGGGTCAGTGTGCCCGTCGACTACGCGCACCCCTACGGCAAGCAGATCAAGCTCGCCGTGGACCGGATAGGCAACACCGGCACCCAGGCCGAGCGCCAGGGCGCCCTCGTCTACAACCCGGGCGGCCCCGGAGGTTCCGGGCTGCGCTTCCCGACCCGGGTCACCAACAAGAACCCCGTCTGGGCGAACGTCGCCAAGGCCTACGACTTCGTCGGCTTCGACCCGCGCGGCGTCGGCCACTCGGCCCCCATCTCCTGCGAGGACCCGCAGGAGTTCGTGAAGGCGCCGAAGGCGGACCCGGTCCCCGACACCGGGGCGGACAAGCTGGCCCAGCGCAAGCTGGCCCGCGAGTACGCCGACGGCTGCCTGGACCGCACCGGCCGGGCGATGCTCCAGCAGATGACCACGCCGAACACGGCCCGTGACCTCGACGTCATCCGCGCCGGGCTGGGCGAGAAGAAGCTCAACTACCTCGGCGTCTCCTACGGCACCTACCTCGGCGCCGTCTACGGCACGCTCTTCCCGGGCCACCTGCGCCGCATGATCGTGGACAGCGTGGTCAACCCGGCCCGCGAGAACATCTGGTACCAGGCCAACCTGAACCAGGACATCGCGTTCGAGGGCCGCTGGAAGGACTGGGAGGACTGGGTCGCCGCCAACGACGCCGCCTTCCACCTCGGCACCACCCGCGCCGCCGTCCAGGACAAGTGGCTCCAGCTGCGCGCCACCGCCAAGAAGAGCCCCATCGGCGGGGTCGTCGGCCCGGCCGAGCTGATCTCCTTCTTCCAGAGCGCGCCGTACTACGACTCCTCGTGGGTGCCGGTCGCGACGGTCTTCAGCAAGTACGTCGCCGGCAACACCCAGGCGCTGGTCGACGCGGCCGCCCCCGACCTGTCGAACACCGCGGGCAACATCGCCTCGGAGAACTCCAACGCCGTCTACACGGCCGTCGAGTGCACCGACGCCAAGTGGCCCACCAGCTGGCACAAGTGGGACCGGGACAACACCCGGCTCAACAAGGACTACCCGTTCATGACCTGGGCCAACGCCTGGATGAACCTGCCCTGCGCCACCTGGCCGGTGAAGCAGCAGTCGCCGGTGGACGTGAAGACCCACAAGGGTCTGCCGCAGGTGCTGATCGTGCAGTCCACCCGCGACGCCGCCACCCCGTACCCCGGCGCCGTCGAGCTGCACCAGCGCTTCCAGGGCTCCCGTCTCATCACCGAGAAGGACGCCGGCTCGCACGGCGTGACCGGCCTGGTCAACCCGTGCATCAACCAGCGCGTCGACGCCTACCTGGTCGACGGCAAGCTGGACGGCGCGGACGTGACCTGCGGCCCGCACGCCACGCCCAAGCCGTAACACCGCTCTCACCGTGACGAGGGGCGGCCGGACACTCCGGCCGCCCCTCGCCCACGTCCCGGACCAGGAGCCTTTGCCGCGCGGCCGAGGGAACCGGTCACTCCGCCAGGTCAGCTGAGCGGCGCCCGGGGGAACCTGCGCTCCCGCTCGCCCTTCTCCGCGGACCGCTGCCCCTTCGCGACGGCCGCGTACTGGTCCACGTACTCCTGCTCGGACAGCATCAGGATCGCGTACATGATCTCGTCGGTGACGGCCCGCAGCACCGCCTTCTCGTGCTCCATACCGGCGTAGCGGGAGAAGTCGAGGGCCTTGCCGAAGCGGATGGTGACGGGACGGATCCGCGGGATCACCGTGCCCGGCGGCTGCGCCTCGAACGTGCCGATCATCGCGCAGGGCACGACGGGGACGCCCGCCGTCAGCGCCATCACGGCGACCCCGACCTTGCCCTTGTACAGCCGCCCGTCGTGCGACCGCGTCCCCTCCGGGTAGATGCCGAGCAGCTCGCCCTTGGACAGCACGCCGAGGCCCTCGCGGATCGCCGCCTGACCGGCCTCCTTGCCCGAGCGGTCCACCGGGATCTGCCCGGCGCTGCGGAAGAAGAACGCGGTGAGCCGGCCCTTGAGGCCCGGCCCGGTGAAGTACTCCGCCTTGGCGAGGAAGGTGATGCGGCGCTTCAGCATCGCCGGCATCAGGAAGTGGTCGGAGAAGGACAGGTGGTTCCCGGCGACGATGGCCGGCCCCGCCGCCGGCACGTTCTCCAGGCCCTCGATCCGGGGCCGGAACACCAGCCTGAGCAGGGGACCCAACAGCACGTACTTGAGCAGGTAGTAGAACACGGCTCGCCTCTCACTCCAGAAGGTCCGCTGCTGACCGGGGGCCGCGCAGGTCGACGCGCGCGTCGCGGCACCCGGCCCCTGTGCGTCCGTAGTCATCTGTAACCACGTTCGGCGCGACTCATGCTGGCCCCGCACGGTGACACCTGATGACGCGTCAGCGAGGACGACCCTGTCCGCGATCAGGCGCCGCCCACATGGTGCTCCCCGGCGGCCGCGCGGTCGTCGGCCGTCAGACGGACACCGGTGATCAGATCGGGACGGATGCGCACCGCGCAGTCCATGGGCTGCTGCACCCAGGGCACCAGCAGGGCCCGGTACCGGGCCAGCGCGTCCGGGTCGCTCACCTGACGGGCGTAACCGGTGACCATCACGCTCCAGCCGAGGTGCGTGTCCGGGTCGATGACATCGGCCTCGTAGGCGACGACGACACCGGCGCCGTCGGCCTCCCGGGCGCGGGAGGTGAGGGCCGCGCCCTCGTGCGTGCGGATGACGATGTCGCCGCCGTCCAGGACGTGGTTCACCGGGCGCACGGTCGGCAGCGCGTGCCGGGTGAAGACGATCCGGCCGAAGGAGACACTGCCCAGAAGCCGCAGGGCCTCGTCGCGGTCAAGATCGATGCTCCGGCGCGGCCCGGAGGGGAGGGTCTCGGGGTTCTCGATGGTCATGGCGGGCTTCCGTGCGGTCTGGTGGCTCACTGCCGTGTGTCTCGGGTCGACGTGCCGGGATACGAACGGGCCCCGCCCGAGGCGGAATGGCGGGGCGCCCGCCGCGGACAGACGTGACCAGCCCATGGAACCGGGCCGGACCACTCCACACCAGGGCCGTTCGGCCCTCGCCCGCACCCGGACAGCCCCGCGGCGGCCGTGCGGGACGGCTCGGACCCCGCCCGCCGAGGCCGCGCCGGGCCGGGAAGACCAGGAGAAGGCGGGGGAGACCACGAGAAGAAAGGGCCGATCGGCCCTGGACCCCGGGCCCGGCGGCAAGAAGGATTCCCGGGATGGACAGCGGCGGAGCACGCCGGAACAGGGAGCGATGGATGGCACACAGCGAGCAGCAGGGCCCCGGCGAACCGATTCGCGTCTTCCTGATGGACGATCACGAGGTGGTACGGCGCGGCGTGCGGGACCTGCTGGACGACGAGCCGGACATCGAGGTGGTCGGCGAGGCCGGCACGGCCGAACAGGCCCTGGTGCGCGTCCCCGCGCTGCGCCCGCGGGTGGCGGTCCTGGACGTCCGGCTGCCCGACGGCGACGGTGTGAGCGTGTGCCGGGAACTGCGCTCGCGCATGCCGGAGCTGGCGTGTCTGATGCTGACCTCGTTCGACGACGAGGAGGCCCTGCTGGACGCCATCATGGCGGGCGCCTCCGGGTACGTCCTGAAGCAGATCCGGGGATCGGACCTGGTCTCGGCCGTGCGCACCGTGGCCGCCGGCCAGTCCCTGCTCGACCCGAGCGCCACCACCAGGCTGATGGCCCGGCTGCGCGGCGGTCGGCAGGAGGAGGAGCCGGACGCGCTGCCCGGCCTCACCGACCGGGAGCGGGAGATCCTGGCCCTGATCGGAGAGGGGCTGACCAACCGCCAGATCGGCCAGCGCCTCTACCTCGCCGAGAAGACGGTGAAGAACCACATCTCCCGTCTGCTCGCCAAGCTCGGTGTGGAGCGGCGAGTTCAGGCGGCCGTGATCGCGGCGCAGGTCAGGGACCGGCAGAGTCAGAACGGCCACTGAGGGCGGATGTCCCGCGGCCCCGGCGGAAGGCATCGGGCGGCCGGCCGCGGACTGCGCCGCCCGATGCTCCGGTGTCCTCAGACGAGGCTGCCGGCGCCGTAGGGGGCGTAGAGGTCGAGCAGCCGGGTCCTGGTGGACCGCAGCCGGTGGGCGAGGACCTCGCCGGCCCACCGGGTGACGGCCTGGCCGAGGGCCGGGTCGTCCGCGCACAGCGAGCGGACATCGGCCGCGTCGCACTCGTACGCCCGCACCGGTGACGCGGCCGTGGCGCCCAGATGCCAGACGTGCGGGGCGAACAGCCAGGAGACGCCGACAAGTTCGCCCGGCCCGAGCATCTCGACGACGGCGCGACGCCGGCCCGGCACACGGGTGTCGAGCTCGATGGAGCCGGAGCGGATGATCCAGAACCGGTCCGCGCGGGCGCCCTCGTCGAAGATGCGCGTTCCGGGCGGGAAGGGCACCTCTCGGGCGGAGCCCATGATCCGCCGCCTGTCGTCGGCGGGGAGCGCGCGTAGCAGGGTGGGGGTGTTCATGTCCCGCCTTCCGGACGGGTCGAAGGAAACCGACGCCTCAGTGTGCGACGCCGGCGGGTGACGGGACGAGGGCCCTCCGGCCCAGGGACAGGGGCCACCCGTCCCGAACCGCGGCGGAACGGCTCCGCCCGGCCCCGGACTTGGCGGCCCGGACCGACGGACCGGGTGGGCGCCCGCGCCCGCCGGACTCCGGCGGGCGGTGAGCCGTACGCTCCCACCGACACGGACCCGGCCGTCCGGCCCGCCCGGCACGCGCCGCCCGGGCCCGCTCCAGCCGCGCCGAGAGGGACCGTTGGGCCCCATGGAACCGCGGCCCCGGGAATCCGACGGCTGGTCGGGCAACTGCCCGACGCCTGCGCCGAGTTCTGGTACGAACAGGACGTCCCCGGAGAACCCGGCTGCCACCTGGGCCTCATGAACCTCGCCGGCCCGGACCTCCCCGCCGACGCCGACGTCTATCCGTGCGGTTCGCTTCCCTTCATGTGCGCCGTCCGCCCCCAACTGCTCCGAGCCGGCATCTCCGCACGGCACATCCGCTACGAGGTCTTCGGCCCCGACCTGTGGCTGGCCCACGCGGAGGACTGAGCGGCCCGGGTACGGGCGACGGTCCTGCGGGAGGTTCGGGGGACCGTCCGCCGGCCTCTCCTCGGCCGCCCACCCACCGCGCGGTCGGCGTCGTCAGGCGCCTGCGGGGCGTCCGGGCGTCCGGGCCGGGCGAGCCGGGCGGGTCCACGGGACAAGCGCCGGGACGTGGGCGCGGTAGGCCTCGTAGGAGGCGCCGAACTGACCGGCCATCAGGCCGTCCTCGACCCGGACCCGGCGCAGCAGCCAGGGGACCGCGACCACCAGCAGGGGTATCCAGACCCCGAAGCCGCAGGCGAGCATGCCGCCGGTGACCAGGCCGAGCAGGCCGGTGTAGATGGGGTGGCGGACCAGCCGGTACGGCCCGTCCGTCCGCAGCTCGTGGTGGTCGCGGACCATCGGGACGCTGGCCCACATCGTGCCGAGAACCCAGCGGGCCCACAGCAGGAGAGCGGTGGAGGCGACGGCGAGCAGGGCGCCCAGGAGCGCGAGCTCCGGCTGCCAGTACCGAAGGTGGCGCCAGACACCCGCGAAGTGCCCCACCAGTATGGAGAACGCGTACGCGCCCACGACGAGCAGCACCCGGCGCGGCAGGGTGCGCCGCAGCCCGCGCAGCCAGCCGCGCGGACCGGAGTGGCTCCGGATCCCGAAGTAGACGGCACCCAGCAGCCAGGCCACGAGAAAGATCACGACGCAGACGCCGGTGAGCGTGACGAGCGCCGAATGAAGCGATGTCATGCCTCAAGACTGCTCCGCGCGGTCAGTGGATCACCACCACCCACGGGTCGATTGAGGGGTCTCCACCCAGGGATGGAGACCCCCTGACCACCGTGCCCGCACTCGAACCGGACGGCGCGTCGTAGGCCCCTCGCGAGCCAGGGTTCCCGCGCCACGGCACACCCCCCGGACCCGCCGCGGCTCAGGCCAGTACGCGTTCCAGCGTCGCCAGCGCGGAGCGCAGCTCCTCCGCCGTGACGGTGAGCGGGGGCGCCAGCCGGATCGTGGAGCCGTGGGTGTCCTTGACCAGGATGCCCTCCCGCATCAGGCGCTCGCTGATCTCGCGGCCGGTGCCGATCGCCGGGTCGACGTCGACACCCGCCCACAGACCGCGCGCGCGGAAACCGACCACGCCCCGGCCCACCAGCTCGGTCAGCCCGTCGCGCAGGATCACGCCCAGCTCGGCGGCCCGGTTCTGGAACTCACCGGTCTCCAGCAGCTCGACCACGGCCGTGCCCACCGCCGCGGCGAGCGGGTTGCCGCCGAAGGTGGAGCCGTGCTCGCCCGGGTGCAGCACGCCCAGCACCTCGCGCCGCGCCACCACCGCCGACACCGGCACGATGCCGCCGCCGAGCGCCTTGCCGAGGAGCAGCACGTCCGGCACGACGTCCTCGTGCTCGACGGCGAGGGTGCGGCCCGTGCGGCCGAGGCCCGACTGGATCTCGTCCGCGATGAACAGGCAGCCCTTGCGCCGGGTCAGCTCACGGACGCCGGCGAGATAGCCGTCGTCCGGGATGAGCACGCCGGCCTCGCCCTGGATCGGCTCGATCAGCACCGCCGCCGTCGTCTCGTCGACCGCCGCCTCAAGCGCGGCGAGGTCGTTGTACGGCACCACCCGGAAGCCGGGGGTGAACGGGCCGAATCCGGACCGGGCCGTCTCGTCGGTGGAGAAGCTGACGATCGTCGTCGTACGGCCGTGGAAGTTGTCCGCCGCGACCACGATCGTCGCCTGCCCGTCCGGGACGCCCTTGACGTCGTACGCCCACTTGCGGGCCACCTTGATGCCGCTCTCCACCGCCTCGGCACCGGTGTTCATCGGCAGCACCATGTCGAGGCCGGTCAGCTCCGCGAGCCGCTCGGCGAACTCGGCGAGCCGGTCGTTGTGGAAGGCGCGGGAGGTGAGTGTCAGGCGGTCCAGCTGGCGGTGCGCGGCCTCGATCAGCGCCGGGTGCCGGTGGCCGAAGTTGAGCGCCGAGTACCCGGCGAGCATGTCGAGGTAGCGGCGGCCCTCGACGTCCTCCACCCAGCTGCCCTCGGCCTGGGCCACGACCACCGGCAGCGGGTGGTAGTTGTGCGCGAGGACCGGTTCCTCCGCACGGATCAGGTCGTCGGACGTACGGGTGCGCGCGGGTGCGGTCATCAGCGGATCTCCTGGGTGCAGCACTTGATGCCACCGCCGGCCTTGTGGAACTCCGACAGGTCGACGGGGACGGGGACGTAACCGTGGCCGGCGAGGCGCTCGGCGAGCGCCTCGGCGTGGGGCGCGATGAAGACGTGCCGGCCGTCGGAGACGGAGTTCAGGCCGAACGCCATCGCGTCCTCCCGGGTGGCGAGCACCGCGTCCGGGTACAGGCGCCGCAGCACCTCCCGGCTGCCCGGCGAGAACGCCTCCGGGTAGTAGCAGACGTTGTCGTCGTCGAGCACGAACAACGCCGTGTCCAGGTGGTAGAAGTACGGGTCCACCAGGGTCAGGCCGATCACCGGGTGGCCCAGGAACTCCTGCGCCTCCCGGTGCGCCTCCCGGGTCGTGCGGAACCCGGTGCCGGCGAGCACGTAGCGGCCCGTCCACACCAGGTCGCCCTCGCCCTCGGACACCGACTCGGGGCGGTAGACGTCGTAGCCCGCCGCCTTGAACCAGGTGTCGTAGTGCACCGACTCGGGGCGCCGCTCGGGCGCGTGGAACAGGGAGCCGAAGACCCGCCCGCCGACCACGCACGCGGCGTTGGCGGCGAAGACCATGTCCGGCAGCCCGGGGACCGGCTCGACGGCGTGCACGGTGTGGCCGTGGGCCCGGTAGGCGTCGATCAGCGCACGCCACTGCGCCTGGGCGAGATCCACGTCGACGGGCCGGTCGGGATGCATCCAGGGGTTGATCGCGTACTGCACCGCGAAGTGCCTGGGTTCGCAGACGAGAAAGCGCCTGAGGCGCGGCACACGGCTTTCGGACACAGAGGGTTTCCTCCGTTTTCCTGTGTGTCACTGAGGGGTGACACCAAGGTAGGAAGGGAGGGATACGTGCGACAAGAACATAAGGCTGCGTGGATGCGCAGCATCGCTGCGTTGTGATCGTCGCACGCGCACGCCTGCTGCGCATGTCCGCGGCTCACTCCGGGGCGGCGTGGGTGGCGCCCGCTTCCGGGCTTTCCGGGAGCAGGTGGGACAACACCATCACGCTGATCGTCTTCCGGATGAACGGCTCGGTGCGGATGCGCTCCAGCACCTCCTCGAAGTGCTCCACGTCGCGCGCCCGCACGTGCAGCAGCGCGTCGGCGCCGCCGGTCACCGTCATGGCCGCCGTGATCTCCGGATGGTTGCGGACGACCTCCGCCAGCCGCCGGGGCGGGGCCGCGCCCTCGCAGTACACCTCGACGTACGCCTCGGTGCGCCAGCCGAGCGCCAGCGGCTTCACCGTGGCCGTGAACCCGGTGATCACCCCTGTCTCCCGCAGCCGGTCCACGCGCCGCTTGACCGCCGTGGCGGACAGCCCGATCGCCGCGCCGATCTCGGCGAAGCTGGTCCTGGCGTTCGCCATCAGCGCGGTGATGATCTTGCGGTCGAGGTCGTCGAACGACGGCGTCCTGCTGTTCATGCGGGCACTGTAATCAGCCCCGCGCCGCAGGACGGGCCCTAGGACTGTGTGACGATCATGGCGAGTGTCAGCAGGCCCAGCACCACCCATCCGAACCACAGCCAGCCGTTGCTGCCGAGCGCGACCGTGTAGGCGGTCACGACGACGAGTCCGCCGACCGTGAGCGCGCCCATCGCCTTGGTGGAACCGTTCGTGGAACCGGGCATCGCGACACCCTCCTCATGGTCCGTCCACGACCATGGTGCCCCGGGTGTCGCCCGTTCGGCATACCCGGGTGTGCCCGGGATTCAGCTCTTGCGCGCGTTCAGCGAGGCCAGATAGGCGTTGTACGCCTGCAGCTCCTTGTCGCCGTCCCGGTCGGCGGCCCGGTCGGTGCGCCGCGCGTGCCGCTGCTCGGAGCGGTACCACTGGAAGAGCAGCGCGATCAGCACCAGCACGGACGGGATCTCGCTGAACGCCCAGGCGATGCCGCCCGCCGCGTTCTGGTCGGCGAGGGCGTCCAGGCCCAGTGAGGCGGGCGGATGCCGGAACGTGGCCACCATCGGGGTCGACGCCATCATCAGCGCGATGCCGAAGAACGCGTGGAAGGGCATGCCCGCGAACAGCTCCAGCATCCGCATCAGGTAGCCGGGCCGGTGCGGGCCCGGGTCCACG
Source organism: Streptomyces sp. NPDC037126 (assembly GCF_055605965.1). Lineage (NCBI taxonomy): Bacteria > Bacillati > Actinomycetota > Actinomycetes > Kitasatosporales > Streptomycetaceae > Streptomyces > Streptomyces sp. NPDC037126. The sequence goes on from NZ_JBVJTD010000006.1 coordinate 176,008, forward strand.
CCGATGATCGGCCAGAAGAACACCACGCCCACGGCGAGGAAGTGCACCATCATCGCGACGTGCCCGGCCTTCGACCCCATGAGGAAGTCGAAGATCGGGGTGAAGTACAGCGCGTACAGGCTCGCGATGAACAGCGGGATCGTGAACACCGGGTGGGTGATGACCCGCATGTACCGGCTGTGCAGCAGCGCCAGCAGCAGCTCGCGCGGGCCCTTGCGGCCCCGGCCGGCTGTCGGCAGCGCGCGCAGCGCCAGCGTGACCGGGGCGCCGAGCAGGATCAGGATCGGCGACAGCATGCTGATCACCATGTGCTGCACCATGTGCACGCTGAACATGACCATGCCGTAGTCGTTCAGCCCGGTGCACATCATCAGCCCGATGGTCAGCACACCGACGGCGTACGAGACGGTACGGCCCACCGGCCACGCGTCGCCGCGCCGGCGCAGCCGCACCACACCCCATCCGTACAGGCCCAGCCCGAGCAGGCAGGCGACGAGGAAGAAGGGGTCCGCCGACCACTGGAGCCCCCGCCCCAGCGTGAACGGCGGCAGATCCATCATCATGCCGTGCCCGCTGTGATCCATCCGGCGGCTCCTGTTTCGTGGGGGTTGTGCGAGTTGTCCGCCCCAAGAGTAGAACCGCCCCCGGTCACGACCTTGACCGGGGGCGGTTTGTTCTCACCTGAACTTGTGGTCCGGACTTCTCGTCCGGGGTGCTCGTCCGGACTTCTCGTCCGGGGTGCTCGTCCGAACTACAGGACGCACTCCGCCTCGTCGTACCGCTCCACCGGAACGGTCTTGAGGGTCTCCACGGCCTCCGCGAGGGACACCATCTCGATGTCGGTGCCGCGCAGGGCCGTCATCATCCCGAACTCGCCCCGGTGCACCGCCTCCACCGCGTGCCAGCCGAAGCGGGTCGCGAGCACCCGGTCGTAGGCGGTCGGCGTGCCCCCTCGCTGCACATGTCCGAGGATCACCGGCCGCGCCTCCTTGCCGAGGCGCTCCTCCAGCTCCACCGAGAGCTGCCGGGCGATGCCCGCGAAGCGCTCGTGGCCGTAGATGTCCTTGCCGCCCTCGTCGAAGTCCATGCCGCCCCGGCGGGGCTTGGCGCCCTCGGCGGCCACCACGATGGCGAACCGCTTGCCCGCCTCGAACCGCTCGCCGACCTTCCTCGTCAACTCGCCGATGTCGAAGGGCCGCTCGGGGACGACGATGGCGTGGGCGCCGGCCGCCATGCCGGAGTGCAGCGCGATCCAGCCGGTGTGGCGGCCCATGACCTCCACGATCAGCACGCGCTGGTGGGACTCGGCGGTGGTCTTCAGCCGGTCGAGCGCCTCGGTCGCCACGGTGACGGCCGTGTCGAAGCCGAACGTGACGTCCGTGACGGCGATGTCGTTGTCGATCGTCTTGGGCACGCCCACGATCGGCAGCCCGTTGTCCGACAGCAGCCGGGCCGCCTTCAGCGTGCCCTCGCCGCCGATCGGGATGATCGCGTCCAGACCGAGTTCCTCGACATGGCCCTTGGCCCGCTCGACGCCGTCCCGCAGGTGCTCCGGACGGACCCGGGAGGAGCCGAGGATGGTGCCGCCGCGCGCCAGGATGCCGCCTACGGCATCGAGGTCGAGCTTCAGATAGTCGCACTCCAGGAGGCCCTTCCAGCCGTCCCGGAAACCGATGACCTCGTCGCCGTGGTCGGCGACGGCACGGTGCACGACGGACCGGATGACGGCGTTCAGGCCGGGGCAGTCGCCGCCGGACGTGAGGACACCAATGCGCATAGCCCGAATTACCTTCTCAACGTGGGCCGGGAAACCGGACCACGTTGTCCGGCGGATTCCCGGTCACCCTACCGGCGTGAGGGGGTCGCTCCGTAGCGGGCGTCCGCCTGCTGGACGCGCCCGCACATGTGAGCGGACGGGCTGTCAGGCGGGCCCACCGAGAGTCTGCCGGAAGGTGCTGAAACGGCGCTGAAGCGCTGCTGAGACGGCGCTTGCACGGGCGCGGCGGGTTACGCGGGCTGCTGGGCGGCCGCGATGCGCTCGTTGCGCAGCGCCTCGTACCAGCGGTCGTCGATCGGCGGCAGCGCGTTGACGTCGAGCGCCAGCTTGAGCAGCAGGTCGGCGATCTGCGGGTTGCGGGCGAGGACCGGCCCGTGCATGTACGTGCCGAAGACCGTGCCGTTGTACGCGCCCTCCGTTCCGTCCCCGGTGCCGTTGCCCTTGCCGATCTTGGTCCGGGCGAAGGGGCGCGCGGTGGCGCCGAGGTGGGTGACGCCCTGGTGGTTCTCGAAGCCGGTCAGCGGGGGCAGCCCGAGCTGCGGGTCGATGTCGGCCAGCACGTCACCGACGCACCGCTCGCCCTCGCCGCGCACCGAGACCACGTCGAGCAGGCCGAGGCCCGGCTCGCGCTGGCCGAGGTCGTTGATGAACTCGTGGCCGAGGATCTGGTACCCGGCGCAGACCGAGAAGACGATCGCGCCGTTCTGCACCGCCCGCTGAAGATGGCCGTCCCGGCGCAGCCGCTCGGCCGCGAGCCGCTGCGGCCGGTCCTCGCCGCCGCCGATCAGGTAGATGTCGCCGGAGGTCGGGATCGGCTGGTCGCTGCGCACGTCGAGGCGGGCCACGTCCAGGCCCCGCTGCCGGGCCCGGCGCTCCACGACGAGCGCGTTGCCCTGGTCGCCGTAGGTGCTCAGCAGGTCCGGGTAGATCCACACCAGCCGCAGTTGGTTGTCGCTCATGAGGTGATCGCCCTTCGAAGATCAGTTGCCGACGCGGCGGCGCAGGTCCTGGAACGCGGTGTAGTTCGCGATGACCTCGATCCGTCCGGGCGGGCACATCTGCACGGCCTGGTCGAGGTTGTCGCAGACCTGGAAGTGCTGGTTGGCGACCTCCAGACGGACGGCGAGGTCCAGCTTCCGGTCGCCGATCACGAAGATCGGGTGGCCGGTGAGCCGGGTGTAGTCGACGTCCCACAGCCAGGAGGTGTCGGTGCCGTCGGCACCGCGCGCGTTCACGGACAGGATCACCGGGGCGGGCGGCGGGTCGATCAGGGAGAACGTCTCCAGCCAGCCGGCCGGGTTCTTCGCCAGCAGCAGCCGCAGGTCACGGCCCTCGAACTGGACCACGTCGTACCGGCCGGCCACGGCCTGCACCTGGTACATCCGCTCCAGGGCCACCTGCGGCGGCACCCCGAAGACGGCGGCCACGGCGGCCGAGCTGGCCGCGTTGGCCTTGTTGGCGCGGCCCGGCAGCTGGAGGTGGATCGGCCAGGCGGACCCGTGCGGGTCGAGGACGTGGTCCCCGGACAGCGCCCAGGTCGGCGTCGGTCGGCGGAACCCGCACTCGCCGCAGAACCAGTCCTCGCCGGGCCGCTGCATCACGCCGCCGCAGGACGGGCAGGACCAGGCGTCGTCCTTCCACATCTGCCCGGCCGCGACCCAGATCACGTTCGGGGACGAGGAGGCGGCCCAGACGACCAGCGGGTCGTCGCAGTTGGCGACGACGACGGCCTTGGTCCCGGCCAGCCCCTCGCGCCAGTTCTCGGCGAGCATCCGCGTCTCGGCGGCGCGGTCGAGCTGGTCGCGGGAGAGGTTGAGGAGCGCGATGCACTTCGGGTCGGTGTCCCGGGCCACTCCGGCCAGGTACTTCTCGTCGACCTCGATGACACCGAACTTCGACTCCGTGCCGCCCGCGAGGGCGGAGGTGATGCCCGCCGGCATGTTGGCGCCGAGCGCGTTCGACACGACCGGGCCCGCGGCGCGCAGCGCCTCCGCGATCAGCCGGGTGGTCGTGGTCTTGCCGTTGGTGGCGGACACCAGGACGACGTCCAGGTTCTGGGCGAGCCGTCCGAGCAGGTCGGGGTCGAGCCTCAGGGCCACCTTGCCGCCGATCACCGACCCGCTGCCGCGCCCGGCCGCACGCGATGCCGCGGCGACCGCCTTGCCCGCGGTCACGGCCAGCTTGGCCCGCGGCGAGAGCGGGTCCGAGTTGCCTGCCATCAGTTCTCGATCCTCCTTGCGTACGCGCCGCGCCTGGGGCCATCCGGCAGCGTGGTGGGAACCTCAGCCTATCGAGATCCGTTCGCACACCCGAATCCCGGTCCACACCAGTGCGGCGGGCATGAGCTGAACGAACCGTACCCTTGCCGCCATGCGACACGGTTCCATTCCGGGCGCCCACGGGCGAGTCCGGCCTCTCACCCTGCTCGGCGACGGGGCGCTGCGCGAGCAATGCCGGGAAGTCACCGACTTCGGCGCCGATCTGGCGGCCCTCGTGGAGGACTTGTTCGCCACGATGTACGCGGCCCAGGGGGTGGGACTGGCCGCGAATCAGATCGGGGTGCCCCTGCGGGTGTTCGTGTACGACTGCCCGGACGACGAGGATGTCCGGCATCTCGGACATGTGGTGAATCCGCGGCTGGTGGAGGCGGACGGAGTGGTGATCCGGGGACCGGAGGGCTGCCTGTCCCTGCCGGGCCTGGAGGCGGGTACGGAGCGGTACGACCACGCGGTCGTCGAGGGGTTCACGGTGACCGGGGAGCCGGTCACCGTGCACGGCACGGGGTTCTTCGCCAGGTGCCTGCAGCACGAGTGCGACCATCTGGCGGGCCGCGTGTACGCGGACCACCTCACGGGCTGGCGCAGATGGCGGCTGGGCCGGCAGATCTCCCGGGCCTCATGGCGCGGGTGAGCGGGACCGCGCCGGGGCCGTCAGAACCCGGGCCCCCCGACCCGGTCGCCCGCGGCGGCCAGGCGGCCCCACAGGAGATCCGCGAGCGACCGCACCAACTCCGCGCGTGAGCAGGGGCGTTCGCCCAGCCACCAGTCACCGGCCGCGTGCATCATCCCGACGATCCCGTGCCCCCACACCCGGGCCAGCTGCTGGCTGCCCGGGCCGAGGTCCACGCGCTCCTCGATGACCTGGGCCAGTTCCTCGCCCATCCGCCGCAGCAGCGGGGCGCTGTGCTTGCCCACGTCGAACCCCTGGTCGCTGCCGACGCTCCCCTCGGCGGGGTGCATCAGGAACCGGTACACCTGGGGCCGTGCCTCGATCGCGGCGAGATAGGTGTCCAGGGTGGACTCGACCCGCTCCCGGCGCTCGGCCGGAGCGTCCAGCGCGGCGCGCAAAGAGGCGAGCAGCGCGTCCGTGTGCCGTTTGGCGAGCGCGGCGTAGAGACCGCCCTTGTCGCCGAAGTGGCGGTAGAGGATCGGCTTCGTGATGCCCGCCTCCGCCGCGATCGCGTTCATCGACGCCTGCGGGCCGTCGCGCAGCACCACCCTGTCCGCGGCCTCCAGCAGCTCGCGCCGTCGGCGGTCGGCGGACCGCTGCTGATCGGTCCGCTGTGTGGTGTCCATGTGCTCTCCCCACCCGTGCTGTTTCGGTGACGCCTGCGCAAACTAACACTGTCTGTGTGCCTGGCATCGAACGGGATGCCGAGGCGCCATCGGCGGTTGACTTTTCCTACCCGTCGGTAACAGACTCGGGTTACCGCTAGTAACACGTACTGCCGCAGGAGGGGACATGGCCGAGTTCACCATGGAGCTGAACGACGAACAGAAAGAGGTCCGGGACTGGCTCCATGGCTTCGCCGCGGACGTGATCCGCCCGGCGGCAGCCGAGTGGGACGAACGCGAGGAGACTCCCTGGCCGGTGATCCAGGAGGCCGCGAAGGTCGGCATCTACTCCCTCGACTTCTATGCGCAGCAGTACTTCGACCCCACCGGCCTCGGCATCCCGACGGCCATGGAGGAGCTGTTCTGGGGCGACGCGGGCATCGCCCTCTCCATTGTGGGCACCGGGCTCGCCGCCGTGGGCGTTCTCGCCAACGGAACCGAGGAACAGATCGGCACCTGGATCCCGCAGATGTACGGCGACCAGAACGACGTGAAGGTCGCCGCGTTCTGCTCGTCCGAGCCCGACGCCGGCTCCGACGTCGCCTCCATGCGCACCCGCGCCGTGTACGACGAGGCCAAGGACGAGTGGGTGATCAACGGCACGAAGACCTGGGCGACCAACGGCGGCATCGCCAACGTCCACGTCGTCGTCGCCAGCGTCGACCCGAAGCTGGGCTCCAAGGGCCACGCCTCCTTCATCGTCCCGCCGGGCACCCCGGGGCTGGCCCAGGGCCAGAAGTTCAAGAAGCACGGCATCCGCGCCTCGCACACCGCCGAGGTCATCCTCGACAACGTCCGCGTCCCCGGCTCCTGTCTGCTCGGCGGCAAGGACAAGCTCGACGAGCGGCTCGCCCGCGCCCGGGAGAAGGCGAAGGCTGCCGGCGGTGAGCGGGTGAAGAACGCCGCGATGGCGACCTTCGAGGCCTCGCGGCCGGCGGTCGGCGCCATGGCGATCGGCACCGCGCGGGCCGCCTACGAGGTCGCCCTCGACTACGCCAGGACCCGCGAGCAGTTCGGGCGCCCCATCATCGACAACCAGGGGGTCGCCTTCCAGCTCGCGGACATGCGGACGCAGATCGACGCGGCCCGCCTGCTCGTCTGGCGCGCCTCGTGGATGGCGGTCAACGGCAGGCCGTTCAACGCGGCCGAGGGCTCGATGTCCAAGCTGTTCGCGAGCGAGACCGCGAAGAAGGTGACGGCGCAGGCGATACAGATCCTCGGCGGCAACGGCTACACCCGGGAGTACCCGGTGGAGCGGATGCACCGGGACAGCGCGATCTACACGATCTTCGAGGGGACGAGCGAGATCCAGCGGCTCGTCATCGCGCGCACGCTGGCCGGGATGCCGATCCGGTAGCACCACCGGGGAGCCGCCCGGCCGGCCACTGGTCCGCCGTGGCCGGCCGGGCGGCTCCCCGTGCTCATGCTCACCGGTGCCTGAGAGGCGTGAGCTGCTCGATGTCGTACTTCGCCCGCAGCGCCTCGATGGCCTGCTGGTCGGGTGGGCCGCCGTCGCCGAGGATCTCCAGCAGCTCCTCGAAGTAGCGCTCGTGGTCCGGGGGCGGGCTCGCCTGGAAGAACATCTTCGCGGGCGTGTCCGTCGGGTTCGCGAACGCGTGCGGGCACCCCGGGGGTACGACGATGACCGTGCCCGGGGTCGCCCGGACCACCCGCCCACCCGAACTCGACTTCCAGCGGCGCCAGTTGTCGGGTGTGCGGATGAGCGGCTCGAAGGCGAGCACGTCCAGCTCGCCCTCCAGGACGTAGAACAACTCCTCACTGCGCGTGTGCACATGGGCGCCGACGTCGAAGCCCGGCGGGACCTCCACCTCGAAGGTGGAGGACGTCCGCGAGTGCGTGCCGGTGACCTTGAACGTCACGCGCTGGGCGGGCGTCTCGACCACGCGGCCGTGGCCCGGCGGCACGAGCAGCCCGTCGACCGGTGTCTCCTCATGGAGCGGCGGATCCGCCTGGGCCGGGGCCACGCCTCGTGCCGCGGGTCCCTCCGGTACCGCCACTCCTTCGGTCGTCGTCATCGGTCCTCACCACGTCACGGGAAGGGCCTCGGGACCGCGGATCAACGCGCCCTTCCTGAAGGGCACCTGCTCCGGCGGCACCGCCAGCCTGAGTCCTGGCATCCGGTCCAGCAGGGCGTCGACCAGCAGCTCCGACTCCAGCCGGGCGAGCTGGCCGCCCGGGCAGTAGTGCGGGCCGAAGCCGAACGACACGTGCGGGTTGGGGCTGCGGGCGAAGTCGACGGTATCCGGGTCGGGAAAGAACTCCGGGTCGCGGTTGGCGGCCAGGTACGACACGTAGACCGGGTCGCCCGCGCGGATGCGCACGCCTCTGATCTCCACGTCCTCCAGGGCGATCCGGGACAGCCCGACCGCGTTGCGGTGCGGGATGTACCGCAGCAGCTCGTCGATCGCCCTGCGCCGGATCGCCGGATCGGACCGCAGCCGGTCGGTGAGGTCGGGGCGGGTCAGCAGCAGGTAGAACATCTGCCCGCTGTTGTTGGTGACCGCCTCGCCGCCGATCTGGAGGAGGACGGCGAGGCCGACGGCCTCCGCCAGGGTGACCTCGCCCCGCCCCACGGCGGAGCCGAGCAGCGAGGCGACGTCCTCGGCCGTGCTGTTCTCGCGCAGGCGGATGAGGTCGGAGAAGTACGCGCTCATCTCGCGCTTGGCCTTCTCGCTGACCTCCCTGCCGTGTGCGGAGGACAGGATCAGCTGCGTCCAGGTGTGCATGTCGTGCCGGTCACCGGCCGGCACACCCATCAGCTCGCAGATCACCGCGATCGGGAACGGACCGAGCACCGCGCTCGTCAGGTCGGCCGGCGGGCCGTCCTGGAGCAGTTCCTCGACCAGTTCGTCCAGTATGGCGCGCGACTTCTCCCGGACCCGTTCCACGCCCTTGGCGGTGAAGGCGGCGGCGACCGAACGGCGCAGCCGGGTGTGGTCGGGCGGGTCCAGGAAGCCGACCGCGCCCCGGTCCGGGATGAAGTGCGGCGCGAGCCGGGTGACCGACTGCTCCATGACCGCCTCCCGGCTGAACCGGAGGTCGTTGGTCACCATGCGCACGTCGTCGTACCGGGTGACCAGCCACGCCCAGCCCTCGCCGTTGGACAGCTGGATGCGGGTCACCGGACCCTCGCGCATCAGCTCGGCCAGCACCGGGTCGAACTCCGTCCCGGTGAGGTCGCACGCCGGCCACTGCCGCACGGGCGGCAGGGTCTCGGTGAGCGTCGTGTCCTCGGCGGTCATCGCGAGTCCCCGTCCGCGTTGACCCAGCGGCCCACCGTCATCTCGGCGGTGATTCCGGGACCGAACCCGGCGAGCAGTCCGCGCGCCCGGTCCTCGGCGCCGCCCTCGTCGAACAGCCGTCGCAGCGCGTCCAGTACGACGGCGCTGGCTATGTTGCCGTACTCGGTGAGCGTGGACCGGCTGAACCGGAACGCGTGCGGGTCGACCTCGAGGAACTTGCTGAGGTCGTCGAGTATGCGGGGCCCGCCGGCGTGGATGATGTAGAAGTCCAGGTCGGCCGCGTCCCATCCGTGCAGACCCGCCAGGTCCCTGAGTGCCGGGGCGAGCGGCTCCATGGTGGTGGGCACCCGCTTGTCCAGCAGGAAGTGGAAGCCCGTCGCCCGGATGTCGTACGCGATCCAGTCCTCGGTCTTCGGGATGAGGTAGGAGCCGTTGCGCTCCAGCCGGACACCGGTGCCGCCGTGGCCGCGGACCACAGCCGCGGCGATGCCGTCGCCGAACAGGCCGTTGGAGAGCAGCGAGCCGACGCCGAGGTCGGTGGGCTGGTAGCACAGCGAGCAGAACTCGCAGGCCACGATGAGCGCGTTGGCGTTCGGGTACGCCGAGCAGAAGTCGTGCGCCCGGTTGATCGCCGCGCCGCCGGCCGCGCAGCCCAGCTGGGCGATCGGGAGCTGACGCGTGGTGCTGTCGAAGTCCATCTCGTTGATCAGCCAGGCCGTGAGCGAGGGCATCATGAAGCCCGTGCACGACACGTAGATGATCACGTCGATGTCGGTGGTGAGGAGCTCGGCGTCGTCCAGCGCCCGCTGGATCACCGCCGGGACCCGGGCCTTGGCCTCGGACTCGTAGAGCTTGTTGCGCTCCTCGAAGCCCGGGTGCTTCAGGGTCTCCTCGATGGGCTGCACGATGTGCCGGGTCTTCACGCCGGTGTTCTCGATCAGGCGCAGCGCGAGCGCCAGTTGGGGGTGGTCCTCGTGGCGGGAGCGCGCCAGCTCCAGCGTCTCCTCCATCGTGATCACGTGCTCCGGGACCGACACCGAGGGTCTGCACAAAGTCGCCATGAACCGTCCCTGCTTTCGCTGTTCCGGGGGCCTTCGCCCACCGGTCAGAAGGTGGGTTCACCTCAGGAGGTGCTGAACCCACCGTCACCCGGGAGAGCGACGATCTCGCGTTGGGTTACTCCGAATCGGGGACCCCGTGTCAGGCTCGAAGGAGGACTTCCGGTGCCGGACGAGGGAAAACACCATGGCGACTGTTACTGCGAAGGAGCTGCTGGGGAGGGCCGTCGGCGCCCTCGCCCCCGACCCGGCGGCCAACCCCCTGGTGCCGCTCGTCGAGCGCGGTGAGGCCCCCCTGGAGACGCTGGCCACGCTGGCCCTGGAGCAGCAGTGGGTGATTCCCGCCGACCGCGCCGCCTTCCAGTACCTGGCGGCGCGCGCGGAGCCAGGGTCCGCCGCCTTCTTCTCGGCCCTGGCGGCGGGGGAGGAGCTGGCGGCCGGGTACCTCACCGCGTTCGCACGCGCGTGCGGTGTCACGGACGAGCGATCGCGGGCGTACGTGCCCCGGCCGGGCTGTCAGGCCTATCCGGCGTACGTGGCCTGGCTCGCCCTGAACGCGTCCCCGCCGGACGCCGTCGTGGCCCTCACGGCCAACTTCTCGGCGTGGGGCGGCTATTGCGCCCGGATCGCCGCCGGTCTGCGCGCGCACCACGGCTTCTCGGACGAGGCCTGCGCCTTCTTCGACTTCTTCGCCGGGCCGTCCCCCGACCTGGACGCCCTGGCGGCGGCAGCGGTGCAGGACGCCCTGGACGCCGGCTCACTGGACGCGGAACGCGCACACACCTACGGGAGGCTGCTGGGGACCTACGAGGCGATGTTCTGGGCCGCGCTGGGACCGTCCGCCTAGGGCTTCGCCCCACTGCTGTGCGCGATGCACGCCACGTCGATGCGGTCCGCCAGCTTGGCCAGCTCGATGGTCAACGCGGCGACCGTGTCCTCGTCGAGCCCGTGCTCCCCGGCCTCGACGAGATGCAGCCACCGCCCACCCACGGTCCGCAGCAGCTTGCTCACATCGGCCGCAGCCACCTGCAGGGCACCGCGGTCGTCGACGATCAGAGGCAGGGTCACTTCGCGGTTCACAAAAGGGGATGGTAGCCGCGCAGTGCTCACGCACTCTGCCAAACCGTGGTGATGTTGCAGAACTCCCGGATTCCGTGCACGGACAGCTCACGCCCGTACCCCGAGCGCTTCACACCGCCGAACGGGAAAGCCGGATGGGAGGCCGTCATCCCGTTGACGAACACGGACCCGGCCTCCAGGTCCCGCGCGAACCGCTCGACCTCGCTCTCCTCGCGCGTCCACACGTTCGAACTGAGTCCGAACGGCGTGTCGTTGGCGATGAGCAGCGCCTCGTCCAGGTCCCCGGCCCGGTACAGCGTGGCCACCGGCCCGAACGCCTCCTCCCGGTGGATGCGCATCTCCCGGGTGATGCCGGCGAGCACGGTGGGCGGATAGAACCAGCCCGGCCCGTCCGGGCGCCGCCCGCCGCACAGCACCTCGGCACCGGCGCGCCGGGCGTCGTCGACCAGCTCCTCCAGGTCCTCGCGGCCCTGCTCGCTGGAGAGCGGCCCGACCTCGGTGTCCTCCTCCAGCGGGTCGCCGACGCTGAGCGCCTTCATGCCCGCGACGAACCGCTCGGCGAAGGCGTCGTAGACGTCGGTGTGCACGATGAACCGCTTGGCGGCGATGCAGGACTGCCCGTTGTTCTGCACCCGTGCGGTCACCGCGACCTGTGCCGCCCGGTCCAGGTCGGCGGACGGCATCACCACGTACGGGTCGCTGCCGCCCAGTTCCAGCACCGTCTTCTTGATCATCTCCCCGGAGGTGGAGGCGACCGCCCGGCCCGCCGGCTCGCTGCCCGTCAGCGTCGCGGCCTTCACCCGTTCGTCGCGCAGGATGTCGTCCACCGCGCCGGAGCCGATCAGCAGCGTCTGGAAGCAGCCCTCCGCGAAGCCCGCCCGGTGGAACAGGTCCTCCAGGTACAGGGCGGTCTGGGGGACGTTGGAGGCGTGCTTGAGCAGGCCCACGTTGCCGGCCATCAGCGCGGGCGCGGCGAACCGGACCACCTGCCACAGCGGGAAGTTCCAGGGCATCACCGCGAGGACCGGCCCGAGCGGCCGGTAGCGGACCCGCACCCGGGAGGCACCGGAGTCCGTCACGTCCGACCCGTCGGGCTCCTCGTCGGCGAGCAGCCCCTCGGCGCGATCGGCGTACCAGCGCATCGCCTTGGCGCACTTCGCGGCCTCCGCCCGCGCCTGTCTGACGGGCTTGCCCATCTCGGTGGTCATGACCCGGCCGATCTCCCGCTGGTCCTCGTCCAGCAGGTCGGCGGCCTTGTTCAGCAGTCGGGCGCGCTCGGCGAACGTCGTGGTCCGGTACGTGCGGAACGTGGCCTCGGCGAGCTGGAGCCGGCGTTCCAGCTCCTCCTCGCCCATGGGCTCGTACGTCTTGAGCGTCTCGCCGTTCGCCGGGTTCACCGTCGCGATGGGCATGGCTGACCTCCCTGGGAGCGGGCTTGCTTCGACCTTCGCGCGCGGCCGGGCAAGTCGCAACGCGAAAGGCTCCTGGTCAGACCGAGTGCTCCGCCAGCCGGTCGAGAAACGTGGCCTGGGCCGTGATGATCACGGCACGGGCCCGGTCCAGGGCGAGCCACTCCACCCGGTCCAGCTCCGGGAACTCCTGCACGCGGCCGGACCTCGGCGGCCACTCCATGGAGAAGGTCCCGGGCACGAAGTCCCCGACGTCCAGGTCCGCCTCGACGGCCCAGGCCGTGACGATCTTCCCGTTCCGCTGGACGACCTCGCCCAGCGGTACGGCCTCCCCGTCGGGCGGCGCGAGACCCAGCTCCTCCCGGAACTCGCGCCGGGCCGCCTCCCAGGCGGGTTCCCCGGGTTCGTACTCGCCCTTCGGGACGGTCCACGCCCCCGTGTCCTTCTTCGCCCAGAGGGGGCCGCCCATATGGCCGAGCAGAACCTCGAGTCCCTCATCCGTGCGCCGGAACAACAGCAGTCCCGCGCTGCGCTTCGTCGTACGCACCGTCACGGCCTGACCTCCGGATGGGCCGCCAGCAGGGTCTCCACCGTATCGGCCTCCTCGGGGCGCTTGTCCTCCCGGTAGCGGATCACCCGGGCGAAGCGCAGGGTGACGCCGGCCGGGTAGCGGGTCGAGCGCTGCAGCCCGTCGTAGGCGATCTCCACGACGAGTTCGGGGCGGACCCTGACCACCCAGCCGTCGTCCTCGACCGCCAGCTCCTGGAGCCTGCCGGTCTGCCAGGCGAGCATCGCGTCGGTCATGCCCTTGAACGTCTTGCCCAGCATCGCGAAGCCGCCGTCCCGGTCGCGGGCGCCGAGATGGAGGTTGGAGAGCCTGCCGGTGCGGCGGCCGTGGCCCCACTCGGCGGCCAGCACCACCAGGTCGAGCGTGTGGACGGGTTTGACCTTCAGCCAGGAGGCGCCGCGCCGGCCCGCGCTGTAGGGCGCGTCCAGCGCCTTGACCACCACGCCCTCGTGGCCCCGGCCCAGGGTGTCGGCGAGGAACCGCTCCGCCTCGGGGATGTCCCCGGGGCCGGCGGCGAGCGTGCGCCGCACCCGCATCGGCTCGGGCACCAGCCGGGCCAGTTCCGCGTGCCGGTCGGTGAACGGCAGGTCGAGGAGGTCGCGGCCGTCGACCGAGAGGGCGTCGAAGAAGACGGGGGAGACCGGGACCTCCTCGGCGGCCCTCGCCACGTCCGTCCGGGAGCCGACCCGGCCCGCAGTCTCCTGGAAGGACCGGGGCCGCCCGGCGGCGTCGAAGGAGATCACCTCCCCGTCCAGGATGAAGCGCTCGCCCCGCAACTCCCGTGCGGCGGCGGTCACTTCGGGCAGCCGGTCGGTGATGTCGTCCAGGGTGCGGGTGTGCACGCGGACCGTGTCGCCGTCCCGGTGGACCTGGACCCGGATGCCGTCCAGCTTCTCCTCCACCGCGCAGGCGCCCAGCTTCTCCACCGCCTCGGCGACCGAGGAGGCGCTGTGCGCCAGCATGGGCAGCACCGGGCGGCCGACGGTGAGCCGGAACCGGTCGAGGGCGCCGGGCCCCTCGCCGAGCAGGGCCTGGGCCACCGTCTGCAGCGACCCCGAGAGCATCACCGCCCGCCGCACGTCGGCGGGGCCCGCGCCGGTCGCCCGGGCGAGGCCCTCCACCGCGACCGCGTCCAGCGCGCCCTGCCGCACCTCGCCGGTGAGCAGACCGAGCAGGAAGCGCTGCTCCTCCTCGGTGGCCGCGCCCATCAGGTCCCCGACGAGCCGGGCCCGCTCCGCCTGCGACCCCGGGCCGGACACCTTGCCCAGCTCGCCGAGGAGGGCGTCCACCTCGCGGACCGTGAGCGTGGGTCCGGCGGCGGGCGGCACCGGACGGCTCAGCACCTTCCAGCCGACGCCGAGCCGCCCCTGCGGCAGCCGTCCGGCCAGGTACGGGATGACGACCGGCACGTCGTCCGGCTCCGCCTCCCGGAACAGCTCCGCGAGCAGCGCGGTCTTCCGGGACCGGGCCGCCGTGGCGGCGACCTCCCTGGACACCTCGGCGAGCCGGGTCAGCAGCATGCCCCCAGGGTGCACCGCGGGGGTCCGCTCTACACTCGGGCGGCCGCGTCGAGATCCGCGAACAGCAGCTCCCCGTTGATCGCCGCGCCGGCCCGGTACCCCCGGCTGGCCGCGTTCACCACCTGCTCCGCGAACCCGCTCGCGTTGCCCGCCGCCCACAGCCCGGGCACGCTCGTCAGGCCCCGCTCGTCGATCACCGGGTAGCTGCCGAAGGGCGTCTCGGCCATCTCGGCGCCGAGCCGGAGCAGCAGGTCGTTGCCGGGGACGGCGCGCGGGGCGGCGTACAGCACCGCGCGTTCGTGCACGGTGCCGTCCGCGAGCCGCACCCCGGTCAGCCGGTCGTCGGCGACGACGAGCTCCGCCACCTCACCGGGCACGACCGCGACGCCCGCGGCCGCCAGCCGGCGCAGGTCCTCGTCGGCCAGCTCCGACTCCCGCACCTCGTGCAGGAAGAACCGCACGTCCTTCGTCCACTGGGTGACCATCAGCGCCTGGTGCACGCTCAGCGGGGTGGTCCCCAGTACCCCGGTCGGCAGGTCGCGGACCTCCCAGCCGTGGCAGTACGGGCAGTGCACGACGTCCCGGCCGAACCGCTCGGCCAGGCCCGGGACCGGCGGGAGCTCGTCCTTCAGTCCGGTGGCGATCACCAGCTGCCGGGCCCGGACGGTGCGTCCGCCCGCGAGCGCGACGGTGAAGCCGTCCTCCCGGGCCGCGTCCACCACCCGGTCCCGGACCAGCTCCACGCCGTAGCGGGCGATCTCCTCGCGGCCGGTGGCGAGGAACTCGGCGGGTGACATGCCGTCCCGGGTCAGAAAGCCCTGCAGGTGCGCGGACGGCGCGTTGCGCGGCTCATCCGCGTCGACGACCAGCGTGCGGCGCCGGGCCCGGCCCAGCACCAGCGCGGCGGACAGGCCGGCCGCGCCACCCCCGACGACGACCACTTCGTACTGCTCGGTCAAGGTGACCACCTCCGCGTCCGACGGTCGCCCACGCCGTTCCGGATTGACAAATGTGTTTGCCGAATCTGCAATGTCGGTATGACGACGGACGACGTTCTCGCGGAGGTGGGTCCCCGGCTGCGGCGGATCCGTAAGGAGCGGGAGGTGACCCTGGCGGCGCTGTCCGAGACCACGGGCATCTCCGTCAGCACGCTCTCCCGACTGGAGTCGGGCCTGCGCAAGCCCAGTCTGGAGCTGCTGCTGCCGATCGCCCAGGCCCACCAGGTCCCGCTCGACGAGCTGGTCGGCGCCCCGCCGGTCGGCGACCCGCGGGTGCGGGCCAAGCCGCTGGAGCGGCAGGGCCGCACCTTCTGGCCGCTGACCCGCCAGCCGGGCGGCCTGCAGGCCTTCAAGGTCGTGGAACCCCAGCGCGCACAGGAGCCGGATCCGCGCACCCACGAGGGGTACGAGTGGCTCTACGTGCTCTCCGGGCGGCTGCGGCTGGTGCTCGGCGAGCACGACGTGGTGCTCTCGGCCGGAGAGGCGGCCGAGTTCGACACCCGGGTGCCGCACTGGTTCGGGTCGGCCGGGGAGGGCCCGGTGGAGTTCCTGAGTCTGTTCGGTCCGCAGGGGGAGCGCATGCACGTGCGGGCGCGGCCCCGGCGGGAGTGATGTCCGTGACTGTTCCCCGATCGGCAAGCGACCGCTTAGTATGCGAACGGAACCCGGTCAGACGAAGCAGTCCGTGGAGGCCCCGCATGCAGGCATGGCAAGTGCACGAGAACGGCGAGCCGAGCGAGGTGATGCGCCTGGCCGAGGTGGAGCGGCCCACGCCCGGTGAGGGCCAGGTGCTGCTGCGCGTGCGTGCCGCCAACATCAACTTCCCCGACGCGCTGCTGTGCCGGGGCCAGTACCAGGTGCGTCCGCCCCTTCCCTTCACGCCGGGGGTGGAGATCTGCGGCGAGACCGAGGACGGCCGCCGGGTGATCGCCAACCCGGCACTGCCGTACGGCGGTTTCGCCGAGTACGCCGTCGCCGACGCCCGTGCCCTGCTGCCCGCGCCCGAGTCGCTGGACGACGCGGAGGCCGCCGCCCTGCACATCGGCTACCAGACGGGCTGGTTCGGGCTGCACCGCCGGGCCGGCCTGGAGGCGGGGGAGACCCTGCTGGTGCACGCCGCGGCCGGTGGCGTCGGCAGTGCCGCCGTACAGCTGGGCAAGGCGGCGGGCGCCACCGTGATCGGCGTGGTCGGCGGCCCGGAGAAGGCGGCCGTCGCGCGGGAGCTGGGCTGCGACGTGGTCGTGGACCGGCGCGCCGAGGACGTCATCGCGGCCGTGAAGGAGGCCACCGGCGGCCGGGGCGCCGACGTGGTCTACGACCCCGTCGGCGGCGAGGCCTACGCGCAGTCCGCCAAGCTGGTCGCCTTCGAGGGCCGGATCGTCGTCGTCGGCTTCGCCGGCGGAACCATCCCGGCCCCGGCGCTCAACCACGCGCTGGTGAAGAACTACTCGATCGTCGGCCTCCACTGGGGCTTGTACAACACCAAGAACCCCAAGCTGGTCCAGCACTGCCACGAGCAGCTCACCGAGCTGGCCGCGCGGGGCGCGATCAAGCCGCTGGTGAGCGAGCGGGTGCCGCTGGGCGAGGCCGCCGCCGCCGTGCAGAAGGTGGCCGACGGCCGGTCCACCGGGCGGATCGCCGTGGTGACGGAGGAGGCGGCATGACCGACGCAGCCGAACTGCGGCGCCGTACACAGGAGTTCCTGGCCGCGCACCCGCCCACCCGGACCGAGCGCCTCGACTTCCTGCGCGCCCGCTTCGACGCCGGCCTGGCCTGGGTGCACTATCCGGAGGGCCTCGGCGGGCTCGGCGCCCGGCGTTCCCTCCAGGCCGTCGTGGACGCCGAACTGGAGGCCGCGGGCGCCCCCGACAACGACTCGCGCCGCAACGGCATCGGGCTCGGCATGGCCGCGCCGACCATCCTGAAGTACGGCACGGAGGAGCAGAAGCAGCGCTTCCTGCGGCCGCTGTGGGTGGGGGAGGAGGTCTGGTGCCAGCTGTTCAGCGAGCCCGGCGCCGGCTCCGACCTGGCCGCGCTCGGCACCCGGGCCGTGCGTGAGGAGGGGGGCGACTGGGTCGTCAACGGGCAGAAGGTGTGGACCTCCGGCGCGCACAACGCCCGCTGGGCCATCCTCATCGCCCGCACCGACCCGACCGTGCCCAAGCACGCGGGCATCACCTACTTCGTCTGCGACATGACCGACCCGGGCGTCGAGGTGCGGCCGCTGCGCCAGATCACCGGCGAGGCCGAGTTCAACGAGGTCTTCCTCACCGACGTCCGCATCCCCGACTCCCGCCGGCTCGGCGAGACCGGCGACGGCTGGCGGGTCGCTCAGACCACCCTGAACAACGAACGCGTCGCCATCGGCGGCATGCGGCTGCCCCGCGAGGGCGGCATGATCGGCCCGGTCGCCGCGACCTGGCGCGCGCGCCCGGAGCTGCGCACCCACGACCTGCACCAGCGGCTGCTCCAACTGTGGGTGGAGGCCGAGGTCGTCCGCCTCACCGGGGAACGCCTGCGCCAGCAGCTCTCCGTCGGCCAGCCCGGCCCCGAGGGCGCGGGCATGAAGCTCGCCTTCGCCCGCCTCAACCAGGAGATCAGCGGCCTGGAGGTGGAACTGCGCGGCGCCGAGGGCCTGTTGTACGACGACTGGACCCTGCGCCGGCCCGAGCTGGTCGACTTCACCGGCCGTGACACGGGCTACCGCTATCTGCGCGCCAAGGGCAACAGCATCGAGGGCGGGACCAGCGAGATCCTGCTGAACATCGTCGCCGAACGGGTCCTCGGCCTGCCCTCCGAGCCCCGCACCGACAAGGACGTCGCCTGGAAGGACCTGGCCCGATGAGCACACAGCCGGATCTCCTCTACTCCGAGGAGGAAGAGGCGCTGCGCGCCGCCGTCCGCGACCTGCTCGACGACCACTGCCCCCCGGCCGACGTGATCGCCCGCACCGAGTCGGACGCCCCGCACGACCTCGCCCTGTGGAAGTCCCTCGCCGACGGCATGGGCCTCGCCGGACTGCTGGTGCCCGAGGCGCAGGGCGGCCAGGGCGCCTCCCACCGCGAGGTCGCCGTGGTCCTGGAGGAACTGGGCCGGGCGGTAGCCCCCGTCCCGTACCTCACCAGCGCGGTCGTGGCCACCGAGGCGCTGCTCGCCTGCGGTGACGAGGAGCTTCTCGGCAAGCTGGCCGCAGGGCGCACCATCGGCGTCCTCGCGGTCGGGCTGCACTCGGCCCCCGGTGCCGGTGTCCGTACCGTGCGTCTCGAAGGCGGCGCCCTGCACGGCGAGCTGACCGGCATCGCGGACGCCGCCGTCGCCGACGTGCTGCTCGTCCCCGCCGACGACGGGGGCCTGTACGCCGTCGCCGCCGACGCCGTGACGATCACCCCCCAGGTCTCCCTCGACCTGACCCGGCCCCTCGCCACCGTCACCCTCGACGGCGCGGCCGGCCGCCGCGTCGGCGACGCCGGCCCCGCCGTACGACGGGCCCTGCGCGCCGCCGCCGGACTGCTCGCCTCCGAGCAACTCGGCATCGCCGACCGGGTGCTGACCGACACGGTCCGCTATCTCAAGGACCGCAAGCAGTTCAACCGGGCGGTCGGCGGCTTCCAGGCGCTCAAGCACCGGCTCGCCCAGCTGTGGCTGGAGGTCGTCAACCTCCGCGCCGCCGCCCGGGCCGCCGCCGACGCCCTGGCCACCGGCGAGGACGCCGACATCACGGTGGCCGTCGCCCAGGCCTACGCCGGCCCCGTCGCCGTGCACGCCGCCGAGGAGGCGCTGCAGCTGCACGGCGGGATCGGCATGACCTGGGAGCACCCCGTCCACCTCCACCTGAAACGGGCCAAGGCCGACTCGATCGCCTACGGCACCGCGGGCGCCCACCGCGAGGCCCTGGCCGCACTGGCCGACCTCCAGGCGCCCTGACCCAGGGCGTACGAGGCCCGCCCCGCCCGGGCGGGCCTCAGTCCTGTGCGCCAGGGAGGTGAATACCCAGCCAACTACTCGCGAGGAACGGGTACTTGGGCGACGGTCGCACGCATACTCCCTTTCGGTCCCATCCGGTACCGCAAGGGAGGCAGAGCATGGCACTCACCACCCGTCGCAGAGCCCTCACCAGCCTCGGCACCGCGCTCGCCGGCGTCGTCACCCTCCCCGCCGCGCAGGCCCGGGCGGCCGACGCCCGGCCCGGCCCGCACCCCCTGTGGCACGCCCACGCCCACAACGACTACGAGCACCCCCGGCCCCTGTTCGACGCCCTCGACCACCGCTTCGGCAGCGTCGAGGCCGACATCTTCCTCGTCGGCGACCAGCTCCTCGTCGGCCACGACGCCTCGGAGCTGGACCCGGCCCGCACCCTCGAATCCCTCTACCTCGACCCGCTCGCCGCCCGGGTGAAGGCCAACCACGGCACGGTCTACCGCGGCCACAGGCGGCCGGTGCAGCTCCTCGTCGACATCAAGACCGAGGGCTCCGCCACGTACCTCGAACTCGACCGCCACCTCAGGCGCTACCCGCACCTGTTCACCCGGTACGCCCACGGCCGGGTCCACCCCGCCCCCGTCACCGCCGTCGTCTCCGGCGACCGCGCCGCCCGCGGCCCCATGGAGGCCCAGACCGAGCGGCGCGCGTTCTACGACGGCCGGCTCAGCGACCTCGGCAGCACGGCCCCCGCCTCCTTCATCCCGCTGATCAGCGACAACTGGACGCTGAACTTCAGCTGGGCGGGCGAGGGGCCGTTCCCGGACGCCGAGCGGCAAAAGCTGTGCGACATCACCGGCACCGCACACGAGCGCGGCCAGCAGGTCCGGTTCTGGGTCACCCCCGACACCGCGGGCGCGGCCCGGGACGCCCTGTGGACCGAGCTGCTCGCCGCCGGCGTCGACTGGCTCAACACCGACGACCTCGCGGGCCTGCAGGCCTTCCTCGACGCCCGCCCCTCCGCGTAACACCACACGATCGGAGGACACGTCAGCCGCCCGGACGAACCCTCCGCTACGCCACACTTGCGGCCGAACGCCGTTCATGGGCGTGGCGGAGGAGGTTCCCGATGGCCGTTTCCATCTCTGTGGTGCTGCTGCTCCTGATCCTGGCCGTGATCTTCATGCGCAACGGCGCGCTGAAGGTCTCCCACGCCCTGGTCTGCATGCTGCTCGGCTTCTATCTGGCCGGCACGAGCATGGCGCCCACCATCCACAGCGGGCTCACCGCGACGGCCGACCTGGTGGGCAGCCTGCGGCCCTGAGGCCCGGGAGACCGGCTCACGGGGTCTCGAAGACGCCGACCCCGTTCGCGACGGGGCGCTCGGCACCGGCGCTCGGGTGGTTGCGGACCGTCACCGCGGTCGCGCCCGCGTCCCGGGTGACCAGCTCGCTGGACCCGCCGCCGTCGAGGTTGAACGCGTCGGACGCACCCAGGGAGCGCATGGTGGCGGCCTCCTCGGCGACCGTCATGCCGGTGCGGTAGGCGGCGGCGCCGTCCAGCGCCAGGATCAGCAGCTTCCGTCCGCCGTCCTCGAAGCCCACGACCGTGCGCACCGCGGAGGTGGCGTCGTCGAGTCCGGGCAGCGGCCTGCCGGCGCGCAGGACCGGGAAGCCGCCGATCACGAAGGCGTACGGGACCCGGGACCTGGCCGCGACCAGCTTGTGCGTGACGGTCACCGCGTCCCCGACCGCGAGCCCCCGCAGCTGCCGCGCACCCTCCTCCCGGCCCACCAGGACCGTGGTGCCCGCCGCGATGGCACCGCTGCCCGGGGTGTCCGAGGCGGAGACCACCCGGCCGCCCCGCACCCGCACCTCTCGGGTGTCGGTGCTGCACGCCGCCGCCCGGTCGGTGTCGGTGCCGCAGACGGCGCGCCTCCGGGAGGCGCTTCCCCAGCGGGAGGTGAAGGCGCCGACGGAGTTCTGGGCGAGCGCGTACTGGTTGAGTCCCTTCAGCGGCAGCTTGCCGTGCGGTGTCCGCACGGAGCCGACGAGGGAGAGGCGGTCGAGGCGGGCCCGCCGGTCGATGCCGACGCCGAAGACCTCCTGGGTGTTCGTCCCCGGTGGCAACGCGGGCCCGAACCGCTGGCCGTTCGGCACCGCGGCCTTGAGTACCTTCCCGTCGGCGACGGCCGGTCCGACGCTCGCGCCGGTGGCCTCGACACCCGGGTGCTGCGTCTCGGTGATGTCGAAGAAGTCCCCGTTGACCCCCGCGAACGCCCTGGCCGAGTCCGCCAGCCGGGAGACCGTGGCCCGGGCCGCGACCGCGCCCGGGTACAGCAGGTCGACGTGGACGTGGGGATTGCCCAGGTCGACCGTGAGCAGATGGGCGTGTGCCGTGCCGGCCGCCGCGTCGACGTCGAACTGCCGGTAGCCGACACCCGGCGCGATGTTCCGGGCCGCCGGTGCGGCACCCGCCGGTGCCGCACCCGCCAGGGCCGCGCCGGCCAGCAGGCCGAACGCCGTGGCCACCGTGAGACCCGCTCTGCCCGCTGCCGCACGCCTGCTTCGTCTGGTCACCGTGCCCCCTGATGTCTCGTCAACTGACCCTGCTTTCAGGGGCAGTGCACCAGACGGGGACGGCCTGCGGGCGGACTAGGCGTCGACTACGCGAGAACGGGTGAGAAAACGCACCCCCTCGGGTGCTTCCAGGGAGAAACCGCTGCCCCGGCCCGGTACGACGTCCACGATCAGCCGGGTGTGGCTCCACGCCTCGTACTGGCTCCTGGACATCCAGAAGGTGACGGGCTCTTCGACACCCTCGACGGCCAGCTCCGCGAGCAGCACGTCCGAGCCGCCGGTGCGGAACTCGCCGTCCGGGTAGCACATGGGCGCGCTGCCGTCGCAGCAGCCGCCCGACTGGTGGAACATCAGCGGACCGTGCTCGGCATGCAGCCGTCGCACCAACTCCGCGGCCTGCGGGGTGAGTTCGACGCGGGGGACTTCGTCTTCCATGTCACCGTCCTGGGGAGCCGGGGGTGTCGGATCCCACCCAGTCTCACGGTTCCCCCAGGAGCCCGTCCACACCGCGTCGTTCCCCGTTCCGAACGGGTCAGCGGTGGCCGAGCACGTTCACCACACGGCCGTTCGGGTCCCGTACGAAGAACCGGCGTACGCCCCACTCCTCGTCGGTCAGCGGGTGCACGATCTCCGCGCCGCGCTGCCGCAGCGCCGCGTACGCCGCGTCGACGTCCTCGACCTCGATGCTCAGGTCCGGGGCGACGGGCGCGGTGCGGTCCTCGCTCATGAGGCTGAGCTGCACGGCCGGGTTCCCGGGTGAGGCGAGGGTCATGATCCAGCCGTGGTTCATGACCTCCTCCAGCCCGAGCACGCCGTAGAACTCCGCGCTCTCGGGCAGCGCGGTCGACCGGAGGTTGGGCACGACACGACGTACCTGCATCTCGCGGCTCCCCTGTTCGGTGGTCGGGTGCGGACGGGCGGCCACACTAGCCCGGCGGCCCGGCTGAGAGGATGCGGGCATGCGTCCTTTCCCCTCGCCGTGGCCCGAGCGGCGTTTCGTGCCGCCCGGCGAACACCCGCTCTGGGACGAGGCGCTGGCGGCCGTCAACCGCGACCTGGCGGTGACCCTGCCCGAGGAGCGGCCGCTGTGCCTCATCGCGTGGCCGGCAGGGGAGGAGGGCGGGCCCGAGGCGGTCCATGTGGCGCTGGCCGGCGGCGACTCGCACGGCAACTGCCTGGTGGCGGTGCCGTCCGCCGCCGCGACGCTCCTGGCCGTCGCCGAAGCCGCGCAGGACACGGTCACCGAACTCCTGTGGCAGGCGTGGCCGTTGTGCACCCTCCACGGGCTCGGCATGCACGTGCGCGAGGAGGCCGGACGGCCCTCCTGGTGGTGCGCCGGAGGCCAGGGCCCCGGGGACCCGCCGCATGTGCGCGCGGCGATCGGAGAGCTGGACACCGTCCACCGCCTCCGCCGCCCGAACCGGAAGCCGCGCAGGGCCCGCGGACCGCGCTGACTTCCTGTCACGCGGCCGTGGAGCGGCGGCCGCGCACCAGCAGCGCGTACACCGCCGACGCCACCACCAGGCCCACCGGCAGCGACAGGTCCACTCCGCCCAGCGCGGCGGCCACGGGGCCGGTGTAGACGGTGTCGACGCACACGGCGGAGGCGGCCACGCCCGCCGCAAGGGCCCCCGCGCCGGACCAGTTGACGCCCGCCGTGTGCCAGAAGGGCCCGGTGGGGGACTCGTCGGCGAGGGCGGGGCCGTCGTAGCGGTTGCGGCGCAGCAGGATGTCGGTGGCGCCGGACCCGGCAGCACGGTGGCGGACCTGCGCGGCGCCGTCGTCACCCCGGGGCTCACCGGCGGGCACCTGCACCCGGTCTCCGGCGCGGAGCGCACCATGGGCGTCGACCTGTCCGCCTGCCGCGACCTGACGGCCCTGCGCACCGCGCTCGCCGAGGCGGCACGGGACCTGCGGCCCGGCGCCTGGCTGCGCGGCTGGAGCCTGGACCCCAACGCCTTCGGCACGGCGCCGGTCGGCAACGCCGCACTCGGCCCGGTCCTCGACGGCCTCCCCGCCCTCCTCGCCCTCTTCGACGCCCACTCGCTGCCGGCCGGCGAGCGGGCGCTGGAACTCGCGGGCATCGACGGACCGCGCACCTTCGAGCAGGGCTCGGAGATCGTCTGCGACGACACGGGCCGGCCCACCGGTCTGCTGCTGGAGGACGCCGCCTGCGAACTCGCCGAGGCCGTCGCGCCCCGGCCCACCGAGGCCGAGGTCCGGGCCCGTGCCGCCGAGGTGCTGCGCGCCACGGCCGCCACCGGCCTCACCGGCGGGCACGCCATGGACGCAGGCGGGGACAGCCTGGCCGTCTACGCCGCGCTGGAGACCGAGGACGCCCTGCCGCTGCGGCTGCGCATCGCCCCCTGGTCCCGCCCCGAGGCGGACGACGACGCGGTCGCGGCACTCGCCGGGATGCAGGGCACCGGCGGCGCGCTGTGGCGGGTGGCGGGCGTGAAGGCGTTCATGGACGGCACCGTCGACAACGGCACCGCCCGGCTGGAGACCCCCGACTGCCACGGCGAGTCGGCGCACGCCCACGTCGAGAAGGCACAGGCCGAGAGCGCGGGCGCCGTGCGCCACCGCGTCGAACACATGGAGACCGTCCCGGACGACACCGTACGGCGGTTCGCGCCCCTCGGCGTGGCCGCGTCCATGCGGCCCACCCACTGCTGCGAGTTCACCCGGGCGGACCACACCGACAACTGGTCGCGGCGGCTCGGTGAGCAGCGCGCGGCGCGCGCGTTCCGCTGCCGTGACCTGGGGGAGGCCGGAGCCCGGGTGGTCCTCGGCTCCGACCGGCCCATCGCGCCGTACCCGCCGCTGCAGGTCATGGCCGGCGCCCGGCACCGCCGCCCCGCCGATCTGTCCCTGCCGCCGCACGGCCCCGACCAGGCGCTCACCGCCCTGCAGGCTCTGCGGGCGATGACCGTGAACGCCGGCTGGGAGGCGGGGGAGGAAGGGCACGCCGGGCGGCTCGCCGTCGGCCACCGCGCCGACCTCACGGTGCTGGCCGAGGACCCGCCGGAGGCGCCCGACACCGACCTGGCCGAGCTGCCGGTGCTGCTCACGGTGGTGGCGGGGCGGCCCACCCATCGGGCCGCCGGACTGCAGCGCGCCCGCGACGGTGCGGGTTCACCCCTCGGACTCGCGCCGCTCGCGCCGCTCCCGGCGGGCCTCGACCAGCAGCGGCAGCATCGACAGGACCACGACCACGGCGACCAGCAGCAGCAGATAGTCGTCCACCTGGGGGACGGACGCGCCCAGGGTGTATCCGGCCAGGACGAGGGCCTGTGACCACAGCACCCCGCCCACGCACTGCCAGAGCGTGAAGGTCCGCGTGGGCACCTCCAGCGCCCCCGCCACCGGGTGCAGGACCGACCGGAGCAGCGGCACGAACCGGCCGATCACCAGCGCCTTGCCGTACCCGTACCGGCACAGCAGGCCCTCGGCCCGCCCTGCCGCCCCCTTCAGTCGGCGGCTGGACGAGCGCGCCAGCAGGGCCCGCCCGCCGTGCCGCCCGATGAGATAGCCCACCTGGCCACCGGCCACCGCCCCGACGGCCGCGCACACCAGCACCTGCCACAGTGCCAGCCGCGGCGGCTGCCCGGCGCTCCCGGCGCACAGCACACCGGCCGGGAACAGCAGCGTGTCCCCGGGCAGGAAGAAGCCGACGACCAGCAGGCCCGACTCCGCGAAGATCACCGCCAGCACCCCGAGCGCGCCGAAGGCGGCCAGCACCGAGGCGCTGTCCAGCGGATTGACGGCGATCACCGGCCGAGCCTCCTGGCGTCATCGCAGGGTCACTCGCTCACCAGCATCGCGTGCCCGCCGCCGAACCGCCTGCCCCGGGGGCCGCCCTCCGTGCGCTCCTACGGTTCGTGCCGACAGCCCGGCGCCGGGGGTGCGGACTCGACCTGCTCGGACACCGTGTCCACCTCCTCGTCCGTCCGTACCGTGTCGAGGACGTGGTCGCCGTACAGGTCCTGGAGCCAGTTGACCTGGTAGACGGTGTCCAGATAGCGCTCGCCGAGGTCCGGCGCGATGGCCACCGCGGTCAGACCGCGGGGGTCGTGCTGTGCCAGCCAGTCCGCCGCGCCGCTGACCACGGTCCCGGTGGAGCCGCCGAACAGGAAGCCGCGCCTGGCCAGGCGGTGGCACATCCGGATGGTGTCCGCCTCCTCGACCCGGATCACCTCGTCCACGAAGGACTCGTCGAGCAGCGGCGGGCGCATGCTCATGCCCAGGCCCGGGATCATCCGGCGGCCGGGCTCGCCGCCGAAGGCCACCGAGCCCACGCTGTCCACGGCGACGATCCGCACGGGCCGCTGCCACTCACGGAAGTAGCGGGCGCAGCCCATCAGCGTGCCGGTGGTACCCGCGCCGATGAACAGGACGTCCAGCCGCGGGAACTGGGCGGCGATCTCCGGGGCCGTGGTGCGGTAGTGCGCCCGCCAGTTGCCCGCGTTGGTGTACTGGCTGAGCCAGACGTACCGGTCGTCGGACGCACACAGCTGGCGGACGTACTCGATCCGCGTGCCGAGGAACCCACCGTTGGAGTCCTGGTCGGCGATGACGTGCACCTCGCTGCCCAGTGCCTCCATCAGCAGTCTGGTCGACAGGTTGCAACGGGAGTCCGTCACACACAGAAACCGGTAACCCTTGCTCGCGGCGATCATGCTGAGCGCGACGCCGAGGTTGCCCGACGAGGACTCGACGAGCACGGAATCCCGCCTCAGGATTCCGTCACCCTCGGCGCTCTCCACCATCTCGTTCGCCGCCTTCAGCTTGATGGAGCCGGCGAAGTTGAAGCCCTCGCACTTCAGGAAGAGGGGTTGTCCGCAGATCGACTCGAGGTCCACGAAGAGATGGCCCTCGTTGAAGGCGTAAGGAGCGGAAATGACAGGCACGGCGGGCCTCCTGGTGCCAGGCCGAGGGAACGGCCTCAGCCGTAGCGGCGCAGGTCGTGGAAGAAGTCTTCGATGAGGCGGAGATTGCCCGCCCGGGATACTTCGTCGTAGACGTACTTGCCGACGGCGAGGTCGAGGACACCGAGTCCGAAGGGTGAGAAGATCACCGGCCGGTCGGTCGGCGGCGCGGCCCGTCCCAGCATCACGTCGTAGAGCGTGCCGTTCAGGAAGTCCCGGTCGCCGGTGCGCTGTTCGGCCAGGTGGGGTGAGGTGTCGGCCTTCAGGCAGTGCTCGACGTCGTCGACGAAGTTGGCCGAGCCGAGCAGGATCTCGGGGGAGAGGTCCCGCAGGGACACGTGCAGGACCAGGGGGTTGTGGCCGAACCACGCCGCGTCGGTGACATGCGGCTTGCCCGCCACGGTCGCGAAGACCACGAGTTCGCTGGAGCGGACGAGGTCCTCGGCGCTGTCGTGGACGGTGATCCGGCCGCCCGCGCCGGACTGGCGCAGATAGCCGCTGAAGCCCTCGGCGCTGTCCGCGGACAGGTCGTGCACGCCGACGTCCTCGAACGTCCAGCCGGTGCCGGCCAGGAAGGTGTGGATGTACCGGGCGATCAGCCCGGTGCCGAAGAACCCGACCCGCGTGGGGCGGGAGGCCCGGCTGCGGCTGAGCCAGTCGGCCGCCAGCGCGGCGGACGCCGCGGTCCTGGTGGCGCTGATGATGGAGCTCTCCAGGCAGGCGAACGGATAGCCCGTCACGGGGTCGTTGAGGATGAGGACCGCGGAGGCCCTCGGCAGGCCGGCGCTCACGTTCTCCGGGAAGCTGGAGATCCACTTCACGCCGTCCACGTGGACCGACCCGCCGACGGAGGCCGGCAGCGCGATGATCCGCGCCGAGGGACGGTCGGGGAAGCGCAGGAAGTACGACGGCGGATTCACCGAGTCCCCGGCACCGTGCAGCCGGTAGGTGGCCTCGACCAGCTCCACCAGCTCCTTCTCGTGCCCGCTCAGGGCCCGCTGCACCTGCTCGCCGGAGATCACGGAGAACGTCGGCACCGGATCACGGCCGGGCGCGGCCGCCCGGCCGGCGGTCGACAGCAGATCGGTCATCGCTCGCTCGCCTCCGGGGTCGGGCAGCCGTCGGGCAGCCGGCGGGGCTCGGCCATGCCGACCAGCACCTGCCGCTCTCCGGTGAACGCCTCTCTGCTGTGCGCGGTACGGATGTTGTCCACGAGCAGCAGATCACCGGCCTGCCAGGGCTCGCGCCGGGTGTGCGCCTCATAGGTCGTGTTGAGCAGCTCGACCACCTCCTCGCCGATCGGGCTGCCGTCGCCGTGGCGGGTGTTGAAGGGCAGCCCGTCCTCGCCGTACTCCTCCACCAGGTACTCGCGCACCTCCGGGGCCAGCGTCCACTCGTTGAGGAAGGCGATCTGGTTGAACCAGCAGCGCCTGCCCGTCACCGGGTGCCGCACGACGGCGCTGCGGCGCTGCTCGGTGTGCAGCGAACCGTCCGACCGCCAGGTGAAGTCGATGGCGTTGGCCCGGCAGTAGCGCTCGATCTCGGCGCGGTCGCCGGTGCCGAACGACTCCTCCAGGGACGCCCCGATCTCGTCGTTGTAGGTGCGGGTCAGCAGCCAGCCCTCACGCTCGAACCGCTCGGTCAGCGAGGCGGGCAGCGCCTGCAGCACCTGTTCGGCGTCGGCCACCGCGGTCGCCCCGCCGTCGCCGGGGGCGGTCAGACACGCGAAGAGCATCAGACCGGGCACCTCCAGCGTGTAACTCAGCTCGTGGTGCATGCACATCGGCTGGTTCGCCGGCCACGTCGTGGAGGCGTACACCCCCCGGCCGTACGCCTCGCGCGGGGCGAACGGCTCCCGCTCGGTCATGAGTTCACCGGCGAGCGCCGTGAGGACGGCACCGACCTGGTCCGCGTCCCGCAGCCCGAGACCGCGCACCATCAGCGCCCCGTGCTCCGTGACCTGCGCACGCAGCGCCTCGCGGTACTCGGCTGCCCAGCCCGGGACGTCGCCCGGGGGACCGACGCGCAACAGCGCCGGTCTGTCGGGCCGCAGCTCCACCTCTAGCGGTGCTGCAAGGGATGAGAACGGCATCTCCGTATCCTTTCGGTTGCCCGTCTGGAGGTTCATCGGGGCTCAGGACGTGGCCATGGGGACGGCGGCGCGCAGCACGGCCTGCGCCGCCTCGGTGGGCCGGGTGCGCGGGAAGTAGTGGCCGCCGTCGGCGAGTTCGTGCAGATCGACGTGGTCCGCCAGGAGCAGCCAGTCCCGGTGGTGCCGGTCGTGGCCGGCCGTGTGCGGGTCGTCGGCCGCGACGACGACGGTGACCGGCACGGACAGCCTCGCCCGCGGCGGCGTCTCCAGGGCCGCGCAGAAGTAGCGGTGCGCGGAGACGCAGTCGTGGCGGTACGCGGCGCCGATGTGCTCGGCGTGCGGCCCGTTCAGCTCCGCGAGTTCGGTGTAGCCGCTGTCCGAGGTCAGCCGTGCCGCGATCTCGGTGTCGCCGCGGCCCGTCAGCTCGGTGACGGCCGCGCGCCGCTCCTCGGCGGTGCCGAGCAGCTGCGCGCCGAGGAACACCCGTGTCACCCGCACGCCCCGCTTCTGCAGCAGCCTGGCCGTCTCGACGGCGGGCGCGGCGCCCGAGGAGTGGCCCCACAGCATCACCCGGGTCAGTCCGCGCGCGGTGATCTCGGCGGCGACCTGCTCGGCCACCTGCGCGATCGAGGCGAACGGCTCGTGCTGCGCGGCCAGGTCGTGACCGGGCAGGTCCACCGCGAGGACCGCCAGGCCGCTGCCCGCCAGCGCGCTCGCCATCGGCTGGTAGTTGACCGCGTTGCCGCCCGCGTACGGGAAGCACACCAGCGTTCCCTCCGGCGTGCCGTCGGTCTCCGCCAGCGGCTGCAACAGCTCGCCGTGCTGCCGGGTCGCCCCGTCGAGGAGACCGGCCAGGTCGGCGAGCACCGGGTGCCGGGTGATGTCCTTCAGGGACACCGCGCGGTCGAGCGCGATGGTGAGCCTGACCGCGGTCAGCGAGGTGCCGCCGGAGTCGAAGAAGTGGTCGGTGCGGCGGATCCGGTGCTCGGGGACGCCCAGCAGCCCGGCCCAGACCGAGGCCAGCCTCCGCTCGGCCGGGCTGAGCGGCGTGTCCTCGGCGGGCACGTCCTCCTCGGCGGCGGGCGCCGTCTGTTCGGCCAGCCTGGTCAGCGCCTTTCGGTCGATCTTGCCGTTGGCGGTCAGCGGGAGCCCCTCCTGCCAGTGGAAGGCCGAGGGCACCATGTAGGCGGGCAGTACCGTGCCGAGTTCCTCGCGCAGCGCCTCCGCCCGCAGGCGGCCGCCGGTGTAGAAGGCGATCAGGTGCTTGTTCCCGCCGGCCCGCTCGGTGACGACCACCGCGCCGTCGCGCACCCCGTCCACCCGCAGCAGCGAGTTCTCGATCTCGCCGATCTCGATGCGGAAGCCGCGGATCTTGACCTGGTTGTCCCGGCGGCCGAGGAACTCCAGCTTGCCGTCCGGGTGCCAGCGTCCCCAGTCCCCGCCGAGGTAGAGCCGCTCACCGGGCCGGTACGGGTCCGTGCGGTAGGCCTCGCGGGTGCGCTCGGGGTCGTTGACGTAGCCGCGGCCCACACAGACACCGGAGAACGCGATCAGCCCGGGGGCGCCCAGCGGCACCAGTGACAGATGCTCGTCCACGACGAGGACGCGCACGTTGTTGACCGCACGCCCGAGCAGGATCCGGTCGGGCACCCCGTCCAGGACCTCGTGGTTGGTGTCGTCCGAAGTCTCCGTCAGCCCATAGGCGTTGAGCAGCCTGATCCCCGGCTGGATGGCGAACCAGCGCTGCGCCAGCTCCCGTTTGAGCGCCTCCCCGGTCACCGACACGCACCGCAGGTCCGGCAGTGCGCGGGGGTGCCGCTCCAGGTACGAGACCACGACCTCCAGATAGGAGGGCACGACCTGGGCCACGGCGACCCGGCCGTGCACCAGCGTGTCGCAGAAGCGCTCCACGTCCACGATCACGTCCTGCTCGACCAGCAGGGTGCGCCCGCCGACCAGCAGCGCGGACACCAGCTGCCACAGGGAGATGTCGAAGCACTGCGGGGCCGTCTGCGCCACCACGGAGCCCTCGCCGATCCCCAGGT
Organism: Streptomyces sp. NPDC037126; assembly: GCF_055605965.1. Classification (NCBI taxonomy): domain Bacteria; kingdom Bacillati; phylum Actinomycetota; class Actinomycetes; order Kitasatosporales; family Streptomycetaceae; genus Streptomyces; species Streptomyces sp. NPDC037126. The sequence continues at coordinate 206,857 of NZ_JBVJTD010000006.1, forward strand.
CGTCGATCTTGGCGTGGAGGTGGTTGAGCATGCCCGCGTGCTCGCACATCGCGCCCTTGGGCTCGCCGGTGGAGCCGGACGTGAAGTAGATGTAGGCCAGTTGGTCCGCGTCGACCCGCACGCCGAGGTCGCCGTCGTCGTGGGCTTCCGCGTACGCCGTGTCGACCAGCAGTTTCTCGGCGCCCGGTACGGAGGCGAGGGCCTGGTCGAGGGTGTCGGTGCTGCCCGTCTCGGTCAGGACGAGGCGGCAGCCCGCCCGGGACAGCGTCGCCGCGATACGGCCCGCCGGGAAGTGCGGCTCGACCGGCAGGTAGGCGCCGCCCGCCTTGAACACCGCCAGCGTCGCCGCCAGCCAGTCGAGATTGCGCTCGGTGACGACGGCGACCACGCCCTCGCGGCCCAGTCCCCGCTCCAGCAGCGCCCGCGCCAGCCGGTTCGCGCGCCGGTTGAGTTCCTCGTACGTCCACTCCCGGGTGCCGTGCACGGCCGCCACGGCCCGCGGGTGCGTCCGTACCCGCTGCTCGAACAGCTCGTGGGCGCGTGCGTCCGGCAGCGGCCGGTGGGGCCCGGCCAGTGCCTCCAGCTGCTCGTGCACCTCGTCGGCCGACAGCAGACTCTGCCGGGTGTGGTCCGCGTCCGCGTCGGCCGCCAGCAGCCGGAGGGCCGTCAGGTGGTAACCGCCGACCCGGGCCGCGGCCGCGGCGTCCAGTACGTCCGTGCGGTGGCGCAGGCGCAGCGTCAGCCGTCCGCCGCGGTCGGACCAGCGCACATGCAGGACGCCGTCGTCGGCGTGGTCCTCGTCGGCCCCGATGGGCCCGAACACGACCTCGTACGGCGGCTCCGTCACGCCCAGTTCGCGCCGCAGCTTCTCCACCGGGAACTCCCGGTGCGCCAGCACCTCCGCCTCGGCGCGCTCGGCGGCCGCCACCAGGTCCTGCCACGAGCCGCGGGGGACCGCCAGCCGGCACGGCAGCGGCTCGCCGCGCACCCCGGTGGTGTAGCCGGTCACCACCTCCGGCTCGCCGGACAGCGCGGCCAGCACCTTCGCGTGCGCGGCCAGCAGCAGCGCGCTGACCGGCACGTCCCGGTGGCGGACCAGGTCACGCACCGCCTCCGCCACGTCCTTTGGCACCTGCACCTCGTGCTCGGCCGCTCCCGGAACCGGTTCCGGCACCCACCGGGGCACCGTGGTGGCACCGCCGGCGGTCAGCACACGGCTCCAGAACTCCCGGTCCGCTTCCACGCGCGTTCCCATCGATCGGCCTTTCTCAGCTCACGTTCGTCGCAGTGGCGCCGGCTTGTGACGGGGCCCGGCGGACGGCGCCGGACGGGCCGTCGGCCTCCGGCATGTCCACCGCGGGATTGCCGCCCCACCGTGCGTTCGGGGGGACTTCCTCGCCCTTCATGAGGAAGGAGTCGGGGGCCAGCACGGAGCCGTCGCCCATGGTCACGCCGTAGTGCACATGGGCGGCGACGCCCAGCGTGCAGCCGGCGCCGAGCGTGGTGCCGTCGGACTTGAAGGTGCCGTCCTCCTGCGAGTGGCACTGGATCTTGCTGCCGACGTTGAGGGTGCAGTCGTCGCCGATGGTGGTCAGCGTCCGCTCGGTCAGGTAGCAGCCGTCGTCGAACACCCGGCGGCCGATGCGCACGCCCATCAGCCGCCAGACCAGGCTCTTGAAGGGGGTGCCGTTGAAGATGTTGAGGAACTGGTCGGGCACCTTCCACAGCCGCTCGTGCCACCAGAAGTACGGCTCGTAGATGGAGCACAACTGGGGGCGCAGCGCGCGGAACCTCCCGATGCAGCGCTCCACCAGGATGAAGTACGCGGCGGAGAACGCGAGCGTGAACGCCAGGTACCCGCCGATCACCAGGTGCCCGACCACGCCGTACAGGTCCACCGAGGCGAGACCGAACAGGGTGAGCGCGAAGGTGTGCAGCCACCGCGCGAGCAGCATGGCGACCATCGAGCGGAGGTTGAAGCGGTTCTTCGCGGCGAGCTGGCGCCGGAACGCGTCGCCGGACCTGAAGTGGTCGAACCGCGCGTCGCGTTCCACCGTGCGCGGGATCTCGAAGCACGGCGAACCGAGCAGCCCCACGCCCTCGCGGACCTCGCCGTCGAGGGGGATCATCACCTTCGTCGCGAGCAGGCAGTTCTCGCCGGTCCTGCCGCCCGCCGGATAGGCGATGTTGTTGCCGAGGAAGTTGTGCGGGCCGATCGACACCCGGGCGAGGCGGAAGGACGTGCTGGAGAAGTCGGCGTTGACGATGGAGAGTCCGTCGGCCACCATCGTGCCGCTGCCGACGGAGACCAGCAGAGGCGTCTCGTGCTGCACCTCGGTGCCGAAGTTCGAGCCGGTCTGCTCGACCCGTGACAGGTCGTACCCCAGCCCCCGCAGGTAGTGCACGATGTAGGAGCTGTCGCCGAAGAGCCAGGCGAAGAACTTGACGTTCGTCAGGCGGGCCGTCGTCCGCTGCAGCGCGTAGTGGAACCCGTAGAGCGGATAGACCTTGTCGGGCTTGACGACCAGTCCGAGCAGCCGCGGCACCGTGTACAGGGTCACGATGCCGAGGACGACGAACCCGAAGAACAGCACGACGGACAGCACCAGCGCGTCGGAGAGCAGCTCCGAGCGCGTCAACGGGGCCGTCTGCGGGTCGAGTCGCTTGCCGATCGCCGGTACCTCGGTGAACAGCATGTAGATGCCGCCGACGGCCAGCGGGATGTAGACGAGGAACATCTGGAGCAGCGTGCCGAGGCCGAACCAGGTCCGGCGGGCGGTGCCGCACCTGGCCGGCGCGATCCTGACGTAGTCGGTCTCCGTGGGCTCCGCGGGAGAGCCGTGCCAGCGCCGGCCGTCGGGGACCGTCTGGCCCCGGTGCAGCGCCGAGGAGTGGCCGAGCTGCGCGCCGTCGCCCATAGCGGTGTCGATGTCCACGACCGTCTTCTCGCCGATGAACACGTCCCGGCCGAGCGTGATGCCGCCGGTCTGGATGCGGCCGGCGTAGGCCCGGTAGCCGAGGAAGAACGAGTCCTTGCGGATCACCGTGCCGGAGCCGATGGTCAGCAGGTCGGTGCAGACCGGGACGGAGTGGGAGAGGATCGTCACCCCCTTGCCGATCCGTGCGCCGAGGGCCCGCAGGTACATCACGTACAGCGGGGTTCCGACCAGGAAGATCATCGGATTGGCGTGGAGCAGCACCTTGACGAGCCAGAAGCGCAGGTACGCCAGGCCCCACACGGGAAACTCCGTCGATTTCCAGCGGCCGACGAGCGTCCATTTCACGATGACCGGGAACGCGCACAGGGCGATGAACCCGATGCCCCCGAAGAGCAGCGACCGCAGATAGATGTCGGCGAGCCCGGAACCGCCGGCGATCCATTCGTAACCCGTGGCGGTGGCGAACCCCGAGACGACGGAATATCCGAGGAAGACCAGCAACTGGACCGTGCCGCAGAGAATGTGGTTCAGCCGGCTCGCGCGTGTCGCCGGCGTGGGCGGCGCCGGGGGCGCCACCGGCGCGGTCGCCGGCGCATCCACCGGCGCGGGCGCCTCCGTGAGCGCGGCCGCCAGGCTCCGGATCGTGGGATACCGGTAGATGTCCCGCATGGAGGGGGAGGGCAGGTCCGCCCGCTTGCGCACCCGTGCGCAGAACTGGGCCATGACCAGGGAGTTGGCGCCGAGATCGGCGAAGAAGTGACTGTCGACCGGGACGTGCTCGGTGTTCACGAGCTCGGCCAGGGCGACCGCGAGCTGTCGCTCGGTGTCCGCGGGGGTCGGGCCGGCGCCGTTCAAGGTGACGGCACGTGCGTCCGGCCCGTTTATATCGATCTCGGAGGACTGCTCCACCATTCGATCTCCTGAAAAACGTTCTGGATCGCGCATGCTCATTCCTGATCACCAACTGCGAGTTCAGTTTGGACAGCTCAACGGCAGGTGTGCCACTTCGAAGCGATCGCACATGCTCGCGAGATATCCCCGATGAGACCGTCTCCCGTGGTCCCGCACGGTTTGAGCGCCCTACGGTTCACCCGAATGGCGGTTCACTCATGCGGCTTGCGCGCGCCGGGAACAACGAGCGAATGCGAGGCGGCGACACGCCTCGCGGGCGCCGGACCCGGCCCCCGGTCCCCGGGCACGCCGAGCCGGCCGTGGTGGCGGCGGGCGCCGCCACCACGGCCGGTGGCCGAGGCGGAGCCGGGGAGTCGTACGGGGGCGGGGCGGCGGTCAGTAGCGCAGGGCCGTGCCCACGGCCGCCTTCACCTCGCCGGTCAGCTTGCGGTTGCTCTGGGCCGTGCCCTCGCCCGTGGCGCCGGCGGCCACGTCCTTGACCGTCACCACGGTGACGTCCAGCAGATTGCCGCTCTTGTCCGTGAAGTTGACCTGGACGGCGAACGACTTGGCGGAGCCCGCGGTGTTCTTGGCGGTCACCTTGACCGCGGCGCGGCCGTCGGCGCCGACGGCCGCGGAGCCGAGGGTCACCTCGTCCTTCGCGTTCACCCCGCCCTTGGCCTCGTCGAGCTTGCGCTTGGCCTCCGCCGAGGCCGAGGCCAGCGCGTCGGTCCCCCGGGAGGCGAGGGACGAGGCGGCGGAGGCGGCCGCCGAGGCCGCCTTGCTCGCGTTGCCGGACGTGTTCCCGGAACCGCCGGAACACCCGGCCGTCGCGATCGCGACCGCGGCCAGCAACGCCGCCGCCGCACCCCGTCTCCAATGGTCTGTCATGACGCGACTCCCGTGACCTAGGAACGACCTGTTCCCTCCAGTGAAGAGTGCACGGCCGTGCCCCGCACACCGGGTGCGGCGCCCGGGCCCCACCGGCACCCGAACGGCCCGCGGCACACACCGGGTGGGGCACTCGGGTCATGTCGGCCACCGGCACATCGAGCGGATGCCCGGGCCACGTCGGCCACCGGCACATCGGGCACATGCCCGGGCTACGCCGGCACCCGGCGGATCGGGTGGACGCCCGGGCCACGTCGGCACCCCGGACGGCGGCTGCCGGAAGCGCGCCCGGCCCGGAACCCCGGACGCCCGCCGGGCCCGGACCTGCGGGGCCCGTCCCGGACGTGCGGGGCCCGCGAGCGGGTGCTCCAATGACGAGAGGCGCGCCGAGGAGTTCGACGCACCGCAGGCGAATCCGGGCCGAAACGCGGGAGGAACCCTGCTCTGCAAGGGAGCGGCGTGCGCACGCTGCCTCGGCAGCCTCCGGGGCGGTCCCGTCTTTCCGTCGCTGTTCCTCGGGCCCGCGGCGGGCTCCCCGGCATGGCGGCGGGCATGGCGCCGCCGCGCTGCGGCTCCCGGTCAGCAGCGTGCCGCTGGTCGTCCTGGTGCTCGGCAGCGCCGCGATGGTCCCCGTGGTGATCCTCGCGGCCGTGAGCGGCTTCGTGACGGCCGGCCCGCCGCCACCTGGGACGACGGCCCCGAGCACCGGCCGGTGCGGACGAGGAGGGGTTCCCGATGACTTCGCGGCAGCAACCCATGGATCCCGGGACGCCCATGTCCGAAGCGGCCTTCCGCGATCTGTACCGCCGGCTCCGGGACCAGGCCGCGGCCGGCGGGGAGCCGCGCGGCGCGCCGGCCCGGCTCACGCCCGAGCGGGTGGTGGCGGCCGCCGCCGAGGTCCGCTCAGGGCGCACGGTGTCACTGGCCGCGCCCGTCGAGACCCGGCCCGGCCCGGACAGCCCGGAGCCCGCGTCCCACCGGATGACGGCACCGACGGCCCGGGAGGACACGGAGCACGGACTCGTGTTCGCCCGCGACCGGTTCGCCATGAACGTGCACGGCGACGTCGACAGCCACCTCGACGCCCTGTGCCACGTGATCTTCGACGGCGAGCTGTACGGCGGGGTCCCGGCGAGCACCGTGACACCGCAGGGTGCCGAGTCCCTGAGCCTCGATCTCGTGCGGGACGGCATCGTCGGCCGCGGTGTGCTGCTGGACATCCCGCGTCTGCGCGGCGTGCCCTGGCTCGACCCCGGCGACCAGGTGACCGCGGAGGAGCTGGCCGCGGCCGAGACCGCACAGCGGACCACGGTCGGACCCGGCGATCTGCTGTTCGTGCGCCTGGGGCACCGTCTGCGCCGCCGGACGCTCGGCGCCTGGGACGTCGCGCGGGCCCGGGCGGGACTCCACCCCACCGCGATGGACTTCCCGGCCGAGCGCCAGGTGTCCGTCCTGGGCTCGGACGGCAACAGCGACACGGCGCCGAGCGCGGTGCCGGGGATCGGGTTCCCGGTGCATGTGCTGGCCGTCAACGCCATGGGGCTGTACCTGCTGGACTACCTGGACTTCGAGGAACTGGTACCGGTGTGCGAACAGCGGGGACGCTGGCACTTCCTGTGCGTGGTCGCGCCGCTGCGGCTGCCGGCCGCCACCGGCTCGCCGGTGAACCCCGTCGCCGTTCTCTGACCCGGGCCGGCGCCGCCCGTTCCAGGTGCCGCACCGCCGTATGGCGCGTACGTTCGAAGAGGCGAAGCCCGCACCGGTCGGACCGCACGACAAGGACGGTGGTTGCCGTGGACGCCCTGCCCCCTTACGACGTCATCGTGATCGGCACCGGTGCCGGCGGCGGCACCATCGCCCACCGCCTCGCCCCCTCCGGCAAACGGGTGCTCATCCTCGAACGCGGTGGCTACCTGCGGCGCGAGCGCGACAACTGGGACTCCACGGCCGTGTTCGTCAAGGCCAAGTACCGGGCCCCGGAGTTCTGGCTCGACAGACACGGCAACGAGTTCCCGCCCGAGGTGAACTACTACGTCGGCGGCAACACCAAGTTCTACGGCGCGGCCCTGTTCCGGCTGCGCCCCGAGGACTTCGGTGAACTCCGCCACCACGACGGCGTCTCGCCCGCCTGGCCGCTCGCCTACGAGGACCTGGAGCCGTACTACACCGAGGCGGAGCACCTCTACCTGGTGCACGGCCGGCACGGCGAGGATCCGTGGGAAGGGCCGAGCAGCGCGCAGTACGCCTACCCGCCGGTCGAACACGAGCCGCGCATCGAGCAGTTGAGCCACGACCTGGAGAAGCAGGGGCTGCACCCCTTCCACCTGCCGATCGGGGTCAACCTCACCCAGGACGAGTACGGCGGCGCCACGCACACCAGCGCCTGCATCCGCTGCGACCGGGTGGACGGCTTCCCCTGCCTGGTCCGCGCCAAGTCCGACGCGCAGGTCATCTGCGTGGAGCCGGCGCTGGAACACCCCAACGTGGACATGGTCACCCACGCCCGCGTGACGAGACTGGAGACCGACCCGACCGGACGCAGCGTCACCACCGTCGTCGCCCGGCTCCCCGGTGACGAGGAGGCCCGCTTCTCGGCGGACGTCGTGGTCGTGGCCTGCGGGGCCGTCAACTCCGCCGCGCTGCTGCTCGCTTCGGCCGACGACAAACACCCCCGGGGCCTCGCCAACAGCTCGGACGTGGTCGGCCGGAACTACATGCGCCACAACAACCTCGCCCTGATGGCCATCTCGAAGGAGCCCAACGACACCCAGTTCCAGAAGACGCTCGCCCTGCACGACTGGTACCTGGGCGCGGACGACTTCGAGTACCCTCTCGGCGGGATCCAGATGCTCGGCAAGTCCGACTCCGAGCAGATCCACGGCCAGGCACCGCGCTGGGCCGGATCGGTGGCACCGGACATGCCCTTTGAGGTCCTGGCCCACCACGCCGTCGACTTCTGGCTGTGCGGCGAGGACCTCCCGAGGCCGGACAACCGGGTGACCCTGGAGGCCGACGGCCGCATCCGGCTGACGCTCGACGAATCGAACAACATCGCGGGCCTGGAGCGCCTGCGGCACAAGCTCCAGCGCATGCTCGGCCATCTCGGCATGCACGAGCACCGCCTGCTCTCCCGCAGCATCTACCTGCACAAGGGCATGCCCATCGGGGCCACCGCACACCAGGCGGGCACCGTGCGCTTCGGCACCGACCCGGCCTCCTCGGCGCTGGACCTCGACTGCAAGGCCCACGACCTGGACAACCTCTACGTGGTGGACACGAGCTTCTTCCCGAGCATCGGCGCGGTCAACCCGTCCCTGACGGCCATCGCCAACGCCCTCCGCGTGGGCGACCACCTGCTGCGGCGGCTGGGCTGACGCCCGCCGCCCCGCCCCGGAGTCCGACCGGGCGAAGTTCCTCAGCCGGGCAGCGCAACCGCGTCCGCCGCGGCATGCGGGTACGGCCACCCGGTGATTGCCTGGTGCCTGACCCTCCGGGCCAGGTGCCCGGCCGTCCGGGCACGCAGTGGAGGAGCAGCACATCGTGAGTTCCACCGAGGGCACACCCCAGGCCGTGATTCCCCCCTCCCACCTGCTGAAGGGCCAGAAGGCGATCGTCACCGGCGCCAACTCCGGGATCGGCAGGGCGACCGCCGTGGCCCTCGGCCGCGCCGGTGCCGACGTCGTGGTGAACTACGTGGCCGGCCGCGACGAGGCCGAGAAGGTGGTGCGGGAGATCACCGGCTTCGGCGTGCGGGCCGAGGCCTACGAAGCCGACGTGTCCGACGAGGACCAGGTCGTCGCCATGATGAACCGGATGGTCCAGGAGTTCGGGACGATCGACATCCTGGTCGCCAACGCGGGACTGCAGCGGGACGCCGCGCTCGCGGAGATGACCCTCGCCCAGTGGCAGAAGGTCCTGGACGTCAACCTCACCGGGCAGTTCCTCTGTGCTCGCGAGGCGGCCAAGGAGTTCCTGCGCCGCGGGGTCGTCCCCGAGGTGTCGTCGGCCGCAGGGAAGATCATCTGCATGAGCTCGGTGCACCAGATCATCCCGTGGACCGGCCATGTGAACTACGCGGCGTCCAAGGGCGGCGTGCAGATGATGATGGCGACCCTGGCGCAGGAACTCGCCCCGAAGGGGATCCGTGTGAACGCGGTCGCCCCCGGGGCCATCAGGACGCCCATCAACCGCGACGCCTGGGAGACGCCGGAGGCCGAGGAGGACCTGATGCGGCTGATCCCGTACAAGCGGATCGGCGACCCCGAGGACATCGCCAACGCCGTCGTCGCCCTCGCCTCCGACCTGATGGACTACGTCGTGGGCACCACCCTCTTCGTGGACGGCGGGATGACGCTCTTCCCCGGCTTCGCCACCGGCGGCTGACACACCCCACCCGCGTCGGCCCGAGAGGCACACATGCACACGGTCCTGCTGCTGGCGGCCGACGTCCCGCCGCAGACGCTGCCGGCCAGGTCGATGATGGCCTTCACCCTGGCCTCCCACATCATCCTGGTCCCCCTCGGCGTCGCGCTGCCGCTGATCACGCTCGTCATGCACGGCTACGGCCTGCGCCGCGGCGACCCCACCGCCCTGCTGCTGGCGCGCCGCTGGTCGGCGGTGATGGCGGTCCAGTTCGCGATCGGGGTCGTCACCGGCACCGTGCTGTCGTTCGAGTTCGGACTGCTGTGGCCGGGCATGATGGGCCGGTGGGGCGATGTCTTCGGCATCGGGTTCGGCGTCGAGGCGTGGGCGTTCTTCCTGGAGGCCGTCCTCATCGCCATCTACCTCTACGGCTGGCGCAGACTGCCCTCTCGGACGCACTTCCTGCTCGGACTGCCGCTGCCCTTCGCCGCGTTGCTCGGCGCCTTCGGCATCCTGGCCGCCAACTCGTGGATGAACACCCCCCGGGGCTTCACCCTCGACTCCGCCGGCAACCCCGTCGACGTGAGCGTCCGGAAGGCCGTCTTCACGCCCATGTTCGGCCCGCAGTACTGGCACTTCGTCGTGGCGATGTTCGTGACGGCGGGCTTCGTGGTGGCCGGCGTGTACGCCGTCGGCCTGCTGCGCGGCCGCCGGAACCACTACCACCGGCTCGGCTTCACCATCCCCTTCACGCTGGCCGCGGTGCTCACCCCGGTGCAGTTCGTGCTCGGCGACTCCATCGCCCGGCAGGTCTTCCACAAGCAGCCGGTGAAGTTCGCCGCCATGGAGATCGTCTGGAAGACCGACACCCACGAGCCCGAGTACATCTACGGCCGGCTGCATCCGGACGGCACCATCTCCGGCGGCATCCGGATCCCGCAACTCGACTCCATCCTGGCCGGGTTCCGCCCGGACACCCAGGTCACCGGGCTCACCTCCGTGCCCGCGGCCGACCGGCCGACACCCGCCGAGGCCACCATCGCCCACTGGACCTTCGACACCATGGTCGGCATCGGCTCGGCACTGGTGCTGCTCGCGCTCTGGTACGCGGCGATGTGGCTGCTGCGCCGCAGGGCGCCCGAATCCCGCTGGTTCCTCCGGTGCGCGGCCGTCGCCGGAGTCGCCTCCGTCGTCGCCGTCGAGTGCGGCTGGATCACCACCGAAGTGGGCCGCCAGCCCTGGATCGTGTACCAGAACATGCGAGTCGCCGAAGCGGTGACCGCCACCCGCTCCGGCAGCCTGTGGACCATGTTCGGCCTGATCGTCCTCGTCTACGTCTTCGTCTTCGGGTCGTTCCTGGCGGTGCTGCTGAAGATGCGCACCCGCTGGCGGCTCGCCGACCGGACCGGCGGGCCGCGGGAAGCGCGGGAGACACCGGAGACGGACACCCCCTACGGGCCCCGCTCCACGGGGAGCCGGCTGTGATCGCCGGGGTCATCGCCGTCGTCCTGCTGCTCGCGGTCGCCGCCTACGCCTGCGGCGGCGGTACCGACTACGGAGCCGGCTTCTGGGACCTGATCGCGGGCGGTGCGGAGCGCGGCAGACGCGCACGCTGGCTGATCGACCACGCGATGGCTCCCGTGTGGGAGGTCAACAACGTCTGGCTGATCTTCGTACTGGTCATCATGTGGACGGGCTTCCCCGTCCTCTTCCAGCAGGTGTTCACCACCATGTGGCTGCCGCTGGCCCTGGCCGCCGTCGGCACCGTGCTCCGCGGGGCCGGCTTCGCACTGCGCAAGCCCCTGACGAAGCTGGCCGGCCGCCGCCTGTACGGTGCGGTGTTCGCCGTCTCCTCGCTGCTGACACCGTTCTTCCTCGGTGCCGCGGCCGGGGGAGTGGCCTCGGGCCGGGTGACCGCCACGACCCAGGCGTCGACGGACGTCTGGGCCAACCCCACGTCCCTGCTGTTCGGCCTCCTCGCCATCGCGACCACCGCGATGCTCGGCGCGGTCTTCCTCGCCGCGGACGCCCGGCGCTTCGACGCGCCCGACCTGGACGCCTACTTCCGGCGGCGCGCATGGGCCGCCCTGGCCGCCGTGGCCGTTCTCGCCGTGATCACACTGGGCGTCACCCACGGGGACGCCCTCTACGTGTGGCACGGGCTCACGCACGGCGTGGGCCTCGTCTTCGTCGTCCTCGCGGCGCTGAGCACGCTCGCCACCGCCTGGCTGCTGTGGCGCCCCTCGGGAGCCTGGTCCAGGGTCACGGCGGTCGGCGTGGTCGCGTCGTCGATCCTCGCCTGGGGCATGGCCCAGCGCCCCTACCTCATCCCGACCTCCCTGACCGTCGCCGCCGGGGCGGGCGCGCACAGCACACTGCGCTGGCTGGGCCTGGTCACCCTGGTCGCCGTCGTCTTCATCGTCCCCGCCGTCGCCGCGCTCTACTGGCTGGACACCCACGGCGAGCTGGAGGGCCTCACCGACGCCGATCTGCGGCGCGGCGACATCGGTGACGAGGCCTGACCGCCCGGCGGGTCCCGGGTGAGCACGGACGACATCCTGCTGGGCATCGGCCTCACCGTGGCCCTCGCCGTCGGGTGCCAGATCCTCGCGAGCCGGCTGCGCATCCCGGCCCTGCTCGCCCTGCTGCCGGCCGGGTTCGCCGCCGGAGCCCTGACCGGCGTCGTCCGCCCCGACAAGCTCCTCGGGCCGGCGTTCTCCCCGCTGGTGTCGGTGGCGGTGGCGATCATCCTCTACGACTCCGGACTGGGACTCGACCTGCGCCACCTCAGGGGCGCCACCCGCCGCGTCGTGCTGCGCCTTATGGCGTTCGGGGTGCTGCTCACCTGGGGGAGTGTCATGGGCCTGGGGCCGGCCCTGTTCGGGGTGCCGGCGGCCGTTGCCAGCATGACCGGTGTGATTCTCGTGGTGTCCGGGCCCACGGTGGTCGGTCCCGTGCTGGACCACGTCCGGCCGGCGGACAGGGTCCGGCGGGTCCTGATGTGGGAGGGCTCCCTGATCGACCCCGTCGGCGGCATCCTCGGCGCCGTCGTGTTCCACTCCATCGTCTCCGGCGGCCTGCAGAGCGGCCATTTCCGCGTCGGCTCGTTCGTCGCCGGCCTCGCCGTCGGCATCGCCGGGGGCGCGGTGGGCACCGCGCTGCTGTGGCTCACCCTCCGCCGGCTCCGCCTCGGCGAGACGCTCGGCACGCTCGCCCAACTGGCCACCGTGGTCGTGGTGGCCGCGGGCTGCGACATGGTGTTCGACGACACCGGACTCATCGCCGCGATCGTCACCGGACTCGCCGCCGCGAACCTCCCGGGGTTCGACATGCCCGCCCGCCGGCCGTTCTTCGAGACGCTCGTCCAGCTCATCATCGGCCTGCTGTTCGTGTCCATCTCGGCCACCGTGACGCCCAGGTCCCTGGTCCCGGTGCTGCTTCCCACGGCGGTACTCGTCGTCGTGCTCGTCGTGGTGGTCCGGCCCCTGGTGGCCGTGCTGTCCACCACCGGGACGGAACTGACGCACCGCGAAAGGGCCTTCGTCGGCTGGATGGCCCCGCGCGGCATCGTGGCCGCGTCCACCGCCACGACCTTCTCGGCCTCGCTCACCGCCGCGGGACTGCGCGGCGCCGCGAAGATCCTCCCCGTCACCTTCCTGGTGATCGTCGGAACCGTCGTGATCTACGCCCTGACGGCGAGACCCGTGGCCGGAGCGCTGGGCGTCGCCCTGCCCGCGCGGGCGCGCCCCCTGTTGGTGGGCGGCGAGCCCTGGGTCGTCGACCTCGCCCGGTCGCTGCGCACCGCCGGTCTGGACGTGCTGATGTGGGCGGGCTCGACGCAGGAGCGGGAGCGCATCCGGGAGGCGGGGCTCGAACTGGCCGCCGGGGAGCTGATGGCCGTCGCGGCCGACCCCAGCGGCCGGCTGGAGGGCATCACCTCGGTCCTCCTGCTCACGGACGACGACGACTTCAACGCCCTCGCCTCCATCGTCATGGAGGACAGCGTCGAGGGCCCGGTCCACCGTGTGGCACCGCCTCCCGGCAGCCCGGGCGTCGTCGCCCCCTACACCGCCCGCGGCACCCTCTTCGGCCCCACCCTCGTGCGCCACGCCCTCGCCGCCCGCCACGAGCGGGGCGCCCGCTTCCACGTACAGCCCGCGTCGGCACCCCAACCGCCGGGACACGACGCCCTGTTCGTCGTACGGCGCGACGGCCGGCTGGAACCCGTCACCGAGACCCTGCCGGTCGGCGCGCAGCCGGGCGACACACTCGTGCTCCTCGGACCCGCGCCGCCGGCCGAACCGGCCCCGGGCTAGCGCCGGTCGAGGGCCTCGTTCAGGGTCAGCGCCGCGTCGATCAGGGCGAGATGAGTGAACGCCTGTGGGAAGTTGCCGAGTTGACGGCCGGTCAGGCCGATCTCCTCCGAGTACAGCCCGAGATGGTTGGCGTACCCCATCATCTTCTCGAACACCAGCCGCGCCCGGTTGGTACGCCCCGCACGCGCCAGGGCGTCGACGTACATGAACGTGCACAGCGAGAAGGTGCCCTCCGAGCCGCGCAGGCCGTCAGGCGAGGCCTCCGGGTTGTAGCGGTAGACCAGGCTGTCGCTGACCAGTTCCGCCTCCATCGCGTCGAGGGCCGACGTCCACAGCGGATCCTCGGGGGTGATGAAGCCGACCGTCGCCATGCGCAGCAGCGAGGAGTCCAGCACGTCGCTGCCGTAGTGCTGGACGAAGGCCCGCCGGTCCTCGCTCCACCCGTTCGCCATGATCTGCTCGTAGATCGCGTCCCGTTCACGGCTCCAGCGCTCGGCCACGGACGGCCGGCCGTTCGCCTCGGCGAGCCGCAGCGCGCGGTCGAACGCCACCCAGGACATCACGCGGCCGTACGTGAAGTGCTGGCGGCCGCCGCGGGTCTCCCACAGGCCCTCTCCCGGCTGGTCCCAGTGGTCGACCAGCCACTCCAGGTTCGTCAGCAGCGAGGTCCAGTCCTGGTGCCCCATCTGGATCCCGTGCCGGTGCGCGAAGTGGATACTGTCCAGCGCCTCGCCGTAGATGTCCAACTGGAGCTGTGTCGCGGCACCGTTGCCGATCCGCACCGGCGCGGAACGCTCGTAGCCCTCCCAGTGGTCGAGGATCTCCTCCTCCAGGTCGGAGGAGCCGTCGACCCGGTACATGATGTTGAGCGGCCCGGAGTCCCCGTCGCTGCCCGCCCGTTCCCTGACCCGGTCGGACAGCCAGTCGATGAACGCCCTGGCCTCCTCGGTGAACCCCAGCCCCAGCAGGGCGTACACCGAGAACGAGGCGTCACGGATCCAGGTGAACCGGTAGTCCCAGTTGCGCTCCCCGCCCAGCTGTTCGGGGAGCGCCGTCGTCGGGGCGGCCACGAGGGCGCCGCTCGGCGCGTACGTCATGAGCTTCAGCGTGATCGCGGAGCGCTCCACCGTCTCCCGCCAGCGTCCCGAGTACTGCGACTGGGTCAGCCACGAGCGCCAGAACCTGACGGTCTCCTCGAAGAGTTCCTGGTACTCGGCGAGCCGGATCTGCCTGGGCGGCCCGGCGGCCGCCGACTCCAGGACCAGCCCGCGCTGCTGGCCCGCCTGCAGGGACAGGGTCAAGTGCAGATCGTCCCCCCGGTCGGTGAAAACGTCCACCAGCCGGTCGTCGTCGGGTTCGCGGACGGGGTGCACGGTGAGCTCCGTGCCGTCCTCGGCGGCGAACACCGCTCCCTGCTCCCTGATGTGCAGCCGGTGCGATCTGCGGCCGTAGTCGAACCGCGGCGCGATGCCGACGTCGAACGTCATGCTGCCGCGCACACAGCGGACCATGCGCACCAGCCGGTGACTGGGCGTGGCCACCGGCCCGGTCACGGGCATGAAGTCCAGGACCTCCCCGGCGCCGGCCTCGGTGATGAACCGCGTGACCAGGACCGCCGTGTCCGGCAGGTACAACTGCTTGGTGGCGTACGTCTCGTGGCCCGGACGGACCGTGCAGTGGCCGCCCTTGCCCCTGTCCAGGAGCGCGCCGAACACGCTGGGCGAGTCGAACCGGGGGAGGCAGAGCCAGTCGACGGTCCCGTCGGTGGTCACGAGCGCCGCCGTCTGCAGATCGCCGACCAGACCGTGGTTCTCGATCAGGGGATAGTCGCCCATCGAAGCACCCCTCTCGGTGTCCGATTCACCCGAATGCACCCCCCTTCCGATCAGCGTAAGCTGGAGATCCGGCTCCGGCCCGCCGGGCCCGGTCCGCGCGGTACACGCTGGTCGTGGGGGCCGACGCGGGACCCTTCGCCTCGTGCCCCCGCGCGGCGGCCGGCCAATCACCGCCATCGAGCGACCGGTCCCGTCTCGTGCCCGCAACGGTCGTACCCACCGGGCGGGTCCGACGGCTCTGACGGATAGTGGTGGCGGGATCACGTCCCTCGCAGCTCCCCGTCCCTCAGGAGGCTCGATGCCCTCTTCACGGTCGCTGGTCGCGCTCACCGGCATCATGGTGCTCGGCATCGCGCTCACCGCCTGCGAGGACCAGGCGTCCGGTCAGATCGTGGCGCGCAACGGTGTCAGGCTCGTGGAGACCATCTCGAACCCGCCGATCCACGGATGCCATCGGTTCCTCGACGGCGTGACGCACGTCAACAACCAGACGCAGAGCAACCTGCTCCTGTTCACCACGCCCGACTGCACGGTGCCGCCGGGCGGGGCGAGCAACTACCTGGACATCGGGGCGTCGGACCAGGTCGTCATGACCACGGGGCTGTGGCGCAGCTTCTCCTTCGCCCCCGAGTGACGGCAGGGGCCCGGGAAGCGGTCAGGCCCGGGAGAGCGCCGTGAGGAACTCGACCAGGACAGCGTTCACCTCGTCCGGACGCTCTTGCTGGGTCCAGTGCCCGCAACCGGGCAGTTCGACGGGCTCGCGCCACAGGCTGGGCATCAGGGCGGGGAGCCTCGTGATGAGTTCGGGCGTCCCGGGGAAGGCGGGGACGACGTCGCGGTCGCCGTAGACGTACAGCGCGGGCCGGGTGATGGTGGCGCCCTGCCAGGGAGCGGTCAGTTCCCAGTTGCGGTCGAGGTTGCGGTACCAGTTGAGGGCCCCGGTGAAGCCCTTGGAGAAGCTCTCGGTGAGCGCGTCGAGGTCCTCCTCGGTGAACCACCCCGGCAGCACCTCGGGATCCGGCATGTCCGCCAGCCAGCCGCGCTCGGGGTCGACCAGCGGCTGCCCGACCTCGCCGCCGCCGAGGCCGTCGCCGGAACCCCAGCAGACGAACTTCCGCAGAGCGGTGCGGGTGTCCTTCGCGAACTCGGCGTCGGCGACGCCGGGGCGGTTGAAGTAGTTCCAGTAGAAGCGGCCGCCGAACCGCTTCTCCATGGCGGGCAGCGGGGGCTCCGAGCCCCGGAAGGGCGGCGGCACGCTCAGGCCGGCCACCCCGAGCACCATGTCCGGCCGCAGCAGCGCGGTGTGCCAGGCGACGGGCGCACCCCAGTCGTGCCCGACGACGTACGCCTTCTCCTCGCCGAGGGCCCGGATCAGCCCGACGACGTCGCCGACCAGATGGAGGATGGTGTACGCGTCGACGTTCTCGGGGCGGTCACTGCGTCCGTAGCCGCGCTGGTCCGGGGCGACCACCCGGAAGCCCGCGTCGGCCAGCGGGCCGAACTGGCGGTGCCAGGAGTGCCAGGACTCGGGGAAGCCGTGCAGGAGCACCACCAGAGGGCCGTCGCCCTGCTCGGCGATGTGCAGGCGAACGCCGTTCACGTCGACCATCCGATGCCCAACCATGCGCACGAGCGTACGCCGCCGAGATCTTCGAACGGCGTCACCGGCCCCGGAGGCGTGGCGAGCCTGCCTGTCCCGGCGCCCGCCGCACGGGAGCGGCAGCGGATCCTGGGCGCGCTGGCCGGCGCGCTCGTCGTCTCGGCGCGGCTGCCGGCCTCAGGCGTCGGGCGGGAGGATCCCGAACTCGCGTTGCACATGGCCGGTGTCCAGCCGCAGCCGCCAGATGTTGCGGCGGTGGGCCGCCGCCAGCGCGGCCTGGAGCGGGGACGGCGGCACCACGAGAACGGGACAGGTGGCGTGCGCGAGGCAGTGCCGGCCGACCGACGGCCGCAGGACGCGCAGCAGCCGGCCCCGTCCGCCGGCGCCGATCGCGAGGATGTCGTCGTCCCGGTCGGCGGTCCGCACCAGCGCCGGTCCCGGGGCACCCCTTACGACGAGCGCCCGCCCGGGCACCCCCGGGTCGGCGCCGCCGAACACCTCGCACAGCGCCTCGTCGAGCCGCTCCCGTGCCAGCCGCTCCCACTTCCCGGCCATGGCGGCCGCGGCCGGGAACCTGCGGGCGGTCGGGTCTCCCTCCGGCGGCTCCCAGGCCAGCACCGGCCAGAGCTCCGCTCCGCGGCGCCTGGCCTCGACGGCCGCGCGGCCGAGCGCGTCGAGGCTCCCCGGCGAGCCGCTCACCCCCACCACGACGCGGGCGGCCGAGGGCGGTCTGGACTCGGACATCGCATCCACCGTTCTGCACCCGGCCGGCCGCGCGCTGCCCGGCCGGCGATCCTCCCTGGAACCGCTTCCATCACACCGCTGATCCACCGCTTCGAACAGCCCTTGCGCAAAGTCCCGGCGTCCTTCAGCCGATTCCTGACCGGATCGACGCCCGAGGCGATCCGCACAGGCGGATCCGGCTGTCGTCGCCCGGCTGAGCGGCGCGACCGGGAGGCCCGGGCGGCGCGACCCGTGCTAGCGTTGTGCGTTTGCGGCGTCGCTGTGCCGGTGCCCCGTTCGGTGTCGCCGGCCGGTCGTCGCGTCCCCGCCGCGCCTTCCTCGGTACGGTCCCTTCGGAGGAAGGCTCACTGTGAGCGAATCAGCACGTGCCGATGCCCGGCAGCAGGACGAGGTGTCCGAGGCGTCGCGCGCCGCTTCGGCCGTGCCCACGACGGCGTCCTTCGCGCAGCTGGGGTTGCCGGCCGAGATTCTGCGGGTGCTCGACGAGCACGGCGTCACCGTGCCCTTCCCCATCCAGGCGGCGGCGCTGCCGAACGCGCTCGCGGGACGGGACGTCCTGGGCCGGGGCCGCACGGGATCCGGGAAGACGCTCGCCTTCGGCCTGGGGATGCTCGCCCGGACCGCCGGGCAGCGTGCGCAGCCGAAGGAGCCGCTGGCGCTCGTCCTGGTGCCCACCAGGGAGCTGGCGCAGCAGGTCGGTGAGGAGCTCACCCCGTACGTCGAGGCGTTGCGGCTGCGGCTCGCGACCGTGGTGGGCGGAGTGTCCATCGGACGGCAGGCCGCCGCGTTGCGGGACGGCGTCGAGATCGTCGTCGCCACGCCCGGCCGGCTGCACGACCTGGTCGAGCGCAAGGGCTGCCGACTGGGACGGGTGCGCATCGCGGTCCTGGACGAGGCCGACCAGATGTGTGACATGGGGTTCCTGCCGCAGGTCACCGAGCTGCTGGACCAGGTCCGTCCGGACGGGCAGCGGATGCTGTTCTCCGCCACCCTCGACCGCGACGTCGACGAGCTGGTGCAGCGCTACCTGCGCGACCCCGCCGTCCACTCCGTGGATCCCTCGTCCAGCGCGGTCTCCTCGATCGAGCACCACGTCCTCCTCGTGCACGGCCCGGACCGTTACGCCGTGACCACGGAGATCGCCGCCCGGGACGGCCGCGTCCTGCTGTTCCTGGACACCAGGCACGGCGTCGACCAGCTCACGCGCCACCTGCGGGCCAACGGCGTCGCCGCCGACGCCCTGCACAGCGGGAAGTCCCAGCCGCAGCGCACCCGGACCCTGGCCCAGTTCAAGAACGGCCAGGTCACCGCGCTGGTGGCGACGAACGTCGCCGCACGCGGCCTGCACGTCGACGACCTCGACCTCGTGGTCAACGTCGACCCGGCCACCGACCCGAAGGACTACCTGCACCGTGCGGGCCGCACGGCCCGGGCCGGCCGATCCGGCACCGTCGTGACACTCGCCATGTCGGGCCAGCGCCGCGAGACGAGCCAGGTCATGGATGACGCCGGCGTCGCCCCCAAGGTCACCAAAGTGCGCTCCGGCGAGGCGGAGCTGAGCCGGATCACCGGCGCCAAGGCCCCCTCCGGACGGCCTCTCGACGGCGGGCCGGCCGTGCCGCGCCCCAAGAACCACAACGCCCCGTTCCGCGGCCTGGGCAGCACCAAGGACGCGAAGGGCGGCTCGGGCGGCGGGTCGTCCCGCAAGAGCAGCGAGGCCCGCAAGCTCGCGGAGGCCCGTAAGGCGGCCCGGGTGCGGCGCGGCGGCTGAGACGAACACGGGGCGCGGGCCACACGCGTCGCTTCCGAGCGCCCGTGCCGGCCCGCCTCGTGCTACGGCGAAGCGGGCAGGTGCGGGGAGCGGAGCACCAGCAGGGTGATCTCGCTGGGGGCGAAGACGCGGAACGGTGGGCCCCAGAAGCCGGTGCCGCGGCTGGTGTAGAGGAGCGTGCGGGCGCCGTGGTGGCTGAGCCCGGCGACGGCCGGCTGGTCGATGCGGACCAGGTGGTGGAAGGGCCAGATCTGGCCACCGTGGGTGTGGCCGGAGAGCTGGAGGTCGATGCCGCCGGCTGCCGCCCGGTCGACGAACTTGGGCTGGTGTGCCAGGAGCAGCACGGGCAGGTCGGGGTCGGCGCCGTGCAGGGCACCGGCGAGGTGGGCGCGGTGGCCTTCCAGGCCGGAGGACTCGGCGGTGACGTCGTCCACGCCGGCGACCACGAGGGTGTCGCCTCCGCGTTCGAGCAGCAGATGGCGGTTGCGCAGCGGCTCCCAGCCCAGCTCGTCCATCAGGTCGACCCAGCCCTGGGCCTCGCTGTAGTACTCGTGGTTGCCGGTGACGTAGACACGGGCGCGGGTGGCCCGCACGGTACCGAGGGGGACGGCCTGGGCGCGGCGGCGTTCGGCCGTACCGTCCGCGATGTCGCCGGTGTGGCAGACCAGGTCGGCTTCCAGGGAGTTCACCGTCTCGCACACCCGCGCCGACCAGCGAGCGCGATCGAGCGGGCCGTAGTGGGTGTCGGTGATGAGGACGACACGGGTGCCGTCCAGCCCGGCACCCAGCCGCGGGAGCGGCACGTCGAGCCGGCGCACCCGGGGCACGCGACGGGCCTCGGCGTACCCCCAGGCGAGAAGCGCGGCGGTCACGCCGAGGACGGCCCAGGTGACGATCCGGGCCCGATCCTGACTCCCGCCGACGCCGGCCAGGAGCAGGACGAGTCGCAACAGGACGCCGAGCAGCAACGACCAGGTGAACAGGACCCAGCTGGTGCCCAGCAGGGTGTCACCGACGATCGCCGCCCGGTCCTGCTGACGCCGGCCGTGGCCGCGCACCATCGCGAGCGGCATACCGATGAGGCCGAGGGCGAACAGGAGGGTGCCGGCCGACGCGACGGGCAGCGGCCAGTGCTGGCCGCTGTACAGGAGCACCCAGCAGGGCACGGCCCACAGCAGGACGGGGGCGATCAGGGGGATGTGGCGCATCAGGCGGTGCAGCCGGTTCTGCCGCGGTGCTTGCGCCACACCCTCGACGGGCCGGGTGTTGCTGGTGTCGGTCACGCTTCCCCTCCCTGACCGGGCTGCCGTCCCGCGCACTGTATCCGGTCGCCCTCGGGCCGGCCGGACCGGTGTTCAAGGTGGCGAAGCGTCCCCCACGACCTGCGGCACGCAGGCGGCTCGTTCTGGTCGGCCTCCGGCGTCGACCCCGCACAGTGCGCGCGCCGGCCCGGTGGGAGCGGATGTGCGCCAGGAAGGGCGCCTGCCGGGCATCTGCCCAGGTCAGGCGCCCGTTTCCCGCGCCTAGAAGAAACCCGGCTTCTTCGTCTGCTGCTGAGCCCAGTTGGTCCGCACCTGGTCCGGATCTTGCTGCGTGATCTGCGGTGTTGGCGTGCGAGTCTTGCGGTACGACATGGCACAGGTTGTAGGGCCGTCTTCGGGCGCCCACGTCACTCCAGGGCGGGTGCGGAATAGCAGCGCCGGCGGGGGCTTCCGGACGGGCGTGCTGCAGCTCCGGCGCCCCCGGGTTCTCCTCCCTGCGCTCTCGCGTCGAGTGCTCGGCAAATCCGGTCGGGGCCCTTGGCGACCGAGTGGCCCGGCGGGCCCGGTGTCACCGCTGTCCACGTCAGAGGACGGACGGCGATGTCAGCGGCTCGTGTCGGCGTCACCTTCGTCATTGGGAGGGCCTTCCTGTCTCCGGCCGCCCGGAGGGGAGCCGTCCCCGTGCTCTTCCAGCAGTTCGAGGAGCGCGGCATCCGCTCTTTTCTGGTCTTCCTTCGTCAGCTCGAGCGGTGCGTTGTTGTAAACGGTGTAGCGATCTGGATCGATGATGTTGGCGGCCCTCAAGCTGAACGTCAGCAAGGGGCGCCAACCCTTGCGGTGGCCGACCCGCACCTGTATCTGGGCCTTGTAGTCACGGGCCTCCGGGAGGAATCCGGAAAACGGTGCCTCGAACTCGAGGAAGAGCTGTCGCGCTTCTCTGCCGGGCACGACGAACCCCGCCGGCAGCTTCGCCTCCTCGTCCGGCCCCGGTTGGAGCCGGGAGGGGGAGGACACCCACAGGAGTGGCAGATGAGAGGCGGGCTCGTCAGGGAAGGTCAGGATGAGGTCCTGCACGACGATCGGCTTGGGACCGGTGTTGTGCAGGACGAGAGGCAGTCGTAGGCGTGCCGTGGAACCGTGGACGATCGTCGCGAAGGAATGAGGCTCCCACGCCTGCAGGCGTCCCTGTCGGGCGTTGAGCCACCAGAACGACGCGACGGTGAAGAGCAGTGCGCAGGCTGACACCACACTGGCGCCGGTAAGCGATGAGGACGCGATCTCATCCGCCGCGACCATCAGCGGAACCACAGATTCAGTCTGCCAGCCCCGCCGCGGGCTCGCTCACAGGACGAGTGGCCGCCGACAGCCCCCCGCAACGGGTCAGAGGCCGGCGAGGAGTACGAGATACCAGGCGACCAGGGCCGCGCACGTCACCGCGGGGAGGAGCCTGGTCAGCCCGTCGCCCTTGCGTACGTGCGTGGTCACGGCACCGGCGAGCAGCATCAGCAGTCCGATGCCGGCCAGGCCGCCGCACAACGGTACGACCGGGCCGAGGGCCACGCCGATGGCGCCCGCCAGCTCCAGCCCGCCGATGACCCGGTAGGCCGCGGTGGTGAAGCCGGCGTGGGCGGCCAGCTCGGACATCGGGCCGAGAGCCAGGATCTTGGCCGCGCCCAGCAGGGCGAAGCTCAATGCGATGAGACAGGTCAGGGAGGCGGACAGGATCACGAGACGCCTTCGGGGGTGTGCGGGCGGCGGGCATGGCGGCGTTCGGCTCCCAGGCCGGTGAAGTAGGCGATCAGGTCGGGGTTGTCGACCGCGGAAGGTTGGAGGACCTGCTCAGCGGGGGCGCCCTGGAGGAGGCGCTTGACCGGGACCTCGAGCTTCTTGCCGGTCTTCGTGTGCGGGATGGCCGGCACGGCGACGATCTCGTCGGGGACATGGCGGGGGGAGGCGCCGACGCGGATCGCGTCGCGGATCCGGTCGCGCAGGGACTCGTCCAGCTCGATTCCGTCGGCGAGGACCACGAAGAGTGGCATCCAGTAGCCGCCGTCGGGTTCCTCCGCGCCGATGACGAGGGCTTCGTTGATCTCGGGGAGGCGTTCGACGATGTCGTGGATGTCGGCGCTGCCCAGGCGTACGCCGTTGCGGTTGAGGGTGGCGTCGGAGCGGCCGTGGACGATGACCGAGCCGTGACCCGTGACCGTGATCCAGTCGCCGTGCCGCCACACGCCCGGGTAGGCGGTGAAGTAGGTGTCGCGGTAGCGGCTGCCATCGGGGTCGTTCCAGAAGTACAGCGGCATGGAGGGCATCGGGCGGGTGACGACCAGTTCACCGACCTGGTCGACGACCGGCCGTCCGGCGCCGTCGTACGCCGCGAGCGCCACACCGAGGTTGGGGGCGGACACCTCGCCCGCCCAGACAGGGGTGATGGGGGCGCTGCCGGCGAAGCCGGAGACGACATCGGTACCGCCGCTGGTGGAGGCCAGCTGGATGCCTGCGCCCACGTGGTCGCGGACCCACGGATAGGCGGAGGCGGGCAGGGCGGAGCCGGTGCTGCCGATGACCCGGATGGCCGTCAGGTCGTGTACGCCGGGTTCGATGCCCAGCTTGGCCATGGCCAGCAGGTACTGGGGACTGGTGCCGAAGATGGTGACCTTGTGGCGGGCCGCCAGCTCCCACAGGACGTCCGGGCGTGCCACCGGCGCGGGACTGCCGTCGTAGGTGCAGGTGGTGGCGCCGGTCAGCAGGGTGGAGACGACCAGGTTCCACATCATCCAGTGGGTGGTGGTGTACCACAACAGGCGGTCCTCGACGCCCAGGTCGCAGTGCAGGCCGAGGATCTTGAGGTGTTCGAGCAGGACGCCTCCGTGGCCGTGGACGATGCCCTTGGGCAGGCCGGTGGTGCCGGAGGAGAAGACGATCCACAGTGGATGGTCGAAAGGCACCGGCGTGATGGTGAGGTATTCGGTGCGGGTGGCGGCGTCTTCCCAGGGCACTGCCAGGCTGCTGTGCTGGGTCTCGGGCCAGGTGAGGCCCAGGTGGTCCACGAGCACCGTGGCCTTCAGGGTGGGAAGGGCCGCGGCGAGGTCAAGCGAGGCTGCGCGGCGGTCGTGCCGCGTGCCGTTGAAGAGATAGCCGTCCGCGGTGACGAGCACCGTGGGTTCGAGCTGGGCGAAGCGGTCGGCTGCGGCCTTGGGGGCGTAGTCCTGGCCGCACACGGACCACACTGCGCCCAGGCTGGCGGTGGCGAGGAAGGCGATGACGGCGTGGGGGGTGTTGGGCAGGTAGCCGACCACCCGGTCGCCCGGTTCGACGCCCAGGTCGCGCAGGGTGGCGGCGACGGAGGCGACCTGGGCGCGCAGCTGCCGGCCCGTGATCTCGTAGGCGGCTCCGGTCTCGTCCAGCGCGATGATCGCGGGTGCGTCCGGGTGCAGGTTGCGCAGCGCGTGGTGGGCGTAGTTGAGGGTGGCGCCGGGGAACCAGCGTGCGCCGGGCATGGTCTCCTCGGCCAGTACCCGCTCGTACGGAGCCGTCGTGTCGATGTCGAAGTACTCCCACACCGCGGCCCAGAAGCCTTTCAGGTCGGTGACGGACCAGTGGTGCAGGGCCTGGTAGTCGATGGGGTCCTGGATCCCTTCGACGCCCCGGTGCCGGGCGGCCCAGCGGGCGAAGTCCGCGATGCGGCTGCCGGCGGCCGTCGTCGGGTCGGGCGAGAGGAAGGGCTCCGGGCAAGGCGTGGAGTGCGGGGCGGTCATGGTGTGGTGTTCCTCGTCAGGGTGCGGGCCGGGCTTCGGCGGGGCGGCGGGCCGTGTGCAGCAGGGGAGCCCAGGCGGCGGCGTCGGTGAAGTCGCCGGTGCCGGTGGGGACGGCGTCCAGTACGACGCGGTCGGGGCGCAGCAGGGCGGCGTCGGCCCGGCCGCGTGCCAGCCAGGCGGCCAGGGTGCCGTCGTCGCCCAGGTCGTCGACGTGGATCGTCGGGGCGCCCAGTGCCGTGGCCACGGCCGTCATCCGCGCCGTGGGCGGCACAGCGGTCAGGACGACGAAGGCGTCCCGGACGGCGTCATCGAGGCGCACTCGCCGGCCGTCGTGCCGTATCCAGGGCTGCGGGCAGAAGGTGCCGGCCAGCGCGCGGCCGGCCGGCCTGGGCCGGCGCCGTACCAGTGGGCCGGCGGCCAGAGCGGGGCTGAGGTCACGGCTCACCGCCTCGGTCACGCCGGGGATGCGACAGAGCGTGCCCACGACGGCCCGGCGGAACGCCGCGCCGCGGTCCTGGCCGCCGGTCATGGCCCAGCCGACGGCCACCGCAACGCGGATCACATGGCGGGCGTGCGGCTTGCGCTCGCGTTCGTAGGTGTCCAGCAGTTCCTCGGGCGCGCCCTGTCGGAGGACCCGGGCGAGTTTCCAGGTGAGGTTGTTGGCGTCGCGCAGGCCGGAGCACAGACCCTGCCCGACGAAGGGCGGGGTCAGGTGGGCGGCGTCGCCCAGCAGGAAGACACGCCCCTTGCGCCACCGGTCGGCGAGACGGGCCTGGAAGGTGTACTGCGCCTGCCGTATCACCTCGAAGTCGTCGCTCCGCGAGGCCGGCAGGTCCACCCAGGGGGCGACCAGCCCGCGCAGGCGCTCCCATCCGTCCGGGCCCTCCAGGTTCTGGTCGTCGGCCAGCCTGAACTCCCAGCGGTAGCGGTCCGCGCCGATGCGCATGAAGGTGGCCGGCCGGGTGGGACAGCAGATCTGCTCGGCGCCTTCCCAGGTACGCACCGACCGGCTGGTGCGCACGTCGATGACCCGCCAGCTCTCCTGGAAGTGCAGGTCCTCCCAGGTGGCGCCGATGGCCTCCCGGGTGAGGCTGCCGGCACCGTCGCAACCGAGGACGGCATCGGCCCACAGGTGCTCCTCCTCGCTGCTGCCGACGCGCCGGAAGGTGACCCGGACGGGACCCGTCGGATCGTCGGGTGCGCCGGTGTCCGGCGTGTCGGACTGGGTGACGGACACGACCTCCACCCCGCTCCACAGCTCGCACTCCGGGCGGCGCGCCAGAGCGTCGCGCAGCAGGCGTTCCAGTTCGGGCTGGTTGAACATGCTCAGCTGCGGGAAGCCGTGGAGTCCGTGCATGGACCGCGGGAACTCGCTGATCACGCGGCGCCGGGCGTCCAGCAGCCGTAGCCCGGGCGCCGGACGGGCGATGACGGCGAACTCCTCGTGGACGCCGACGCTCTGCAGGACCCTGCGGATTTCGTCGTCCACGACGACGGCGCGCGGCAGGGGGTAGACGTCCGGGTGGCGTTCGAGGAGCAGGCTGCGCACCCCGTGTCGGGCGAGCAGGAGCGCGGCCGTGACTCCCACGGGCCCCGCGCCGATGATCACCACCGGCCTGCGGGCTGTGGCGCTCACGTCGCGGCCCCCACGGCGGTCCGCTGCTCGCCCAGGTCGATCCGCCCGTCCGGGGTGGCGATGGTGGCGGTCACGAGGTCACCGTCGCGCAGGTACAGGGGGTTCTTGGCCTGGCCGTTGAAGAACGCCTTCCACTTCAGCGCGGGCGGCAGCAGGGCCGCGATCTTCTCGACCGGCTTGGGCGGGGCCTTCAGGGCGGTGCCGCCGGGTGTGCCGGTGAGCAGCAGGTCGCCCGGGTCGAGGGTCTGGAAGCGGGCGAGCAGGGTGAGCGCCTGCGCGGGCCGCACGATCATGTCGGCGAGGGTGCGGTCCTGGCGCGGTACGCCGTTGACGTTCAGCCGCAGCCGCAGGTTCAGCAGATGGGCGAAGTCCTCGGGCTCCAGCAGGGCCAGGTACGGCCCGGTGGGCGTGAAGGTCGGGTAGGACTTGCTCTCGTAGAACTGGGTCTTGGTCAGCTGGACGTCGCGGGCGCTGACGTCGTTGGTGAGGACGAGCCCGGCGACGTAGCGCGGCAGGTCCTGCTCCTCGACGACGGTGCCCACCGGCAGGGGTGCGCCCATGACGAGGCCGAGTTCCACCTCGTAGTCGAGGAAGTTCACGTGGGCTGGGCGGACGATCGTGTCGTGGGGGCCGCTGATGGAGCCGGATGCCTTGCGGAAGAAGGTGGGCGGGATGTCGCCGGTGAAGCCCGAGTCCTTGGCGTGGCTGCGGTAGTTGACCATCTGGGCGACCACCCGGCACGGGGTGGTGACCGGGGGCAGGGCCACCAGGTCGGCGACGGGCGTGCCGCTGTCGGTGGAGGCGGCGGCCTCCCGCACGGCGGCCCGGTCGGCGAGCAGTTCGGCGGTGGTGACCGCCTTGGTCTCGATGCGGACGGCGCGTTCGTCCCGGACGGCCCACCAGCCGTCGGGGGTGCGCAGAACGTTGGTGCTCATGAGGTCATCGCTTTCATCAGGCCCAGCAGGCGTGCGGGGTCGAGTTCGTTGTCGCCGCGCAGGGCCGTCATGACCTCGCGAAGCTTGGCGGGGGACGGGCTGGTGCCCAGGAAGTCGCGGGTGACGGGCGGCCCCCACTGGGCCAGGCCGCTCGCCGACATCGGAGCCCATCCGGGTTCGAGGTCGCAGGAGAACAGGTCGCCGTCGGCGAAGTGCTCCAGCATGAAGCGGTCGGGGTCGCGCCAGTAGTCGAAGAGCTGGCTGCCCTGGATGTGTCGGCCGATGCCCCAGCTGCGCTGGTAGCCGCGCTCGGTCAGGTACTCGCCGCCGGCGGCGATCGCGTCGAGGTCGGTGACCTGGTAGGCGGAGTGCACGTACCCGGCGCCGGGCCCCAGGTGCAGGGCCAGCGTGTGATGGTCCGCCGGCACTCTTCCCAGGTCACAGCGGATGAACGCCATGGTCGGCCCGCGCCCGCGCTGCCCGTCCAGGAACAGGAAGTCGGACACGATCATCCCGAGGGTGTCCAGGTACCAGTCCAGGGCCCGCATGAAGACGCGCGTCTCCAGCACCACGTGACCGAGCCGCTGGATGCGCGAGGGCTCGCGGGGCGGTCGCTGGGTGGCGTTCGTACGACGGCACTCGGTGCCGGTGTTGAGGATCAGCGGCTGCTGCTCGGGCAGAGCGGGCAGCTGCTCGGCGCAGTGCACGACCCGGACCGGGAAGCCCGAGGGATCGAGCAGGGCGACCGCCTGTCCGCCGCCAGGGACGTCGATGTCGCGGACGTCACTGCCGGTCGCCCGGGCCAGCCGGTCCAGATCGGCCCGTTCGGCCGCACGGAACGCCGGCCCGACGAAGCGGGACGCCTGCCCCCGCCGGATGACCATGCACGGTGAGCCCGCAAACGTGCCGCGTAGCCACAGCTCCCGCTCGGTGCGGGCGGCGATCGCGAACCCGAAGTCACGCGCGAACACCTCGGCCCGGTCCAGGTCCGGCTTCTCGAACTCCAGCCAGGCCAGGTCCGCCGCCTTGATCACGGGGTTTCGCGCTCGTCCGGGGTGCTCACCGCGCAGGGCGCCCAGCTCGCTGTGGAGATCTTGGTGGGGCGTCTGGCGATCGGCCCTGTTAACGGGGGTGTGGGACATGGTGCCCTCCAAGCAACATTGCCGTAATGAGGAAATCATCAACTTTGCCGTTGCTCATCGTCAATAGAGCAGACACAAAGAACTGAGAGAATCATCAGTCATGGAGGTGTCATCGCCCTGGTTGTTACAATCGGTCGCATGCCGACGTCAGCCCCACCCCGCAACCGCTTCGAACGGCGCCGCGCCGAGACTCGTCAGGCACTGATCCGTGCGGCCCGGCAGATCCTCGCGGAGACCGGGGACACCAGCGCCAGCATCCAGGCCATCGCCGAGCGCGCGGACGTCGGTTTCGGCTCCTTCTACAACCACTTCGAGTCCAAGACGGAGCTGTTCGACGCCGCGGTGACCGACGCCCTGGAGGAGTTCGGCCAGGTCATCGACGAGCGTGTGGAAGGGATCGAGGACCCCGCCGAGCTCGTCGCGGCGGGTTTCCGGCTCACCGCACGGATGGTGGACTCACACCCCGAGCTCATGCGGATCCTGCGCGACCGCGGCCTGGCCCACATCCACTCCGAGAGTGGCCTGTCCCCACGAGCGCTTCGTGATCTGGAACGCGGCATCGCCTCGGGCCGCTTCACCGGCATCGACCCGACCACGGCCCTGTCCGCTCTGGGCGGGACCCTGCTGTCCCTGGTCGCGCTGCGGCTGGCCCGCCCCGACCTCGACGGCGACGAGGCCGCCTCCGACCTGGCCGCGATGGTCCTGCGCATGCTGGGCCTCCCCCCGGACGAAGCGCACGACGTCACCCGGCGCCCGCTGCCCGATCTCGCCTGAAAGTCCGGCGCGATGTGCGCCGCCGCCGGCCGAGGCGCGAGGGACCCCGTACGACGGCAACCGTCGCACTGCAGCCGGGCCGCCGGCGATCCACGAGGACGTGGACACCGGTTGCGCATGGCGGCCCCTGCCTGCGGACTGGGTCGCCTGCGGTGTCATCGGCCCAGGCCCACGGCCCTATCGCGTCGGACCCGCCGCGAGATCGGCCGAGGGCCCGCGGCGGTCGCCACGCTCAGCGGGTTCTCAGCCGGTGAGCCTTTTCATCGATGCCGGTGAGCCGGACGTCAGCGACGCCCACCACGAAGCCGCCGCCGGCGTGCTTCGGGCGGCACGGTGTGAGCGCCGCCCGAAGCGCACCCAGGGGCGCTCGTGGCGGGGCGCGCCAGTCACCCCCGGGAGCTGCTCCAGTGTTCCTCGAGGGCGGCGGCGACCTCGGCCGATTTCTGGATCGGCGTCCAGTGGCTGCTGTCCAGCCTCAGAAAACGGGTGGCGCGCACGGAAGCGGCCATCTTCTCGCCGAACTCGACGGGGCAGACGGGGTCGAACGCCCCCCAGAACACCAGGGACGGTCCGGCCAGGTCCGCCAGATCCGGTTCCCACTCCGCACCGACCGTCAATGCGGAACGGTACAGCTTGAGAATGCTGTCGCGCATGGTCTCGTCCACGCGGCCGGCCGTCTGTTCGGCCAGCTCAGCCGGGATCTGGAGGTTGTCGGTCAGGTCCTCGGCGAACGCGGCCGCGTCGTACTCCTTGGCCCAGCGGTCGCCCGCGACCGGGTCCTGCCACAGCTTGGCCAGCGGATGCCAGACGTACTCGGCGTTGACCGGACCGTTGCTGCCGGCCCACGTGCGGATCAGGTCCGGCCGTACGGAAGCCACGCGCGCGGTGAGGAGGCAGCCCCAGTCATGGCCGACCAGGTCGACCGGCTCGCCGATTACCTCCAACCGCTCGATGAGCCAGGAGACGTACTCCTCCTTGGTGCAGTTGAAGCCCTCGGGTCGCGGCGAACCGAAACCGGGAAGGTCCCAAGCCTCCACGTCGCTGCGGGTGAGATGCTCGCGCACGCCGTCCCACACATGGTGGGTGTCGGGTACGCCGTGGATCAGGATGGCGGGCATGAATGAACTCCTACAAGGGTGAATCTCTGGACAAAAGCGAC
Organism: Streptomyces sp. NPDC037126; assembly: GCF_055605965.1. Classification (NCBI taxonomy): domain Bacteria; kingdom Bacillati; phylum Actinomycetota; class Actinomycetes; order Kitasatosporales; family Streptomycetaceae; genus Streptomyces; species Streptomyces sp. NPDC037126. Next base: position 236,872 of record NZ_JBVJTD010000006.1, read on the forward strand.
ACAGCGGCACAGGGACAATGAAGAGGCCGAAGCCTCGTGCCGCAGGCACGCGCGACACGGCACGGACCCTCCCTCTAGCTGCGTCTCGATCGACGCTGGTCAACGAGTGGGTACAGCCGTCCCGACCGGGCGTCACGCTCACTCACGCAACACGGCCCGAACTCGGCGCGATGCGATCTGGGGTGCTACGCCGGCAGCGACGAGCAACGCGGTCGCCGCAGCCTCACCGGTGGGGTTCGCCCAGGTGGGCGTGGTGTTCTCCTCGGCGAGGGCCAGCATCAGGGCTTCCAGTGCCTGGGCGAGGACAGGTGCGGGGACGTGGTCCGCGAACACGCCTTCGTGCTGGCCACGGCGTATGGCCGCGATGGCCTCTGCGCGGGCCGGTGCCAAGGTGGCGCGGACCATCTCCTCTCCCGGATGGTGTCGCCCCAGGGAGATCAGCATGCGGTACTGGTCGCCCACCGCCCAGGCCGCCAGGGCCATCCGCGTCATTGCCTCCAGCGGATCAGCACCCGGTATACGGGTTGTGGCGAACGCCTGTTGCAGGGCCCGGGCTGCTTCCTGCGTCAACTCGGCGATCAGCGCATGCCGGTTGGAGAAGTGCCCGTAGAGGGTGCGTCGTGCGATGCCGGCCGCCAGCGCGATGCTGTCGAGACTCGCGTCGGGATCGTCCCGCAGTCTCCGCTGAGCAGCATCGAGGATGCGTCGGCGGTTCGAACGAGCGTCGCTGCGCTGCGGAGTGCGGCCCGGTGCTTCGGTGGTGTGCATGACTCCATCTCCACGGGTTCTGGCTGCCGGGAAATCGTGGGCGCCGGTGCTCCCTCAAGCACCGGCGCCCACTCACCCCTGCCCAGGGTGGCTTGGTGTCCTGCTGACGGGTGTCAGGGGACGAGGATGAGGCGGATCGGGTCGCCGATCTTGTTCTCCAGACGGCTGACCGCGTTGGCCGCGTCGATGAGCGGGATGTGGTCGGTGATGGAGGGGGCCAGGTCGAGGCGTCCGGCCGCGGTCAGCTGCACCAGCTCGGAGACGGACTCGGGGCTACCGCCGTAGTGGCCGCGGACCTGCTTCTGCAGGTAGTTGAAGGTCAGGCCCTCGGTGATGGTCAGCGGCCGGGGGGTGATGCCCACCAGGATCAGGGAGCCGCCCAGGCCGAGCACGGAGGCGGCCTGGTCGCGGACGGCGGGTACGCCGGCGCAGTCGAAGGCGAAGTCGAGGCCGCGTCCGCCGGTGGCCGTGCGGACCTGGTCGGCGAAGTCGGGGGCTGCCGGGTCCAGGGCGTAGTCCGCGCCGAAGGCCAGGGCGCGTTCGCGGGCGGTGAGCAGCGGGTCGACGGCGATGATCGGGGCGGCGCCGACCAGGCGGGCGAGGCGTACGTTGTGCGCGCCGACTCCGCCCACGCCCCAGACGCCGACGGACTGGGCAGGACGGACGCCCGCGGTGGCGACGACGGCGGCGTAGGGGGTGGAGACCGCGTCGGGGATGATCGCCGCCTGGTCGAAGGGCAGGCTGTCGGGGATGGGGATGAGGGTGTCCTCGCGGACGACCACGTACTCGGCCCAGCCGCCGTCGTAGTCGATGCCGGCGGTCAGCATCTGGGTGCAGGGCCGGCGGCGCACGCATCCGGCGCACGTGCCGCAGGTCTTGCCGGCCTCCAGGGTGACGCGGGTGCCGACGGGCAGACCGCGCTTGAGGTCGGGGCCGAGGGTGTGGATCACACCGGAGACCTCGTGGCCGACGGTGACCGTGTCGGAGGTGGCGAACAGCGGGACGAGGGAGCCGTCGAGCAGGTGGACGTCCGAGAGGCAGACGCCGGCGGCCTTCACCTCGACGAGGACCTCGCCCGGACCGGGCACGGGGATGGGGACCTCTTCCACGGCGAACTTCTTGCTGTCCAGGTGGAAGCGTCCGGCGAGCATGGTGTCCATGACGATCTGCTTTCTGTGAGCGGCACCGCCCGACGGTTCGGGACATCGGTGCCACAGGGTCTCTGCATGGCTTGTGGTGGCCGGGAGGCGTGCGGGGAGTGGCAGGACGGGGCCGCACGCCTCCCGGCGTCTTGGGGGATCAGGCGAAGACGTCCTGCTGGTAGCGCTCGTCCGCCTCCAGCTGGGCGAGCCACTGCTGGGCGGTCGCGTCGTCGCTGCCGGTCTTCTGGCGGTGGATGGCCGCGAGTGCCTCGCGGACAGCGGGTGCCATGCGGCGGCCGTCGCCGCAGACGTAGATGTACGCGCCGTCCTGGATGGCCTGCCAGACGGTGTCGGCGGCGTTCGCGATGGCGTTCTGCACGAACCGGGCCGGGTGGCCGGTCACCGCGGAGAAGGCGGTGTGGATCTGTGCGATCCCCGTCTGCTCCCAGTCCTGCATCTCCTGGCGGTAGAAGTAGTCGTGCTCCGGGTGGCGGCAGCCGACGAACACCTGGGACAGGCCCACCTGGGTGCCGTTCGCGTGCTGTGTCGCCCGCTCCTCCAGGAATCCGCGCAGCGGTGCGATGCCGGTGCCGGGGCCGATGAGGATCAGCGGGGTGGCGGGGTCGGCGGGCGGTGCGAAGGTGGGGGAGGGGACGCGGACGTAGCCGTAGACGACGTCCCCGGGCTCGAGAGCCGCAATGTAGGCGGAGCAGGTGCCGCGGTACTGGCCGTCGCCGGACAGGGCCGGACCTTCCAGCAGGCCGACGGTCAGGCGCACATGGCGGGGGTTGGCCGACGGGGCGGAGGAGATGGAGTAGAAGCGCGGGCGGATCGGGCCCGTCATCTCCAGGAAGACCGCCAGCGGCAGTTCGACGGCCGGGAAGCGCTCCAGCAGGTTCAGCACCGAGATGCGCTTGCCGAGGATCTCCTTCTGGTAGCGCTCCTCGGCCTCCTGGGTGTCGGCGGTGTACGCCTGGAGCTGCGGCCGGGTCCACGGGCACTCGGTGTACTCGGCCAGCGTCTGGATCTGGGAGCGGGTGGCCACGTCCTGCAGCTCCACGAACTCGGTGAGCAGGATGCCCGCGGTGACCGGAGTCCCTACCGGCAGGTGGGTGCGGCCACCGGCCGGCTGGTCGAGCCGGAGCACCTGGTCGTACTCGACACCGAGCCGCCTCAGTGCGCGCTCCACCAGGGCGAGTTCGTTCTTGGCGAAGACGGCCAGGTGGTTGCCGGTGTCGTAGGTGACGCCCTCGGGCAGCTCGACGGTGATGGACTTCGCGGACGGGCGCGGCGGCTCGATGCTGAAGTCCCACAGGCCGGTCGCGTCGGCCACGAGTTCCTCGTTGGCCACCACCGTGAGCGGGTACGCCTGCTCGGAGACGATCGCGGGACGCACGTCGGACTCGGTGAGCAGCTGGACCTGGTAGCGCGGGCCGCTCGCCTCGGAGGTGTCGGCGGCGTACTCCTCGGCCAGGGTGGCCCACAGGTTGTCCATCCACCGCGTGGCCATGCCGTCGAAGTCACCGGCGGCGTCCGCGATGCCGCGCTCCACGATCGGGGTGGCGCCGGCGGCCAGCAGACCTTCCTCGATCCGCTTGGGGAATGCCTGGTAGGTGGCCACCCACTGGGTGTTGCCGGCGCCCAGCAGCGCGAACCGCACATCCTTCAGCGAGCCCTCGGGCAGCCCGGCGGCGAGCAGGTCGTCGAAGCGCTGGGCGTTGTCGGGGGCCTTGCCGTTGTAGCTGGCGGCCACCACGGTGAGCAGGCCCTCGGTGGGCAGGTTGTCACCAAGCTCGTCCAGGCTCACCAGCGTGGTGCCGAACCCGGAGCGCTCACCGCGGTCGGCGATGGTACGCGCCAGGTCCTCGCAGGAGCCGAGGCTGGAGCCGTAGGCGACGGTCAGGTTCACCCCGACACCGCTGACCGCGGCCTGCGCCTGCGTGTCGCCGGTCTGCACATCCGCGACGCCGAAGACGGTCCGCTCGTGCTCCTGCCGACGGCGCACGACCAGCTCGAAGCCGCCGGGCTTGCGCGTCAGCGCCTCCCGGGGGTCCATCTTGTAGTCGCTGGTGTCGGCGAACTTGAACTTCTGCAGCACCAGCGCCAGGGCCAGGCGGGCCTCGACGAGCGCGAACTGCCGGCCGATGCAGGCACGTAGGCCGTTGCCGAACGGCTTGTAGGCGTGCGGGTGGTGGTTGACCCGGTTCTCCGGCAGCCACCGGTCGATGTCGAACTCGTCGGGCCGCTCCCACGCCTTGGGGTGGGTGTGCAGCGGGCCCTCGAGGATGAGGACCTTCGTGTCCTTCTTCAGCTCGTAGCAGCCGCCGATGACGGTGTCCTCCCGCGCCGTCTTGCCGAACGACGGGATGGGAGCCCACAGGCGCAGCGTCTCATCCAGGATCCGCGGGATGACGTCCATCTGCATGATCGTGTCGTAGTCCGGAACGGTGTCGCCCGGCAGCAGGCGGTCCACCTCGGCATACGCCTGGGCCAGCACGGACGGGTTGCGCATCAGCGAGTACGTGGCGAACGACAGCAGACCACTGGTGGTCTCGTGACCGGCGATCAGGAACGTCAGCACCTGGTCGCGGACGTTGTCGATGTCCAGCTTCTTGCCGGTCTCCGGGTCGGTGGCCTGAAGCATCAGACCCAGCAGGTCGTCCTCACCGCTGGAATGCCCCTCGCGGCGCTCCTTGATCACACTCTCGACCAGCTCCTGCATCATCTGGATGTTCGCGCCGTACCTCTTGGCATCGGCCTTGCGGAGCTTGGTCATCATCGGGAGTTCCTGCGAGCGCCGCAGCGACTCGATCAGCGCCTCCAGCAGCGCCTTGAGGAAGGGGTGCAGCTCCTCCTTCGCGAAGGAGTCGAACCTGTAGCCGAACCCCGACAGGGCGATGGTGTCCAGCGTCAGCCGGGTGTAGTCGTCGGTGATGTTGACCGGCTGGCCCTCCCGGCGCTCCCACTTGCCCGCCAGGTTCTGGGCGATCTCCAGCATCTGCCCGAAGTAAGCCTTCATGGCGCGCTGGCTGAAGGCCGGCAGGAGGATCCGGTGCGCCATGCCCCATTCCTCTTCGTGCTGGTGGGCCGTGAACAGGCCCGCGCCGGCGAAGTCCCGGACGTGCTGCAGCGGCGTCCTCTCGATCTGCTTGAAGAACCGCGTCTCGTCGGAGACCTCGGCCACCAGGTCCGGGTCGTAGACGAAGATCTGCTCGATACCGGCGATGTCCAAGCCGTAGATGCCCTCGGGGAACTGCTTGGACAGCTCGGCGAAGTACTCGACCGGGTTGGTGTCGGGGATCTGCGGCGTGTTGCCGAGCAGGGGCATCCCACGCGGGGACCGGATGGGGCGAAGGTCGTTCGCGGAGTGCGTGGTCATGGCTTGCTCCTCTGCGGAGGGGTGGAGGGGATGGGCAAGGGCGCGCTGCGCAGGTCGATGCCGTGGCGCCGTACGGAAACATACGTCGTATGGAATTGATACCGTACGTCGTATGGAAGCGTGAAGCAAGCTCGGTCGCCCTGGTGAGCGCTGTGATTCAGGTCATTCCATACGGCGTACGAAACTGATACCGTACGAGGTATGGAACAAAAGGTGAGGCGTCCCCCGCGGGGAACGAGGAAGAGGGACGTGCCTCTGACCGAGGCCGGGATCTACGCCGCTGCCCTGCGGCTCATCGACGAGGACGGGGTCGAGGCGCTCACCATGCGCAAACTCGCCACCGCACTCGACGCGAATCCCATGTCGCTGTACCACCACGTGCCGAACAAGGAAGCCGTGCTGCGGGGCGTGACGAGAATGGTCGGAGCCCAGTTCCGCACCGTGACGCTTCAGGACGCGCCCTGGCAGGAGCGGATCCGCCTGCTCGCCATGGACTTCCGGACGCTGGCACACCGCCACCCCGAACTGATGGCCTACTCCTTCAGCCACCAGCCGGACTTCATCCAGCCCGACGACCCGTTCTGGACCGCGCTCACCGCGATCGTGGCGGCTGCCGGGGTTCCGCGGTCAGAGGTCTCGGAGATCGCCGCACTGATGGTCGCCGTCGTCATCGGAGTCCTCGCCGCCGAACTCAACGGCTCGCTCCACCAGTGGTCGACCCTCAAGTCCTCCGCTTTCGACGACAGTGACGGGGGTGCACACCCTGACTCTGCGGACGTAGTCCCAGAAGGCGCTGACCAGGACCACATGTTCCGCCTCGTGCTGGACACGCTGATCACCGGTCTGGAAAGCCGGCTCACCGGCGATCGTGACGGCCGGGAAACCGGCCTTTGAGCCACACCTTTTGAGGCGCTGCGCCGCAGGCAGGCTCCTGAGCGCGCCTCGCAGTCGGGGGATCTTAGGGTGCGGCATGCGGGAGCCACCCCCCCGTCACATCCAGGAACGCCGCCCGGCGGGGTGGTTCCACAGCCTCTGCACGGCAGCCGTATGGTGCCGACCCGTGAAATGACCATGGTCGTCGGCTTGTTCCCGATCTCCTTCCCGAGCGGGAGATCGCCGGCCTCGTCGAGCCGCGTCACCCATTTGTTCACCGAGGCGGCCATGGCGCCCAGTACTACTGCCGCGAGCGCGAGGTGGCGCCCCGTGCCGGACGAGCCGTACCTGCTCTCGGCCGTTCTCCTCTCTTCCGCCATCCCCCACATCAGCTGTCCGGAGGACTGCCCCCCCATGTCCCAGAACGCCACCGCCGCTGCTCGCGGCGCCGAGACCGCACCTGAGAACATGCCCGAGCAGGTCCACCAGCGGCGCTGGTGGATTCTGCTGGTCGTTTCGCTGTCCATGCTGATGGGCGTCCTCGACGGCACCATCGTGAACATCGCCCTGCCGTCCGCCCAGCACGACCTCGGCTTCTCCGACGCCGACCGGCAGTGGGTGGTCACCGCCTACGCGCTGGCCTTCGGCAGCCTGCTGCTGCTCGGCGGCCGCGTCGCCGACCTTGCCGGTCAGAAGGTGACCTTCCTGGTGGGTCTGGCTGGCTTCGCGGCCGCTTCCATGGTTGCGGGCGCGGCGAACGGTTTCGACGCGCTCGTCATCGCGCGTGCCGTGCAGGGGCTGTTCGCCGCGCTGCTGGCCCCGTCCGCCCTCTCGATCCTGATGACCACCTTCACCGAACCGCGCGAGCGGGCCAAAGCCTTCACCGTCGCAGGCTCGGTCGCCGGTGCCGGCGGAGCCATCGGCCTGATCCTCGGCGGCGTGCTCACCCAGTACCTGGACTGGCGCTGGACCATGTACGTCAACGTGATTTTCGCGGTGGTGGCGTTCGTCGGTGGGGCGGCCCTGCTGCACCGCACCCCGCGCGACACGTCCTCCAAGCTCGACGTACCCGGCACCCTGCTGGCCTCCATCGGTCTGTTCTGCCTGGTCTACGGATTCTCGAACGCCGAGACGCACGGCTGGGGTTCGCCGGCGACCTGGGGCCTGCTGGCGGCCGGCGCCGTCCTGGTGGCCGTCTTCGTGTGGTGGCAGAGCAGGGCGGCGTCTCCGCTGCTGCCCCTGCGGGTCCTGCTGGACCGCAACCGCGGGGCTTCGTTCGCCGCCCTCTTCGTCACCGGCGCGGGCATGTTCGGCGTGTTCCTGTTCCTGACCTACTACCTGCAGCAGAGCCTCGGATACAGCGCTCTGGACACCGGATTCGCCTTCCTGCCCCTGATAGTGGCCTCGTCGTCCGCCTCCGCCGTGGCCAACAACGTCCTGGTGGCGCGCATAGGACCGAAGCCGGTGGTCCCGCTGGGCATGACCCTTGCGGCCGCTGGGCTGATATGGATGACGAGGCTGGACCTGAACAGCGGATACGTGACGCAGGTACTGCCCCAGCTGGTGCTCGTCGGCATCGGGCTGGGCACGGTCATCGCGCCCGCCATGAGCCTGGCGACCTCTGGCGTGGAGGCAACCGATGCCGGCGTCGCCTCGGCCGCTGTCAACACCCTGCAGCAGGTAGGCGGTTCCATCGGCATCGCCCTGCTCAGCACGATGGCATCCGGCGCCGCCACCGACTACCTCTCCGGTCGCGATCCCAAGGACCCCGGCGTCCTGGCCCAGGCCGGCCTCGCGGGCTACTCCACGGCCTACTGGTGGTCGGCGGCCGTCTTCGTCACCGGCCTGATCGTCACGGCCCTGCTCTACCGCCGGGGTGTGCCCCGGCAGGACGAGAACGCCGCACCTGTCGTGCACATGTAGCGGGTCGGGTACCGCCCCAAGGGGTCCACCCCGTACCACCGGGCCGGACGCTCGAAGGAGCGCACAACGGCAGCCGGCGCGGGCGGCCCGGGCACGCTACCGGTGCCCGTGCGCGGCTTCTACTGGCATGGTCCGACCACCGTCCTCGACGAGACGGCGGGAAATCGCCCGCGCCGTCGCGCGCACGGCCGGGCCGTACCCCGGGTTCGGCGAACCGGTGCCGGACGCCACGACCGACAACGCCGCGACCACCTCGCCGCCGTCACGCACCGGCGCGGCCACGGTGCTCACCTGCCAAGGACGGCTCTGGTGGCCGACAGCGTGATCGCCGCGCCGTACCTCCGCCAGCACACGGCGCAGGTCGGCGGGGGTGCCGATGTCGTCGTCGCCGTGCTCCGGCGCATAGGCGGCGATGGCCTGCTCCTGGACGGCCGGCGGTGCGAAGGCGAGAAGCACCAGTCCCACGCCGGTGGATGCCAGAGGAAGGCGGCCTCCCACGCGGTAGCGCACAGGGCTCGCATCACGCGCTGACAGCCGCTCGACGAGCAGCGCCTCCCCCTGGTCCCGCACGGCGAGCAGGACATGCTGACGTGTGACGTGGAAGAGATCCTCCATGAACGGCATCGCCACCGATCGCAGCCCGTGACCGCGCGGGGCCAGGGAAGCGGTCTCCAGCAGCCGAAGACCCACGACGAACCGACCGTCGCCGAGGCGTTCCAGAGCGCCCACTCTCATCAGAGACCGGGCGAGCCGGAGAGCACTGCTGCGGGGGACGCCGCTTCGCTGTGCGAGTTCGGCAAGCGTTTGCGCACGATGGTCACCGTCGAAGCTGCCGAGCAGGGCGAAAGCCCGGTCGATCACCGGTTGTCCCTCAGCCGGCCGGCCCCCGCGTCTTCTGGGGGCACCACCGTCGGCGGTCGCCGTTTCATTCATCGGAATCACTGCTGCCAATGTACGGCACGCTTCCTTACGGTGGCCGGCACTGACAGGGACCCCGCAGAAAGGGGGAATCGTATGGCCGCGACCGGGTTCATCGATGTGCATGCCCACTTCGTCACCGACAGCTATGTGGCGGCGGCTCGAGCCGCAGGTGTCGAACATCCCGACGGGATGCCCGGCTGGCCCGGGTGGAGCGTCGATGAGCATCTCGACATGATGAAGCGCTCAGGGATCGACAAGTCCTACCTGTCGATCTCCTCGCCCGGAGTGCACTTCGGGGACGACAGCGAGGCCCGCGCTCTCGCGCGTGAGGTCAATGAGTTCGGCGCCCGGGTCCGCACGGAGGACCCGCAGCGGTTCGGTCTCTTCGCCTCCCTGCCCTTGCCGGACGTCGAGGGCTCGCTCGCCGAGGCCGCCCACGCGCTCGACGTCCTCGGTGCGGACGGAGTGGTGGTGGAAACCAACCACCATGGCCTCTACCTCGGTGACCCCCGGTTCGAGCCGCTCTGGGAGGAGCTCGACCGCCGCAGCGCCGTCGTCTTCGTTCACCCCACGTCTGCGCCCCACGCCGACGAGCTTGCTCTGGGCCGGCCACGGCCGATGCTGGAGTTCCTCTTCGACACTGCCCGCACGGCGAGCGACCTGCTCTTGCGCGGTGTCCTCGCCCGCCGTCCGCGAATCCGCTGGATCCTGACACACGGCGGAGGTGTGCTGCCGCTGCTCGCCGACCGGATGGAACTCTTCCGAACCTACGTCGGCGGCGGCGCCGTCGATTCCCCGAGCGCCGTTGAGCAGCTCGGCCGGCTCTGGTACGACATGGCCGGCACGCCATTCCCGCGCCAGGTCCCGGCCTTGGGCGCGGCGTTCGGCACCGAGCGTCTCCTCTACGGCAGCGACTACTGCTGGACGCCCATCGACGCGGTGCTCGCTCAGGTCACCTCCATCGACTCCGCTGTGCAGCCGTCCGCCACCGTTACCTGGCGGGACCTCACCACCCGTAATGCCCGCCGCTTGTTCGACACCGATGCACGGTGACCGCCCGGCCTGAAGGAACGGCCGTGAGCAAGTGGGTCTGACGTCCGCGGTCGTCACGGCAGCACCGCGGTCCGGGTTGCTGGGGCGGCTCCGCCGTCGGGCGGCGGAGCCGCGGCTGATCCGCCACAGCGTTCTGGTCTGCGAGGTCACCGACTCCAGCAGCACGCGGCCTCACCGCTCGTTGGGGCTGCCGCCGCAGCCAGAGCCGCAGACGATCTGGTTCGAGCAGTGCATCGAACGTCGTTCCCACTGAGCCCCCGAGCCAGTGGTCGACGCGTCCGCTTACTGCAGAGCTCCGTCCGTCGTCGCGCCTGCAGGGAATGTCATGCCGGGAATCCAGCGGACTCCTTCTCGCTCAGCTCGGCCCAGACCGTCTTGCCGTGTCGGGCGTGCCGCGTTCCCCAGTGCTCGGCGAACTGAGCGACCAGGAGCAGGCCCCGTCCCCCCTCGTCGTAGGTGCGGGCCCGGCGCAGGTGAGGGGTGGTGCTATTCGTGTCGGAGACCTCGCACACGAGGGCACGGTCATGGATCAGGCGCAGCCGTATGGGAGGACGACCGTAGCGGATGGCGTTGGTGACCAGTTCGCTGACGATGAGCCCGGTGGAGAACTCGGCCCCCTCCAGACCCCAGTCGCTCAGCTGTTGAGCGACGTTCGACCGGGCCCGGGACACGCAAACGGGGTCGGCGTCCAGGTCCCAGCTGGCGACTTGGCGAGCGCTCAGGACGTGGGTGCGTGCGAGGAGCAGCGCGACATCGTCGTGCGGTCGATCAGCCTGCAGCAGGGCTTCGAGCACGGTGTCGCAGGTTGCTTGCAGGGAGGAAGCGGGCTGTGCGAGGGCTTGGCGGAGCAGGGCGGTACCCGCTTCGACGTCGCGGTCGCGGTCTTTGATCAGGCCATCGGTGTAGAGGGCGAGGACGCTGCCTTCGGGGAGGTCGAACTCCGCCGCTTCGAACGGAAGGCCACCCAGGCCCAGCGGTGGTCCGGGTGGCAGTTCGAGGAGGTCGGCGGTTCCGTCAAGGCCCACCACGGCGGGCAGCACATGCCCCGCGCGGGCGAGGACGCACTGGCGTGAGATGGGATCGTAGACGGCGTACAGGCAGGTGGCGCCGATGTCCCCGGCTTCTTCGATGGTCGGGTCTGTGGAGGATTCGGCGGACAGGCGGATGACGACGTCGTCCAGGTGGGTGAGGAGTTCGTCGGGCGGCAGGTCGATGTCGGCCAGGGTGCGGACGGCGGTCCGCAGCCGCCCCATGGTGGCGGCGGCGTGGATGCCGTGTCCGACCACATCGCCCACCACCAGGGCGACGCGGGCTCCGGACAGTGGGATGACGTCGTACCAGTCGCCGCCGACGCCGGCCTGGTCCCCTGCGGGCAGGTAGCGACAAGCGGTCTCCACGGCCGACTGCTGTGCGGTGTGCTGCGGGAGCAGGCTGCGCTGGAGGGTGAGGGCAGTCGCACGGGCGTGTGTGTAGCGGCGGGCATTGTCGACAGCCACCGCCGCCCTGGCGGCGATCTCCTGCGCGAGGAGCAGGTCCTCGTCGTCGAAGGGGTCGGGGTTGCGGTGCCGGATGAACTGCGCGACGCCCAGGGTGGAGTCTCGGGCCCGCAGCGGTACCACCAGCGTCGAGTGGGTCCGGTGGTCGTCGGCGTCGCCGGCGTCACGGGGCACTGGCGGGCCGGTGTGTCGGGAGGGCTGACCGGTGTCGAGGGCGCGAGCCGACGGTGAACCGCGCGGGCTGACGTGAAGCTGCTCCGGTCGGATCGTCGATTCCGGGTCGCCCTCGACCACTGATCGTTGAGCGACCCGCCGGAGCGTCGGAAGGCCGCTCACAGGGCTGCCATTTTCGCGCAGCACGGAGTCGAGCAGGTCGACGGTGACGAGGTCGGCGAAATTCTCGGTGGCGAGGTCCGCCAGCTCTTGGGCTGTGCGGGCGATGTCCAGCGTGGTGCCGATGCGCCTGCCCGCCTCGTTCACCATCGACAGCCGCCACTGCAGTCGCCGGTCCCGTTCCCGCTGGTAGACCGCCACGCCCTGCTCCGACATGCGATCGACGTACCCGGCCATCGTCCAGATCAGCTTCCGCGTCGCTGCACTGATCAATCCGGCGTCGTCGGTCAGCCGGGGCATCTCTTCGAGCAGCCGGTCGAGCATGACACCTTGCCCCAGCTGGAAGGACCGCAGTATCACGCTGACGGGTGTCCCGTGCCGAGCAAGTCGGCGCGCGCGGTCCGGGTCTGCGGCCGGCGTTTCGATCTGGTCCGGCTCGATGCCGTGTACCAGGCCGGCCAACGCCGCGAGAACATGTTCGGTGACGTTCTCTGCCGTCATGCGGGCTACGTCGGGGTCTTCCCAGACCTCGGGGACTCCACGCTGCAGGCACCGCTCGACGTCATGGATCAGCTGGTCTGCCCGCAGGCTGACCTCACGCGCGGCACGGGACACGAGACTGTCCGCAGGCAAGTCCACAAAACGACGTTACGCTGCACCGGCGTGTACAGCCCGTCAGGGTTCGGGGAGCGGGGCCCAGCGAGCGCACGGTCGGCGTTGAAGCCGCTCACTCAAGCGAGATCTCTTCATCGGAGCAGCCGCCCGACCCAGTAGCCGTCCATGAGTCGAGCCATTCAGCAGGCTCGGCCGGCACTCCGGCTGACCGCAACTCGGCCGTCGTCCACCAGCGGGCTTGCGGGGCGAGCGCGAAACGGACGAACGGCTGCCAGACTTCCGCTGCAGGGCGCACCACGACGACGTAAACGCCTTCAGGTGCGTCTTTGCGGCAGAGCCTGCCGACGAGCGGCGAGCTACGGAGCGCGGGAAGGTGGGCGACGCGGGTAGCGGGTTGCCGCGTGGCGGCTGGTCTCACCGGGGCGGGTCGGCCGCGGAGTCGCGGCGGACATCCTGACCGAGCCTGGCTTCGGCCCGGCCGCCCAGGACACCGCGACTGCCGACATCCACTCACCCTGGCGGTGAACACCGAGGCGCAGACGTCCGTGTGCCTGCCTGAGGTCGCACCCTGCCAGGACTCACCCTTCGGCGAGGAAGTGCGCCAGCAAGCGGTCGAAGTCACTGTGGCCGAGCTCGGCCCCCCGGGGCACCACTGCCTCCGTTTCCTGCAGGAACGCCTTGAATTCCTGCGCTGGGGCCTTGAGCAGGGCCGTACCGGACGGCGGGTTGAGAAGGATGTACACGTCGCGGCAGCCCTCCTCGCCGGTGGGCCATATGCGAACGTCTCCCTCGCCGGCAGGGCCCTCCAGGCCGGCGATCAGCAAATCGCGCCCGATGATCCATTCCACCAGCTCGTCGCTGTCGACATCGGTGGTGAATGCGGCATGGACCACATAGGGATCACCCGGCTCGTACCGAAGATTCATGATCATGGACAAGGACGTCGCATGCACGCCGACGAGCTTCACAGGCAGCCCCTGGATCACAGTTCTCAATGACTTCATTGGGTCTTACTCCTGGTGCTTCGAGTCATCCGGGGAGGGCCATCGGAAGGGCTGTCGTCGGATTCAAAGAGGCTGCACAGAGACGCGGTTACCGCAAGGACCGGTGGCGGTCGGCCCACTGCTTTCGGCCGGGGCCATCACGGAGATGTGGCCAACGGTGGCTGCCGGACAAAGGGCGCCCTTGGTCTCAGCGATCGACTCTGTACCGGTCGTGGTTGTAGTGAACCGACTCGTCACGGTCCCCACCTCGACGCCGGCCGCGGCTGCCGGGCCCGGTCACGCAGGGCAGAGCCGTCCTTGGACCGGAACGGCACGCTGTCCGAGTCCGAGGAGACGCACATGACCACACAGGTGCCCTGCTCATGGATCGGTATCGATACCGGCAAGGGCCACCACTGGCGGGTCGCCATCGACGACACCGGAACCACCATCGCAGGGCCGCCGGGTAGCGGCCCTTCTGGCCGTGTCACCCGTCGCAGGCCGACCGTCAGTGCAAGGGAGAGTCCACGGTGGGCGTCAGCAGGATCTCGTCGAGGCCGACGATCTGGCTGATGTCGAAGCCCTCCATGTCCGCGCGGAATTCAGGACTCGACAGGTATGCCTCCAGCCGTTCCTGCACGTCGTCGGCGTCCTTGTAGGAAACGAGGGCGTACAGCCGGGGAGTGTCGCTTGCGGGCGCCGCGGGCACCGTCCAGACGCCGTGGGTGGTGATCCGGTGCTTGGCCATACCGGGAATGTGCTGCGCCCAGATCTTCTCGTAGGCGGCGAGCGCGTCGGAGCTGCGCAGGGTGTAGACGCGGAGCTGGTGCTGGGACATGACACTGGTTCCTTTACTTCTGAGCATGGATGGTCGGCGGTCAGCCTTGGGGGAGTAGGTGTGCCAGTTCGGCATCCCAGTCGATGAGCCCGGACTCGGTCCCCCGTGGCACCAGAGCCTGGGTGTCCTGAAGGAAGGACGAGATGTCCTGCACGGGGACCTCGAGCAGGACGGTGCCTGCGGAGGACCCGAGGGCGATGTAGATCGACTCGTCACCCCGCCCTGTGGCCGACCAGATCCGGACGTCCGCGTGGCCTGCGGAACCCTCCAGACCGTCAGCCAGAAGATCCCGCCCCAGGACCCATTCGACCGGCTCGTCACAGTCGACGAAGAAGGCGGCACGGACGACATAGGGATCGGCGGGCTCGTAGCGCAGACGTACGTGGAGGGGCAACGAGTGGACGTGCGAGACAACCAGCTGTACGGCCACCCGTCGTTCCACGGCCTTCAAGGACTTCTTCATCGGCTTCCGCTCCCGGGTATGGCTCGGCGGTGCCTCACACCGGCCTGTGGCGAAGAGGCAGCGCGGCTGGAGGCGGTACGGCAGGGCGCGGGCGCCGGACGGCACCGGCGCACCGCATGAGGAGTGGCGCTGCACTCGCTCGGCCGGCGGTCGGGGACGCCGCCCCCGGACCGCCGGACGGATCCCCGCCGCCGGCAGGGACAGGGCCGAGGGGAACTGCTTGCGCACATGGCCGATACCCGTCTCACCGGTCGTCGCGGCTCAGCTCGTGGTGGTGCCTGCCCACGCCGTCGTGCTCGCAGCGGTTCCCGTCGTGGCGGTAGGACCTTTCGGACGTCCAGCCGTGTCCCTCGCCCTCCCCGCGGTAGAAGTGGCCATCGCGGTAGTAGAGACCGTCGCAGTCGTGCCGGGCGGAATCCGTGCCGTGGTGGTCCTGGTGCCAGCCGCGGGCCTCGTCGCAGGAGTAGCCCCGCTCGAGCAGGTAGCCGACACCGTGGTCCCAGCTGTAATCAGCGGCCACGGCCCCGTCGGTCGGGCGCTGGGCGTGCGTGGACGCAAGGGGCGCGGCCGAAGCGGTGCCACCGGCACCGAGAACGGCGGCACCGGCGACCGCGACGGAGGAGACAGTGAGGGCGATGCGCTTCGCGAGCTTGTTCATGATCTTTCCTTCTCGAGGGGGTGATCTGCGCCAACGGCGGTTCTGCCAGGCGATGTGTGGCGCCCGGTGCGGTCCGAGCGAGCAGTTCCATACGTCGTATGGAAGCGTGTATCCATTGTTACCATACGTCGTATGGAAATGTCGAAGTGACGAAGGTAACCGTTGACCGGCTGGCACAAGTGCCAGCAGATGTCGCTCTTCAGCGCGAGCTGTCCGTCGCGGTCCTCTCGGCACGCTGGCCGTCCTTGCCTTGGCCGCGGCGGTGTGTCCACTCGGCGCAAGCGCCAGGACGCGGTCGGGTTGGTTGGACGCCGAGAGGGCGGCCGGAGCGGGGCCTGGTGATCGGTGGCTTCAGCCGCCCGGAGATCGCCTGACCCCGGGGAGTGACGGCTCAATTTTTTTGGGGCGTGACGACCGGGGCACACCCTGATGCCGACACCGTCGATGCAGCGCCCCTGCTTGTTACGCCCACGCTCACAGCCGACAAGCGTCACCGTGAAGGAAGCGGCGCAGCGAACAGGACCGAACCTGCTCATTCGGTGGTTTGGCCGGGGCGGCGGGTGGGGCATCCGGCCCCGTCGCCTGACGGGAGGCTTGAGAAACCGGCCCTGGGCTTCATGATCGAGGCTGCATGACCGGGTCGATGGTCGCCGTGGGGCGGAGGCAGAGCGGAAGGAGTCTGCCCATGCGGATCGTCGTGGACCTGAATCGATGTCAGGGATACGCACAGTGCGTGTATCTGGCGCACGAGGTCTTCAGGTTGAACGGTCAGGAGGCGCTCACCTATGAGCCGAACCCTGATGACGAGCGGCGCCTGCAGGTCGAGCGAGCCGCTGCGGCGTGCCCGGTGCAGGCGATCGTGATCGACCGCTTGGACGGCGAGGAGCGGGGCGAGACGTCATGACCTTGCGGGCAACGGTCGCGGAGCTGGTGCGCGAGTTCCGGGCCAGCGGCCGGATCGTCATCGTGGGTGCATCGATGGCCGGGTTGCGAGCCGCGGAAGCACTGCGCGCAGGAAAAGATCAAAGTGCTGGTCGAGCACTTTCCCCTGCGACGCGCCAACGAGGCGTACCAGCTCCTGCACGACGGCAGGATCCAAGGACGTGCCGTCATCACCCCCCATGGGTGGATTCCGTCGTCAACCTGAACGGGACACTCGACATGCCTCATTCGCCCCAGTGCCCCCTCGTTTTCCCACCCAGCAACATGAGGCTGATCGGGTGACGATGGACATGTACGGACGTGACCACGCTGCTCTCAGGAGGAGGCAGACGCCATGGCATCCCCTTCCGAATCCTCCGGCCCCGTTCCGCCCCGCGGCACCGAACCACCACAGGGTCGCCCGGCCGAAGGCTTGGCCGCCCTGGCGAACATGGGCTGGCAGATCCTGCTCACCATGGGCCTCGCCACCATCGCCCTGGGCGTCATCGCCCTGGTCTGGCCGGGCGAGACGCTTCGCGTCGTCGGTGTGCTCTTCGGTGTTTACCTGCTGGCCACCGGTGTCTTCCAACTCGCCGCCGCCTTCGGCACCCACGTACCCCGGCACCTTCGCGTACTGCACTTCATCACCGGCGCGGCCTCCGTCCTGCTGGGACTGATCTGCTTCCGGGGCCCCCTTGAGTCGACCTTCCTGCTCGCCCTGTGGATCGGCTTCAGCTGGCTGATGCGAGGCACCCTGGAGACGGTCGCCGCAGCCTCCGACCAGGCCATGCCGGCCCGCGGCTGGCACGTGGCCTTCGGCATCATCGGCACCATGGCCGGCATCGTGATGATCATCATGCCGTTCGCCTCCATCGCGACACTCACCCTGGTAGTGGGCATCATGGCCATTGTTCTGGGCCTGACTGAGGTCGTACGCGCCATCATGACCCGCGTCGAGATCGGCCACCTGGCTGCCGGCAGGCCCACCGAGCGGCGCCCGCTGTTCCACGCACATCCGCACCCCCAGCACTGATCGGAGGGCGGATCGGCCGGACGCGGCGAGCGGCGACACCGCGCAACCTCCGGGGGTTGTCGGCCCGCGGGCGGTCCTTCACGCTCATCGCAGTAGCGCGCGGCTGTGACGGCGATCATGCCGTCGGGCGCCGCGCCCGATTGGCCGGGGCAGTATCGGGTATCGGCCCATCAGGGCCGCACTCACGTTCCGCCCGAGCCAGAGAACTGGAAAAGCACCCTTCCACGGTGTGACCACGTAGTGGGCCAGCTCCTCGCTGCGCTTGTGGCGGCCTGTTTCCATGCGGCGGTCATTCGGGACCGTCGGACCGGTCGGCCTTCTCGGGGCTGTTGTCTGCCCGCAACGGCAGCCCCGGCGGCCGACCGTCGCGGTGAGTCCAGATGTCTTTGAGGACGATTTGGATGATGCCGGTGACGGGAATCGCCAGGAGGGCACCGAGGATCCCGGCGACTTCGGCGGCGATCAGGATGGCCAGCAGCACGGTGAGGGGGTTGAGTTTCACCGTCCGGGACAGGATGACGGGTTGCAGCAGGTGGTTTTCGGCCTGCTGATAGACGATGAAGAAAACGATGGCTCCGATGCCTGCCGGCAGGGAGTGGACGAACGCCACCGTGGAGGCGACGACAGCTCCTATGGTGGCCCCCACCAGGGGAATGAGGTCGGTCAGAGCGACGAAGAGGGCCAGCAGGCCGGCGAACGGCACTCCGGAAACCAGAAGCATGACGTAGGTCAGGAGCCCGCAGATGACGCTGATCAGCAAGTTTCCGGTCAGGTAGCCGTTGACGGTACGGGCGCACGCGGCTCCGACGCGGCGTATCCGGGCCGCGGCCGCCTCGTCCACGAGGGACAGCGACCGATCCACGGCCTTGGGGCCCTCCAGCACCATCAGATACGCCAGGACGAAAATGGTGAGAGCGCCTGCCACGGTGCTCGCGGCACTGCGGATGAACTTCAAGGCGGGCGTGCCCAGCCCAGTCGCGAACGCGCGGATCTGCGCCTGATGCTGATGGACATACCGCAGAGCGTGCGTCCGCTCCAGCAGGTTACCGACTGGCCCGCGGCCGACCTGGGCGTCCCTGATCATCGCGGGCAGACGACCGGCGAACCGGCTTCCCTCCTGGGCCAGGGGAATGACGAACAGGGCGACCACTGCGCCGACGGCCACGGCCGCGGCAAGGAAGACCAGCAAGGTGGCCACCGACCGTCGGCACCGCGGCATCCGTCGCTGCAGCGCTTCGACCGCCGGATGAAGTGAGACGGCCAAGAACACCGCGATGACCGCCCAGATCAGGACCCGGCGAGCCTGGACCACCAGCTCGAGCAGGCCGTAGGTGGCGAGCACCAGACTGATGGTGGCGAGGATGGTTCGCACCGGAACCGGACGCGTCGCCATGGTCATCGGGTGCCCAGCCCCAGTCGCGGGAAAACGACAAGACCTCCTCGCCGGGTGTTTCCGCGCTGACGCACTTTGACTGCCTTGGCACGGGCTGCGGCGGGTCGCATCGAGGCGGCCGTGCCCGGCTGCGGCGGTGCTTGCGCCAGGTGCGGATGCCCCGGCCGAGTCGCAAGCTGATGCCGTAGGTCGTAACTGCCAAGGACGTGCCATGGTTGCGGTGGCCGCAGGTGCAATCGCCGGACCGTCGGCCCGGCGGGGGGCGGCGCTGTCAGCCGCGGGCGTGATCGCGGCAGTCCCGCTGCCGACAGTGGTGTGCGCCGGGCTGACGCATGCGGCTTCCGGGGACGTACTGTGACCGAGAAGGCGTCGCGGCTGACGACCGGCGCACGGCGGCCCTATCTGATCGTGAATCCGCGTTCGGGGGAGGGAAAGCAAGCCGGTTCCGCATCGCGGAACGAGCACGTGCGTTCGGAGCTCAGGTTTTCCTGATCGGTCATTCCCTGCCCCAGGACCTGGCGACTGTCGCCCGACGTGCCGTGGAGGACGGTGCGGATCTACTGGGGGTGGCCGGCGGAGACGGTACGCAGGCGCTTGTCGCCGAGGTGGCTGCGGAGAGCGCCCTGCCCTCCTGGTCGTTCCGGCGGGTACCCGCAACCATTTCGCGATGGATCTCGGTCTGGACCGTGAGGACCCTTCGGCCGCGCTGGAGGCCCTCACGGATGGCGTCGAACTGCACGTGGACCTGGGATACGCAGGCCAGCGGGTTTTCGTCAACAACGTGTCGTTCGGCGCCTATGCCGCCCTGGTACAGGACCCCGCCTATCGGGACGACAAACTCGGCACGGCAGTGCGCATCCTTCCCGAGTTCCTGGCCCGCCACGAGGGACCGGAGCTGGTGGTGCGCGCAGGGCCGCTCACCGTGGACGGGCCGGATGCCGTGCTGGTGAGCAACAACCCTTACCAAGTGGATGACCCGGTCGGGCTCGGCAGGCGTGCCCACCTCGACTCGGGCCTCCTGGGAGTACTGGCCGCCCGGGCGGAGACGCCAACTGCCGGCTGTTCGGGCGCCGCTGCCGAGTATCGGCGGGTCGCTGCGGTCGCGAGCGGGCGGCGCGTGGAGTGATGTCCTTCGGCGCTATTGGTCCGCGACTGGTCCGGCGGGAACTCTCTCGGATGCCAGACGGTAACGCGAAGAACCCGATTGATTACAGCAGGTACCTACCGTGTCGGGTTGCCTGGAGTCCAACGATGCCTCCAGGCAACCCGACTTCAGGCTCTAGAAGAAGCCAAGTTTCTTAGGGCTGTATGAACAAAGAATGTTCTTCGTCTGCTGGTAGTGCTCCAGCATCATCTTGTGGGTCTCGCGGCCGATGCCGGACTGCTTGTAGCCGCCGAACGCTGCGTGCGCGGGGTACGCGTGGTAGCAGTTGGTCCACACACGGCCCGCCTGGATGGCGCGGCCCGCGCGGTAGGCGTTGTTGATGTCCCGCGTCCACACGCCCGCGCCGAGCCCGTACAGCGTGTCGTTGGCGATCTTGATGGCGTCGTCGAAGTCGTCGAAGGACGCCACCGAGACCACGGGGCCGAAGATCTCCTCCTGGAAGATCCGCATGCGGTTGTCGCCCTCGAAGATGGTGGGCTGGACGTAGTAGCCGCCCTTCAGTTCGCCGTCGTACTCGATGCGCTCACCACCCGTGAGGACCTTCGCGCCCTCCTGCCGGCCGATGTCGAAGTAGGAGAGGATCTTCTCCAACTGGTCGTTGGACGCCTGCGCGCCGATCATCGTGTCGGTGTCGAGGGGGTGCCCCGGCTTGATCGCCCGGGTGCGCTCGACCGCCGCCTGCAGGAACTCGGCGTAGTGGCCGCGCTGGACCAGCGCACGGGACGGGCAGGTGCACACCTCGCCCTGGTTGAGCGCGAACATCGTGAAGCCTTCGAGCGCCTTGTCCCGGAAGTCGTCGTCGTGCGCCCAGACGTCGTCGAAGAAGATGTTCGGCGACTTGCCGCCGAGTTCGAGGGTGACCGGCTTGATGTTCTCCGAGGCGTACTGCATGATCAGCCGCCCGGTCGTGGTCTCCCCGGTGAACGCCACCTTCGCCACCCGGGGGCTGGACGCCAGCGGCTTGCCGGCCTCCACCCCGAAGCCGTTGACGATGTTCACCACGCCCGGCGGCAGCAGGTCCGCGATCAGGCTCATCCAGAAGTGGATGGAGGCCGGGGTCTGCTCGGCGGGCTTGATGACGACCGCGTTCCCCGCCGCCAGCGCGGGCGCCAGCTTCCAGGTCGCCATCAGGATCGGGAAGTTCCACGGGATGATCTGCGCGACGACCCCGAGCGGCTCGTGGAAGTGGTACGCCACCGTGTCGTCGTCGATCTCGCCCAGCGACCCCTCCTGCGCCCGGATCGCCCCCGCGAAGTAGCGGAAGTGGTCGATCGCCAGCGGGATGTCGGCCGCCAGCGTCTCCCGCACCGGCTTGCCGTTCTCCCAGCTCTCCGCGACCGCGAGCGCCTCCAGGTTGGCCGCCATGCGGTCGGCGATCTTCAGCAGGATGTCGGAGCGCTCCGTCACCGACGTACGTCCCCACCCGGGAGCGGCCTCGTGCGCCGCGTCCAGCGCCCGCTCGACGTCCTCCGCGGTGCCGCGCGCGATCTCGGTGAACGGCTGCCCGTTGACCGGCGACGGGTTCTCGAAGTACTGCCCGCGCGCCGGCGGCACGTACTCGCCACCGATGAAGTGGTCATAGCGCGCCTGGTAGGAGACGATCGCGCCCTCGGTTCCCGGCGCCGCGTAACGAGTCATGCTGGTCTGCCTCCCGGTGCAGCGCTGCCCGCCCTTGGGCAGCATTCGGCGAGAGGCTAGACGGGCCGACGTTGCAACCACGTTGCGCTGCAGGTCCGGGGCACCGCCCGGCCGGCCGGTGCCGCCAACTCGGCCTCCAGCGCGGCCAGCCGGGCCCGTGCGGGGGCTGTGGGACGCACCGCGGCGAGCGCCCGCCACACCTCGACGTCGTCCTCGCCCCATGGCGCGTGCGCCCAGTGCGCCAGCAGGTCGGGGTCGCGGTGCGCGATCAGCGCCGTCCGCAGCTCCTCGGCGAGACGCTCCCGCAGCCGGACGATCGCCGGGGCCCGCGAACCGGGCAGCGGCGGGCCGGTGTACGCCTCCGCCGCCACGGTGAGCCCGCCCGACTCCAGCCGCCGCTCCACCACCGTCGCGTCCGACTCGACCGCGGCCGTCAGCCGGTACGGCCGGGAGGCGAGCAGGCCCGGACCCAGCAGCCTGCGCAGCCGGGCCAGTTCTGCCCGCAGCGTCACGGGGGTCACCGACTCGTCGGCGTACAGCGCGCACAGCAGCTCGTCACCGGTCAGCCCCTCGGGATGCCGGGACAGCAGCAGGACGATCTCGCTGTGCCGACGGCTGAGCCTGATCCGCCGCCCCGCCAGGACGAGCTCGGCCTCGTCCCGCCCGAGCACGCTCAGGAACGCCGTGTCCGCGGCACGCTGGGGAGGGGCGAGCAGCGCGAGCTGGGCCTCGGCGGCCCGCGCCACCGCCTGCACGAAGCCGAGGCTGTGCGGGTGGGCCAACCCGTCCCCGCCGGTGATGTCGACGGCGCCCAGAACCCGGCCGGTGCGCGGATCGTGCACCGGGGCGGCCGCGCACGTCCACGGCTGCACCCGCCGTATGAAGTGCTCGGCCGCGAACACCTGCACCGGCCGGTCCACGGCGACCGCGGTCCCCGGAGCGTTGGTGCCCACCGCCGTCTCCGACCAGCGCGCACCCGGAACGAAGTTCATCCCGTCCGCCAGGCGCCTGGTCGCCGGATGCCCCTCCACCCACAGCAGCCTGCCGTGCGTGTCGCACACGGCGAGCAGGTGCTCGCCGTCCGCGGCGAACGTGCCCATCAGCTCCCGGAACAGCGGCATCACCCGGGCGAGCGGATGCTCCGCCCGATAGGCGCCGAGGTCGCCCTCGGTCAGCTCCACGCTCGCGGTGCCGTCCGGGCCGACCCCGGCCCGAGCGCTGCGCCGCCACGACTCCGCCACCACCGACCGCACCGGTCGCGGCACCGTACCCGCCGTGGTGAACGTCTCGTGCGCCCGGCGCAGCGCCCGGACGTGCTCGGCGGGGTCGGCCCCGGGCTCCAGGGCCACCCACGGATCGGTCAACTCGGCCTCCTCCGAGGGGGCAGGTCGGTGATGCGCGCTGATACGGCGGTGATGCTCCGGCGATGGGCGGTGCCATGGCCGGGTCCATCGTCACGCGCCGTGTCCGCGCGGACAACCGGTTCGACGTCGCCGGCCCTGCGTCAGGCGAAATTGACCATTCTGATGTAGCGGACCCAGTCCCAGCCCGGGCCCGGGTCGGTGTGGTCGGTGCCGGGCACCTGATAGTGGCCGATGATGTGCTCCCTGTCCTTGGCGATGTCGTACTTGTCGCAGATCGCCGCCGTGAGCTGCGCCGACTGCTCGTAGAGCGCGTTGGTGAAGTAGGCGGGCCGGTCCACCCAGCCCTCGTGCTCGATGCCGATGCTGCGGGTGTTGTAGCCCCAGTTGCCGGCGTGCCAGGCGATGTCGGCCTCGTGCACGCACTGGGCGACGTGCCCGTCCACCGAACGGACCAGATAGTGCGCGGACACCTTCTTCTGCGGGTTCGCGAAGATGGACAGCGTGTTGCCGTACGTCTCCTGCGTCACGTGGATGATCACGCGATCCACGGTGTACTCGGCGGGCCGGCCGGCCGACGTGTAGTTGGAGGCGCTCGCCGGCTGCCACTCGGCGGGCGGGTAGTCGACGGAAGCGGTCTGCGCACGGGCACTCGGGTCGGTGAGCAGCGCGTACGGTACGGCGGCGAGGGCCGCGCCCTTCAGGAGCCGCCGTCTGCTGAGGCGCGGCTTCGCCTGGTTCAGGTCCATGTCCATGGGCGGGATGCCTTTCTGATGCGGGGGAGTCGCGGAGTCGGGAAGTGGGGGGCTCCGGACGGTGCGCTGGAGGCGTCGGGGGTGGAGAAGGCGTCAGCTGCGGGGGAGGCGTCGGCGGTGCGGGAGGTGTCGGTGGCGCAGGGCCCGCGGAGCCGTCAGTGGCGCAGGGCCCGTGCGGTCTCCCGCAGCCGGGCGTGCACACCGCGGTAGGTCTCCCGGGCGGGCAGCCACTCCTTGCGGAGCTTGGCCACGCACGTGTAGTTCGCGTCGCACACGTTGGCCAACGGCGATTCGACGGCCTGGGTTGCGAATTGGTACGCGTCCAGCTCACTGAACCCGTAGTCGCGCACCAGCCACTGCACGATGTCCAGCTGCGATATCCGGAACGCGTCCTCCAACGGGCGGGCCGAGCCGGTCGAGACGATGTGCGTGTCCGACTCGATCCGGGGCCAGGGGGTGGCCACGTCCTTGAGGAGGTCCACGATCACCACGGTGTTCATCGCGCACTCCACGGCCACCCCGCAGGTCTCGCCCTCCCCCTGACGGGCATGCCCGTCGCCGAGGCTGAGCAGGGCGCCCTCGACGTTCACCCCGAGGTAGCAGGTGACCCCCGCCCGCATCTCCGGGGTGTCCATGTTCCCGCCGTGCGCGTCCGGGACCAGCGCCGAGCGGACTTCGAGACCGGCGGGCGCCACGCCCACCGTGCCGTGCATCGGGTCGAGGGGCAGCTCCACCTCGATGTCGCTGTCCCGTGCCTGGAAGAGTGCGGTGCGCCGTGCGAGGTCGAGTTGCCAGATCCACACCCGCTCCGGCAGCGGCGGCTGGAGGGTGGCCGTGGCATGCGTGGAGGTGAGCGCGCCGAAGAGGGGGACCGTCGTGGACGCGGCCCAGTCACGGGCCGGTTCGACCGAGACGAAGTGCACGGCCACGGTGTCGCCGGGTTCGGCCCCCTCGATGTGGAAGGGGCCGGTCTGGGGGTTGAGGAACGGGAACTCGCACACCTCGGACACCAGGTCCTTCTCGGAGCGGACCCGGCCGGCGAAGCAGTCCTCCGTGTACAGGTCGAGCACCGTGCCGGGCGCGATCCGCGCCAGGGGCGCCGCCCCGCCGAACGTCCAGGCGTACTGGTCCGGCTCCGGGCGCACGGTGAGGATCCGGGGGTCGGTCATCGTGACATGGGTCCCTTCTGGCGGGGCGGTCTTCGAGCACGGGTGGTGCGGTGGCCGGACTGCCCGGGTGGTCCTGTACGTGTAATACGTGGGCCGGGGTCGTGGGGTGGGGCCGTTCGGGTCCCGCGGAGCCGCGCCGTTCCGGGTGCGGTCGCGGGTCAGCGGGGCACGGTTCCGTCCTGGCGGTGATGGGCGGGGTCGTACTCGTCGACGTGCACCCGCGCGGTCTCCGCTATTCGCGCCGGGTGACGGCGCATCAGCAGGATGAGCACGACCACGCCCGCCGCCATCCAGACGCCGACGACGGGGCCCGCGTAGGACACCGGCGGGGTCAGCTCGGTCACGAAGTCGAACACCGGGAGCCCGGCGGCCGTCAGCAGCGCGGGCACGAAGGCCGCGATTCCCAGCACCGGGAACAGCAGATGCCGTACGGGCTTGAAGGCGTCCCGTCCGGCCCGCAGGAAGTAGCCGGCGCAGGCGAGGTTCACCACGATGTAGACGCCGATGACGACGGTGACGATTACCGTGGCGAGGAGCAGGAAGGCGGTCTGCGGGTCGTAGCCGAAACCCAGTCCCAGCACGGCGGCGACCGCCACGACGGTCTGCACCGCGATGCCCGCCACGGGGGAGCGGTGCCGGGGATGGAGCGTGGCGAGCAGCCGGGGCAGGACCCGGATGCGGGCCAGGGCGAAGGCCGTGCGGGTCGACACGTTCGCGCAGGCGTTGGCGTTGGCGATGGTGGAGTTGACCACCGCGAGGAACACCAGCACCCAGAAGAGGCCGAACGAGGCCCGGGCGACTCCCTCCCAGGACGCCTTGCCCGACGCTCCGAACCCGGCGAAGCGGTCGGGGCCGAAGTAGACGGTCATGGCATAGGTGGTGATCACATAGAACAGGCCGATGCCGAGGGCGGCGCCGAGGACCGCGCGATGCATCGTCCGATGAGGTTCACGCGTCTCCTCGGCGAGCGGTGCCGCCGCCTCGAACCCGGCGAACGCCAGCACGGTGTACACGGACCCCGCGAACACGCCACCGACTCCGCCGTACCCGTGCGCGGTGTGGGAAGTGCCGAAGACCGACAGGGTGTTGGCGCCACCGGCCTTGGCGATGAGCAGCACGGCGAACACCAGGAGGACGAGAACCTCGAAGACGCCGAGCACCGTGCCGAAGCGGGCCGAGGCGCGGACGCCGAGGTATCCGGCGACGGCGATCACCACGGTGCCCGCCAGGGACCACGGCCACCACAGATCCACCGGGTACGAGGACCATTCGTCGTGCAGGGTGCCCGCCACCGTGAAGCCCAGCTGCAGGAGCAGCAACGGGGGGACCAGCATCTCCACGAAGACGTAGCCCCAGCCGACCAGGAAGCCGACTGCCGGGTGCAGTCCGCGGGCCGTGTAGGTGGCGACCGAGCCGGCCGCGGGCAGCTCCCGCGCGAGTTCCGCGACGCATGAGGCGGTGAAGAGGCATGCCACCAGGGCTACCAGCACCGCCAGCGGCAGGCTGCCGCCCGCGAAGGCGGCGCCGGACGGAATCGACGCGGCCACCGCGGCGGCCGGCGCCATCGCCGTGATGCTCTGGAACAGGACCTCGCGAAGCCCGATGGCGTCGCGGCGCAAGAGCCCGGTCGTCTCCCCGTGCATGCGTCCCCCGATACGTGTCAGTCCACTGCCGTCCGACGTGCGTGTGTCCCTTTCATCGCGCGGACGGTGTGCCGGATCTGACGGCCCGGCAGTCCCGTCTCGTGCGAATCACGGTACGGCGCGGGCGGGTTGGGCAGAAGGGTGCGCCGCACTTCCGGGGACAAACGGAGGCCTGTGGACAACTCGGCCACCCATTCGGGCGAAGACCGGTCTCTCCGGCGGGGCGGCCGGGGTCCCCGCCCCCTTCCGGTCAGCGGCGACGGCGGGCCCGGCAAGGGGCTCCGCCCCGTCAGAGCGGTTCGCCCTCCCGCAGGTACACCGCACTGCCGTTCCTGGCCGCCGCGCACAGCGCGGTCAGCGTGCCGCGTTTCGCGGCGAGGGGCAGCCCGTCCAGTTCATCGGGCGCGAACAGGCCGTGACGGTCGTGCTCCGCGCTGAGCCGCACACGGGCGTCGCGGGCCAGGGTGCCGCCGTGGAAGAAGCAGTCGAGGACCGGTCCGGTGCCGAGCACGTCCACTCGGTGGTCCACTCCGAGCAGCGCGGGCACCGGGCCGATCTCGATGCCGGTCTCCTCGCGCATCTCCCGGCGCGCGGCCGTCCAGGGATCCTCGCCGTGATCCAGCATCCCGCCGGGCAGCCACCATGGTCCGGCGACGGGACCGCCCGGGCCGTAGCGGAGCAGCAGGACGCGATCCCGCTCGTCCAGCATGATCACGCACGAGGCGAGCAGCGCCCGGGGTTGAGTCCTGATCCAGTCCGCACGCGGCACCTAGTCGGTCATCCGGTCTCCCCCCGGTTCACGGATCGGCGCGAGAAGTGCCGTCAGGATCGTTCCGCCACCGCCGCCGGATCGTCCAGTACCGCCCGGACGACCGAGTGCGCGGCGCCGAGCAGGGGGCCCTCGGGGCCCAGCCGGGACACCGTCACCGGACAGGCCGGACCGGCGGTGCGGCCCGTCAACTCCGCTTCCAGGGTGGGCAGCAGCCAGGGCGAGAGCCCTGCCAGGGCACCGCCCAGGACCACGGTCTCGGGGTCGAGCAGGTTCACCGCTCCGGTCAGGGCTATGCCGAGCGCCTTACCGGCGTCGCGCAGCGCCGCTCGTACGGCCTCGTCGCCGTCCTCGGCGCGTTCCGCGAGCAGACCGACCAGGTCCTCCCGCGGTTCCAGGCCCGCCGCGCGGAGCACCGCCTCCTCGCCCGCGTACTGCTCCAGGCAGCCACGGCCACCGCACGGGCAGGCGGGCCCGTCGGGCCGCACGGGTACATGGCCCAGCTCGCCCGCGAACCCCCTGGTCCCGTGCAGGAGCTGTCCGGCGACGACGACCGCGGCGCCGATGCCGATCTCGGCCGACACGTGCAGGAAGTCGGGCGGGGTGCCCTTGCCGAGCCACAACTCGGCGAGGGCACCGAAGTTGGCCTCGTTGCCCACGGTCAGCGGCCATCCGCCGGGCAGCAGGGCGCCGAGGTCGGTGTCGCGCCAGTCGAGGTTGGGGGCGCGTACGACCGTACGACCGTCCCTCGCTACCAGGCCGGGCACCGCGACGGCGAGCCCCGCGGGCCACAGTTCCTCCCGCTCGGCCTCCGCGACGACCCGGCGCACCAGCGCCGTCAGCTCCTCGATCACCGGTTCGGGCGCGCGGCCCCGGTTGCCGCCGTGCCGTACGGCACGCGCGCGGACCGCGCCGCGCAGGTCGACCGCGCACACGGCGAGGTGGTCGACGCCGATCTCCGCGCCGATACCGGCGGGGCCACGGCCACTCACCGCCAGTGCCGATCCGGGTCGGCCCACCCGGCCGGGCCGCTCGGGGCCCAGTTCCTCCAGCAGTCCGGAGCGGATCAGCTCGTCCACCAGGGTCGACACCGCCGCCCGCGTCAGCCCTATGCGCGAGGCCACCGCGGCCCGCGACAGCGAACCCTCGGCGCTGACGGCGTGCATCACCCGGGCGAGGTTGCGCCGGCGCATGCCCTGCTGGGTGTCCGGCAGTGGCCGGCCCGCGCCCGGTGGACGGGCCTCGTGCAGCGGTGCGGTCATGCCTCCGTCGATTCCTGGTCCGGGGCTGGGCCGTGCGGCTCAGCGGGCGTCCGTCCCCCGCTCCAGCAGTGGGGCCGCGTCGGAGAGTACCCCGCTGATCCGGGCCAGTGTCTCCTCGTCCCGTCGCACGGCCTCCAGTACCGGGCCCGCGGCCGTGTTCCAGCGGCGGGCCACGGCCGCCGGGTCCTCGCCGCTCAGCAGCCCGGCCGCCTGGGCCGCCGCGCCCAGGGCGACCAGTTCCCGCGCCTCGGGTACCTGGACAGGACGCCCCGACAGCCGGCGCACGGTCTGCTGCCAGGCCGTGCCCCGCGCGCCGCCACCGATCAGCAGCAGGGGGCTCGAGCGGTCCGCGTCCTCGTCGAGGACCAGGTCGAGGGCGCCGAGCAGCGCGTGCACCGCGCCGTCGTACGCGGCCTGCAGCAGCTGGCCCCCGGTGGTGTCGTGGCGCAGACCGTGCAGCAGCCCGGAGGCGTGCGGGAGGTTCGGGGTGCGCTCGCCGTCCAGGTACGGCAGCAGGGTCACCGAGCCGCCGGGCGCCACGGCCTCGCGGTCCAGGCCCAGCAGGGCGGCGACACGGTCCACGGCGAGCGTGCAGTTCAGGGTGCAGGCCAGGGGCAGCCAGTCCCCGTGCGCGTCGGCGAAGCCCGCCACCGTGCCGGTCGGATCGGCCGGGCGGTGCCGGGAGACCGCGTACACCGTGCCGGACGTGCCGAGGCTCAGCACCGGGGTGCCCGGCCGCAGTCCTAGGCCCATGGCGGCGGCAGCGTTGTCGCCGGTGCCGGGGGCCACCAGCGTGCCCTTGGAGAACGGCAGGTCATGGCTGTCGCGCACGGTTCCGGCGACTTCGCCCGGCCGCACCACCCGGGGCAGCAGCGCGGGGTCGAGCCCGATGTGCGCGAGCGTCTCGTCGTCGTACCGCTCCGTGCCGGAGGCCCACCAGCCGGTGCCGGAGGCATCGCCGCGGTCGGTGGTGCCCTGCCCGGTCAGGCGCTCCGTGAGGTAGTCGTGGGGGAGCCGCACCGCCCTGGTCGCGCGGACCGCCTCGGGCTCGTGCTCGGCCAGCCACGCCCACTTCGTGACCGTGAACGAGGCGCCGGGCACGCTCCCGGTCCGCTCCGCCCAGCCCTTCGGACCGCCGAGCTCCTCCACCAGCCGGCGGGCCTGCGGCGCCGAGCGGACGTCGTTCCAGAGCAGCGCCGGGCGCACCGGCTCGCCGTGCTCGTCGAGCGTCACCAGGCCGTGCTGCTGGCCGCCGATCGACACGGCGGCCGCTTCGTGGGCGGCGTCGCCGCACTGGCGCAGCGCCTCGCACAGGGCGTCCCACCACTGGCGCGGGTCGCTCTCCCGGCCCGCGCCGGAGGTGACGCTGTGCGGCGCCTGGCCGCTCGCCACCACCTGCCCGGTGGCCGCGTCGACGACCAGGGCCTTCGTGGATTGGGTGGACGTGTCCACGCCGACGACGAGCGGACCCTCGGCTGCTGACATCGGACTCTCCCTGCTCCGCGGCTCTCAAAAGTCATCTTGTCTCTTCCCAGGCGTGCGCCCGCATACTAATTTGTAAACGGCCATGACGAAATAGTCGAACGCACTGAGGAGCCACCGCATGAGCTACCAGCCCACCCCCGACGACAGGTTCACCTTCGGCCTGTGGACCGTCGGCTGGCAGGGGAGGGACCCGTTCGGCGACGCCACCCGCCGTGCCCTCGACCCGGTCGAGTCGGTGCAGCGCCTGGCCGAGCTCGGCGCCCACGGAGTGACCTTCCACGACGACGACCTGATCCCCTTCGGCTCCTCGGACACCGAGCGCGAGTCGCACATCAAGCGGTTCCGCCAGGCCCTGGACGCCACCGGCATGACGGTCCCGATGGCCACCACGAACCTCTTCACGCACCCCGTCTTCAAGGACGGCGCCTTCACCGCCAACGACCGGGACGTCCGCCGCTACGCGCTGCGTAAGACGATCCGCAACATCGACCTGGCGGCCGAGCTCGGCGCCCGGACGTATGTCGCCTGGGGCGGCCGTGAAGGCGCCGAGTCCGGTGCGGCCAAGGACGTGCGCGTCGCCCTGGACCGCATGAAGGAGGCCTTCGACCTGCTCGGCGAGTACGTCACCGAGCAGGGCTACGACCTCCGCTTCGCCATCGAGCCCAAGCCCAACGAGCCCCGCGGCGACATCCTGCTGCCCACCGTCGGCCACGCCCTGGCGTTCATCGAGCGCCTGGAGCGGCCCGAGCTGTACGGCGTCAACCCGGAGGTCGGTCACGAGCAGATGGCCGGCCTGAACTTCCCGCACGGCATCGCTCAGGCCCTGTGGGCGGGCAAGCTCTTCCACATCGACCTCAACGGCCAGTCCGGCATCAAGTACGACCAGGACCTGCGGTTCGGCGCGGGCGACCTGCGGGCTGCGTTCTGGCTGGTCGACCTCCTGGAGACCGCCGGCTACGAAGGACCGCGGCACTTCGACTTCAAGCCGCCGCGGACCGAGGACTTCGACGGTGTGTGGGCGTCGGCGGCCGGCTGCATGCGCAACTACCTGATCCTCAAGGAGCGTGCCGCAGCCTTCCGGGCCGACCCGGAGGTGCAGGAGGCGCTGCGCGCCGCGCGTCTGGACCAGCTGGCCCGGCCGACCGCGGGCGACGGCCTCCAGGCCCTGCTCGCCGACCGCACGGCGTTCGAGAACTTCGACGTGGAGGCGGCCGCCGCACGTGGCATGGCGTTCGAGCAGCTCGACCAGCTGGCGATGGACCACCTGCTGGGGGCGCGAGGCTGACGTCCACGCGCGCAGGACGCTGTGAAAGGACCGGGGGTGGCACGAGCTCGTGCCACCCCCGGTCCTTTCACAGCGTCCTGCGCCTCACCCCGCCGCGCCTCACCCCGCCGCGCCTCACCCCGCGGCGGGTCATGCCTGCCCGGCCTCGTGCCGTCGCGGGACGCACTCGGCGGAGAGGGCTTCGCAACGCTGGCGCCGTGACCTCTTCCGCTTCACAATCTGTTCGACGGAAGCCGGTCGATCGATGGGTGGTCCGACGTTGGGTCGTCGGACCATTAGGGGGCGTGCCTCAGGGATGTCTCAGGGGCGAGGCCCGGAACCGCGGCGAGCGGGAAGCCGTTTTCAGTGCAGAGAGCGGCAGTGGCCGCGAAGGAGGCGACGCTCATGTCCAAGAACGCGAAGATCGCCGCAGGGGGCGTGGCGGTCGGTCTGATCCTGCTGATATGGCTGCCCTGGTGGGTGACGTTCCTGATCGTCGTGGGGGTTCCCGTGGCCGCGTACCTGACGCTGGACCCCTCGCAGCGGCGCAGGCTCCGCCGGATCAGCCGCAAGGAAGTCGGCCGCTGAGGCGACGGCGGGCGGGCCGTCGATCACCGCGCCCGGCCTGGCACGCCGCCGGGGCCTCGTAGGGAGCCGCGGAGCCGTCGGAGGCCGTGCCTCCGCGGAGGCACGGCCCCCGACGGGCGGGCGCGGATCGGCTCAGATGGGCCGTACGGCCATCTTGTCGAGCGCCTCCAGCAGCCCCGGCAGCTCGGGGCCGCGGCCGATCGGCAGCACCTCGCCCGGCTCGTCGTCGAGCAGGACGAACGCGATGTCGTCGGTGCGGGCCACGATCGACCAGCCCGGGCCGTCGGCGCGCAGCGTGCGGGCGTCGCCGGGGGCGAACGAGGAGCGCACACGGCCGAGCGGCGGCGGCGAGTCGACATAGGCGCGCGCTTCAGCGAGCACCCGCCTGACGCCCCGGTGTCCGCCCTTCGGCGCGCTCCCCGTACCCACCTCGGCGCGTTCCGGGGAGGGTTCGGCGGCCTGGGTGCGGTCGCCCGGCCTGGCGAACTCGTCGTCGTTGATCTGCTGCCGCCACGCCGTCCACTGCAGGGCGATCTCGTCGGCGCCGAGACGGCGCTGGGCCGGACCCCAGGTGCTGGTGTCCGGGGGGCTCAGCGGGGGACGGTCCGCCGCGTCGGGCCCGGGGTCGTGCGGGGCCGGGACGCCGGGTGCCGCGACGGCCACGGCCAGGGGCCAGCCCGGCAGGGCGGTCACGACGGCGCGCTCGTCCGGCGACAGCTCGTACTCCATGCCGCAGTCCCAGGACGCGATCGCCACGGCGACCAGCGAGACGTCGTCGATGACGACCGTCCAGCGCGCGCCGTCCCCGTCCTGCCCCAGCACCAGGCCGTACCCGTCGGCGAGGGGGGCGAGCCCCAGCGTCGCGCACGCCTCCGGGTAGTCGTCGCCCAGCACGCTCGGGAACTGCGCCGGCGTCATCAGTACCGCCGTCAGCACATACAGCGCATCGTCCGCGGCGGCGACGGCCTCATCGTCCGGCCCGGCCATCCCTGCCTCCCCAGTGGTTCGTCCATCGGCGCGCACCCTAGTGCGGCGGGAAGGCCCTTGTCACGACTCCGCACACCACGCGGACCTGCAGGTTTCCACCTGGACGGGGGCGAAACGGCCACAGTCTCCACGGGACTTCCTCACGCGGCGGGCAGGCCGAGGAGATCCCGGGCCACCGCACCCGGCGACTCGCCCCGCTCCCGGGCCAGCGTGACGACCGCCCGGCAGGCCAGTTCGCTCACGCCGAACGACAGCGCCTCCGGCGACACCCAGGCCGCGGCCTCGTCGGCGCCGTCCTGGTCGTCCTCCACCCGGGCCGCCACATAGACGGCCGCCGCTTCGAACAAGTTGTGTGCGCGCCTCTGTCGAGCGCCCGCCGGCTGTGCGGGCGTGGAGGTGCGGAGTCTGGCGGCGTATGCGCGGATCGTGTCGAACACGGGACCACCCTCCTCCCCAGGTACGGGGTTGTTGCCGATCGCTCATCTACTTCCACTCAACGTAGAGTTGGAGCTTCGACAGCAGAAGAGGGACGACGCGGTGAAGAGCGTCGAGGGCTGAAGCGGATCCGTCGAGCGGGGGCATACGGGCGGCCACATCGGGTCTGGCCGGCTCCAGTGCCGCTTCCAGTGCCGCGCGGTCGCCCGGTGTGGCACCGGTTCGTCTCAGCGGTCGGCCCCCTCGAGTGAGGCGAGGGTGTCGCGCAGCCAGGTGAGTTCGGCCCGGCTCGTGGCACGCGCGATGGTGAGGATCCCGCGCCGGAACGGGTCGTTGAGTTCCTCGGCGGCGAGCGGCCGGTCGCCGTCGTAGAAGAAGCTCGCCGGTTCCTCGAGGAACGCCAGCCGGCGGCGCAGCACGACGGCCTGGGCCGCTGGGTTCCTGAGATGCCGCAGGAACGCCAGCAGGGTGAACCACTGGTTCTCGTCGGTGGACACGGCATCAGCGACCGGCCCCGGCACTTCGGATACACGCTGGAGGAGCACGCCGAAGCGGTCGCGGCGGCGCTGGACGAGGCGGGAGTCGCGCGTGCGGAGCTGATCGCGCACAGCATGGGCGGCGCGGTCGCCATCGTGCTCGCGCGCCGACGGCCCGACCTCGTCTCCCGGCTGGTCCTCGCCGAGGCCAACCTGGACGCCTCCCCGCCGTGGACCGCCGGCAGCAGCAGAATCGCCGCCCACGGAGAGGACGAGTTCGTCGAGAACGAGTACGCGCGCGTGCTGGAGAACGTCGGTCCGCTCTGGGCGGCCACCATGCGGCTGGCAGACCCGCGCGCACTGCACCGCAGCGCCGTCGCCCTGAGACGGGGATCCGACCCCGTGATGCGCACGGTCCTGGAGGGCCTGGACGTCGACCGCGTCTACCTCAGGGCGGGCGGAGCGGTGAACTCGCGGGCAGGGAGCGGCTGGAAGCCGCCGGGGTGCGGGTGCTGACGGTGCGAGACGCCGGGCACAACGTCATGTTCGACACCCTCGACGCCTTCGCGGCCGCCGTCGCCGGACGGGTCTGACCCTCCCCGGCCCTCAGCTCTCGCGCACGGCGAGCGCGAGGAAGCGGGCGTCCTCGTCGGTGTACGACGTCATGCGCCACCCCGAACGGGCGAGCAGCGGCCGGAGGTTGGGCTCGGCCCGCAGATCCTCGGGCGTGAGCTGCCGTCCCTGGCGCGCGGCGAGGGCCGCGCGGCCGATGGGGTGGAACAGCGCGAGCGCCCCGCCCGGCCGTACCACCCGGGCCAGCTCCCGCAGGTTGTCCACCGGGTGCGGCAGGTGAGCGATCAGGCCGGCGGCGAACACGGCGTCGAGGGATGCCGGGCGCAGCGGGAGCGCGGCCACGTCGGCGAGCAGCAGCAGCCCTTCACGCGCCCTGCCCGCCCGTACGGCGGCCGCGAGCATCGCCGGGGTCAGGTCGGCGCCCAGCACCACCCCTGAGGGGCCCACGGCGACCCGTAGCGGCGGCAGGGCGCGGCCTGTTCCGCAGCCAGCGTCCAATACGCGGTCACCCGCTCGCAGCCCGAGTGCGGCGACGGCGGCCGCGAACGCGGGAGCGTCGTCCGGGAACCTGTTGTCCCAGTCGGCGGCCCGGGCGGCAAAGAACTCCTGGACGTGTGTGTGGTCGTCGCTCATGTTCCGCATGATTCCTCACCGTCACGAGGGATGCCTCTGTGCGCACGTTCGAGCCGGATGCGATCGTTCCGTCGCATCGCTGTGTCATATTCCAACACCTTTCGAAATGCGCCCCCCTTGTGCGCCCCCGCCCCGGCTAGCGTCCCGGGGCCATGGGACACCTGGACCACGCCGCTTTCGGCTGGCTGACCCCCGTGCTGTCGTACGTCATGGCCTGCACAGGCGCCGCACTCGGACTGCGTTGCACCGTCCGCGCGCTCGCCACCACCGGCCGCTCGCGCCGCAACTGGCTCGTCACCGCCGCCTCCGCGATCGGGACGGGTATTTGGACCATGCACTTCGTGGCCATGCTCGGCTTCCGCGTCAGCGGCACCGACATCCGCTACGACGTGCCGCTGACCATCCTCAGCCTGCTCGTCGCCGTGTGCGTGGTCTGCGCCGGCGTCTTCGTCGTCGGCTACAGCCGGGACCGCAACCGCGCCCTCGTGCTCGGCGGACTCGCCACCGGTGTGGGCGTCGCCAGCATGCACTACCTGGGCATGGCGGCCGTCCGGCTGCACGGCGACGTCGGATACGACCCCGTCCTCGTCGCGGTGTCGGTGCTGATCGCCGTGGTGGCGGCGACCGCGGCCCTGTGGGCCGGACTCAACATCAGGTCGCCGCGCGCGGTGACCGCAGCCTCTCTCGTCATGGGGGCGGCCGTCAGCAGCATGCACTACACCGGGATGTTCGCGGTGAGCGTGCGGGTGCACCCGTCCCCCCAGGTCCTGCCCGGGGCCACGGCGATGCAGTTCATCTTCCCCCTCGCCGTCGGTCTCGGGTCCTACCTCTTCATCACCGCGGCCTTCGTCGCCCTCTCGCCCACGGCGGACGAGCGCCAGGCGTCCGTTTCCGCCCAGCGGCCCGTCGAGAGCGCCGCCCGCTAGCGGGAGCCGCCCGAGCGCCCCCGACCCACGTCCCGAGCGAGGAGGCCATGCGCCCACCCCGAACCACCGAGAACGCCGCCCCGGGGCGCCCCCCGCGCGGCCGCCGCGCGCACGCCGGGCCACCCGCCGAGGAGGACACCCGCCTCCCGGGAGGAACCGGCCCGGACCAAGCTCGCGCGCGCGTGAAGAGCCGGCGTCTGCGGCCACGGACCGTACGCGCCAAGGTCGTCAGCCTGCTCATGGTCCCCGTCGTCTCCCTGCTCGCCCTGTGGGCGTACGCCACTGTCAGCACCGCCCAGGACATCGCCGGGCTGCGCCTGTCCCAGCAGGTCGACGCCGATCTGCGCACCCCGGTGGCCGCCGCCGTCGCCGCTCTCCAGGCCGAGCGCACCGCGGCCGTGCGCTACGCCGGCGCCCCGGGCGCGACGGACGGCAACGACCTCCAGGGCCTGGCGGCTCGCACCGACCGCGCCGTGGACCGGCTGCGGCTCGGCGACAGCACGGTCGCCGACGGCGAGGAACTGCCCGGGGGCGTCTCCGGACGCCTCAGCGCGTTCGTCACCGGCGCCGAGCACCTGCGCTCACTGCGCACCGCAGTGCTCGACCACACGACCGGCTGGGACGAGGCGTTCGCGCAGTACACGAAGATCATCGGGGCGGCCTTCGCCGTGGACGGCGCCCTCACCGGCATCCAGCAGTCCGACGTCGGCCCGCACGCGCGCGTGCTCCTCGAATTCTCCCGGGCCGCCGAGGCGCTCGCCCAGGAGGACGCCGTCCTGAGCGGAGCGCGGGCGGCGGGATCGCTGCAGGGCGACCGGCTGCGGCTGTTCGGAGCCGCCGTGGACGCACGCCGTACCCTCACCGACACGGCCGTCGCCGACCTGCCCGGCACCCAGCGTGCCGACTGGGGCCACCTCGCCGACAGCGGCTCCTACACCGCCCTGGTCGCCGCAGAGGACGGGGTTCTCCGCTCCGGGCCGCGAACGAAGCCGGCCGACGCGGCACCGCAGGCCGCCTGGAACGCCGCCCACGCGCGCGTGCAGGACGGAATGCGGGCCATCGCGACCGACGCGGGCCGAGCCGTGGCCGGCAGCGCGGACCCGGTCACCCACGGCGCGTTCAGCCCCGCTGGCGCCGCCGTGCTCTTCGGTCTCGCCGCCGTGGCCGCCTCACTCGTCATCTCCGTCCGGATCGGACGCGCGCTGGTGGTGGAACTCGTGAGCCTGCGCAACGACGCCCTGGAGATCGCGCGCCGCAAACTCCCGGAGGCCATGCGGAGACTGCGGGCGGGCGAGGAGATCGACATCCAGGCCGAGGCCCCGGCCGGACCACCCGCGGAGGACGAGGCCGGGCAGGTCGCAGAGGCCCTGACCACCGTGCACCGAGCCGCCCTGACCGCGGCCGTGGAGCGAGCCGAACTCGCCGGCGGCATCTCCGGTGTCTTCGTCAATCTCGCCCGCCGCAGCCAGGTGCTCGTGCACCGCCAGCTGAGTCTCCTGGACAGCATGGAACGGCGCTCCGACGACCCCGACGAACTGAGCGACCTGTTCCGTCTGGACCACCTCACCACCCGCATGCGACGTCACGCCGAGAGCCTGATCATCCTCTCCGGTGCGGCTCCCGGCCGCG
This sequence comes from Streptomyces sp. NPDC037126, assembly GCF_055605965.1. Lineage (NCBI taxonomy): Bacteria > Bacillati > Actinomycetota > Actinomycetes > Kitasatosporales > Streptomycetaceae > Streptomyces > Streptomyces sp. NPDC037126. The sequence continues at coordinate 274,422 of NZ_JBVJTD010000006.1, forward strand.
CCTGGCGCATGCCGGTCTCCCTGACCAACGTCGCCAGGGCCGCCGTGTCGGAGGTCGAGGACTACGCGCGCGTGGAGGTGCGCCAGCTCCCCGAGACACACGTCATCGGCGCCGCGGTCGCCGACCTCACCCACCTGCTCGCGGAACTCGTCGAGAACGCGGCCCAGTTCTCACCGCCCCACACGCGCGTGCGGGTCACCGGCGAACCCGTCGGCAACGGCTACGCCCTCGAGATCGAGGACCGCGGACTCGGCATGGGCGCCGAGACCCTCGCGGAGGCCAACCGGCGCATCGAACAGTCCGAAACCCTGGACCTGTTCGACAGCGACCGCCTCGGACTCTTCGTGGTCAGCAGGCTCGCCGCCCGGCACGGCATCAAGGTCCACCTGCGGACCTCCCCCTACGGAGGCACCACGGCCGTCGTCCTGGTGCCGACCGCCCTGCTGCACAGCAGTCCGGCGGAACGTTTCCACGACCGCGGCGGGCAAGCTCGCCCCGACCGGCCGGAACCCGCCTACGCGCGCGTGCCCGAGGCGACCCCGCACCAGGAGGCCGTCGCCGCACCACCGGACCGGCCCGCCCTGGCGGCCACCACCCCCGTCGCGCACTCCACCACCCCCGTCGTGCACACCGGCGCCCCCGTCCCTCCCACCGGCGCCCCCGTCCCGCACGACCCCCCGGACGAGCCGAATCCCCGGCGCACCGCACACGAGCCACCGCCCCACGGAGTCACCACCTTGAGGTCGCACCGCCCGCCGAACGACTCCGAGGCCCTCTCCGAGGACCTCCCGCGCCGAGTGCGCCAGGCGAGCCTCGCCCCACAACTCCGGCACCAGCGCCCCGAGGAGCCCACGGCGGCACCGGCACCACAGCGCGACGACCGGCGCACGCCCGAACTCGTACGGGACCGCATGGCGGCCTACCGCGACGGCTGGGTGCGCGGCGGCGGCAGGCAGCCCGGACGCGGAGCCGCACCCGGGCCCGGCACGGACCGTGAAAGCACTGAAGGAGACCCGGCATGATCCAGGACCCGAACCCGAGGGCCGGCCGGCGGTCCGGCGAACTGGACTGGCTGCTCGACGACCTGGTGATGAGCGTGGGGGAGGTGCGGCACGCCGTCGTGCTTTCCAACGACGGCCTGGCCGTCGGCGCGTCCAGCGGCCTTCGGCGCGAGGACGCCGAGCACCTCGCCGCCGTCGCCTCCGGCTTCAACAGCCTGGCCAAAGGGGCGGGGCGGCACTTCGGAGCGGGCGGCGTCCGCCAGACCATGGTCGAGATGGACGACGCGTTCCTCTTCGTGGCCGCCGCCGGCGAGGGATCCTGCCTGGCCGTGCTCACCGCCGTCACCGCGGACATCGGTCTCGTCGCCTACGAGATGGCGCGGCTCGTCAAGCGGGTCGGCGAGCACCTCCGCACCGCGCCGCGTCTCGCGGCACAGCCGCCCGCCGCAGGTTGAGCCGGGGAGGCGGCACGGATGGACCAGGACCCGAAGGGCAGCCCGCGGGAGCCGGGCAGCCAGTGGTACGACGGAGAGGCCGGGCCGCTGGTCCGCCCGTACGCCGTGACGGGCGGACGTACCCAGCCGGGCTCCACGGGCGTGCGCCTCGAACTGATCGCGCTGGTCACCCTCGACCCCGCCGCACCGGCGTTCGACGACGACACCGGGTTGGGCCCCGAACACCGCACCCTGATCGATCTGTGCCGTACGGAGACGCAGTCGGTCGCGGAACTCGCCGCGGACGCCGACCTCCCCGTCGGCGTGGTCAGGGTGCTCCTCGGAGACCTCCTGGGACTGGGCCGCGTGACCGTCAGCCGGCCCGTGCCCCCGGCCCACCTGCCCGATGAGCGGATTCTGCGCGAGGTCATCGAGGGACTGCGGGCGCTGTAGACGAACAGGACGCGCGAGCGCCGCACATGAACGTTCCGTACCCGCCGTACGTCCCCGAGCGTACCGAACCGCACTCGTTGTGCCACCGACCGGGCCCGAGCCGGTCACATCAGGTTCGTTTCGGTCCAACCGCCCGCACCGGTGCCCCGGTTGTCATGATGCTGGCTTCACCACCGGAGCACCCAGACGTCGACCAGAGCCAGTCCTCCCGAGAGAAGTGATCATGGTCTCCGAGCACACCGACACCGCCGGTGACAACTCCGCCCTGGCGCTGAAGATACTGGTCGCCGGCGGATTCGGTGTCGGCAAGACGACCCTGGTCGGGGCCGTCAGCGAGATCCGGCCGCTGCGCACCGAGGAACTGCTCAGCGAGGCGGGCCGGCTGGTGGACGACACCGACGGCGTGGATCAGAAGGTCACCACGACCGTCGCCATGGACTTCGGACGCATCACGATCCGCTCGGGCCTGTCCCTCTACCTCTTCGGCACACCGGGCCAGGACCGCTTCTGGTTCCTGTGGGACGAGCTCTCACAGGGAGCCCTGGGTGCCGTCGTCCTTGCCGACACGCGGCGCCTGGAGGACTGCTTTCCCGCCGTCGACTACTTCGAGCACCGGCGTATTCCGTTCGTGGTGGCGGTCAACTGCTTCACGGGGGCCCGCGCCCACGGCGCCCAGGACGTCTCCCGGGCCCTCGACCTCGACCGCGGTACGCCCGTGGTGCTGTGCGACGCGCGTGACCGCAACTCCGGCAAGGAGGTGCTGATCCGGCTCGTCGAGTACGCCGGGCGGATGCACACCGCCCGGCTCTTGGACTCGGTCGGCTGAGCCCGACGCTCAGGCCGCCAGATCCCGCACGGCCACGACCTTGTCGATGGTGACGCGGACCAGCAGCTCACCCGGAACGCCGTTACGGGCGCCGTACTCCTCGGCGCGGTCCTCGCCCATGTACCGGGCGGCGATCCGGGTGGCCCAACGGCGCACCTGGTCCAGGTCCTCCGACAACCGGGCGCGGCCCGTCAGCACCACGAAGTGGAACGGCGGCCGGTCGTCGTCCACACAAAGCGCGATCCGCCCGTCACGGGCGAGATTGCGCCCTTTCACGGTGTCCTGGCCGGTGTTGAAGACCAGTTCGTCCCCGTCCATCACAAACCAGATCGGAGCCACATGGGGGCTCCCATCGGCGCGAACGGTGGACAGCTTGCCGGTGCGGGTGCCTTCCGAGACGAAGGCCCGCCACTCCTCGTCGGTCATCTTCTGTGCCATGCCGCCCATCCTGCTTGCCCGGACGGCGCACGTGGGGAAGGCTGGCGGGGAAGTTCCTCCAGCCAGGGGGAGACGTCACACGGGGAGAGACGGAAATGGGGCAGAACCAGGGACTCGGCTGGCTCCTGGACGATCTGACCGAGCGAGTGGACCATGTGCGGCACGCGCTGGTCCTGTCCAACGACGGCCTGGTCACCGGAGCGAGCACGGGCCTTCGCAGGGAGGACGCCGAGCACCTGGCCGCGGTGGCGTCCGGGCTGCACAGCCTGGCCAAGGGCTCCGGACGCCACTTCGGCGCGGGCAGGGTGCGCCAGACGATGATCGAGTACGACGACGCCGTGCTGTTCGTGACCGCGGCCGGCACCGGCAGTTGTCTGTGCGTGCTCAGCGGGGCGGAGGCCGACATCGGGCAGATCGCCTACGAGATGACCCTGCTCGTCAACCGAGTCGGCGAGCACCTCGGCGTCGACGCCCGACAGCCCGAGCGGACTCCCATCGTGGACCTCTGACCAGCGGGTTCCCGAGCCTCCTTGGAGTTATCCACAGGCCCGCCACGCGATGTGCCGCACGGGCTACGGTGTGTGCACGGCGATCGCACAGGGCGTGAGCCAACCACTCCACGGGGGAGTACGACCATGTCGGCAAACACCTTCGGACCGGCCCGCTCCGGCACCTGCACGGCGAGCCACGCCGCCCGCGAACTGGGTCTCCAGCGAGGGGAGTTCGACCTCGCCGTCCAGCTCGGCCGCGTGCGGACCGTGCCCGACGAGGGCGGGGGAGGGGGCCGCCGGGTGGAGCGTGCGGAGATCGACCGGCTCCGTGCGCAGGACGGCTTCCCGGAAACCGTGCGCGAGCGCGTGCGGGCCGTGGGCACCGCGGAGGGCGCCGCGCTCATGGAGATTCCGGCCGGCCGGTTCACCCGCCTCGCGCGCCTGGGCCTGCTCGTGCCCGTGACCTTCTACCTCAACCGCTACCGGACGGTGGTCTGGCTCTATCTCGCCGAGGAGCTGCAGGAATTCACGTCCGGTCCGCAGAACGCGCGTCTGCTCAAGGGGCGCACGCCCGAGACCCTGCGGAGCCAGCTGACGGCAGGAGTGGATCTGCGCGCCCGCAACTGGCGCGGCCGCCGGCTCGGATTCCTGCTGCGGCAGGCCGAGGATCCCTGGGCGCGGGCCGGAGCCCTGGCCGCCTTCCTCACGCCCGTCGAAGTCGCCGATCTGGTAAAGGACCCGTACGAGCGAGCCTACGTCAACCGGTTCCGGCCGGCGCCTGTCGGCCAGGGCGCTCCCGGTTCACCCTCGGCCCAGCTCGCCGAGCAGATCACGACCGCTCAGGACCCGGACGAGATCGACTGGCTGCGCAGCGAGCTGGCACGCACGGTCGAGGAGGCCCGCACCCACTCGTCCGCCCCGCGCCCGGCCGCCCGCCGCACCGCACCGGTGAGGCGCACGGCGCCCCGGCCCATCCCGCCGATGGCACGCACGGTCACCCGGCTCGCGGAACCGCCGGCCCCACCCGCCGGGCCCGGCAGGGTACTTGGAGAACAGGTCCTCGAGCGGTACCACGGAACGATGGCGCGGTCGGCCCCGCCGTCCGCCCCTCGGGACCACCACAGGCCCGGCCAGGGCCCGTCACAACCGGCGCGCGGACTGCGCGCCTGGCTGCGACGGAGAAGCCCCCGGCCCGTGCGGGTGTGAGCACTCCCGGCAGGGCCCGGGCCCGTCACCTGCGGCCGGCTACAGGGACCGGAACAGGCCCTCCTGGACCACGGAGACGAGCAGCCGACCCTGCGGTCGTAGATGCGCCTGCAGGCCAGGCCGCGCCCGCCGGTGATGATCGGGGACTCCGGTCACAGTCCTCAACGGGACCCTGTGGAGCAGCACTTCCACAACACGCTCCAGCCAGCAGCGTTTCGGTGTGCTCTCGGGGGGGCGTGTCGGGTTCTATGCCGGCGCGCCGGCGAGGAAGGCAGCCCACCGCGTGTCGGCCACCTCCTCAAGGAGGCAGCGAAACTTCCACCTCTGGCCGTAGGCCTCATCTCACGGAACGGGTCGTTTTTCAGGTCACTGTTCCGCCCGCCCTGCCGTCACGCACGGGTCCTGCTCCTCGGTGCCACGGCCTCCAGTTGGGCGCGCTGCAGTCCATCGGGAGCAGTTCCGCCACCCGCAGGCCCATCCGGTAACCGAGTGCCTGGTAGGCGTCGAATCGCCGGCTGTCGAACCACTGGTCGCTGGTGCCGTCGTGCGGAAATTGTTGGTTGGACTGAGCGTAGGCGAGGAGTGCGTAGGACATGTCGGGGGTCAGAGTGGCCCGGGCGACGATCAGCCGGCCCCGCGTCCCCAGTGGTTGGCCGTGCCCGTCCACCAGCGCGCACGGGTAGACGATCTGGCCCTCGACCACTGTGTCGACCGAGAGCCGGAGATCGAGGGCGGCCAGTGGGTTGGGCGGGGGCGGCAGGCCCGCCTGAGGCGGCTGGGGTGTGAGGGGAGGGGCGCTGCCGGGAACGAGTTTCTGCCAGTCCTCGCGCTCGATCGTGATCTCGACGCCGAGCTCCTCCCGAGCCAGGGCGATGGCTTCGCCCAGGGCGGCAGCGAAGGCCCCGGAGCCCCCGCTGGCGTCCACGCACACGGCGGTGGTGACGCCGTGCCGGAGTAGTTCGACCAAGCCGAGGTTCTCGTAGTGCCCGCCGTCCGTGACCAGTAGCATCCGGTCGTCCATCGGGTAGCGGCCGGACACTTCCCGCAGCAGGTACGGCAGGCGGCGGATGCCGGGCAACGGAGGCAGCCCCCAGTCGGCGCGCTCGTCCCAGAGAGCTCCCAGCGCACCGGGGTTGGGCAGCCAGGTGCCGAGCCGGGCGTTGGAGAGAGCGAACAGTGTCTGGAACGCGCGCGCCTGACGTCCCATGGCCGAGGCGAAGGCCGCACCGGAGACGGCAACGGCTGCCTCCACGGTCAGGTCCTTGCGGATGACCGGTCCGGCGCGGTCCCACAGGACGTCCGTCCGGGCGTACCCGACGTCGGGACCGCCGACGTAGTCGTATGACAGTGTGAACGACACCGCGTGCCGTCCCGGCGGTGTGCGGTCGTCGCCGGACAGGTTGGCCGCCGCGGCGAAGACGACCTGGGGGAAGCCGGGGCGCCGCCTGCCGTAGCAGGCAAGCGGCGTCGGCTCGTCGAAGTCGTAGGGGACCGCCAGCTGTTCGCCGTCCGGGTCGGTCCTGCGGCGGACGGCGAAAGCGGTGGCCAGTCGGGCGCGGTAGAAGGGGTGGAGACTCGTCCATGTCTGGTCGAGGCTCAGCGCGACCACGCCGAGGACGACGGGGAGGCCGATCTGGGCGGCCACCGGCCAGGTCCGTCCGACGTGGATCGCCGCGCCCAGAACGAGCAGGGAAGCCACCGCCACCACGAGGAGAACCACCCACACCAGCAGATACTTGGTGATGACGGGCACGGCGCGCACCAGTCGTGAACGCTTGACGGGCGCGACAGCGCGCTCGGCGGTCTCGATGCGCCGCCATGTGGTGCTGACCAGCACGGTGAGATAGGTGAGCAGCCCCACGGATCCACCGGTCACCGCGGTCGCCGGGGCATGAAACGTCCACAGACGCGCCGTCACCCACTCCAGGGCGGGGAGGACGACCACCACGACGGCCAGCAGCAGGCCCGCCATGACGAACGTGAGGAAGGCCTTCTTCAGCACGCCCGAGAGGAATTGCCTGGCGAAGAACAAGGACACCAGCCAGAGGAACCAGAACACGGCCGCGCAGCAGAACAGGGCCAGCAGGGCCCACAGCGGGGGCCCCCGGAAGCCCGGGAGCCGGGTCGGGTCTGCCAGCGGTACGAGGTGGTAGCCCCAGCTCAGGGCGAGCCCCAGGACCAGCAGGGCGGCGGTGAGCAGCCCCAGGGAGGCCAGCAGGCCCCGCAGGACGGCCCCGATGGCGGCCAGCCATTGGCCGGTGCCCTCCGCGACGTACTTCGAGTGCCGGCGGGTGTGGTCCTCTTCCGGCGTGCCGGGCATGAACACGTCTTTGGTCCCAGCCCTGTACCGGCCCTGCCCACCACACCGGCTCTCCTCGGCGAGCGCCAGTTGCAGGGCACCCGCGGCGTAGCCGCCTCCGGATACCGACACCAGGTAGCGCGCCCTGCGCAGCTGGGGCCGGAGCGCCTGCAGCGCGCCCAGGGCGACGCAGGCCGAGCGGATGCCGCCGCCCGAGACGCAGAAGCCGAGGCCGCCCTGTTCCCGGCCGGGCGGCACCCGGCTGCCGTTCTCCCAGCGCGCCTCCCTGGAAGACTCCGAACGCGCCTCCCTGGAAGGAGGAAGGCCACCGCGCCCCGTCCCCGGCCAGCGACGCCGGCCCCACTCCATCACGGGCCAGGGCGCGATGACATCGGGCCCCACGGGGCCGGAGCCGGCCCTGTCGCCTCTGTGCTCGCTTCCGCATGCGCAGGTGCTGTGACCTGTGCGCTCCCTGGTGTACCTGCGCCGGGCACAGCCGTAGAACACGGCGCGCTTGAGGATGATCGCGACCACGACCGCGGCCACCGGCACGGTGAGGACGAGCAACAGCCACTTGACCGTCGCGAAGCCCGCCGCCCACGCGAACGGCCAATCCGCGCCGCTCAGCCCATGCAGGAGCAGCAGCTTCTCGGTCACGGCGCACACACACGCTGCGACGACTGCGCCGATCCCGTACACGACCAGGCAGCGGTGTCTCATGCGCACCGCTATGGTGCGGCCGCTCAGCCACAACACGAGCACCGTGCTGACGGTGTACGCCCCGATGAGGACGAAGTCGGCCGTCAGTGCCGTACGGAAGTCGGCCGTCCGGACGCCGACGAGGGTGCGCGCCGCACGCGCGCTGCCGGCCAGTTGCAGCCCCGTGTCGTCGACGGCGGGGGCTTGGAGGCGGATCGAGAGCCCCGTCGCGAAGACGGCGAGGGCCACGAAGGCCAGGATGCAGCTGTGCACGCGCGACAGCGTGGCGGGGCGGGTGTCTCCCGGCGAGGCCGGCAGGCTGCGCGTCCCGTCGGCCGCCTCCTGTCTCACTGCTCTCACTGCCGGACCCCCACCGCGGACCAGGGGGCGAAGGCGTTGTCCACCGACCGCAGCGACGCTCGCAGCCCCGGGAAGTGCCGGAGCAAAACGCTGGTCATGCTGTTGTTCTCGATCCAGTCCAGGCCGGTCCGTGTGTACACCTGCGGCGTGTAGGCCGTGGTGAGGAACCGGTCGCTGTTGAGTCGGCGAGAGGCCATCAGGACGAAGATGCGGAAGGCCGTGTCGCTGAACGCGAAGCCCTTCGGGCGGGGTTCGGCGAACATGCCCACCGAGAGGTCGACACGCTCGATGTCCCCGTCGTAGACCCTGCGCAGTTCCTCGGCCCATACGGGGTTGTCCGTGAGGGTGTCGAAGTCCTTGGCAGGCAGGAGATGGAGCTGGCGCCGGAACTCGTTGTACCGGGGCACGCCCACCTCCCGCGAGCGCAGGATGTCGACGGCCCCCAGGTCCATGAGCTTGCCGTCGGGCCGTTGGAACTCCTGCAGGAACCTGGGGTAGTTGTGCAGGGTCACCAGGCCCGGGTGCGATGTGCCGAAGGAATAGAGCAGGTCGGTCAGGGAGTGCTTGCCGAGGACGTCGTACGCCTGCCGCCCCGTCAGTTCTCCGAAGGTGGCCTCCTGCAGGAGCGAGTCGTCGGCGGCAGACCTGAAGCTCCAGTCGTCGGGGATGAGGGGGTGCATACGGTAGACCGCGACGAACTCCTCCGTGAGGGAGTACGGGACGCCGAAGTGGTCCGTGCGCCCGCCCACGATGCCGCTGAGTACCTCGCTCCTGCTGAGACGGCCGAACATCTTGTGCAGGCGCTCGCCCAGCAAGCCGTACCAGTTGGCGTGCATGGCGGCGACGGTCGTCGGGTGGCTGATGACGGCGGGCGTCCATTCCACGGTGTGGATCTTGGCGATGAGCGCCGCGGTGATCAGCCGTGCCCGCTGGAAGAGCTCCTCGTCGGGCCACGTCGGGCAGGCGTCGTGCAACGCGTCGCAGATCGCGTTGTGTTCCAGTAGGAAGACCAGGTGCATCATGGCCAGTCCCAGCCAGAAGCCGGGAATGGCCGACGGGTCCTTGTCCGGGGCGTCGGGGAACGGCGAACCGTTGGGGACGCGGAGCCTGCCGCCTTCGCCGGTGCGCAGCGACCGCTGCTCGTCCAGGGTGTTTCCGTACAGTTGGGACGCGTCCCACCAGGGCGAGTTCTCGTTGAGGAAGGTCGGCGGCCGGCCGTCGTGCCCATCCACCCGGGTAGGGTCCGGGACGGTCCGCGGCACCAGCATCGGTGGTGCGGGCCAGGGGTCGTCATCGGCTAGATCGATGCGCCAGGGGCGGTCCATGATGCCCTGCCCGTGACTGACCCAGTCCTTGATCATGAACTGGAGCCAGGCGGCGACCAGGGTGTTGACGGACTCTGCCGGTACGAAAACGTGCCGGGTGAGCAGGGCCCGGCTCACCTCGCGAGGGCTCGGGGAGAGAAGACGTGGCTCGGTCTCGGGAAAGGCCCGGTCCGGCGGCACGTTGCGGCCGAAGCGCGAACGGGCCATGCCCATACGGGGATCGGCCAGGTCGTTGTAGGTGCCGTCGGCCGTGCGTCCCGTGAGGCCTTGCACGTCCGGAGGGTCGACGGGCGGCAGGTTGAACGACGGGTAGGAGCCGGTGTCGAAGAGGTTCTTGCGGCGCAGGTTGTCCCGCAGGCCGATGAGGGTCAGCAGACCCAGGGGTTTGGGCAGGCGCTGCCAGCCGACCTTCTGGTCGACGGCGACCGCCAGTCGGTCGTGCAGCTGCACGAACCAAGGGGCCCGGCCTTGTGGTGCTGTGCTCATGAGGGGTTCCTTCCGGCGTCCCGTTCCGGGAGGCGCGGCGGCTACCGTCAGCGGACGGCTGGCGGCCGGCCCCGCCACCCCCTGGCGACGAGTGTCAGGGCGACGTTGACCGTCGAGATTGCCGTGGTCGCAGCGGCCATGCGGCGCGGGAGCAGGCCCTCGCGGCCGGCGCAGGCGGCTGCCAGGGCGTCGCTCGCGTGGATGAGCGTGCCGGTCCGCAGCGCCCGGTCAAGGTCGTCCGTGTCCGCGGGGCACAGGAGTTGGGCGCCGATGACCACGGTGCGCACGCCGAACATGCGAAGCACGTAGACCAGGGCGGGCCGGCCGGGGTCAGCGCCCAGACGCCGGGCCATCACTCGCGGGGTCAGTAGCGCCGCTGCGCCGTTCACCAGTCGGATCACGGCCAGGGAACAGCGTGCGGCCGTCCGCACGTCCATCTCAGCGTCCCTTCCGGGCAGGCATCCAGGGGATGTTCATGCCCTTTTCTTACGATATGAGAAGCGGTCCTGGTGTGCGCGTCGGGGCCGCGGGGCGGCCGCCGTCCGTCATCCCTCCTCTCCGGGCTCCTGGTGCGGCGTGCCGTTCATGGCCTGTCTGAGCCGCGCGAGCTGCAGATAGATCGTGCGGCGGGCACGGTTCTGGTTGCCCAGCGGGCGGTGTTCGGGCACGGCGTGCCAAGGATTGAAGGACAGCCGGTCGGCACGGGTGAACTGGTCCGCCGGATCGCATTCCTGCCGGAGCAGGCGCAGGGTTGCCACCGGTACGAAGGGCGAGAGGCGTTCGGGCCACACCACGGAAGCGTTCTCGACCGGCATTCGATGGGCGTCGGACTGCACCTGGACGAGAAAGTCGAAGCAGACGTCGCGTTCCCGCAGTGTGGCGGCGAGGGCCTGCTGCAGGTAGTCGTCGGGCGGGTGCCAGGGCACCCGGCTGCGGGTCCCGTCGCGGGGCACGAAGGAGTACTGCATGGCCTGGCCCGCCCCGAGGAGGTACGGTGCGCAGCTCCAGTAGCGGGCCTCCAGCGGGCTGGACTGGGTCTTCGCGTACAGCCCCTGCATGATCATGTCGCAGAGGTGCGGATGACGGGGGTCGAGGAAGTAAAGGACCGGAGTACCGGCGAAAACGTGCTGTTGGAGCCTGAGGTTCTCGACGACATCGGGCGTGGTGAAGGTCGGCGCGCTGATGCCGGTGAAGTCCTGGGTCCACCGCTCGTCGTCGAGCAGCTTCTCGCCGCCGACGCCGAGGAGTTTGACGCCGATGCTGAGGATCCCGTTGTCCTTGATGTCGGGCGGCGCGAGGGGGCCGGGACCCGCGAAGCGGACCCAGGCGCGGTAGGTGGTGGGGGTTCGGAACACGCCGTGCCGCAGCCGTGCGGGCAGGCCGTCCCGGATGGTGAAGTCCGCGTGGACGACCCCGTAGGTCTTGGTGTTGCCGGCTCGTTGGGCCTCCCCTGACCGGTACTGGCGCCGGACGAAGCGGGCCATCTGCCGTGCGATGGCCTCGGCGAGTGCCGCCTCGCCCGGCACCGCACGCTCTTCGGCGAGCCCCAGGTGCTCGTCGCGGCGGCGTACGTTGATGCACCACTGCACGGCGGCCCGGATGGGACGCAGTAGGGTTCGGTCGAACAGCGGTCGCACGTAGGGGTCGATGCGCCGCTCCAGCAGGACGCCTCCCAGGACCGCGTCGCTGAGTCGCTGCCCGGCACTCACTGCCGCTCACCTTCCGGTACGGCCGTGCAGAGGTAGTGCAGCGCCTTCAGGCCCGGGAGGAAGAAGTAGGCGCCGCCCTGAACGGTGACGAACTGGGGAAGACCGACGCGGCGGGTACGCAAGGGCCTGCCCTGCTCGGTGAACGTCGAACGGCGCTCCCGGCGCCCCGCGACGATCGGGTCGGGGCCGTCGTGGAGCCCGTTGAAGTTCGGGTTGTCGAGCCAGGTGTGCTGGATGAACTCGAACTGACGGGAGATGTTGGCGTTCAGCCCGAGAAAGTGCAGCCCGCGTGCGTCCAGGTCGTCCCCCGTGCCTTCAGGACCGTAGGGCCGGCCGCGGCGCAGCAGCCGGTGGCGGCGTCCGACGGCGACCGAATCGGCGGAGCCGGGGCGGGGATCGAGGGAGTCACGAGGGTTGGCCCGGCGGATGTGGGCCCCGAGCGGACAGCGTAGACCCTCCGGATCCGTGGCGTGGTAGCCGAAGCCGTTGTCCGTCGCCAGGGCGGGGTCCTCGTGCTCGGGCGACCGGACCAGAGGAGCGCCGCCGGGCCAGCGTCCCAGCATGCGCGCGGCGAGCGCCTCCTGTGCGGCGGGGTCGCTGCTGCCGTCGGGGCGCCGTGTCTCCGCGTCGAGGTAGTCCCGGAAGGCCTCGACGTTCTGGCGGAGCTGCCGGAACACCAGGTAGCTGCCGTTGCGTCCGAAGTCCGCACCGCCCTCGGGCGCGCGGGGCAGGACGCCGAGGGGGTCGTCGGCGAGCGGTAGCAGCGGGCGCTCGGTCAGCAGCCCGTACTCGTTGGGATAGCCGAGGACGAACTCCCCGGCCCTGACCACTTGCTCACCGTCCGTGTCCATGTCGCGGCCCGCCGTGGCCTTGGGCAGCCCCTCGACGAGGGGCTGGGAAATGCCGTCGCGGAAGCCGAAGGGCTCACGGCCGATCAGCTCGACGGTGCCGAGCCGTACGGTCTCGGTGAACGCGCCGGGGGCCAGGACATCTCGCCGCGTCTCGGTCTCCAGCAGCTCCAGCCGCCGCCCGTCGCGCGCGTAGAGCATCACCAGGACGTGCACGGGCGGACAGGCCGGGCCACCCCACTGCCAGGAACGGGGGGCGTTCTCCTCGACGTCCCCGAGGAAGCGACTGCGATCGGGGTCGGTCATGCCTACGACGAACTCGTAAGGAAATCCGTCCAGTTCGAGTGTTTCCAGTCCCAGGCGGCGCAGGCCGTCCGAGGTGAGGGCCACGTTGACCGCGGTCTCCGAGGGTTCGGCGAGGCCGTTCGTCACGCGGGGCGCCAGGCGCCCCAGCGCGGCACGGGCGGTGGCGGCCTGCCCGGCGGCGAGCACCAGGAAGCAGGCCGACGTCAGGGTGCGGTAGCCACGGGTGACCAGGCCCTGGATGTCGTCGAGTTCCAGCGGCATCGTCATGGTGTCACCCTTCCTTCGCAGCTCTTCAGAACAGGGCGAGCCAGGCCTCCGTCTCGGCGGGACCGAGGTGCCCGAAGAGGCCTGCCCGGATGCGGGCGGCGATCTCGAGGTCGTGTGCGGTCGACGTGTCGTACGCGGAGTACCAGACCTGCGTCGGCACCTGGTGGCACCGCAGGTAGTTCTTGAAGGCCTGCTCGTCCCTGGCACCGTCCAGCACGAGCCAGCGCGCCCGCGGATAGCCGAGGCCGTTGCTGAAGACGGCGTTGAGTCCCCAGGCCACCTTGTCGATGAAGTCGTCCATGTAGCTTTCGAGGCTGCCGTCATAGTTGCTCGCGAAGATCACCCGCCGTTTCCCGTCGACGAACAGCCAACGCGCGAAGTGGATCGTCTTGACCCCGGCGAGGTTGCCCCGGTTGAAGACGTGGCGGACGCCGTAGTCCACGACGAACAGGACGGCAGTGAGGGTGATCCGACGGAACGGACCGGTCTTGATGGAGCCGACGGCGGTGAACGGGTTCTGCGCCACGAAATCCTCGTAGCCCGCGAGTTCGCCTATGTGGTCGTGGCTCGGACGGGCATGTTCGGGCACATCGCGGCGTTCGTGCAGCCTGAGCAGGACGGCCCAGACCGGCAGGGCGATCACGAGAAGCGGCAGCAGCACCAGGCCGGCCAGCGGAACCACGACCAGGTGGGTGGCCCTGCGGATCCGCCATCCGAGCGGGGGCGGCGCGGGCCCAGTGCGAGCCCAGGCCAGGTCATCGCGACCGCCGACGTATTCCTGGATGGCGGCCCTGATCTCCACCGGGGTCCTGCCGGCCAGCGCCGGTCCGTTCCGGTCGAGGAATTCCTCGATCACCTCGCGCAGCACGGCCTCCTGCTCGATCTGCTGCCGTCCCCTCCCGACGGTGTTGACGTAAGAGGCGGCGCACGGCGCCAGGTGGGAACGCAGCCAGCCGATCCGCGCCGCATCCGAGGAGCCGCCTGCCGGATATCCGGCGCAGTGCCCGAACACCCGGTCCAGGCCGTCGCTCGCCTCGCGGACGAGATCGGTGAGGTGCGCTTCCACGGTCCCGTCCACCTCACCCATGTACACGATGCTGGGCGGCATGCCCGCTGTGGGGCCGCCGGGTCCCTCGGGAACGAGGACGACACGTGCGAAGTGAATGCCCGGTACTTCGGCAAAGGGGAACAACTCCCCGGCCGTGCCCTTCCGGCCGGCCTCGTGCAGCAGTTCCCGCACCTCGGCGACTCGATCCGGCGGCAGGGCGGCCTGGACGGTGACCGCCGTCTGGTACGGCATCTTCGAGCACCTCCGCCACTGCCTGGGCCTTCAGGTCGGCTCATCTCGGAATGTCAGGATGAAATCCAGGACTTTGCGCCGCCCCCAGTAGACGTTGCCGAGGTAGACCCCCTGCCCGACGCTGCGGATCTCGTCGCGGATCCAGTGGGCCACGAATGAGGTGTGCGTGTAGTCGAGGACGATGCACGCGCCTTCGTCCGACCAGCTCGAGTCCCGGTAGACTCGCGCCCGCACCGCCCGGATCCCGAACGGCGTGACGAGATTGCGCAGTTCACGGCCACCGGGCTCGAAGACCTTGCCCTGCCACGCGAGGCGGCGCGCCAGCACGGCTGCCACGGCGTTCGTCTTCGGGTTGAGTCCCAGGAGTACCGTCCCCAGGCCCTTTCCCCGGGGAATCTCCCCGGGCGGGGAGGCACGGAACAACCGGTCGAGCTCGGGCCGCGACATGCCCAGCAGCCGGTCGGCGCCGATGTCGGTGGCGTGGCTCATCGTGCACCTCCATGGGCCCACTGCCGTGGGCACGTGTTTCCGTGCACTGTCGCTACGGCCATCCTATTTCGGCTCGTCCGTCCTCGGCATCCCGACAGAGCGGCGATTCGACAGCCGCACGTCGCACGCGCACGATGGGTGTGAGGGGCAGGCCCGCTAAAGATGACTGAATCGCGAACTATGCCATCAGCCATACGCGGGGAAAGGCCCTCGGCCAATAGGAAGCCGGGCGACATCGATCTTCATGTAGAGGTGCAAACGAACCAACGAGGCCGTTGTTTCGGGAACTCGAAGACTTTGGACTCGTTCGTCCACTCGCTCGGTGCCTGCGGGTGGCGGCGTCAGCGCTTTTTGGAGTTTTGAGAAACCGGTGATTGCTCAGTGATTCAAGGGAGCAGCACCGGGACAGGAGCTCCCTGGGCCGGCCGCTCCGTACACGCCCGGTTCCGCTGCCCGGTCGAAGCGGCGTCGCCGCAGTCGAGTGCTGGCGAATCTTCCGCCATGCCCGCTGCGGCCCCAACCGGCCCGCGTCAGCATGCGGAATGACCTGCATCGCGCCACGGGAGCAGTTCTTCCGGTGGCCGTCGGCCACGATCGGTCCGCGGTTGCCGCCTCGGGGACGAACCACCGGACGGGGGCGTCGTAGTCCTTGGCGGCCTCGCTTCGGCCCTGCTGCGTGGAGGTGACGTCGACCAAGGCGCTCACGTATCTCGCCAGTTCGCGGCGGCGGCACAGGCCACGTGATCCACTGAGGGACGTCGTGCGGGTGCTGCTGGTGCAGCCATGTGAAACCTCAGGTCAGCCCAGCTTGCGGAACAGCCCCTCCTGCACCACGGACACGATCAGTTGCCCTTCGAGGTTGTAGATGCGGCCCCTTGCGAGGCCGCGGCCTCCCACCGCGATCGGCGACTCCTGGTCGTAGAGGAACCACTCGTCGGCGCGGAACGGCCGGTGGAACCACATGGCGTGGTCCAGCGAGGCCATGTCGAAGTTCCGCGTGCCCCACAGGGATTCGACGGGGATGCGCACCGCGTCCAGGAGGGTCATGTCACTGGCGTAGGTCAGCGCGCACGTGTGGACCAGCGGGTCGTCGCCCAGCGGTCCCACCGCGCGCATCCACACGGCGCTGCGCGGTTCGGCGCCCCGTATCTCCTCGGCGTTCCAGCGCAGCCGGTCGACATAGCGGATGTCGAACGGCTGACGGCGCGCCATCCGCTCCAACTGCTCCGGCAGTGCGCCCAGATGCTTGCGGATCTCCTCGGTCACCGTCGGCAGCGAATCGGGGTGCGGCAGCTCGCGGGACGGCGGCAGCTGGTGCTCGAACGGTCCTTCCTCAGGCTTGTGAAAGGAGGCGGTCAGATTGAAGATCGTGCGGCCCTGCTGCACCGCGGTCACCCGGCGCGTCGTGAACGAGCGCCCGTCGCGGACCCGCTCCACCTGGTACACGATCGGCACGCCCGGGCGGCCCGGGCGCAGGAAGTACGCGTGCAGCGAGTGCACCGGGCGGTCGCCGTCCGTGGTGCGGCCGGCCGCGACCATGGCCTGGCCGGCCACCTGGCCGCCGAAGACCCGCTGCAGGGACTCGTCCGGGCTTCTGCCACGGAAGATGTTGACCTCGATCTGCTCCAGGTCGAGCAGGTCGACCAGTCTCTCGGCCGGGTTCGTCATCGGTGGCGGTCTCCTTGGCTCACAGCTGGCCGACATCGGTGACGCGGACGATCGCGCGGCCCTCGGCGTCCGAGGCGGCGAGGTCGATCTCCGCGCTGATGCCCCAGTCGTGGTCGCCGTTCGGGTCGTCGAAGATCTGCCGGACCCGCCAAAGACCGTTCTGCGGCTCCTCCTTGATCACCAGCAGCCTGGGGCCGCGGGCGTCGGGACCGGTGCCGAGATCCTCGTACTCGTCCCAGTACTTGTCCATCGCCTCGCCCCACGCCTCGGCGTCCCAGCCCGCCTCGGCGTCCAGCTCGCCCAGTTCCTCGACCTGGTCCAGCGCGGCCAGCTCCACGCGGCGGAACAGCGCGTTGCGGACCAGCACCCTGAAGGCGCGGGCGTTGGTCGTGACCGGCTTGACCTCGTCGGCCTTCTCCTGGGCCTCCTCGGCGGTCATCTCCTCGGGGTTCGCGAGCTGTTCCCACTCGTCCAGCAGGCTGGAGTCCACCTGGCGCACCATCTCGCCGAGCCACTCGATCAGGTCCTGCAGGTCCTCGGACTTGAGGTCGTCCGGGATGGTGTGGTCGAGGGTCTTGTAGGCGCTGGCGAGGTAGCGCAGCACGATGCCCTCGGTGCGGGCCAGCTCGTAGAAGGAGACCAGCTCGGTGAAGGACATCGCCCGTTCGTACATGTCCCGCACGACCGACTTCGGCGACAGCGGGTGGTCGCCGACCCAGGGGTGGCTCTTGCGGTACGTGTTGTACGCGTGGAAGAGCAGCTCCTCCAGCGGCTTCGGGTAGGTGACGTCCTGGAGGCGCTCCATGCGCTCCTCGTACTCGACACCGTCCGCCTTCATCGCGGCCACCGCCTCGCCGCGCGCCTTGTTCTGCTGGGCGACGAGGATCTGCCGCGGGTCGTCCAGTGTGGACTCGACGACGGAGACCATGTCGAGGGCGTAGGAAGGCGATTCGGGGTCGAGGAGTTCGAACGCGGCGAGGGCGAACGTGGACAGCGGCTGGTTGAGCGCGAAGTCCTGCTGGAGGTCGACCGTGAGGCGCACGATGCGACCCTCGGCGTCGGGCTTGTCGAGCTTCTCCACGATGCCGCCGTCGAGCAGCGAACGGTAGATCGCGATCGCCCGGCGGATGTGCCTCAGCTGCTGCTTGCGCGGCTCGTGATTGTCCTCCAGGAGGTGGCGCATCGCCTCGAAGGCGTTGCCCGGGCGGGCGATCACGGAGAGCAGCATCGTGTGCGTCACGCGGAACCGGGACGTCAGCGGCTCGGGTTCCGACTCGATCAGCTTCTGGAAGGTGTTCTCCGTCCAGGCGACAAAGCCCTCCGGCGCCTTCTTGCGCACCACCTTGCGCCGCTTCTTCGGGTCGTCGCCCGCCTTCGCCAGCGCCTTCTCGTTCTCGATGACGTGCTCGGGCGCCTGAGCGACGACGAGCCCCGCCGTGTCGAAGCCGGCCCGGCCGGCCCGTCCCGCGATCTGGTGGAACTCCCGGGCCCGCAGGGTGCGCACACGGCTGCCGTCGTACTTGGTCAGTGCCGTGAACAGCACCGTGCGGATGGGCACGTTGACGCCCACGCCGAGTGTGTCCGTACCGCAGATGACCTTGAGCAGACCGGCCTGGGCGAGCTTCTCCACCAGACGCCGGTACTTGGGCAGCATGCCCGCGTGGTGCACGCCGATGCCGTGCCGCACGTAGCGGGAGAGGTTGCGGCCGAACTTGGTGGTGAAGCGGAAGTTGCCGATCAGCTCGGCGATCTGGTCCTTCTCCTCGCGCGAGCACATGTTGATGCTCATCAGCGCCTGCGCCCGCTCCACGGCCTGCGCCTGGGTGAAGTGGACGATGTACACCGGGGCCTGCTTGCTCTCCAGCAGCTCGGTGAGCGTCTCGGTGAGCGGGGTCAGCTGGTACTCGTAGGAGAGGGGCACCGGGCGGGTCGCCGAGCGGACCACCGAGGTCGGCCGGCCGGTGCGGCGGGTGAGGTCCTTCTCGAAGAAGGACACATCGCCCAGAGTGGCCGACATCAGGATGAACTGCGCCTGGGGGAGTTCCAGCAGCGGGATCTGCCAGGCCCAGCCGCGGTCGCCCTCCGCGTAGAAGTGGAACTCGTCCATGACGACCTGGCCGACGTCCGCGTTCTTGCCGTCGCGCAGGGCGATCGACGCCAGCACCTCGGCGGTGCAGCAGATCACCGGCGCGTCGGCGTTCACGGAGGCGTCGCCGGTGAGCATGCCGACGTTCTCGGTGCCGAACAGCTTGCACAGCTCGAAGAACTTCTCCGACACCAGGGCCTTGATCGGGGCCGTGTAGAAGGTGACCTCGTCGCGGGCCAGCGCGGCGAAGTGCGCGCCCGCGGCGATCATGCTCTTGCCGGAGCCGGTGGGTGTCGAGACGATCACGTTCGCCCCGGACACGGCCTCGATCAGTGCCTCCTCCTGGTGGGGATAGAGGGTCAGACCGCGCTCCTGCGCCCACGACTCGAAGGCTTCGTACAGGGCGTCGGGGTCGGCGGTCGGCGGCAGCTGATCGATGAGGGTCACGCCCCCATCTTGCCTGGCCTTGTCCCCGAGAGGGGAATCGGCTGCGGATTCGAAGATCATGACCGCTACGCTGTGTCGCCGACGGCGCGTCAATGCACCGAGTCAACTGGACAGCGGCACACGAGGAATGGGGCGGGAAGCGGCCATGATGGGACCAGCACACTCACTGTCGGGGGCCGCGGCCTGGCTCGGCGTCGGGGCGGCCGCCGCCGCGGCCGGTCACCCGATGCCCTGGCCTGTGCTTCTCTGCGGCGCCCTGATCTGCGCCGGAGCCGCGCTCGCGCCCGACCTCGACCACAAGGCGGCCACCATCTCGCACGCCTTCGGGCCGATCTCCCACTGGGTCTGCGAGATCGTGGACAAGCTGTCGTACGCCGTCTACAAGGCCACCAGGAAGCAGGGCGACTCGCGCCGCTCCGGCGGCCATCGCACGCTGACGCACACCTGGCTGTGGGCGGTCCTGATCGGCGCCGGCTCCTCGGCGGTGGCGATCACGGGCGGTCGCTGGGCGGTGCTGGCGATCCTGTTCGTGCACATGGTGCTGGCGATCGAGGGCCTGCTCTGGCGGGCGGCCCGCGGCTCCAGCAGCGACGTGCTCGTCTGGCTGCTGGCGGCGGCCAGCGCCTGGATCCTCGCGGGAGTGCTCGACAAGCCGGGCAACGGCTCGCACTGGCTGTTCACCGAGCCCGGGCAGCAGTACCTCTGGCTGGGGCTGCCGATCGTGCTGGGCGCGCTGGTGCACGACATCGGGGACGCGCTGACCGTGTCGGGCTGCCCGATCCTGTGGCCGATCCCGCTGGGCCGCAAGCGCTGGTACCCGATCGGGCCGCCGAAGATGATGCGGTTCCGCGCGGGCAGCTGGGTCGAGCTGAAGGTGCTGATGCCCGTCTTCATGCTGCTCGGGGGAGTGGGCTGCGCGGCGGCCCTCAACGTGATCTGAGGCGTACCCCGGGTTCAGCCGGCGTCGCCCGCGTCCGGCCCGCCGTACCGGCGTTCGAAGCGCGCGATGCGGCCTTCGGTGTCGACCGTGCGGGCCTTGCCCGTGTAGAAGGGGTGGCTCTCCGAGGAGATCTCCACGTCGATCACCGGGTAGGCCTGGCCGTCGTCCCAGTCGATGGTCTGCTCGCTCTGCGCGGTGGACCGGGTGAGGAACGCGTAGCCGGCGGCGCGGTCGCGGAAGACCACGGGGTGGTAGTCGGGGTGCTTGTCCTGCTGCATGGCGGCTCCTCGTACGGGGCGGTCGGGCAAGGCGGAGGCCGGTCGGCAGGGGCGCCCGGGTCAGCCGGACAGGGAGTCCTCGTCGACGATGTGCATCGCGGCCTCCTCGGCGGAGGCGGCGGCACCGTCGATGCCGACGTCGGTGGCGACGAGAGCGGCCTCCTCGTCCTCGTGCGCCCCCTCGTCGGGGGCCACCAGCCGGCCGGAGCGGAAGTGGCCCACCTCGTTGTCGAGGAGTTCCCCGTCGGTGCTGTCGCAGTCACCGATGCCGTCTCCGTCGGCCATCTCCGGGTCGGGCGTCTCCTCCGCGAGCCGCTGGTCGAGGGTCTCGCCCGCCTGCCGCTCGGCCGCCGTCACACCGTCGTGCTCCACCGCCCACGGGCGCTCCGGAGGGGACCAGCCACGGTCGAGGGGGTCGTCGACGCCGTCGAAGTCCAGAGTGTCCTCGGTGTCGAGCACTCCCGAGTCCTCCCGGATCTCAGAGGAATCGGGCTGGTAGACGTCGTCCCCCCAGCTGTCGGCGCTGTCCACGACTACCTCCAGGTGGTGAGGCCGGCCGAATACCGCCTGATGGGGCGGCGGGCCATCGGCACGCGCGGCACAGATGTCGCCCGGCGCGAACCGAGTGGTTCACGGGCGAACCCCGAGCCTGTGCCGTTTTCCAGACTTCCACCCCTGCTCGCCACCGCGCAACGGCACGTGCCCCGGCAGGGGCTCACACCCTTGCAACGGTGCCCGGCGGAGCCGTCCGGACACCGGCACGCCAAGGGCCGGCCGCCGTGGACCTTCGATCGCCAAGGCCCCGGCCCCGGCACCGCGCACCCCGGTCCCGGCCTCGGCCTCCGCACCGGGACCGCGCCCTCTGGCCCCGGCCCCCGCACCGGGGCCACCCTCTCCGGCCAAGGCCCCTACAAGGGGGCCGTGCTCGCCCACCCCGGCCCGCGTCTCAGGACAGCGCTCCCGGGAACCACGGCCATGCCTCCGGCCGACCGGGCGGTCGCGGAGACGCCGATGGGGCTTCCCGCCCTGGCCGGGGCCTCAAGCGCAGGGCACGGCACCACTACTCACGGTGGCCGCTGCTTCGCCACCGGCGCGGGCCGTCCCGCCGTGATCACCGCCGCCGGTGCCGGCCCGGTCGGCGGTGACCGTTCCGGCCACTCAGCCGTGCCACGACCGCCAGAGCGCCGCGTACGCCCCGTCGGCCGCCACCAGGTCGTCGTGGCTGCCCAGCTCGCTGATGCGGCCCTGCTCCACGACGGCGATCACGTCGGCGTCGTGGGCGGTGTGCAGACGGTGGGCGATGGCGACGACCGTGCGGCCGTCGAGGACGCGGGCCAGGGAACGTTCCAGGTGGCGGGCCGCGCGCGGGTCGAGGAGCGAGGTCGCCTCGTCCAGGACCAGCGTGTGCGGGTCGGCCAGCACCAGCCGTGCCAGCGCGATCTGCTGGGCCTGCGCCGGGGTCAGCGCCAGCCCGCCGGACCCGACCTCGGTGTCCAGTCCGTCGTCCAGTGCCCGCGCCCAGTCGTCCGCGTCGACGGCGCCCAGGGCCGCCCACAGCTCCGCGTCCGTGGCGCCGGTCCGGGCCAGCAGCAGGTTGTCCCGCAGCGAGCCGACGAAGACGTGGTGCTCCTGGTTGACGAGGGCGACGTGCGAGCGGACGCGTTCGGCCGGCATCCGCGACAGTTCCGCCCCGCCCAGGGTGATCCGGCCGTCCCGGGGCGCGTAGATCCCGGCGAGCAGCCTGCCCAGCGTGGACTTGCCCGCGCCCGAGGGGCCCACCAGGGCGAGCCGGGTGCCGGGCGCGACCTGCAGGGACACCTTGCGCAGCACGTCGACGCCCTCGCGGTAGCCGAAGTGCACCCGGTCGGCGTGCACGTCCCGTCCTTCCGGGGCCAGCGCGGTGTCCCCGGCGTCCGGTTCGATGTCCCGCACACCGACGAGGCGGGCGAGCGACACCTGGGCCACCTGCACCTCGTCGTACCAGCGCAGGATCAGGTTCACCGGGTCGACCAGCATCTGGGCGACGAGCGCCCCGGTGGTCAGCTGGCCCACCCCGATCCAGCCCCGCAGCACGAACACCCCGCCGACCATCAGGACCGAGCCCAGGACGATGACGTGGACGGCGTTGATGACCGGGAACAGCACGGACCGCAGCCAGAGGGTGTAGCGCTCCCAGGCCGTCCACTCCTTGATCCGGCGCTCCGACAGGGCGACCCGGCGGGCGCCCAGGCGATGTGCCTCGACGGTGTGGCCGGCGTCCACGGTCTCGGCGAGCGCGGCGGCGACGGCGGCGTATCCGGCGGACTCGGAGCGGTATCCGGCGGGTGCCCGCCTGAAGTACCAGCGGCAGCCGGCCACCAGTACCGGCACGGCGAGCAGGACGGCCGCCGCGAGCGGCGGGGCCGTGACGACCAGCCCGCCGAGCAGCAGCAGGGCCCAGACGAAACCGATCGCCAGTTGCGGCACGGCCTCGCGCATGGCGTTGCCCAGGCGGTCGATGTCGGTGGTGATGCGGGAGAGCAGATCGCCGGTGCCCGCCCGTTCCAGCACGCCCGGAGGCAGGCCGACCGACCGGACGAGGAAGTCCTCGCGCAGGTCGGCCAGCATCCGCTCGCCGAGGACGGCACCGCGCAGCCGCACCTGCCGGACGAACACGGTCTGCACGGCGAGGGCGAGCAGGAAGAAGCCGCCGATCAGGCCCAGGTGCAGTTCGCGCCCCCCGTCCGAGACCCGCTGGACCAGGCCGCCGAGCAGATAGGGGCCCACCATGGAGGCGATCACGGCCACCGTGTTCACGGCGATCAGCAGCAGGAAGGCCCGGCGGTGCCGGCGGAACAGCTCGGCGACGTAGGCGCGCACGGTGGTGGCTGCGCCGACGGGCAGGGTGGTGGCGGTCGTCGGGGCCGCCGGGTCGTACGCCGGTGGCGCAACGCCGATCATGCGCTCTCCTCGATCTCTTCCAGCTCCTGGAGGGTGCCCAGCAGGGCACCCTCGTCGGCCGCGGTCAGTTCGTCATCGGTCTCCCGTGTCACCACGGCCCGGTACCGGGGGTCGGCGTCGACCAGCTCCCGGTGCACGCCGGTCGCCACGGCTTCGCCCTCATGGACCAGGACGACCCGGTCCGCGTGGTCGAGCAGCAGCGGCGACGAGGTGAACACCACCGTCGTGCGTCCCGAGCGCAACCGGCGCAGTCCGTCCGCGATCCGTGCCTCGGTGTGCGAGTCGACCGCCGAGGTCGGCTCGTCCAGCACCAGCACCTCGGGGTCGGTGATCAGGGACCGGGCGAGCGCGAGCCGCTGCCGCTGGCCGCCGGAGAGGGACCGGCCGCGCTCGGTGATCCGGGCGTCCATGGGGTCGGCGGCGTCCAGGGAACCCTGGACGAGCGCGTCCAGGACGTCGTCGCACTGTGCGGCCGCGAGCGCGTCGGTCGCACGTACGGCACCGGAGGCGGGCACGTCGAGCAGCTCGCGCAGGGTGCCCGACAGCAGTACCGGGTCCTTGTCCTGGACGAGGACGGCGGTGCGGGCGCTGTCCAGGGGGAGTTCGTCCAGGGGGACCCCGCCGAGCAGCACCGAACGGTCCGGGTCCGCCGGATGGCCGCCGAGCCGCTCCGCGAGCCGCCCGGCCGCGTCGGGGTCGCCGCACACCACGGCGGTGAGCCGACCGGCCGGAGCGAGCAGTCCGGTGGCCGGGTCGCACAGATCGCCGGACGGCGCCTCGGCGTCGCGGCTGCCCGCGGTCGCCGTGGACCGTTGCAGAGACAGCACCCGCGCGGCCCGTTTGGCCGACGGACGGGAGAAGGAGTAGGCCATCGCGATCTCTTCGAAGTGACGCAACGGGTAGTTCAGGACCATCACGGCGCTGTAGACGGTGACCAGTTCGCCCACGGTGATCCGGCCCTGGCGGGCCAGGTGGATGCCGTGCCAGACGACCGCGATCAGCAACAGCCCGGGCAGCAGGACCTGGACGGCGGAGATGAGCGACCACATCCGGGCGCTGCGCACCGCCGCGTGCCGTACCTCCTGGGAGGCCCGGCGGTAGCGGTCCAGGAACAGTTCCTCGCCGCCGATGCCGCGGAGCACGCGCAGTCCGGCGACCGTGTCCGAGGCCAGCTCGGTGGCCCGGCCCGCCTTCTCGCGCTGCACGTCGGCGCGGCGCGTCGCGCGGGGCAGCAACGGCAGCACGGAGAGCGCCACGGCAGGCAGTCCGACGGCGACGACCCCACCGAGGGAGGGCTGGTAGACGAGGAGGCCGGCGCAGACCACGACGACCGTCAGCGCGGCGGCGGTGAACCGGGAGACCGCCTCGACGAACCAGCCGATCTTCTCGACGTCGCCGGTCGAGACGGCCACCACCTCACCGGCCGCGACCCGCCGGGTCAGCGCCGAGCCCAGCTGGGCCGCCTGGCGTGCGAGCAGCTGCTGGACCCGGGCGGCCGCGGTGATCCAGTTGGTGACCGCGGTGCGGTGCAGGAAGGTGTCGCCGACGGCGATGCCCGTGCCGCACAGCAGCATCAGAGCGCCCGTCAGGGCGAGCCGGGTGCCGGACCGGTCGACGACCGCCTGAACGGCGTAGCCCACGAAGAAGGGCAGCGCGGAGACGGAGACGAAGTGCAGCAGGCCCCAGGCCAGCGACTTCAGCTGGCCGCCCAGCTGATTGCGCCAGAGCCACCACAGGAATCGGGGGCCCGAGCGGGCGTCGGGCACGCCCGGGTCGGAATACGGAAGGTCTTGGATCTGCATGACGTCCCAGTGGCTCGTGTCAGAGAGGGGAGCGGCAGCCGGCGGCAGCTACCGATAACAAGCCGTGAAAGGTTCGCGTCGCAGAGTGGTGAATTTCAAACGGTTTTTCCGGCGTTCCGGCGCCGTCCCCGACTTCCGGCCATGGGCCGGGCGCCCGGCCGCAGGTCTTCCGGTCGCGGCCTCTCGTCCTGGCGTGCTCGATGAGCCGCACCCTGTTGCCGTCCGGCATCCCGGTCATCCGACACGGCGGTTGCCGGGAAGATCACATGATTGTCTGGTATGCGATGCCACCATGTCCGGGTGCAGATCCACAGTGCGCGGAGCCCGCTACACGCGGCGGCGGCCGTCGGGACTCCTGCCGCCTGCCTCCTCGCAGGTGGCGTGGCGGCCCCCGCATGCCGGCCGTCCCTCCGTACGGCGCCGTCGACCCCTGGGGCGAGGACAAGGGCGACGGCGTCCGGTGGCCGACGGACTGCGGGAAGGGAAAGCGGCGGCGCGGCCTCAGCGTCCCGCCGGGCGGTCCGTCTGCGCCGCCGGCGGCCCTGCCGCGGCGGTCGCCTGGATCACGTCCACGTCGCTCGCCCGGACGTAGGCGAGGCGGTGGCCGAACTGGATCTCGTAGTACGTCTCCTGACCCTTGACCACCGGGGCGGGCGCGTCGGCGAAGGTGGACCTGGCGACGTAGGAACTGTCGAGGCTGGCCTCGGTCACGTACCGCTGCCCCGCCCGCAGGTGGTAGGGGAGCGGCGCCTCGGTCTCCTCCTCCATGCCCTCCGGGTAGGCCTCCTCCTCCGGAAGGGCACGTCCGAACACCGGGATGTCGTCCAGGCCTTGCTTCGGCGTCACCATCTTGCCCGACGCACCGACGGCGGTCGGGTGCTGCTTCGGGTTCTTGAACCATGCCTTGTGGCCCTGGAACCAGATCGCCGTCCAGTCGCCGCTGCGTCCGGCGACGGCGAAGGTCTGCCCGGCCGAGACGCGCGAGCCGAGGTCGTTGACGTCCTCGGTGGACGGCTCGCCGTCCGGCTTGCGGCCCGGGTCCTGGATGAGCGGCGCCTTCTGGTCCGGCCGGGTGTAGACGCGGACGGCGCTGGAGCCGTGCTTGGGGCAGGGCACACCGTCGGCGGAGCAGCCCGTGAACCGGGGTGTGTGGGTCGCGTAGTCCGGGAGGATGGTCACCATGTCGCTGTCCGGCCCGGCCGTGGCCTTCAGCGGCGCACCGAGCAGGTCGAAGTAGTGCCGCCAGTCCCAGAAGGGACCGGGGTCGTCGTGCATGTCGGGGATCGAGTCGGCGGTCGGCGAGGGCACGTTGTCGTGACCGAAGATGTGCTGCCGGTCGAGCGGGACGTCGTACTTCTTGGCCAGGTAGCGCACCAGACGTGCCGACGTCCGGTACATCTCCTCCGTGTACCAGGTGCCGGGCTGCCTGAGGAATCCCTCGTGCTCGACGCCGATCGAACGTGCGTTCACGAACTGGTTGCCCGAGTGCCAGGCCTCGTCCTTGGTCTTGATGTGCTGGGTGACATGGCCGTCACTGGAGCGGATCGAGTAGTGCCACGACGCCTCCGTCGGATCCTGCACCGTCTGGAACATGCTCTTCAGCGACGCCTCGGTGTCGTGGATGACGATGTACTCGATCTTCTGGTCCCTGGGCCGGTCGGCGAGGTCGTGGTTGCCGTAGTCGCCCTCGTCGTCGATCTGTACGTACGGCGCGGCCAGCCAGTCGCAGGCCAGCTCGGCGGGGCACTCGGCGTTCTTCGACCGTCGTGTCGTCTGCGGGCGGGTGGTGCGGGGGCGCACGCCGGGGGTGGCCGGGAGGGAGACCTCCTGCCCCTCGGCGGTGGTGCGGTGCACGCCCTTCTGGATCACCGAGAAGACGTCGTTCGCGTACGTCGCCGCCGAGTCGACGTCGGTGGTGCCGGGGAAACGTTTCACCGCCTCCCACCAGTCGGCGGGGTTGTCGCTGAGGGGCTTGCCCAGCTGCCGTTGGGTCGCCGCCAGGAGCGCCGCGCCGCCGCGAACGTTGGCGGCGGCGTCCGTCTGCAGGACGGCTGCCGGGGCGTCGGTCAGGCGGGCGGCCCGCTGCAGGTCCGCCGGCCGCACGGCGCGGGCGGCGGGCGCGCCGGCCTCGGCCGCGCCGGGCGCGCCCGCCGCCTTGCCGCGCTGCCGGTCCTTGCTGCCGCGCTGCTCCTCCGGCCCCGCGAGGGGCGGCAGGGCCTGGATCCGGCTCGTGTCCAGCAGGTGCATCGGCCCGTAGCCGCCCGCGACGCTGGGGGAGCCCGGGTGGGAGTCCCAGCGCGACTGCACGTAGGACACGCCCATGAGCACGCTGCGCGGCACGTGGTACTCACGCGCGGCGTCCGCGAAGGCGTTCTGCAGGTTCTGCTCCGGCGCGTCGTCGTCGGACATCGTGGTGAGCAGCAGCGGCGCCAGCAGCGCCGCGGATCCGATCACGCACGCCGTCCGGCGGCACACGCGTACGCCGTTGGGGACACGTGGGGCGGTGGGTCTTTTCATGGCACGGGTCTCCAAACATGCTCATCGCAGCCAGGACAAAGGAGTTGCCCCTGACAACCACCCCTCGTACGTTTCCGTGCCCGGCGTGTCCCGTCGCGCCAAGGGTCACCGGGGTGGACCAGCGACCCGGCACAGGCCACCCGGTCGGCGGCAGTGGCCGTGCTCCGACGGACCGTCAGCGCGGGCGCCGGGAACGGCCCGGCGACGCGCGCTCAGTCCTCGACCGGATCGACCTGCCAGTCGGGGTGGCCCGGCATCGGCGGGGTGTGCGGCCCGTAGAGCCACGCGGTCAGAAAAGGCCTCAGATCCTCGCCCGCCACCTGGGACGCGAGCGCGATGAAGTCCTGGGTGCCGGCGGCGCGGCCCCGGTACTTCGTCACCCAGGAGCGCTCGATCCTCTCGAACGTCGGCTCGCCGACCTTCTCCCGCAGGGCGAACAGCACCAGTGCCGAGCCGTCGTACCGCATCACCTTGAACAGCGTGGACGCGGTCGGCTCGGTGGGTGCACCGTCGTCGTGCCGCCACTGGTCGTGCTGCTCGTAGGCCGCGCGCATCGCGTCCTCGAGGCTGACGCCACCGTGCGTGTCGGAGTACAGCCGCTCGTAGAAGCGGGCGTGACCCTCACTCAGCCACAAGTCGGACCAGCGCCGGATGGCGACACTGTCACCCGTCCAATGGTGGGTCAGCTCGTGCACGAGATTGCGCTCGGCGTCGACCTGGTCGCCCATCAGGTCGTCCTTGGGCAGGACGGACAGCGACTGGGTCTCCAGCGCCACCGGCAGCTCGGTGTCCCCGACCAGCACGCCGTAGCGGCGGAACGGGTACGGGCCGAGTCGCTGTTCCAGCCAGGCCAGATGTTCCGGGGTGAGTGAGCGGTACGCCCGGGTGTCCGCGACCAGTCCGTCCGGGACCACGTCACGGACGGGCAGCCCGCGAGGACCGCTGCTGTCGACGAAGTCGAACCTACCGATCGCCAGCTGCACCAGCTGCGCCGCGATCGGCTCCTCGGAGTCGTACGTCCACCGGACGCGCCCGTCGGGCCGGCGGACACTGCCGACGAGGCGGCCGTTGGCCACCGCGCTGACGCCCGCGGGGGTGGTGATGTGGAAGGTGACCGGCGCCCGCAGGCTCGGGTGGTCGTCCGCAGGGAAGATCATTTTGGCGCCGTCGGGCTGCGCGCAGACCACGGTGCCGTCGGGCGTCGGCACCCAGCCGTAGTCCCTGATCGCGTCGTCGCGGTGCCGTTGCTGGGTGGGGTCGGCGGTGTAGGCGACGTGGACGGTGAACGTGCTGCCGTGCGGGACCGGGTGCGCGGGAGTGACGACGAGCTCGTCGCCGTCGCGTACGGCGGTGGCCGGCGCGCCGTCGACCGTGACCCCGTGCAGGCTGTTGCCCGCGAAGTCGAGGTCGAAGCGGGACAGGGGCTGCGTGGCGGTGGCGCTGATGGTGGCACCCGCCTCGAACGGCGTCCGCGGGGCGCGCCAGTCGAAGTCGAGGGTGTAACGGCGGACCGTGTAGCCGCCGTTGCCCGAGAGCGGCATCAGCGGGTCGCCGATGCCGGGAGCGCCGGGGAACGGGGCCGGGCCCGGCGCGGCGGCACGGCCGGGTGGGGCGGCCGGACCGGGAGCGGGCGAGCCGTGGCCCCCGCGCGGGAGCACGTCGGTGAGGACGGCGGCTCCGGTGAGGGCGACGGCACCGGCGAGAGCGAGGGCCGCACGGCGGGGGCGCCCCTTCGCCGGCTCGCGGCGCGGGTGCCCCGCCGGGCTGCCTGCGGGCATGATCTTCATGACCGCACTATGCCAGCATGATCCGTTTATCACACTAAATGTCCATGTGATGCAGCCATGTGACGGGGACTCGTCCCGGCGTGTCCGTGGGACGACCATCGGCCGGTCCCGCTCCATTGCGGACGGCGGTCGACTCCCCGTAGAACACCGGCATGAGATTTCGGATGGTCATGTCCATGCTTGCCGGAGTGATCCTCTTGGCGGGCAGCCTCCTGGGTGCCGGGGCCTCGACCGCCCGGGCCGACGGCGTCCCCGTCGAGTTCGGCACCGACTGGCACGACCCGGTGACGGCGGCCCCGCCCGTCGCCCGGCCGCACACCAGGTCCTGCCAGGTCACCCTCGCCGAGACCCAGTTCCGCGACTTCACCCCCTACCGGGGCAGGTACACCCCGCCCGAGGGCTGCGGCGACCGCTGGAGCAAGGTCGTCCTGCGCCTCGACGGCAAGGTGAAGGGCCGTCAGTACGACCGGCTCGGCTACCTGCACCTCGGCGGCGTCGAGATCCTGCGCACCTCCACCCCGGAGCCCTCGCCCGACGGCATCGAATGGCACGTCGAGAAGGACGTCACCCGCTACACCGACACCTTCCGCAACCCTCAGGAAGTCGAGATGCTCATCGGCAACGTGGTCGACGGCACCTACACCGGCGTCATCGACGTGCACGTCACCCTCACCTTCTACGCGGGCCGCCCGGCCGAGCGGACCCCCGACCGCGTCCTCACCCTCGCCGACAGCCCCGACGGCACGACGCTCACCACTCCGCGCAACAGCGAACGGATCGTCGCCGAGGTCTACGCGACCGGGTCGGGCGGCGGCTGCGAGGAGTTCTGGTACCTGACGGTCGCGGACCCGGCGTCCTACTCCTGCAAGGCCGACCACGGTCCCTACCGCGAGGTGCAGATCAAGGTCGACGGCCGGCTCGCGGGCATCGCCGCGCCGTACCCCAACGTGTGGACCGGCGGCTGGTCGGACCCGTTCCTCTGGTACGTGATCCCGTCACCGCACGCCTTCGACGTCCGGCCCGTCGAGTACGACCTCACCCCCTTCGCGGGCCTGCTCGACGACGGCCGCGCGCACCGCGTCGAGGTCTCCGTCGTCGGCGTGCCGGCGGGGCAGACCGGCTGGAGCACACCGGTGAACGTGCTGGTCTGGCAGGACACGCACCGTGCTCAGCTCACCGGCGCGCTCACCGAGGACAAGGCGACCGACATCGCCAACTCCTCCACCTACACACCCGGTTCGGAGAACCGTGTGGACACCGATGCGGGGCACCGGCTCACCGTCGCCGGATACCTCGACACCTCGCACGGCCGCGTGACCACCACCGTCACCCGCACGCTCGCCAACACCTCGGTCCACCGCTGGACCGACGGCGAGAACACCGACGGACTGGACGCGACCTGGACCGACGACGCGACCGTCACCGTCGGCGGGCACGGTCCCGCGCGATCGACGCGCACGCTGCGCACCTACACCATGAACGGGGCCACCACGATCGGCTCGGACGACCGGCTGCGCACCGTGCTGACGCTCGGCGACCGTGCCTCGGTGGTCGATCTGCGGGGCGGCAGGCGCACCGCGTGGTCCCGGCTCGACGACACCTACAGCGGCGACGCCTCGTACACGCTCAATGTCCCGCGCGAACAGCGGCACGCGGTCGGCACCTCGTCCGAGCGCTACCGGCTCCACGGCTCTGACGGCTGCTACGACCACTCACTGGCCACCGCCCAGGGGGTGCTGACGGAGGACCGCTACCGCTGCTGAGCCCGGCACGCCGCTCATGGGGTGAGGTGAAGGGGGAACTGGCGACCGATTCCGGCGCCGCCGCCCGCGGAATGGCGCGGGCGGCCAACCGGTGACGGAGTCCTCCCCCGAAGCCGCCCGGCGCCCGGGCCGGTCCGTACGGCCTCCTCCCGCCCTGCGGTGGGAGGCGCTACGGCGGCGGCGCGGGGCCGTACGGCCGTCAGCAGCGCTTGGCCGTCTCCCCGTCCACCAGGGTGTCCAGCAGCACGCCGAGGACCTGCCGTTCCTTCTCCGTCAGCGGCGCGAGTATCTCCTCGGCCGCCGAGTGGCGCGCGCCGCGCAGTTCG
Source organism: Streptomyces sp. NPDC037126 (assembly GCF_055605965.1). NCBI lineage: Bacteria > Bacillati > Actinomycetota > Actinomycetes > Kitasatosporales > Streptomycetaceae > Streptomyces > Streptomyces sp. NPDC037126. Next base: position 305,913 of record NZ_JBVJTD010000006.1, read on the forward strand.
CGCAGGGTCGCGCGCCCCTCGTCCGTCAGCTCGATCCGGGTCACGCGACGGTTCGCCGGATCCGCGGCCCGGCGCACCTTGCCGCTCGCCTCCAGCCCGTCGACCAGCGTCGTCACCGCCCGGGGCACCACTTCCAGGCGCTCGGCGAGGTCGGCCATGCGCGGCGGCGAGCCGTAGTGCGCGAGGGTGCGCAGCAGTCGGGACTGGGCGGGGGTGACGCCCAGGTCGCGCTGTTCCAGATGGCGTTTCTGGATGCGGTGCACCCGGCGGGTCAGCCGTAGCAACTGCTCGGCGAGCAGGCCCTCGGGATCGGGGGTGGTCATGCGGGAACAATATCAGGATGCAGTTCATTGTGAGTATAGGTAACAATGACCTACGATCCGTCCGTCATCGTCGGCCGACCCCGGCCGGCGCCCGCTCACCTCCGTAGGAGCCCATGCATCCCGACCGTGAACCCTCCTGGTCCCCGCCGCCCGACGCCAAGGACCAGCCGCGGCAGGTACGCCGCATCCTGAAGCTCTTCCGTCCTTACCGCGGACGGCTCGCGATCGTCGGCCTGCTGGTCGGCGCCTCCTCGCTGGTCTCGGTGGCCACGCCGTTCCTGCTGAGGGAGACCCTCGACGTCGCGATCCCCCGCGGCCGTACCGGCCTGCTGAGCCTGCTCGCGCTCGGCATGATCCTCAGCGCGGTCCTCTCCAGCGTCTTCGGCGTGCTGCAGACGCTGATCTCGACCACCGTCGGCCAGCGCGTCATGCACGACCTGCGCACGGCCGTCTACGGCCGCCTGCAGCGCATGTCGCTCGCCTTCTTCACCCGCACCCGCACCGGCGAGGTGCAGTCCCGCATCGCCAACGACATCGGCGGCATGCAGGCCACCGTCACCTCCACCGCCACCTCTCTGGTCTCCAACGCCACCAGTGTGATCGCCACGATCGTCGCGATGATCGCCCTGGACTGGCGGCTCACGATCGTCTCGCTCCTCCTGCTGCCGGCCTTCGTGTGGATCAGCCGCCGGGTGGGCAACGAACGCAAGAAGATCACCACCCAGCGGCAGAAGCAGATGGCCGCGATGGCCGCCACCGTCACCGAGTCGCTCTCGGTCAGCGGCATCCTGCTGGGCCGCACGATGGGCCGCTCCGACTCGCTCACCGCCTCCTTCGCGGAGGAGTCCGAGCGCCTGGTCGATCTCGAGGTGAAGTCGAACATGGCCGGCCGCTGGCGCATGGCCGTGATCACGATCGTCATGGCCGCGATGCCCGCGGTCATCTACTGGACGGCGGGCATGGCCCTGCGCCTCGGCGGCCCCCAGGTCTCGCTCGGCACCATCGTCGCCTTCGTCTCGCTGCAGCAGGGCCTGTTCCGCCCGGCCGTGAGCCTGCTCGCGACCGGCGTCCAGATCCAGACCTCCCTCGCCCTCTTCCAGCGCATCTTCGAGTACCTGGACCTGCCGATCGACATCACCGAGCGCGAACGGCCGGTGCACCTCGACCAGGTCAAGGGCGAGGTCCGCTTCGAAGAGGTCGAGTTCCGCTACGACGGCAAGGGCGGCCCCGTCCTCGACGGCATCGACGTCACGGTTCCCGCCGGCGGCAGCCTGGCGGTCGTCGGCCCCACCGGCGCCGGCAAGTCCACGCTCGGCTACCTGGTGCCCCGGCTCTACGACGTCACCGGCGGCCGCGTCACCATCGACGGCGTCGACGTGCGCGACCTCGACTTCGACACCCTCGCGCGTGCGGTCGGCGTCGTCTCGCAGGAGACGTACCTCTTCCACGCCTCCGTCGCCGACAACCTGCGCTTCGCCAGACCCGACGCCACCGACGCGGAACTGCACGCGGCGGCCCGGGCCGCGCAGATCCACGACCACATATCCGCGCTGCCCGACGGCTACGACACGGTCGTCGGCGAACGCGGCCACCGCTTCTCCGGCGGCGAGAAGCAGCGCCTCGCCATAGCCCGCACCATCCTGCGCGACCCGCCGGTCCTCATCCTCGACGAGGCCACCAGTGCGCTCGACAACCGCACCGAGGCCGCCGTCCAGGACGCCATCGACGCCCTGTCGGCCGACCGGACGACGATCACCATCGCCCACCGCCTGTCCACCATCCGTGGCGCCGACCAGATCGTCGTACTGGACTCCGGGCACGTAGCCGAGCGCGGTACCCATGAGGAACTGCTCGAGCGGGACGGTCGGTACGCGGCGCTGGTGCGCCGGGACGCGCAACTGGAACCGACAAACTGAATATATGCCGGGTTTGTGACGATATGCGTATTACCGTGCCCGCATGCAGAAGTACACTCCGCCACGGAGCACGTTCCGACTGACGCGCCGGGGCAGACTCGCCCTCGTCGTGGCCGGCGCCGTCGTGGCCGCCACCGCCGTGGCGGTGCCGCTGCTGAAGCCGCACGACCGCCACCAGGAGGCGCAACCACCCGTCACCCTGGTCGTCCCCGAGGGCTGGCGCGCGAGCCAGGTCTACGACGCGATCGACAAGGCCCTCGAAGTCCCCTCAGGCACCACCCGCAAGTCCCTCGGCAAGGCCGGCCTGAAGCTGCCCAACGACGCGGGCGGCAACCCCGAGGGCTACCTCTTCCCGGCGACGTACCCGCTGCAGCCGGGCGCGACCCCGGAGTCCGTGCTGCGCTACATGGTGGACACCGCCAACCAGAAGTTCGACGGGACGCCGGTCGCGGCCGGGGCGCAGCGCAACGCGATGAACGTCTACCAGGCCGTCACCATCGCCAGCATCATCCAGGCCGAGGCCACGACGAAGGACGACATGGGCAAGGTCGCCCGGGTCATCCTCAACCGGCTGGAGCGCGGGATGCCGCTGCAGATGGACTCCACTCTCAACTACGCGCTCAACCGGTCCACCCTGCGCACCAGCCAGGACGACATCCGTATCGAGAGCCCCTACAACTCCTACCAGCGCATGGGTCTGCCACCGACGCCCATCGACAACCCCGGCGACGACGCGATGCGCGCGGCCATCAACCCGACGCCGGGCGACTGGCTGTACTTCGTGACGGTCAAGCCCGGCGACACCCGCTTCACCGCCGACTACGCCACGCACATGCGCAACGTGGCGGACTTCAACGCCCTCCACCAGGTCACGGGGCAGTCGCCGAGTCAGAGCCCGGGGCAGTCCCCGGCCTCTCCGCGGTCCACGGTCCGCTGAGCCGACGGGACGTCACGCGGCGAGCGGCCGGTCCTCGGCCAGCAGCCGCCTGATGTCCCGTACGGCCGCGCGTCCCGCCCGGTTGGCGCCGACGGTGCTGGCCGAGGGGCCGTAGCCGACGAGGTGGATCCGTGGGTCGGCCGCCGCGCGCGTTCCCTCGACCCGTATCCCGCCGCCCGGCTCGCGCAGCCGCAGTGGCGCGAGATGGTCCAGCGCCGCCCGGAACCCGGTCGCCCAGAGGATCACATCGGCGTTCACGCGCCCGCCGTCCCGCCACTCCACCCCCTCCGGGGTGATCCGGTCGAACATCGGCCGCCGGTACAGCACCCCGTCCTCGAGACCCTTGCGGATCGCGTCGTTGAGGGGCAGGCCGGTGACAGAGACGACGCTGCGCGGCGGCAGCCCCTGGCGTACGCGCTCCTCCACCAGCGCCACCGCGGCCCGCCCCACGCCCTCGTCGAACGGCCCCTCGCGGAAGACGGGCGGCCGCCGGGTCACCCAGGTGGTCGCGGTCGCGTACGGGGCGAGTTCCAGCAGGTGCTGGGTGCCGGAAGCGCCGCCCCCGACGACCACGACCCGAAGGCCCGCGAACTCCTCGGGCCCGGCGTACTGGGCGGTGTGCAACTGCCGCCCGCGGAAGGTCTCCTGGCCGGGGTAGCGCGGCCAGAACGGCCGGTCCCAGGTGCCGGTCGCGTTGATCAGCGCGCGCGTCGACCAGTTGCCGTCCGAGGTCTCCACGAGCAGGCGCCCGCCGTCGCCCTCGCGGACGGCCCGCACGTCGATGGGCCGCCGCACACGCAGGTCGAATGTGCGCTCGTACCGGGCGAAGTACCCCCGGATGACCTCGGCCGACGGCCGCGCCGGATCGGCGTCCGTCAGCTCCATCCCGGGCAGCGCGTGCATCCCGTGCACCTTGCCGTACGTCAGCGAGGCCCACCGGAACTGCCATGCGCCGCCCGGCCCGGGGGAGTGGTCGAGGACCACGAAGTCGCGGTCCGGCTCGAAGCCGCTGCGCCGCAGGTGATAGGCGCTGGACAGTCCTGCCTGACCGGCGCCGATGACGACTGCCTCGACCTCGCGTGTCGCGTTCACGCCTCGACCAACAGACGTCCGGCCGCAGATCTTCCCGCGGAGCCGCGGAGCCGCCGAATCGAGGAGCCGCGGAGCCGGCGCGCTGCCGATCCGCCGCGGGCCCGGGCGGGGGCGCACCCCCCTCTCCACGGTCGTCGGTGCCGAAACGACCGCGCCGTGGGGTGGGGGACCCGGCCCATGGGTCAGGATGGGGGCATGTCAGATGCCTTCACCACCCGCATGCTGCACGTCTCCACCGGCTCCCGGGAGCGCGTCGTGGACCTCACCGGGGACTGTGAGGAGTTCCTGCGTGAGGCGGCGGCCGGCCGCGACGGTCTGCTGAACATCTTCGTCCCGCACGCCACCGCCGGAATCGCCATCATCGAGACCGGCGCCGGCAGCGACGACGACCTGCTCACCGCCCTGCACGCGCTGCTCCCCGCCGACGACCGCTGGCAGCACCGGCACGGCAGCGCCGGCCACGGCCGCGACCACGTCCTGCCGGCGATCGTCCCGCCCCACGCCACCCTGCCGGTGATCGGCGGCCGCCTCGAACTGGGCACCTGGCAGTCGGTCTGCCTGGTGGACACCAACAGGGACAATCCCGAGCGTCAGGTGCGGCTGAGCTTCCTGGGCTGAGCAAGATCGTCCTGGGTGTGGCCGCCAAATCTCAGTACGCAACCGGGGGCGGCGTTCTCCGGCCTCGGTCGTGGCAGTGGTGACTGCGGCTCCGACGTCGCGATTGCCGTAGAGCAAGGTGCGGGAAACGGCCGCGCGGCGGCCGACGGCGGCGACGCTGACCTGGGCGCACTCGGCTCAGGACCTGCTCAGCCACTGAAGCCGTCCGTGCCGCCGTACCGTGGTCCCGACCGGGAGTTCCGGTCCGGCGGCGGGCTCCGTTCAGTCCTCGGGCCGCTCGGACGCCAGCAGCTCCCGGAGTTCGTCCATCGCCTCCCGGAGCCGGTCGGCGAACGTCCGCATCTGCTCAGCGACCGCCCTCGGCGTGCTCAGGTAGAGGTTGAACCGCTCGGGAAGCAGCACGTACGCGACACCGATGCACTGGCTGCTGGTCGACCCGAAGCCGAAGTACTGGATATTGACGGACGGCGCGGAGCTCGTGCTCAGGTAGTCGTCCCGCATGGTCAACCAGCCCGGCGTCCGGTACAGCGCGGGCTGCTCGGTCACCCCGAGCTCGGCCCCGCGCCGGCGCTGGATCAGCTCCAGCTCCCACAGGTGCTGCTCCGGCACCTGCCCGGCCTGGCACGCCTTCGCGCGCGCCACATGGGCCTCGGTGGCTGCCCGGAACGCGGCGCGCCGGGCGTCCGCGTCCGCTGCCGGGTCCTCCATCGCCGCCACGAAAGCCACCATCTCGGTGGTGACGACGCGCATCGCCTCGGTCCGCCCGTGCCGGTACTGCCGGGTCGCGATCGACTCGTACGTGGCACCCAGGTGCCCCTTGGCGCGCTGGTGGGCGAGCTGATAGGCGGCTTGGACGAACGCGTCCGGTGAGACCCCCAACACCTTGGCCGCGCTGCTGCCGAAGTCCGCGAACGACAACGTGCTGGTGGCGGTGTTCTCCCCGTACGCCGCGAACGCGTCGGCGGCGGAGCGCGCCTGGTCTCGCAGCGCGTCGTCCAGTTCGAACACGATCCGCTCCAGCGCCGGCATCCCCTGGGAGCGGGCTCCGGACTGCCGGGACTGCTCCTCGGCCGGAGTGTTGAGCAGGGCGTCGGTGAAGGTGAGGATCGTGGTCCCGTCCAACTCGCAGTGCTCCACGTTGATGCCCGCCCGTCCGTCGGCGAAGACGACGAAGGACACGGCCTTGTCGAACCAGCGGTTGCCGTGGTCGCCGTACAGCAGCTGGTCACAGGCCTCCTGGACGTCCGCGGGGGCGAAGTCCTCCAGAGCGACGCAGAACAGCGCGGTCTCGACATCGTCAAGTGCGTCGGCGTTGCGGGGGTGGCAGGCGACAAGGGACTCCCGGGCGGCCGCCCACTCCGCGCGGGCCATGGTGGTCAGGTGGCCCACCGAGGTGTCCGCGCCGGCCGGGTCGGCGCCGGCCTTCATCACGGCGCCCAGTCCCGCTTCGATGTCATCCAGGCTGTGCGGGACACCGTCCGGACCCAGCACGTCCAGCCGGAACATGCCGCCCCGGAAGAACACCACGACGTGCCGGGCCTCGGACGGGCCCGGCCACTCCTCGGTGTAGGGGGCGCGGACGGTGTCCTGCTGCACGCCGGGGATACGCGTGGTGGAGAACAGAAACTTGTTCTGCACCATCGACTGAGGTGCTCCGCGCTGCACCACCGGTGGAATCAGCCCTTGATCGAGCTGCCGCTTGTAGTTGAGGGCTCCGGCGACGAGCCCGGCCGCCCGCTCCACCTGCGCCTGGCCGGAGTCCTGGAACAGGAAGAAGAAGTTTGCGTTGAGTGCGATCCGGTCCCGGCGGCCCAGGTATCGGTACGGCCAGAAGGTGTCGAGCCAGCTGTGCACGCCCTCCGTGGCCTCGTATTCCTCCAGCGCGGCATGCAGCACCCGGCCGGGGCCACCGGGGCGGAGGAAGGCGGCAACCTCCGCCTCGGTCGCCGTCCGCTCGTCGGCGGTCAGCAGCGGCGTACACCAGGCGAGAAAACTCTCGCAGCTGGCATCCAGCGTAGGCAGCGGCACGCGCGGGAGGCTGTCCTCCTGGGCGAAGGTCGCGTTGCCTGACGCATCCTGACTGATCTTCAACTCTGCACTCGATTCGGATCGTCGGTACCTGTGATGTCGTACGGCCGGGAAAGGTAGAGCTGTGCGTACAGCCAGCCTTCCGCCTCCAGACCCCGTGGATCCACCCCTGCGGCCGACATGCTGTCGAGCACGAGCGCCTGCTCCTGCGGGGAGGCGAACCGCCGCTGTCTGAACACCCCGTCGACGCGGACGGTCCGGTAGCCCAGACTCGCCAAGGCGCGCTCGACGGGGTCGAACGGGAACATCCGCAGCACGAAGTGCGCCATCCAGGGCCGGCGGATGCCCTGTGTTCGGACTACTCGCGTGAGCGTCCGCTCGGTGACGTAGCCGACGCAGCCTGTCGAGATCACCAGGTCCGTACCCGAGAGCTGGGCGCGCTGTCGCGGTGTGGGCTCGTGCTCTTCCAGGTCGGCTTGCACCGCGTCGTCGAGGAACCCGGCCTCAAGACCGTAGGACAGCGCGCTGCCGGAGGTGTCGAGGCCGACGAAGCGGATCGCATGCGGGGGTTGGCGCGACCGGGCCAGCTCCCGGTCGCGGGCCAGCAAGGCCTCGCGGCTCTCACCCGCACGCTCCTCGTCGCCGTAGCGCGCGTACAGCTCGTCCATGGTCGCGTCGTACTTCAGCAGGGCGGCATTGGTTCCGTACGAGCAGCCGATGTCCAGCACCTTCGGCACCGCGACGTGCCGGGACTCCCGGTACTCCTTGATGATCTTGGAGAAGTAGGGCTTGGCCTGCTGCGGAACGCAGTAGTCGAGCGGGCGCAGCACCCTGAAATAGGTTCGCGGATCGGGCTGGTCGTAGATGTGGTCGAGTGAGACTTTTCCGGTCACGTCGAAACGCACAGGGCTTACTCCTCCGTGGGATCGCGCAGGGGGAAACGGCCTACGGCGACTACGCGTTCTCGCCGCCCGCTAGTCCAGGAGCCGGTCGCCGCGGACCGCCCGGCCCTCGGCCGCCAGGTGCTCGGGCAGCACCCGGCCGAAGAGCTGCCGGGTCCGTTCCACGCTCCCGATGACGCCGGGGCGCTCGCTGTAGGCGAATATCGCGGAGTGGCGCGCGACCTCGCCGCGCACCGGGCTCACTCGGTGCAGCGAGTAGCGGCCTTTGAACAACTGGAGGTCACCAGGTTGCAGGGGGAGGCGTCGGGTCAACCGCTCGCCCCGGCCGTCCACTACGTCCCGGACGTCGTCGAAATTCTCGTCCTGCGCGGTCCGAATGTTCGGGCAGTACTCGAAGACGCCGCCGGCCTGCGCCTGCTGGGTGAGCATGCTCACGGTGAACTCGTTGGTGTCGAAGTGCCAGGGGTGCTCCATGCCCGGTGCGATGACGTTGAGAACCAGTCCGGAGAGCGGGTCCGCCAGCTCGTGCAGCTCCGGCAGTTCGAAGCAGTGGGCGATGAAGTGCCGGAATGCCGTGTTGGAGTAGAGCCGGCTGATGAGGGATTCCGCGGGGATGCGGTCCCGCGCGACGAACGCGTTACCCCGCTCGAAGATCTTCCGGCCCGGATGGTCCTCCGGCAGTGCCGAGTCCACTGCGATGTTGTAGACGTTCACCGTCTCGGTGTCGTGGTGCGCCCGGGGGGCGATGGCCGAGCACTCCTGCCGCAGGACATCGCGCAGCGACGGGCGAATGAAGTCCGGCAGCACGGTGCATCCGAGAGTCGACAGATCGCGCCGGGCACGGGAGACCACGGCCTGTCCCCGGGCGCTCGCGAGTTCCGACAGGGGGTAGTGAGCCGTGTCGACTACCTGATCAAGCGTCAGGGCTTCGAAAGAGCGCATTCGATCCTTTCCGCGGGCGGGCCGCCCCTCTGGCCGATTCCCCCCACTGGCCCGCGTTTCCGCCTCTTGCGCACACAGGGGACGAGCGACGCGATCCGTGCGGTCGGCCGGACCTCACGCTCGGCTCTTCAGTAACTAGGCTGGCAGAAGGGGCACTTGAAGTTCCCACAGTGGTGCAGTGTTGTCTGTATGTGACGCGTCACACTGCCCGACTGTGCGTTCCAGCGGGCCGCGCGGGTTCGGCACGGGCCATCTCGACGCTGACGACGTACGCGGCCGAGCGGGCCGGCAGCGCGGTCTGCCAGCCGTATCCAGTCCCGACCTCCAGGACCTGTGCGTCTCCGGTGGGGCCGAGAGCGGAGACCGTCATGGCGATCAGCGAGGGCCGGATGGTCACCTGCCCGTGGGGCAGCGGAACGGGCGTGTCCCGATAGGCGGACGTTGCCTCATCCGCGGGGACGAACTCCGCCCAGGGGACGGCTCCGTACAGCCTCCAGGAGACGGGCGTCTGTCACGCCCACGGCGTGGGCCGCGCGGACCAGGTCCTCAAGGGTCCGTTCATGGGCCATGGGAACGCGGGGCTGTGGAGGTGGCGTCGGCGGCCCCGGTTGTGGTGCGTTCCAGAAGGCCACGCGGCGTGATCCGGGAGGCGTGGCGCGTCGGCGTCAGGGCGGGGTCCCCGGGTCGGCGTACCGCAGCAGGACGCCCCACGCCCTCGTACGGCCTCAGCTCGCTCTCCGGCACGACGACCAGCTCGGCACCGGTGCCGACGAGGGCCTCGTCGGCGCGTTCCACGCGCGGGGCCCGCACGCCGAAGGACATCAGCTCGCGTCGGTCAGGGCAAGCTGAGTGGGCCGGGGGCCCGCCCAGAGCCGCAGCGAAGACCCTGGCGACCGGTTCAGCAGCAGTGCCGCGACCTGGCCACACTGGACACGGGACAGAGGTTCTTTCTCTGCCGCGAGTGCGAGTCCGTCTGGGACCTGGAGCACGACCTGCATGAGGAGGTTGGCGGACACCGGCAAGGACAACCGCGACTGCAAGGTCAGGCTGAGTTTCCTGAACTGATGCATGCGGCGGGCCGTGATGTCGAGTTCCGGGTGCACCGGATGCCCCTGGGGTCCCTCTTCTGGGTGAGTTGCGGCATATGCGGACGTACGCATGGAAATGTCGGGGAGGTCGCAACCTCCACTTGGAAGGATCGCCGCATATGCGTTTCGGTACCGCCCTGACCGCCGCTGCGGGTGCCCTGACCCTGATCGTCACGCTGCCCTTGTCGGCTTCAGCGGCCACCGGCAGTTTCCAGTACTCGTACACCGGCTCGGACGGCACTCGGCACGTCGCCACTCTGACCGATCCGAAGAGCGGGGAGTGCATCGACCTGCCCGGGGCGACCGGCGAGCTGCCCGCCTATGCGCCGGCGAACAGGACGGACGCCACCGCCACCGTCTTCGAGAGCGCGGACTGTGAAGGCGACACCTACTACGTCATGAACCCCGGCAAGGTGCTGGGCGACCGTCTCAAGCTCCGCTCGGTCGCCTTCTCCTGACATCAGCCCCTAGGAACATGCCGCCTGCGCCGTCCTGGCGTGGGCGGCGTACAACGGAATTGAGACCTGGGGCGTGGTCTCGGCACTCACCTCTGGCCGGTGGCGAGGAGGGCGAGAGTCTTGGGCCAACCCTCCGAAGGCCGGCACGACCGGGTGGCGGGGAGTGCCGGGGCGAGGCAGGAACAGCTCTCCGACGACCTTGCCACGGGCCAGGGTGAGCGTCCGGTGGCTGACCCCCTTGGCCTCCCGGGGGAGAGTGCAGGGTGTGGCACGGCCGCGCAACAACCCCCCTCGGCCCCGCGTCGACCACAGGGCCGTACCTTGCTGTGGGCGCGTCAGTCGGGCCACGCTGCGGTGCACAGTGCGCGGTCCAGTTCCTGTGTGTAGTGGGACGCGGCCAGCCAGGCGTGGGCGAAGCGGTCGAGGTCCGCTGGGAGCAGGCGGCCGAAGACGTCGCGGGTGCGGTCCGCGGCGGCGGTGTGGAGTTCGGTCAGGAGGTCGCCGGCCGTTGCCAGTCCCGCACGGGACAGGCGTCGGGCGTCGGTGGCCGCGTCGCCCGGCAGGGAGAGCACGCGGCGGCCGCCGGAGACCGCCTGCTGGATTCGGCGGCGCAGGAGGTGGACCGGCGCCTCGTCCGGGGTCGGAACCGGCCGGGCCGGGGAGGCGGGCGCTGAGGGCAGGTCGGCGCGCCGGAGCCGGTCGAGGCCCAGGTCGACCCGGGTACCGGCGAGTGTCGGGTGCTCGGTCGCCAGGAGTTGGGCCCGGGGGTGCGAGGCCGGTGTGAGGCGGGCGACGATCCGGAGCCGGCTGCCCCGGGCGGCTGCCAGCAGTCGCAGGTTGTCACGGTGGGGGAGGGCGGGGTGGTCGTGCGCGGCGGTCAGCCGCAGGACGGCACCGCCGCACTCGGCGAGCAGGCAGTCGCCCGCCGCCTCCGCCGCCGTACCGCCAAGAGTGACGTCCAGGAACAGCAGATCGTGACCGCCGGTGAGGGCACGCGCGATCTGCTCGGCCACCGGCTGCGCCCACAACCGGGCCAGCGGTTCCTCGCGCCAGTCGGCCCCGGACGCCCGGACCGCGCGGACACCGGCACCCGCCCCGAGCCGTCCGGTGGGGGAGACGGTGGCCCCGGACACCGCGAGGCCCGCCCGTGCCAGTTCGCGGTGGGTCAGGGCCGTGTCACCGATCCGTACGGCCCGGTCGGCCGCGCCCGTCGCCCGTCCTGCGCCACCCGGAGCCACGTCGGACACCTGGTACAGCCGGCCCTCGGCATCGGCGGTCCAGGTGACGGCGCCCGCGTAGCCGCTCGCGGTGAGCACCGGCTCGGAGAAGAGGCCGTACAGCCGCAGCGAGCCGCCCGGACGGTACGGCTGCCGCGCGGTGCCGCGCAGCCCGGCCAGTTCGGCGCCGGAGGCGTGCGGGACGCGGTGGGCGACGGAGAGGACGTCTCGCAGGCCGGCCACGAGGTCGGCCACCCGGTACGCCGGGTCGGCCGCACGGGCCGCGCGCAGCGCGGTGACCACGGACACGGCCGTGGCGGCGACCCGGTGCAGTCCCGCGAGCCGGGCGGTGTGCGCGGCGCGCAGCAACTCCGCCTGGAGCACCCCGCCCGCCCCGTCCGTACCGGCTTCGAGCACGGCCGACCCGGCCATGTGCACCGCGCGGGCCGCGGCGCACTGCGCGGGCGTGGCCGTCTCGGGCTCCACGGCTTCCTGTATTTCGGACGAACCAGGCATCGGTTCAGGGGAGTTGACGCCTTCCGCGATCGGGGCCGCCGAGGCGGCGGCTGCTCGGTGGAGGCAGTCCGGGGCCAGCAGACAGCCGCAGCGGACGGCGTCCGCACTGGTCACCGTGCCGTCCGGGGCGTGCAGTTCGACGTGAGTGTCGTCGTCCACGGCGATGCGCACCGTGTCGCCGTCGCGGACCACGGGACGGGCCGCCAGCTTGGCGATGCCCGCGTCGAGGCGCTTGCGCAGCCTCGGGGAGAGCGCCGCGACGAGTTCGGCGGTCACGGACGGGGCGACCGGAGGCAGATCCGGGCTCATGCGATCTTCTCCCCTACCCAGCGGGCGAGTTCGAGCGGACTGAGAGCGGCCACCGGCATGCCCGCGGCCACCAACTGGCCCGCGACACCGGTCGAGTAGCGGGGGCGGCCGGAGTCGTCGAGGCTCGCGCAGCCCAGCACCTGGCAGCCGGCGCCGACCAGGGCGCGCACCTCGGCGAGCAGCCCGCCCACCGGGTAGCCCTCCTCGAAGTCGCTGACGACCACGACGAGCGTGCGCGAGGGTACGGTGACGAGTTCGCGCGCGTGCCGCAGCCCGGCGGCGATGTGCGTACCGCCGCCCACCCGGACCTCCAGCAGCAGCGAGAGCGGGTCCTCGACATGGTCGGTCAGGTCGATCACCTCGGTGGAGAAGGCCAGGAAGTGCGTGGAGAGCGTGGGCACTCCGGCCAGCACCGAGGCCGTGAGCGCCGCCCAGATGGTGGACGCCTCCATGGAGCCCGACACGTCGGTGACCAGGATCAGCCGCCAGTCGGCCGCCCGCCGGGCGCGGCTGCGGAAGACGGGACGCTCGGGAATCACGCGGACCGTGCCGTCCGGCAGACGGCGAGCGGTGGCCAGGTTCGCCCGCAGGGTGCGGGGCAGGTCGAGGCCGCCGCCGGGTCGCCGGCTGGGACGCGGCAGGGTGCTGCCGTGCAGGGCCGGGCGCAGGCGGGTTGCCAACTGCCTGGTCAGCGCCTCGACCAGACGCCGGACCAGTGGACGCAGCGCGGCCAGCCGGGCCTCCGGCAGGCCGCCCGCATGCCGGAGCACTGCGCGCAGCAGGTCGACGGAGGGCCGGGCGCTGTCCGGGTCCAGCTCCGTCAGCACGTCCTGCCGGCCCGTGGCGGCGGCCGCCGCCAGCACCTCCTCGCGGATGCCCGGCCCGAACAGCGCGGCCAGTTCCTCGGACCACTGCCGCACTCCGGGGTACGACGCCTCACGGCCGCCACCTGTCCCGGCCATGTCTCCCCGGCTGCCCTCGCCGCGCCCGCTGCCGTACAACTCGTCCAGCGCGGTCGCCAACGGCCGTGCGGAAGCGTGCAGTCGGTCACTTCGCCGCCCCAGCACCAGCCGCCACCGGTCGACCGGGGCGAGCCGCACGGCACCGCCCGGCGCGGAAGGGGCCGACCGGTCGGTGGTCTTGGGGGCGGGGGGTGAGGTGTCGGGGCGGGGGCCGAGGGCAGTGGTTTCGGAATGGGTGACTCGGCCGGTGGGTGAGCCGGGTGAGCCCGCCGTGGTTTCGGCAGCGGTGGGTGGGCCGGCCGTGGTTTCGGGGTCGGTGGATCGGCCGCTTGATGGGCCGGCCGTGGCGTCGGGGGCGGTGGATCGGCCGGTGGGCTGGTCGGCCGGGGTTTCGAGGTCGGCCGGGTGAACGGGTTTCGTGGCCGGGGTGCGGTCCGGGGGCAGGAGGCCGAGGGCGGCCAGGGTCTCGCGGGCCGCGAGGTCGGCCCGGGTCCACAGGGCCAGGGCGACGGGATCGATGCCGTCCGTGTCGGCGGGACGTTCTCCGTCCAGGCGTTCCTCCACGGCGGACAGGAGCCGGTCGCGGGCGGCCGGGCTGAGCGTGTCGAAGCCGCCGCGCAGGGCCGGGAGCCGGTCCAGGAAGTCCCGGTCGGACAGCTCCGTGACCCGGTTCAGCAGCGGTTCCAGCGCGGGCGCCGCCGACTCCAGCAGGGGCCCGGCCGCGGTCAGCAGACCGGTCAGGCGGGCGGTGAGGGCCGACCGGGATCCGGGATCGCAGGCACCGTCGACCCAGGAGGCGACCCGGTCCCCGAACACCCCCGCCTCCTCCTGCCCAAGGAGCACTTGTACGGCCCCGGCGGCGCCGCGCATCAGCGGGGAACCGTCGGCCGCCAGGCGGGCCAGCGCGTCCGTGAGCCGGATGCCGCCGAGCTGGTCGGCGCGGTGGGCCAGCTCCAGCAGGGCGTGGGCGTCGGCCGGGTCCTCGGCTCCGGTGAGCCCGTCGACCTGACGCACCGCGGCGGCGGTCAGCACCTCGGCGACGGCCGCCGCCCGCGTCGTACGCTCCTCGTCCTTGCCCAGTCCGGCGATGTGCCCGGCCCGCAACCGGTCCAACAGGGCCAGTCCGGCAAGGAGTTCCGGCAGGGTTCCGGAGTCGGGCAGCACCTCGCCCGCCTCGGTCAACCGCTCGTCCGCGAGTCCGGGCAGGCCGCACTCCGCCGACTGTTCCAGCCCGAGCAGGGTCTGCGCGGCCGTGGGGCCGCCCTCGTCCAGTTCCGTGCGCCGGCGCTCCCGCAGCAGGCCCTCGACGGCCTGGGCCGGGGTGACCCCGCGCACTCCCGCCGCGGTCAACATGGCCGCCGTGGCCGGGGTCCAGCGCACCTCCCAGCGCGAGGTCAGCGCGTCGGCGCCGCCCGTGCCGGTCACCGCCCTGGGCTCGGCGTAGGGCACCGCGCACACCGCCAGGCGGCGCAGCAGGAGTTCGCGGCGCCGGTCCGGATCGGAGCGGAGCGGGTCGAGGCGCAGGTCCCTGGCGGTGCCGGGGTTCTCCGACGGTCCGGGCAGACCCAGCGCGGCCAGCTCCTCCTCGACCGCCGGTGCCAGCCCGCTGCGCGGCGCGTCGGGTGTCGGCCGTCCGGTCCGCGTCCCGACGAGCACCCGCTCCATCGCGCGGGCGACGGCCCTTCCGCGGCCGTACGGCTCGCCCTGCGCCAGTACCGTCTGCACCGCCTCGACCAGTTCGCCACGGCCCGCCGCGGGCAGCCCCCGCAGCCGGGCCAGGTCACCGGCGAGCCGTGCGATCTCCCGCGCGTCGGCGGGGCCGGACGGATGCCCCAGCGCCCGCAGTTCGGCGCAGACCCGTACGGCGGCCCGGATCAGCGCCTCCTCCAGCGCCTGCGGGTCACCGGCCGCGTCCAGCACCATGTGCTGCCACTCCGGATCGCGGATACCGGCCGGGTAGCCCGAACGCTCGTCCAGCAGTGCGTAGTTGTAGGGGATGAGGGAGGTCGTCCAGACCGGGGTGGCCGTCCGTGCCTCCGCCGTGCCGTCGCCGTCGGTCCCTTCGTCTTCCGCGGGAGCCAGCAGCGCGGGGGCGTGGAACGCGCCGACGACGACCGCCGCACGCTCCCCGCGCGCCGTGGCCGCGGCGAGACGCGACCGCATCCACCGCTCCCGCCGCAGATCCAGCTCCGGTACGCCGCCCGAGGCCGCCGCCTCCTGCCGCAGCGCCCAGCCCGTCAGCAGCGCGGCCCGCCGCAGCGCCTCCGGCGTGGAACCGGGGGCGGCGGCCTCGACCAGCCGGTCCCACAGGTCGTCCCCGGGGCGCCCGGTGAGGCGGGAACGCAGGGCCGAGGCGATGCGTGTCCGGTCCTGACCACCGGGATCCGCGCCCGCACCCGGCGCAGTCGGGGACGTCACGGGCGTCTCGGCGTCCTCGCCCGCGCCCCCAGCCCAGGCGCGGTCCGCCAACGGGAGGTCGCAGGTGATCACCGGAACTCCGCGCCGGGCGGCCCAGCGTACGGCGGCCAGTTCCGGCGAGAAGTCGGCGAAGGGATAGAAGGCCGGGCCGCCCGCACCGCTCCCGTCCCCGGGGGCGGCGGCGAGGGCGACCGGCGCCCGGGTCTCCTCATGGGCGAGCCAGGGCAGCCACTCCTCCAGCTCGGAGGGGAGTTCCACGAGCACCACGTCCGGCTCGGCCGCCTCCAGCAGGGCGGGCACGGCCGCGGCCAGGGAGGGCGCGTGGTGCCGTACGCCGATGAGGCAGGGCGCCGCCGGATCGGTCAGAGCGGCGACGGCCGCCTCGGGGGAGTCGAGGGCGATGACCGCCGTGGCGACCGGGCCGTCTGCCTCGGCACCCACGGCACGGGAGTCGTGCGTGGCACTGGTCGCCCTCCTGGAGTCGGCCGCGCCGGCCCTCTTGACGCGGGCGGCGTACCCGGCTGCGGACGCCTCCGCGGCGGCTCGCGCTGGAGCGGCCGTGTCGGGCGAGTCGTGCCCGGGGACTGCCGCCTCGGACGAACCGTTCGCGGAGGCGGCGGGGCCGGCGGAGGCAGCGGGGCCGGCGGGGCCGGTGGAGTCCGGTGCCGTGGCTGCCGGGGCAGGGGCTTCGTGGGGCACGGTCGTCAGCCCTCCAGGACCGTGCGCAGGTCCCACAGCGTGCGCCAGGTGGCCGAGCCCTGCTCGGCACGGCGCCGGACCGGCCCGTCCCAGTAGCCGCGCAGCCGCGCCGCGTCCGCCGGGTCGTCCTTGCGTACGACCCCGAGAAGGTGGCCCGGCAGCAGCCCGAGGACATCTCGGTCCCCCGGGAAGTACGCGGCAGCCAGCCCGAGCGCGCCCGCCACCGCGACGGCCTCCGCCGTACTCAGCACCGTGGACGGCCGCTCCACCTCCCAGCCTTCCGCCGACCGGCCCTCCCTCAGGTCGCGGAAGACGGTGACCAGGGCCTCCAGCACCGCGTCGTCGACCTGGAAGGGCGCTCCCGCCTGCTCCACCGAGGCCCGGGCCTGCGCGCGGACCAGGGCGGTCTCGGCGTCCAGGTCGGCGATGGGGCCGACCGTCTCGAAGTTGAAGCGGCGTTTGAGGGCGGCGGACATCTCCGAGACACCCTTGTCCCGCAGGTTGGCGGTGGCGATGAGGTTGAAGCCGGGCGCCGCGTGTGCCAACCCGTCCTCACCGCCCGCCAGTTCGGGGATGGCGATGCGCCGCTCCGACAGCAACGACACCAGGGAGTCCTGCACCTCGGGCAGACACCGCGTGACCTCCTCGACGCGGGCGATCGCGCCGCGGGTCATCGCGGTGAGCACCGGCGACGGCACCAGCGCCGGCCGACTGGGCCCCTGGGAGAGCAACAGGGCGTAGTTCCAGCCGTACTTCAGCTGGTCCTCGGTCGTACCCGCCGTGCCCTGCACGACCAGCCCGCTGGTCCCGCACACGGCGGCCGACAGCAGCTCCGACAGCATGGACTTGGCCGTGCCGGGCTCGCCGACGAGCAGCAGGCCCCGCTCCCCGGCGAGCGTGACGACGCACCGCTCCACCAGCGCGCGGTCACCGACGAACTTGCCCGTGATCTGCATCCGCCGCGGCACCCCGTCCGGTGCCGCGGCGTCCTCGGGCAGCCGCAGCGCCCGGCCGCCGCTGCCCATCACGAACGTGACGACGGCCCGGGGCGTGAGCTGCCAGGCGGGCGGCCGGGGACCGGAGTCGTGGGCCGCGAGGAAGGCCAGTTCGGTGGCGTACCGGTCCTCCGGCGGGACGATCTGGCGGCTGGTGTCGGGGGCGAGGACGGTCGTCATCGGGGGCAGTCCTTCAAGGAGATACGGACAAGGAGACACGGACGGACACGGACGCGGTGCGGACGGGAGCGGCCTGAAGAGCCGTGGCCCGGCGGTGCGCGGGCCGGAGACCCACGGCCCCGGCGGAGCCCGGGGTGGTGGCGATCACCGGCGGCGCCCCCTTCGGGTCGCGCGGGTCGCCAGCTCCTCGTACGCCGGGGCGTCGCCCGCGCGGACGCGGTCCCAGGCGAGGGCGAACAGCTCCGGCACCGGGAGCAGCGGAACGGCGCGCCGATGAGCGGGCACCGGGTACAGCCCCTCCTTCCAGGTCTCCACCGGCAGTGCGGGCGACTTCAGATCGCGCCAGCCGCACGGCAGGAACAGAGTCCGCCCGGCACGCGGCCGTTTGGCCTCCACCACCAGGTCCGTGGCGGCCAGCTCCGCGCGGGCCTTCTTCAGGCGCGCCGGCTTCCAGCCCGTCCAGCGGGCGCAGTTGCGGTCGGTCGGGTCGGGCAGGGCCAGCAGCTGGAGATAGAGCGCCGCCGCGTCCTCGCCCAGCCCGTGGGCGGCGGCGACCTCGGCGACCAGCTCGGGCACGGTGACGGCCGGGTCCTGCGCATACCCCGAAGGGCCCTCGGCACCCACTTCCACGGCGCGGCCCAGCTGCTCGCCGAGGAGCGTGCGCAGGGCGCGCAGACCGGCTCCCCGCTGGGGTCCGACCAGCCCCTCCAGCAGCCCGAACACGGCGTCGTCGGGCCCGGACAGCCCGGCAGGCCGGATCAGGACCGTCTCCGCGTCGCGGTACCAGGGGCGCAGCACGACCGCCTCGGTGACCCGGGTGCGGCCGTACGCGTCGGCGCCGCCGGTCGCGGGCAGCCCGTACGCCTTGCGCAGCTCCGCGGCGGTGGGGCCGCCCTTCTCCGTCATCTCGACATCCAGGCCGAGCAGCAGTCCGGGGTCGGACATCCGGTGGCGCACGGCGGCGAGACCGCCGGGGAGCGCGGAGCGCAGCGGGTGGCCGTAGGGCAGGCCGTAGGCGAGTGCGGCGAGTGCGTCGACGGCGTTCGCCAGGGCGTACCGGCCGGGTATCGCGGCCGGGTCCTCGGGCACGAGGTCGCCGTCCTTGTCCGGCCGCAGGACCGTGGTGCGGCTCAGCCACGGTGTGCGGGACGGGTTGAGCACGTCCTCCGCGTGTCCGAGGCCGAGCATGGCCAGCTCGGACCTGACGTCCTCGGGCACGCGGACCAGCGACCCGAACCGCTCGGCCCACACCCGGCCCGCGCCGTCCGTGTCCGGGCCCGCCGTCCACAGGGCGGTCGGGTCCACGGGCAGCAGCGCGCCCAGCAGTGCCGTACGCGCCTCCGGGCCCAGCCCCTGCAGCAGGGCGTCGCCGAAGACCCGTTCGCGGGGCTTCAGCCCGATGGTGGCCAGGCCCTCGGCCGCGGGGTCGTTCGGCTGCCCGGCGAGCAGTACGGCGGCCTGCACGGGACCGAGGCCGCCGCCGGTCGCCGCCACCAGCGCCGCGGGGGCCTCCGGCTGCCAGGGTGCGGCGCCCTTCTCGCGGACGAGGCGGGTGACGCAGGCCAGGTCCCCGGCGGAGATCGCCGGGTCGTAGCAGGCGTCCGCGTCCAGCGTGAAGTGGGCGACCGCGCCGAACACACCGGACGGATCGTGGTCCAGCGCCAGCCAGTTGACCCGGTCCCGCTGCGTGTCGATGCTCTGGCAGCCGAGGATCGCCACCGTACGGCCGGCACGGCGCAGCACCTGCCCGACCCGCTGCTGCTTGTCGTGCGGTTCGGTCAGCACGATCTTGCGGAGCGTGCCGTCGGCGGAGGCGAGCGGACCCTCGGCGAGGGCCTCGAACAGCAGGAGCAGCGGCTCCCGCCGGGCATCGGACAGGGCCGGTGAGCCGGCCCGGTAGGCCAGCGCGCGCAGCAGACCCAGCAGGGGCGGCCAGACCATGCCGATGCCGGGGATCGTGTACTCGTCGCTGCGCCAGCCGTCCCCCAGTGCGGCCTGCCGCTCCCGCTCGGGCAGCGGCTTGCCGTCGGCGGGGCCGCCGGACAGCACATGGTTCACGGCGCGGACCTGGCGCAGGGTGCTCCACTGCTCGCCGTGCCACCAGCCGTGCAGACCGCCGAGGCCGGCCATGGCGTCGTACAGGCTGCGGTCGTCGCCGTGCTCGGGGCGGTAGTCGGCGAACATGCCCTCGGCACGGTTGCGCGCAAGCGCGGGCCGCTGCTGCGGAGGACGCGCGAAGGAGGTCGCCGAGTCCACGATGCGCAGCGCCGACCTGACCAGCGCGGTGACACCGGTGAGGAGCCGCGCGTCGGTCAGTTCGGGCAGTGCGCGGGCCACGGCCTGCCGGACGACCTCGTCCGCGGCCGGTACCGCGGCCTTGGCGGTCTGGTCGTCGCCCGCGCGGGTCAGCAGGTCCTGCCGTTCGGCCAGCGCCTCGGCGGCGGCGCGGAGCAACCGGGCCGCCTGCTCGGAGGTCAGGGCGCGCAGCACGGCCGAGCCCCCTGCGTCGCGCGGGCGCAGGGCGTGCCAGAAGGGCAGCGGGGGCACCAGCCGGGTGCCGGCGGCGAACTCGCCACCGGGGCCGTTCGGCGTCACACGCCCCAACTCCCCGGCGCCGAAACCGTCGTCGCCCGTGGACATCAGACCGATGCCACGGAACATCTCCACGACGACGGGCTCGGCACCGCCGGGCAGCCGCAGGGCGCCCACCGGCACGCCCCCCGCGTGGCCGGCGGCCACCGGTACCGACACGGTGCGCCCGTCCGGCGTGCCGGCGGTCCGCAGTTCTCCGGCCGCCTCGCCCTCCGTGCGCACCCAGTGTCCGAGCACCGTGCCGTCGGTGCCGAACGGGCTCTGCTCCAGGCCGGGTTGGAGCGGCAGCACCTCGCACCGCTCGGGCAGCAGCTCGGCGTCCTCGCGGATACCCGCGCGTAGCAGGGCGGGCAGGGAGGCGCGGCCGTGCGTCCCGGTGGCCGGGTCGTACTCCAGCCACACCGTCTGCCGGCCCTGCCTGCCCTGGCGCCAGTACGTGCTGCCGTCGCCGATGAGGCCCCGGGTGGGCGGCAGGACCGTGTCGCCGGCGTGCAGGGTCCGGCCGCCGGTGGCGCGGCCGCCGCCCGGCAGCGGGATGGACGGGACGACCGTCTCGTTCCCGGACCACCAGGACGGCAGCTGCTCGCCGCCGAGTTCGAACACCTCGGCGGGCCGGGCCGACCAGTAGCCGTACTGCTTGCTGCCGTGCCGCCACATCACCAGCAGCTCCCCGTCCACGAACCGGAAACGGGGGCGCTGCCAGCGGTCCAGTTCGTGCGGCAGCCGCATGTCGTGGTCGAGGAGCACCTGCTCCGGGCCGACGACGACCGCCTTGTGCCCGCGGCAGAGGATCAGCGCCGGCCAGGCCTCGTGCACGGCCACCGAGTTGTCCTCGCCCTTCCTGGTCTCCGTGTCGAGCCGGGCCAGCGCCTCGTCCAGGGCCGGCCAGCCCAGCTCGTCCAGGATTCCGGCGCGCAGGGTCCGGGCCAGCAGCGGCGCCGTCTCGTACCCGGCGACCCGGGCGACGGCCTCCGGGTTGACCTCGGAGGCCGTCACCCGGAACGGGCGGAGCCGGTCCAGGGCGGTGCGGGCGCCCGGCAGGCCCGCCGCGCGCGTGAAGTCGTCGGCGGCCTCGTCGAGCCAGTCCCGCAGCACCTCGGAGAGGACCGGGTGTTCGGCGACCGTGCGCAGCAGCTCGCGGGAGCGCTGATGGCTGCCGACCTGGTCCACGGCCTCGTGCAGCAGCCGCCGCAGGCGCGGGTCGGCCGCCACGGCGGCCAGGTCGCGGGCGCCGGCCCGGGAGTCCGTCAGCCAGGAGGGCAGCGGCAGGAACACGCGCTTCCCGGTGCCCGGCAGGGTGAGCGGGACCTTCTCGGCCAGGCACAGGTCCAGCAGGTCGAGGTCGGCCCCCGCGTGCCAGCCGCCGGCGAACAGGGCCACCGGGCGGCCGGCGGCGCGCAGCAGCGGGGCCATCCGCCGCACCAGCTCCTGCGTGCCCGGCGAGCGCAGGGAGTACGAGCCGCCGTGCTTGCGGAACGACGCCCAGCGGCTCAGCCACCCGGCGGGGTCGACGCCGTGCTCCGCGGCCGCCGCCGCGTCGGTCAGCAGCCGCTCGGCACCGCTCTCCGCGAGCAGCGTCAGCCAGAACTCGTCGTCCTCGACGCCCCGTCCGAGACCCGCCGGCATGATCTCCAGCAGGCGCGCCCGCACCTCCGGCCTGCGCTCGGCGAGCACCGGCAGCACGGCGCGGTAGGCCGTCCAGAAGGACCGGGGCGCGCGGACGGCGGCGGGGGAGGCGAGCAGATCGGCGACCAGCGCGCACTCCTCGGTGACCCGGTCCAGGCCGGCCGCCTTGACCAGCCCGCGCGCGTCCTGCGGCAGCGAGGCGTACGGCGGCATGCCGGCGGCGCACCGCTCCACCGTCAGCTGCCGGAACTGTGTCCAGGCCGCGGCCGGTTCGAGCCGGCCGGTGAGGTCCCTCACGTACTCCTTGAGGGCCTTGACGGTCAGTGCCCCGGCGAAGGCGAACTCCAGGAACACCGCGCGCTGCCGCGCCTCGTCCACCGTCAGCGCGTGTACCCGCTCGGCCTCGCGGGCCTTGCCGAAGAACGCGGCGGCGTAGGTGGTGTTCTCGTGGCCGAGGAAGACCCGCGCGGCCTGCTCGTAGAACGTCGGCAGGAAGTGCGGCACGGTCCGCCCGAGCCGCTCGCCGAGCGTCTCGAAACCCTCCTTGGCCGTGCCCGGACGGGACTTGGCCTGCCGGGCGAGCCGTTCGACGTCCTTCACCAGGGCGAGCGCGTGATGACCGTTCGCCGGGTCGTTGACCAGCGCCCAGGCCGGGAAGCCGAGCGTCTCCCGGCGCACCTGCCCGACCTCCGGCGTCGCCGGCGCCCGGGTGAGGCCCAGGAACTCCAGAGCCAGGTCCTCGGCCTCGCCCAGGGTGCCCGGCACCAGCCGGACCACCCGGCGGTCGTCCAGGGCGGGATGGGTGTAGGTACGGACGGTGAGACTGTCGGCGTCCTCGCGCGCGGTGCTGCCCGGCGGCAGCACCGCGCCGGCGTCCAGGAGCGCGGTCACCGTGGTCTCGTCGTACGTCATGCCGCCCGCTCCTCGTCCTCGATGTCCCGCCCCGCGTACAGCGCGGCCGCCATGCGCACGCCCTCCGACCAGGCCACCGGCCCGACCTGACCGAGCCTCAGCACCCGCCCGCCGGGGCCGGCCCACTCCAGCGGGCCGGTCTCGGTCTGCGCGTAGCTGTCGTAGTCACCGATCCAGACGCGGGCCTCGACGGTGCGGCCGTCCTCTACCACAGAACACACCGCGTAGCCGCCGCGCACGCGGTAGCCGAGCTGCGCGGCCCGCCCGTGCAGGAAGCGCAGCTCCTTGAAGGCCCCGCCCGCGTACTCCTCGACCTGCGTCGCCTCGCCGTCGACCGCGGCGGGGCGGTGCCAGACCTCGCGGAACAACTGCTGGGCACGCTGTTCGACACCCAGGTCGACGGCGAACTCCCGCAGTTCCTCCAGGTCTTCGAGCAGGACGGGGTGCGGGATGCGGACCTGGGCGGGGGCGATGCGGACGGTGTCGCCGTCGAGGTCGACGAGGCCGAGGCCCCGCTCGGGGTCGGCGTCCCGCAGGAATCCGGCGACCTCCCCGTCGGCGCCGGTGACGATGAGGTCGCGCAGTGCGGCCTGCCAGGCGGGGTCGGGCCACACGCGGGCGACCACGTCGAGCGGCACCGGCAGCGAGCGGACCATCCACCGCTCCACGTCGGCCAGGCACTGCCGTTCGTGCCGCTCCAGCCACTCGACGAGCTGCCTGAGGCCCACGACCGCGGGATCGTCGGCGATCTTCGGCGGCACGGTCTTCAGCCGGCGTCCGGCCGCGTTGCGGCACACCACCTTCCCGCCGTCGAGGGCGACCTCGTAGTCGCCGGCCGACACCCACCCCATACGTGCCTCCCCGCACCGCAGTGATCAAGTGACGGGAACTCTAGGGGAGGCCACTGACAACGCCCCCCGGGGCCGGAGGGCGTTGTGGACGAGCGGGGGCGTGCCGGGACGGTCAGTCGCGGCCGGCCTCCTTCTCCTTCTTGGCGTTCTTGATCCGCACGGCCTCCTTGCGGACCTCCGCCTGGGTGGCGCGCTCCTTCTCCAGCCACTCGGGCCGCTCCTGCTTGAGCGCCTCGATCTGCTCCGTGGTCAGCGCCTCGGTGACCCCGCCGCGCGCGAGACCGGCGATGGACACGCCGAGCTTCGCGGCGACCACCGGACGCGGGTGGGGGCCGTTGCGGCGCAGCTCGCTCAGCCACTCCGGCGGGTTGGCCTGCAGCTCGTTCAGCTCGGCACGCGAAACCACGCCCTCCTGGAACGAGGCGGGGGTGGCGGGGAGGTACACACCCAGCTTCTTCGCCGCGGTGGCGGGCTTCATCGTCTGGGTGCTCTGCTGCGAACTCATGGGGTCAAGGGTATCGGCCGGGTGCGGGAGCGCCGACCACGGCCGGTAACCTGGCCTGGTGACAGGCTCGGAGGAATCACCGTCGTTCCGGCTCGCGTACGTACCCGGAGTGACGCCCGCCAAGTGGGTGAAGATCTGGCACGAGCGCCTGCCCGACGTCCCGCTCACCCTCGTGCAGGTACCGGCCGACGAGGCGCCGGAACTGCTGCGCGCGGGCGAGGCCGACGTGGGGCTCGTCCGGCTGCCCGTGGACCGCGACTTCTTCAGCGCGATCCCCCTCTATGCCGAGACGACCGTGGTCGTCGTGCCCAAGGACCACCTGATCACGGCCGCGGACGAGGTCACCCTCGCCGACCTCGCCGACGAGGTGCTCTTCCACCCCCTCGACGACGTCTTCGAGTGGGACGCCCCGCCCGGCGAGCCCGCCTTCGAGCGGCCCGCGACGACGCCCGACGCCGTCGAGCTGGTGGCGGCCAACGTCGGCCTCCTGGTCGTACCGCAGTCCCTGGCCCGCCTGTACCACCGCCGGGACCTCACCTACCGTCCGGTCGTCGACGCCCCGCAGTCCGGCGTCGCCCTGTCCTGGCCCCAGGACGCCACCACCGACCTGGTGGAGGACTTCATCGGCATCGTCCGCGGCCGCACGGTCAACAGCACGCGCGGCCGTACGGCGGCCAAGCCGGCGGAGAAGCCGGCGGCCGACAAGAAGCCCAGGCGTGCCGACCAGGGCGGCACCCGGCAGAAGCCCGCCGCCAAGTCGGCGGGCCGGGGCGGGACGGCCCGCACGGGTGCGGGAAAGACGGCCGCGAAACGGGGCAAGCCGCGCCGGCGATCGTAGGGGGGCCGTGTCAGCCGTCGAGCGCGGGAGCAGGAGGCCGCGTCAGGCGTGAAACACGGGAAGCCCTGCGCGTAGGGGCCGCGTCAACCGTAAAGCGGTGGGGGGCGGCGTCAGCCGTTGAGACGTGGGGGCCGCGTCGTGAGCGGGCCGGTTCAGGCCGCCGGGTCGGGTTCCTCGGGGCGCGACTCGCTCGGCACCGGGACGGCGACCACCGGCTGCACCTGCCACTCCCGCAGGTCGATCACCGCGAGGACCAGGGCGATCGCGATGATCCCCACCGCCGTGAGCAGACCCAGCTGCAGGGCCACGGCCGGACTGCCGGCGTTGGCCAGGTGTGCGAAGTACACCGCGCCGACCGCCGCGATCCCGGCCGCGGAGCCGATGCGCTGCGCGGTCACCAGCACACCGCCCGCCGCCCCGGCCCGCTGCACCGGAACGCTCGCCAGCGTGAGCGTGGTGTTCGGGGAGATCGTCACGCCCGAGCCGAGGCCCGCGACGAGCAGGGGCAGCGCCGCCGCCCAGCCGACCCCCCGGCCCGGCACCAGCTGCACCGCGATGATCACCCCGAGCAGGCCCACCGCCACCACGCCGAGGCCGACGATCACCAGTCTGCGCCCGTGGCGCACGACCATCCTGCCGCCCGCGGCGGCCCCGACCGCCGAACCGATGGCGAAGGGCAGCGAGGAGAAGCCGGCCGCGAGCGCGCTGTAGGCCACACCGTTCTGCAGGAACAGGGTGTAGACGAAGAAGACCGTGGTGAAGCCCGCGAAGTAGACCAGGTTCAGCAGCACGCCGAGCGAGAAGGACCGCTGGGTGAAGAGCCTGAGGTCGAGCAGGGGCGCCTGCCCGAGCAGCCCCTGCCGCCGCTCCCACGCCCAGAACGCCGTCAGCAGCACCGCGGCCACCGGCATCAGCACCCACTTCATCCGCCCCGTCCACTGCTGCTCCTGCACCAGCGGAAGCATCAGCGCGAGCACGCCCGCGCCGAGGAGCAGCACTCCCGGCAGGTCGATGCTTTCCCGGCGCCCCGGCGGGACCGGGGTGCGCGGCAGCAGGCGCAGCGCCGCGCAGAAGGCGGCCACCCCGATCGGCAGGTTGACGTAGAACACCCAGCGCCATCCGTCGTCGGTGCCGAACAGGTGGATGAGCAGCCCGCCCGCGGGCGGGCCGATCGCAGTGGAGAGCCCTACGACGCTGCCCAGCATGCCGAATGCCCTGGCCCGCTCCGAGCCCTGGAACATCTGCTGGATCAGCCCGGTGGTCTGCGGCGCCAGGATGCCCGAGGCCACCCCCTGCAGCAGCCGGAACAGCACCAGCCAGCCGGCCCCCGACGCAAGGCCGCAGGCCGCGGAGGTCACGGTGAACAGGGCGAGTCCGAACAGGAACACCTCCCGGCGCCCGCGCAGGTCGCCGAGCCGGCCGGCCGGGACCAGGGCGAGCCCGAAGGTGAGGGCGTAGCCCGAGACGACCCAGGACACGTCTGCCGTGTCGGCGCCGAGGCCGCGCTCCATCGAGGGCAGGGCGACGTTCACGATCGAGCTGTCGAGCAGCGTCATGAAGCCCGCCGTCAGACAGACCCAGAGCGCCTGCCACTGCCGGCCGCCGGCGGCACGCCGGGTCTGGTCCATGGTCATGGGGCCACGCTAGGCAGCAGTCACGCTCCGCGCACGCCACGATGCGGCGCCGGGCGCGTCGACATCCGCCCTGGTACGGCTGTTTTCGCGGCGTACGCACGACTGTTCCGTCGGTCGGGCGGGCGAGGTGCCGTTCGGCCACCCGAGTGCCGGCCCGGGGGCCCTGCGCGTCGAGCGCTCAGTGGCCGGCCGTGTCCCGGAGCCACGCGTACGCCGACTGCGCCGTGAACTCCGCCTGCCCGCCGCGCAGCAGCGGGCTCGCCGTGGCGAACACGGGGGCGTCGGACTGGGCGGCCACGTAGGGGATCGCGACGCACCGCATCCCGGCCGCGGCGGCAGCGCCCGGCGCCGCGTCCTCCAGGACCACGCAGTCCGCCGGATCCGCGCCGGGCCGCCGGGCCGCCTCCAGGAACACGTCGGGCGCGGGCTTGCCGTGCGGGACCTCGTCGGTCGAGACCGCCGTGCGCAGGAAGGCGTCCAGGCCGGTGCCCGCCAGGATCGCGGCCATGGCCTCGGGGGAGGAGCCGGACGCGACCGCCATCGGTACGCCCTCGGCGGCCAGCAGCTCCACGAACTTGTGCATCTCGGGGTACGCGCGCGTGTGGGTGCGGGCCAGCTCCAGACAGCGCCGGTTCATCGCGGCCAGCAGCTCGTCCGCGGGAGTGCGCAGGCCATGGCGCTCCCGCCAGATCGCCACCGTCTCCCGGGTGCTGATCCCGACGTAGCCCTCGTGGTCGGCCCCGCTGAAGTCCGGCACCCCGTGCTCGGCCAGGGTCCGCCGGCTCGCCTCGTAGTAGTTCGGTTCGCTGTCCACCAGCGTTCCGTCGAGATCGAAGATGACCGAGAGGGCGCCGAGGTCGCTCATGCCGTCCAGCATGCACAGGGTCAGCCGCGGGCCGCCCGGCCGACCGACTCCACCAGCGGCAGCAGCCTGAAGGGCACGCGTTCGCGCAGGGCCACCTCGGTGCGGGTGCGCACCACGCCGGGCAGGCTGATCAGCTTCTGGATGACGTCCTCCAGGTGGGCGTTGTCCCGGCCCACCACCCGGGCGAGCAGGTCCCCGCCACCCGTGATCGAGAAGGCCTCCACGATCTCCGGTACGGCGGCCAGCGCGTCCCCGACGTCGTCGAGATGCCCCTGGGTGACCTCGATGTGCACGAACGCCAGCACCGGATGGCCCAGGGCGGACGGGGACAGCGAGGGACCCGTGCCCGTGATCACGCCCTCCCGCTCCATGCGGTCCAGGCGGGCCTGCAGCGTGCCGCGGGCGACACCGAGGATGCGCGCGTACTCGCGCACGCTGGTGCGCGGCTGCTCCAGCAGCAGTCGCAGGATGCGGGTGTCGAGTTCGTCCACGGCCATGACGTACGACTGTACCAATGGCTCAGCGTCCCACTGCTCCCGTGTACCGCCCGACCTGGTCCGTTGGCTTTCCCTCGGGCGCCCGTACCGAAGCGCGGCCAGGCCATTGGTCCAGTGATTCGGACAACACTTGAGCCAGTGACCTCCGTGATGGTCTCATGGAGACGTCGATGGCGCTGCGGGTCTCCGCGGCGCCTTTTCCATGTCGTTCCGGGGCACCGCATCGCGGTGTCCTCCAGGGGAGGAAAACAGTGCTGAAGAGGGTGTTCGTGGCTCCGGACCCGGGGCGGGCGCGGCTGCGCTTCGCCGCGCGGGCCGTCCTCGGCATCGGGCTGGCGGTCGTGGTCTGCCTTCTCGCCGGGAACTCCCTCCCCGGCGCGGTCTCCGGCGGCCTTGCCGCGCTGCTCGCCCTGTTCACCGTCTCCGACGCCACCATGCGCGGACAGGCGGTCACCACCGCGCTGCTGCCCGCCGTGGGCCTGCCGGTGCTCGCGGCCGCGGCCGAGCTGCACGCGTACCCGGTGGCGCGGGACCTCGCCTTCCTCGCCGTCGTCGGCGCCGGCGTGTACGCGCGCCGCTGGGGACCGCGCGGGCACAGCCTCGGCGTGTTCGCCTTCATGACCTTCTTCGTGGCCCAGTTCCTGCACGCCACGCCCACCCAGCTGCCGGAGCTGTACGCCGCCGTCCTGCTGTCCGTGCTCAGCGCGGCCGTGATCCGCTTCGGCGCCTGGTGCTACGAGCGCCGACTGCCCCCGGCCCCCGCACCCGCCGCACCCACCGGGACCGGGCTGGCCCGGGCGACCACGCGCCAGGCGGTCCAGGCGACGGCGGGCGCGGGCTTCGCCCTGGTCGTGGGCCAGCTGGTGTCCGGACAGCGCTGGTACTGGGCCGTCGGCGCCACCTGGTGGGTCTTCGTGAACACCGCCTCGCGCGGCGAGACGCTGGTACGCGGATTCCGCCGCGTCCTCGGCACCCTGCTCGGCATCTGCCTGGGCTTCCTCGTCGCCGTGCCCGTCCACGGCGCGCCCGTCCCGACGGCCGTCCTCGTCGCGGTCGCCGTGTTCGGGATCTTCTACACCGCCGCCGTCTCCTACACCTGGATGATGCTCTGGGTGACCGTGCTCGCCGAGATGCTCTACGGCCTCCTCGGCGTCCTCAGCCCGGACCTGCTCGCCCTGCGCCTCACCGAGACCGGCGTCGGGGCCCTCGGCGCCATGCTCGCGGTGCTGTTCGTGCTGCCGGTCACCACGCACGCGACCACGGACGCCTGGATCCAGCGAGCCCTGCGCTGCGTCCACGCCTGCACCGCCGAGGCCGCGGCGCGCCTCGCCGGCTCCCCGACGGCGGACCCGGCCCCGCGCGTGGCCGAACTGGAGCACCTGCTCGGCCGCGTCCGGCTGTCGGTCGCGCCGCTGGTGCACCCGCTGAACCCCATGCCCGCCCGCAAGCGGCGCGCCCGGCGGGTGCTCGCGCTCCTCGACGACTGCGCCCGTGAGGTCCGTGGTCTGGTCGCGGTCGCCGCCGACCCCGAGGCCTCCCACGACGCCCGGCTGGCCGCGGCCTGCTGGCGTGTGGAGTCCGCCGTCGAGGCGCTCACCACGGGTGGCGCCGAGCCCGTCCGGCACCCCGCGGAGCCCCCCGCCGAACCCGCCCTGGCCCACCTGCACGGCCTGGAACGCGCCCTCGCCGACCTGGCCGAGCCGCTGCGGGCACCCTCCGGGTCACGGCTGGTGGGCGCCTGAGGCCTCCCCGCGCGCCGAACGCGGCTCACCGGCCCCCCGCCGTACGGCGGGGGGCCTTTCCGTACCCGAAGCGGTGTAAGTGACCTCCCCGCTGCTTCACCCATTTGGTCTAGACCGCCCCTGATCGCTGCTACCGTCGGCCCCGGACTGGCTCGACCGAGGCTCGACCGAGAGGGGACAACGGTGGAACAGGGCGGCAGCGCGGGCAGGCGGCGGGCGTTCGTCGGCTCGTTCACGGCGGCGGGCGGACCCGGACTGGTGACCGCCGAGGTCGCGCCCCACGGCGGCGCCCTCACTCTGGTCGCCGCCGTGAACGACGTACCGGACCCCTCCTACCTGGCCCTCTCCCCGGACGGCGAGGCGCTCTACGCGGTCAGCGAGACGGCCGAGGGCGCCGTCGCCGCCTACCGCGTCGGCGGGGACCGGCCGGAACTCGCCGGGCCGCCCGTCCCCGTGGACGGCAGCGGACCCACCCACCTCAGCCTGCACGCCGGGCATGTGCTCACCGCGAACTACGGCTGCGGCAGCGTCACCGCCGTGCCCGTCCGCCCCGACGGCACGCTCGCCGCCAAACCGTCCGGCAGGCTCCAGCACACCGGCTCAGGCCCGCACGACCGGCGCCAGCGAGGCCCGCACGCCCACCAGGTGCAGCCCGACCCCTCCGGCCGGTGGGCGGTCAGCGTCGACCTCGGCACGGACTCGGTGCGGGTGTGCGGCATGGAGGAGGGCGCCCCGGTGCTGCACCGCGAGTTCGCGCTGCGACCCGGCTCCGGCCCCCGCCACCTGGCCTTCCACCCGGACGGCGCGCACGCCTACGTCGTCAACGAACTCACCCCCACGGTCACGGTGTGCCGCTGGGACGCCGCGAGCGGCACCCTGAAGCCGCTCAGCGAGGTCCCCGTGCTGCCGGGCGCCCCGGCCGGCGACGCCTACCCGTCGGGCATCGTGGTCTCGACCGACGGCCGCTTCGTGTGGACCGCGACCCGGGGCGAGGACGTCCTGTCGGTCCTCGCCGTCGAGGGGGACGGGATCAGGCTGACCGGCACGGCGCCGTGCGCCGGACACTGGCCCCGCGCGCTGGCCGAGCGGGACGGCTTCCTCTACGTCGCCAACGAGCGCTCCGGCGACGTGAGCTGGTTCGAGGTGGACGAGCGGACCGGCCTGCCCCGCTACGACGGCTCGGTACAGATCACCGCGGCTTCCTGCATCGTCTTCGGCTGAGGGGCTGAGGGGCTGAGGGGCTGAGGGGCTGAGGGGCTGAGGGGCTGAGGGGCTGAGGGGCTCGGGCGGGCCGGCGCGCTGATCAGCTTGGTTGCGCTCGGCGGCCCGTCACGCCGCACCGGCCCCGACGCCCCCACGGCTGCCGCCGTACGCCCGCCGCCGGTACGGCGAAGGGCCCACCCCCCGAAGGGAGCGGGCCCCGGTTGTGCGGGTGCCGTGGAGCTCGTGCTGCGACCGGAAAGGTTCACCGGCTCGCGACGCCCGGCACGGCACTCCGCCAGCCTTCGGCCGGGGGTACCCGCACGCCGCGTTGTCGCATCACCCGAGTACATCCAGTACGCGGGCGATGCTCCGCCTTGCGATGTACCGCACCGGACGCCGCGAGCTTTCCGGCAAACCTAGCCGGACACAGCACTAGCGGACCGGGGTGCCCTGCGGCTGCTGCGGCGCGATGCCCAGTGCCGTCGTGTACTTGGCGAGGGCCAGCTTGCCGATCGCCGGGTAGGCGCCCAGCGCCTCGGCCGTGGCGCAGCCCGCCTCCTCCGCGGCCGCCGCGAGCAGCGCCGGGTCGATCTCCGGGCCGATCAGGTACGGCGCGAGGGCCAGCTGCTGCGAGCCGGAGGAACGCAGCTGCTCGGCCACGGAGGAGATGGAGCCCTCCTGGTCCAGCGCCGCGGCCATCACCGGCACGGCCAGGCGCGCGGCGAGCAGCATGCCGGTGATCCCGGCGGCCTGCACGGCCTCGTCGCCGCCGACGGAGGCCAGGATGATGCCGTCGGCCGCGGTGGCCACGGTGAACAGCCGCGCGCGGTCGGCGCGGGCCAGACCCGCCTCGGACAGGCGGACGTGCAGCGCCTCGGCGAGCAGCGGGTGCGGACCGAGCGCATCGGTCAGATCGGCGGCGACCCGGCTGTCCATCACGGACTGACGGATCTGGCGCAGCAGCGCGCTGTCCGGACCGGCCAGCAGCGGCACGACCACGGCGACCGGGCCGTCGGGCTCCTTGACGCCCTCGACACCCGCGGCGACGGCCTGCTGGTAGCGGGCGGCCCGCTCGTCGGCGGCGCGCGCGAGCACGGACCGCAGCGCGGGGAACTCGGTGTCGTCCCCGTCCAGGTATCCGATGCGAACGTCCAGGCCGGGAAGCTCGGAGCGGGCGATGCTCACGACCTCCTCGGCGAGGCTGCGGGTGGCGGCACCGGGCACGCCGGGCACCGCGAGGACGAGCGCGGGCGCGCCCTCGGGAGCCACCAGCGGTTCCGGTCGGCGGTGCCGTCCGGGTTGGCGGGGTCGCGGCATTCGTACTGGCAGGCCGGACGCGGGCCCAGTGGGGGAGCTCATGGCGCCGCATGTTACTGGCTTATTGGGCTCCCCTGTTCGGGGAGGGTGCAGGTGAGCGGTATCCGTCCTGTTTTGTCTGATGAGTTACGGCCTTGGGGCACGTGTTCCCGGCACGTGCCGGGAACATGGGACGACAAGGGGATCAATCCACCTATGTGGGGACGTCACTGTGCTTGCGTCGTGACGACGTGCAGCATCGTCGGTTCACCCGGCAGGGTGAGCCGGCCGGCCGCCAGGTCGGTCGCGATCCGTACCGAGCCGTGCAGCGGGTCGCCCTCCGCCGGGACCTGCCGTGCGTGCGGCAGCCTGTCCGCCAACTCCTCGCGCAGCGGTACGAGGAGGGGGTCGCCCATCTTGAACAGGCCACCCGTGAGCGCCACTTCCGGTACCCCGTCCGCCGGGCACACGGCCGCGGCGGAGTCGGCCATGTGCCGGGCCGCCGCGCGCAGAATGCCCGCCGCGACCTGGTCGTGCCCGGCGCAGTCGGCCACGCGGGGCGCGAACGAGGCCAGCACGGCGGGCCGGTCGGCTCGTGGGTAGAGTAGTCCGGGCAGCCCGCTCACCGGCCCGAACTGCTCCTCGGCGCAGGTCAGCAGCGGGGCGGAACCGCCGTCGCGGCCGTCGTGGGCGCGCAGCGCCGCCTCCAGGCCGGCCCGCCCGATCCAGGCGCCGCTCCCGCAGTCGCCCAGCAGGTGTCCCCAGCCGTCGGCCCTCCGCCAGCCCGTGAGGTCGGTGCCGACCGCGATCAGCCCGGTCCCCGCGGCGAGCACCGCGCCCGGACGCGGGCCGAGGGCGCCGACGTACGCGGTGACGGCGTCGGCGGCGAGCGCCACCTGCCGCACGCCCAGCTCCCGTGCGAGGGCGTCCGGCAGTTCCGCGCGCAGGGCGTCGCCCAGGCCGGCGAACCCGGCGGCGCCCACGACGGCCGTGCTCAGCTCGTCCACGCCGGCTTCCTCGGCCGACGCCCGTGCCAGCGGCACGAGTTGGGCCATCAGATGGCCGGGGTCGATGCCCCGCGCACCGGTACGGACCGGCTCCCGTGTCTCGCGCGGCGCGGTCGGCGCCCGCCCCGGGTGACCGGCGGTGACCCGGAGGCCGGAACCGCCGGAGTCCACGGCGAGATATCCGGCGGCGGTCACGGCAGACGCCAGTCCACCGGCTGCCCTCCCTGCTGGATCAGCAGGTCGTTGGCCTGGCTGAAGGGACGCGAGCCGAAGAACCCGCGGTCGGCGGACATGGGCGAGGGGTGCGCGGACTCCACCGCCGGCAGTCTTCCGAGCAGCGGACGCAGGTTGCGGGCGTCACGGCCCCACAGGATGGACACCAGCGGCTTGCCGCGCGCTGCCAGCGCCCGTATCGCCTGTTCGGTGACCTCCTCCCAGCCCTTGCCGCGGTGGGCCGCCGGGCTGCGCGGGGCGGTGGTCAACGCCCTGTTGAGCAGGAGCACGCCCTGCTGCGTCCAGGGCGTGAGGTCGCCGTTGGACGGCTGGGGCAGCCCCAGGTCGGCGTTGAGCTCGCGGAAGATGTTGATCAGGCTCGGCGGCAGCGGGCGTACCTCGGGCGCGACCGAGAACGACAGGCCCACCGCATGGCCCGGGGTCGGATAGGGGTCCTGACCGACGATCAGGACCCGGACCTCGTCGAAGGGCTGCTGGAAGGCCCGCAGTACGTTGGGTCCGGCCGGGAGGTAGGTGCGTCCCGCGGCGATCTCCGCGCGCAGGAAGTCGCCCATCTCGGCGATCCGTCCGGCCACCGGTTCCAGGGCCTTCGCCCAGCCCGGTTCGACGATTTCATGCAAGGGTCGTGGTGCCACGGGCGTCACCCTACTGCCGTACGGCGCTCGGCGATCAACCGATGGCCAGGGCAGGACCGGACACCCGCGCCCCCCCTCGGCACGCTCAACCCACCACCGCCGCCCGGACGCACAGCACGTCCGGCAGGTGGGCGGCCAGTTGCTGCCAGCTGTCGCCGTCGTCGGCCGAGGCGAACACCTCACCGTTGCGGTTGCCGAAGTACACGCCCGCCGGGTCGGCGTCGTCGGTGCACAGGGCGTCGCGCAGCACCGTGCCGTAGTGGTCCTCCGCCGGCAGGCCTCTGCTCAGCGGCTCCCACGTCTTGCCCGCGTCCGCCGTACGGAAGACGCGGCAGCGGTGCTCGGCGGGCACCCGGTCGGCGTCGGCGTTGATCGGGAAGACGTACGCCGTGTCGCTGCGGTGCGGATGGGTGGCCGCCGCGAAGCCGAACGTGGACGGCAGGCCCTCGCCGATGTCGGTCCAGTGGGCGCCCGCGTCGTCGCTGCGGTACACCCCCCAGTGGTTCTGGAGATACAGCCGGTCCGGGTCGACCGCGTCCCTGGCGACCTTGTGCACGCACTGGCCGAACTCCGGGTTCGGGTCCGGCAGGAACACCGCGGAGACACCGGAGTTGGACGGTGTCCAGCTCGCGCCGCCGTCGCTGGTGCGGAACACCCCGGCCGTCGAGACCGCCACCGTCACCGCCCGCTTGTCACGCGCGTCCGTGAGCACCGTGTGCAGGCCCTCACCGCCGCCGCCGGGCACCCACCGGGACCGGGTGGGGTGTTCCCACAACGGCCGGACCAGTTCGAAGCTCTCGCCGCGGTCCTCGGAGCGGTACAGCGCCGCCGGTTCCGTGCCCGCGTACACCACGTCGGGCTCGGCGGCGGCCGGGTGCAGCTGCCAGACGCGCTCCAGGGAGGCGCCGGTGTCCTTCGGGAATCTG
Organism: Streptomyces sp. NPDC037126; assembly: GCF_055605965.1. Lineage (NCBI taxonomy): Bacteria > Bacillati > Actinomycetota > Actinomycetes > Kitasatosporales > Streptomycetaceae > Streptomyces > Streptomyces sp. NPDC037126. Next base: position 340,876 of record NZ_JBVJTD010000006.1, read on the forward strand.
ACGGCCGGCCGGGACGGTTCCGTCCAGGTGCGGCCCAGGTCGTCGGAGTGGAACACGGACGGGCCCCAGTGTGCGCTGTCGCCGCCCGCCAGCAGCCGCGGCGCGGGCCCCCGGGTGTCGATCGCGACCGAGTAGACCGCCTGCGCGTTGAAATACGGACTCTCGTCGAACTCCCAGGGGCCGCCGCCCCGCCGCCGCCCGATGAACAGACCCTTGCGGGTGCCCACGGCGAGCAGTACCTCGGTCATGCCGATCACCTCCGGGACGCCATCGTCCAGGTAGTCGTCAGATATCGGCCAGTCTGCACCCCGCCACTGACACTCTCCCTGGGAGAGCTCGTTCCCGCAGGTCAACGCGGCGCCGTCGGTCCGTGGCCAAGATCGTCCGGGCCGGTTCCGGGATGCGCCTGCGCGAAGAGGGCGTCTCGTGCGACCGTCGGGGTGACGGCTCGTCGTGAGCAACGGAGCGATCTCTCCCGTATGGAGGGACGGTCCGGCCGGTCGGTGCGCTCGTGAGGAGGATGCCCTTGATGGCGTTCCGTGGTCCGAAGGTGTGGCTGTGGCGCTGGCGGCGCAACCCGCTCAAACGCCGGGCCGACGTGGTGGAGGGCTGGGTGGTGCTCGGCGTCTGGCTGCTGACCCTGCTGGCCGGGGTGCTGGCCGGCCTCGCGGCGGCCCGGGCGGTCGAGCACGGGCTGGCCCGGGAGCGCGCGGACTGGCGCCCCGCCGTGGCCCGCGTCGTCGGACAGGCCCCGGGCACGCGCCCCGCGCAGAAGCACACCACCGGCGGCGAGCGGGTGTGGGCCAAGGTGCGCTGGACGGCGGCCGACGGCTCCGCCCACACCGGACAGGTCCGGGTGGCACCCGGCAGCACCGCGGGATCCCCGGTCACCGTGTGGACGGATCCGCAGGGCCACCTCGTGAACCGCCCCACCACCGCCTCCGAGGCCACCTTCCGGGGCATCCTCGTCGGCGGCCTGGTCGGCATCAGCGCCGCCGCGCTCCCCTTCGTCGGCGGCCTGGTCCTCCGCGGCCGCCTGGAGCGCGGCCGGATGACCGCCTGGGACACGGAATGGGCCCGACTGGGACCGCAGTGGGGGCGGATGGTCTGAGGCCCGTACGGCGTGCCCCGAGGCATCCCGACAGGCCCACGGCGAAGGGGCGATCGGCGTCGGCGAGCAGCCTTCGCCGACCCTCGGCCGCGGCGCCGCGAGTACACCGGGGAGGGGCTCTGCCCGGCTGCCCTCAGCGCCTCGCACTACGGCGGCCCCGCTCCGGCCCTCCGCCTTCGGCCGAAGTGGGCGCCTCCCCGCCCGATGCCCCCGAGCGCCGCCTGCGCGGCACCAGAGTGGCCCGGCCGCCGGCGGCATGTGAAGAGGCGGCCCGCTGCCCTACGACTTGGCCAGCACCTCCCGGCACGCCCGCAGCAGCGCCTCGTCCTTCGGGATGTCCCCGCTCGCGTAGCCGGCTTCGTGGGTGGTGTGGCGGTGGGGGCCGGCCAGTTCGGTGGTGACCAGGTCCAGCAGGGGCTCGGCCGCCGCGCCCATCGAGGCGAGGCGGCGGGCGACGGGGCCGCGGGTGCGCGGGTCCTCGGCCCAGGCGGCCCGGAAGACCGGCAGGACGGGTTCCGGGTCCGCGTCGATGAGCCACAGCGCCCACGCGGCCGGGATTCGCTCCCGCACCGGCCCCGACCATGCGGCCCGGCGCAGCTCGGGCAGGGCGGCGCGCGCGGCCGGGCCCAGCCTGCCCAGCCGGTGGGCGGCGAGACGGCGGCTCGCCGGGTCGCCCTGCGCCAACTCGTGCAGCAGGAAGGGGAGTGCGAGGGAAGCGTCGCCCTCGGCCGACCACAGCGCGCCTGCCGCGGCGGCCGCGTGTCGGGTGTACAGCAGCGTGTGCAGGAGAGGTACCGCCCGCGCCGTGGCGCCGAACGCCTCCAGCGTCTCGATCACCTGGACGACGAGGGCGTCGCGCGCCCCGAGGCCGTCCGGGGCACCCTGGAGCAGTCGCAGCACCTCCGGCACCGCCTCCCGGTCTCCCACGGCTCTGACCCCCGTCAGCAAGGGGGCGGCCAGCCGGGCGGCTGCGGGGGAGGCCAGGGGGACCCTGCCGAGCCGGTGGCGCAGCGCCGGCGCGAGCGGGGCCGCCGCCCGGCCCAGGTGGGCCAGTTCGAGCCCCAGGCCCGGCGGTGCCGCAGGCCCCGCCAGCAGCCGGGCCAGGGGCAGGACGGCCCGTGGATCGCCGCTCCTGGCGAGGGCCTTGAGCGGGCCACCGAGCGTGGGGGAGCCGCGTTCCCAGCGGTGGATCCACAGGTCGGGCCGGGCCGTCACCAGCGCGTGCAGGGCGTCCGCGGCGGGCGCGGCCAGGGCGAACAGCTCTCCCAGCACCGAGACCGCCGCGTCCCGTAACCGGTCCTCCTCGGCGTCCAGTTGGCTGCCGAGCAGCCGGACGGCCCCGGTGTAGTCGCCGCGCCAGCCACGGAACAGCCCCGCGGACAGCCACACCGCGTTGCACCGGTCCACCGGGTCCGGACTGGTCAACTGGCCGATGAGCAGGGCGATACGGTCGTCGACCCGGTCGCCGAGCGCGCTGTGCAGGGTGCGCAGCAGCTGGGCGCCCTCCTCGTCGGAGGGACGCAGCCGTCGCAGCCGCTCCACGAGGGTGTCCGGGTCGCCGTGCTCACGGACCTCGACGCGGTGCGCGGACCGCTCCCTCAGCAGCCGAACGGCCGTCGGCACCAGGTCGGCGGGGAGGCGGGCGGGCGCGCCCAGCGCGAGCTGCCCGAGCGCGGCGAGCCGCGGCCCGGGGGCGAACGGCGGCGCGCTCTGTTCGGCCAGGAGGTCCACCGCGCCGTCGGCGTGCGCGGGGTACCGGCGGGCGAGCAGGCCGAGCGCCTCCGTGAGGGCCAGCAGGACGCGGTCGTCCCGCTCGGCCCGGATCCGGCGCCGCAGCAGGTCCAGGACCTGTGCCGGATCACGTGCGAAGCGCACCAGGGCCCCGGCGGCGCCCCGGCGCACCGCCGGGTCGGGGTCCTGGGCGAGGCGGCCGAACACCTCGCCGCCCGCGCTCACCGCCTCCCGTGCGCGCCGGTCCCCGCTCTCGCTCTCCGCGCCTATGCTGACCAGCAGTTCCAGGATGCCGCCGCGGTCCGGCACCTCCTCGCGGGCCGCGAGCGAGAACAGGAACGGGACGCAGGCCAGCGTCGAGTCGTACACCCTTCCCTGGTGGTGCACCGCGCCGTACATCCCGTCGAGCGCGGTCGCCCGCTCGGCGGTGTCCGTGGACGCCAGCGCCCGTAACCATCCGGGCACGTCCTCGGCGCTGCCGTACGCGTGCCGCAGCGAGGCCCAGTCGACCTCGTCGATCCCCGTGAACACGTTGTCCTCCCCAGACGAGTGCCACCTGATCGCGAGTGTGCACCACGGGACTGACAACGGTGCGGAACCGCACGCTGACTGTGTGCGATCCGTCGGCACACACCGGCCACCGGCCGAGGGCGGCACGAACCGCTTCCGGGCCCGCGACGGCGCGCACCGCTTCCGGGCCTGCGACGGCGCGTACCCGTCAGGGCCGGTGGCGGCGCGCACCGTTTCCGGGCTGCGACGGCGCGCACCGCTTCCGGGCCTGCGACGGCGCGTACCCGTCAGGGCCGGTGGCGGCGCGCACCGCTCACTGGCCGATGGAGACGGACAGCCGTCAGGGGCCGGGGGTTGGCGGACAGCCGTCAGCGGCCGAGGGAGGTGGACAGCCGTCACCGGCCGGGGGCGGCGCGCCGGTCCGCCCGGCGGTGCGCGCCACCCGGCGGACCGGCGCGGCGCGCGTCCGGGGGAGGGGTCAGTCGCCGGCAGGCAGGGCCCGGTCCAGGATCGCGTCCAGGCCGGTCCCGGTGGGCAACGTGCCGAACGCGTGCCCCCAGTCGCCGCCGAGCCGGGTCGCGCAGAAGGCGTCCGCGACCGGGTGCGGTGCGTACCTGACCAGCAGCGAGGCCTGGAGGGCGAGCGCCATCCGCTCGACGAGCCGGCGGGCGCCGGCCTGGTCGGTTCCGGCCAGGCCGGCCCGGAGCGCGGACACGGTCGCGTCCAGCCGGGCGTCCGCCCCGCGCGCGAGGGCGAGTTCGGCGAACAGGGCCTCGGCGGTGTCCGGTTCACGGCCGAGGGCGCGCAGCACGTCCAGCGCGTTGACGTTCCCCGAGCCCTCCCAGATCGACAGCAGCGGAGCCTCCCGGTAGTGCCGGGGCATGCCGGAGTCCTCGACGTACCCGTTGCCGCCGAGGCACTCCAGGGCCTCGGCGGTGAACGCCGGACCCCGCTTGGTGACCCAGTACTTGCCGACGGCCGTGGCGATCCGCCGGAAGGCGCGCTCCCCGGCGTCCCCGCGCACCGCGCGGTCCGCGGCCCCGGCGAGCCGCAGGGTGAGCGTCGTCGCCGCCTCGGACTCCAGCGCGAGATCGGCCAGGACGTTGCGCATCAGCGGCTGGTCGATCAGCCGGGCGCCGAACGCGCTGCGGTGGCGCGCGTGATGACCGGCCTCGACCAGCGTCTTGCGCATCAGCGCCGCCGAGGACATCACGCAGTCCAGGCGGGTGCAGTTGACCATCTCGATGATGGTCTTCACGCCCCGTCCCTCGGGGCCGACCAGCCAGGCCACGGTTTGGTCGAACTCCGGCTCGGAGGAGGCGTTGGAGCGGTTGCCCAGCTTGTCCTTGAGCCGCTGGATGCGGAAGGTGTTGCGGCTGCCGTCCGGGAGCACGCGCGGCACCAGGAAGCACGACAGACCGCCGGGGGCCTGCGCCAGCACCAGGAAGACGTCGCACATCGGCGCCGACGTGAACCACTTGTGCCCGCGCAGCGTGTACACGCCGGGCTCGCCCGTGGGGGTGGCCGTGGTGGTGTTCGTCCGGACGTCGGAGCCGCCCTGCTTCTCGGTCATGCCCATTCCGGCGAGCAGCCCGGGCTTCTCCGCCGGCACCCGCAGTCCGGGCTCGTACTCCCGGCTCGTGAGCAGCGGCTCGTAGATCTTGGCGAGATCCGGCTGTGCGCGCAGCGCGGGCACGGCGGCGTACGTCATCGACGTCGGGCAGCCGTGGCCCGCCTCGGTGTGTCCCCACACCAGTCCGCCCGCGGTACGGGCCACATGGGCGCCGGGCCGCTCGTCCGCCCACGGTGCCCCGGCCAGGCCCTCCGCGACCGCGCTGCGCATCAGGTGGTGCCAGCTGGGGTGGAAGTCGACCTCGTCGACGCGGTTGCCGTACCGGTCGTGGGTGCGCAGCACCGGCTCGTACCGGTTCGCCTGCTCGCCCCACTCCTGCGCCTGCGCGCTGCCGGCGTGCGCCCCGAGGCGCCGGATGCCGTCCTCGGCCCAGTCGGCACCCTCCCGGCGCAGGCCCTCCAGCAGGGCCCGGTCGTCGGAGGCGTCGTAGGGGGCCAGGGGCGGGGCCTGGTTGGTGACGTCGTGCGTGCCCTCGTACAGGGCGTGCTGCGGCTGGATCTGCGTGGGGGACTGCGCGGGTGTCGAGACCATACGGTCATGTTGCACTCTCGCTGCGGTCGTAGCAATGATGCAACAAGAAGGCGCACGTAAAGTACGTGCCCATGCGCATGAACCTGTCGGCCGGACCCGGTGCGGCCGGCCTGCGGCCGCTGTCCGCCCGGTCGGTCGTGCTGAGCATGCTCCTCGGCGTGCACCCGCCCGAGCTGCCGGTGAGGGACCTCGTGCGGCTGGTGGAGCCCTTCGGCGTCGGCGGCTCCACGCTGCGGGCCGCGCTGAGCCGCATGGTCGCGGCGGGGGACCTGCGGCGCACGGACGCGGTCTACGCGCTCAGCGACCGGCTGCTGGCCCGCCAGCGCCGCCAGGACGAAGCCGTGCACCCCCGCACGCGCGCGTGGCACGGCGACTGGGAGATGGTGGTGATCACGGCGACGGGCCGCGGACCCGCCGAACGCGCCGATCTGCGCGCCCGGTTGACCGCCCTGCGGCTGGCCGAACTCCGCGAGGGCGCGTGGCTGCGCCCGGCCAACCTCGACCGGCCTCTGCCGGACGATCTGTCCCGGGTGGCGGGAACGTACACCGCGCGTCCCGGCGAACCGCCGCACGACCTCGTCGGCCGCCTCTGGCCGCTGGACGCCTGGGCGGACACCGCCCGCGAGCTGCTCGCCGGGTCGGACGGCTCCCCGCACCCGGCCGACCGGCTGACCGCCTTCGCGGCGATCGTGCGCCATCTCGTCACCGACCCCGTCCTCCCGCCCGTGCTGCTCCCCGCCGACTGGCCGGGCGAGACCCTGCGCTCGGCCTACGCCGCCTACCAGAGGGAGTTGGCCGCCTCAGTGGGACACAGGGAACGCGACGCGTGACGACGAGCCACCGCCGCGAGTCCCTGCGGGGCGTGCACCGGCGGCCGGGTGGCGGACATGGGGGAGAGGTGCTCCGGCGTGTGTCCCGGCGGACCGCCACCGCTCGCTGAGCACCGGCCGGCGGGGTGGCGGCGAGGTGTCCGGCGTGCGCCCCGTGCCGCGTCCCCGCGGGGCGTGTACCGGTGGCCGGGTGGCGGCCGGTGTGGCATGGCGGAGAGGCGCTCCGGCGCGCGCGTCCTGGGCGGTGAGGAGAACGGGGCGGGCACTGCGCGTCGGGCGTCGGCCCGTGTCGGCCCATGGTCGTCGCGCGTCGGCGCCGGGAGCGCTCTCGGCAGAGGCGGTCCCGTGGTCGGGTGGTGCGGGTGGCGCGTACGCGGTCCGGAGCGTTCCCTGGGAATAGGTGGATGACCAGCACGGTCGCGGGCACTCGGTGGGGCGATCGAACGTGATCTCACCCGAGGAGAGTCATGGCTCAGCAGACATCGTCGTCGGCCCTCACCGCTCCGCTGCGCGGGGCGGCCTCGGCACTGCGCAGGGTGCCCGGTGCCGGGATGGTGGGCAGGGCCGCGGAGGAGACCCTGGGCAAGGTCGGCGCCATCTCGCCCCGCGGCCGGCGCATGGCGGTGTACGCCGGGGCCGGACTGCTCGGAGTCGCCGGCGTCGTGGAGTGGCCCGTCGCCGTGACCGGCGCGGCCGTCGCCTGGTTCACCCAGCCCCGGCCCGCCCCGCAGGCGGACGCGGACGCGCGGGACGCCGAGCCCGCGCACGACCTGGGCACCGCCGCGGTGCGGACCGGCACCGGGACCCCCGAACACGCCCCGGCGACCGAGGCGCGGCCACCGGGCGCCCCCGACGCCTCGGCACCGAAGGCCTCGGCCGGCCCGCTCGGGCCCACGGCACGGCCCGACCGCACCACGCTCTGAGGAGGGATCAGTGCTCCATCTGCTGACGGTGCCGTCGGCCGCCGCCCGTGTGGCCGCCGCACCACGGTTTCTCGCGCGCGCTGCGGCGCCGGCGGTCGGGGCGGCCGCCGGCGCCGCCATGGGAACGGCGCGCGCCGGAGTGCGCGGCGCGGACGCCGCCGTACGTGTGGCGAGGGTCGCCCGCAACGTCCTGCCCGGCGGCGACGGCCACTGGCGGTCCGGTGCCCGGGCGCACCTGGCCGTGCGTCCCGCGGACCACGAACGGGTGCGCGGCGCGGGCGGCACGGCGCGTGTGGCCCGGCGGGTGGCCGAGACCCTCGCCGAGCGGCCCGACGTGCTCTTCGCCTACTGGGACGAGGGCCTCGCGCGCCTGGTGGTGACCGCGACCGAGGAGGAGGCCACCGACGGGGTCGTCGAACACGCCGCCGCTCTGGCCGCGCGCCACGGCCTGGATCTGTCCGCCGGTGACGTGGAGGAGACCACGCATCCGGCGGACCCCGCCGGGGTGCGCACCGCGGTGGCCACGCTCGCCGCCGATGGGCTGGGCATCTGCGTGGCGATCACCGCGTACGCGCTGCGCCTGCCGCCCTCGCCCCGGCTGGTGGCCGCGGTGGTGACGCTGCTGCGGGAGAACCCGCGCTTTCGCGCACTGCTGCGCGCCCGGCTCGGCGACGCCCGGATGGATCTCGCCCTGGCCTGCGCGAACGCCGCCGTGCACGGCGCCGGGCAGACTCCCACGTCCCTGCTGCTCGACGGCACCCTGCGGGCCTGCCAGCTGGCCGAGACGGTGGCCCGCGCGGCCGCCTTCGACGCGGTGCACGACGAGCTGGTCGGGCCGGACCGCGTCAGCCTCGCCCCGGACGGTGCCGAGCGGCCGCCCCTGCGGGAGTCCCCCGCGCAGCAGTACGCCACCCATGCCTCCGCGGGCAGTGTGCTGGGCGCAGCGGCCACGCTGCTCGTCAAGCACGACGGCGCCGAGGCGGCCGAAGCGGTGCTCGCCGGTTCCCCCAAGGCCGCCCGTTACGGCCCCGCCGCCTTCCACGCGGTACTCAGCGCCATGCTCGCCCGGACCGGCGTGCTGGTGCGCGCCCCCGAACGGCTGCGTCAGCTGGAGATGACCGGCACCGTCGTCCTGCACGCCGGTGCGCTGCGCGGCGACGGGGACGAGGCGGACCCGTGGGCCGAGCCCGTGCTGGACGCCGCCCGCCGGGCCGGTCTGCGGGTGGTGCTCGTCGACGACCCCGCCCTGGAGGACTTCACGAGCCTGGTCGACCAGGTCGTCGACGCCCGCCGGCCGCTGGACGACGTGGTGTACGGGGCGCGCGGCGAGTCGTCGGGTGCCGTGCTGACGGTGGCCCGTGTGCGCACCGCCGACGATCAGGACGTCCTCGCCGCGCTGAACGGCAGTGACGTATCCGTCGCCCTCACCGACCGGGACGGCGCGGTGCCCTGGGGCGCGGACGTACTGGCGCTGCACGGGCTGCCCGACGTGTGGCGGTTGCTGACCGCGATTCCGGCCGCCCGCGCGGTCGGCCGGCGGGCGCAGACCATGGCCCGGTCCGGTGCCGCGCTGTCGGGGCTGCTCGTGGCCGTCGGGGAGTCCAAGCACGGCCAGGGGCGCCTCGCCATGCTACCGGGGCTGCGGCACGCGCCCGTCGACGCCGCGGCCGCCTCCGCCCTCCTGTCCGGGATCCGCTCGGCGCTCGGGGTGGCGGCGTCCGGCGCCCCGCACCCCCGCGCGCGCGTGCACTGGCACGACCTGGACCCGGACGAGGCACGGGAGCGGCTGGACCGGGAACCCACCGCCGAGCGCACCCCCTTCGGGGACCTGACCGCCCGCGTGCGCGCCGCGGCCGAGGGGGTCACCCGGCACCCGGCCGTGGCCCCCGCACGCTGGACCTACGAGCTCGGCCAGGCCGTACGCGGGGAACTCCACGACCCGCTCACCCCGGTCCTCGCGGTCGGCTCGGCCGCGTCGGCCATCCTCGGCTCCGTCGTGGACGCCCTGCTCGTGGTCGGCGCCCTCGACCTGAACGCACTCGTCGGCGGCATCCAGCGGCTGCGGGCCGAACGGGCGCTGTCCGGGCTGGTCGCGGAGCAGAAGCAGAAGGCACGCGTCGTACCTCCGAAGGAGGAGGCGCCGGCCGGTGGCACGCGCACCGTGGAGGCGGGCAAGCTCCAGCCCGGCGACGTGATCCAGCTCAAGGGCGACGACGTGGTGCCCGCCGACGCCCGGCTGCTGTGGCAGGACGGTCTGGAGGTCGACGAGTCCGCGCTGACCGGCGAGTCCCTGCCGGTGGAGAAGCAGACCGACCCCACCCCGCACGCCCCCGTCGCCGACCGGCGCTGCATGGTCTTCGAGGGCACGACCGTGGTGGCGGGGGAGGCCCGAGCCGTCGTGGTCGACACCGGCGACCGCACCGAGGCCGCCCGCGCCGTCCACCTCGCCGCCCGCACGCCTCCGGCGGGCGGTGTGCAGGCCAGGCTGCAGGACCTCACCCGCAAGGCGCTGCCGCTGACCCTGGCGGGCGGCGCCGCGGTGACCGGGCTGGCGCTGGTGCGCGGCACCCCGATCCGCGAGGCGGTCAGCGGCGGGGTGGCGGTGGCCGTGGCCGCCGTGCCCGAGGGGCTGCCCCTGGTGGCCACGGTCGCGCAGCTGGCGGCCGCCCGCAGGCTGAGCCGGGGCGGTGTCCTCGTGCGCACCCCGCGCACGCTGGAGGCGCTCGGCCGGATGGACACCATCTGCTTCGACAAGACCGGCACGCTCACCGAGAATCGGCTGCGGCTGGTGCGCACCACGGACGCCGACGGCAAGGTCCGCGGGGTGGACGACGCCGGGTCGGCGGACACGGTACGGGTGGCGGCCCGGGCCTGCCCGAAGGTCAACGGCGGTACCGACCGGCCGGTGCACGCCACCGACGAGGCGGTCATCGACGCCGCGGGCCCCGACCCGGACTGGACGCAGCTGGCGGGCCTGGCGTTCGAGGCGGCGCGCGGATACGCCGCCGCCGTGGGCCGCACCCGGGACGGCCGGCGCGTCCTCGTGGTCAAGGGCGCCCCGGAGACCGTGCTGCCCGCCTGCCCCGGTCTCCCGGAGCCCGTCTCCGGCACGGCGGCCGAGCTGGCCGGCCGCGGCCTGCGGGTCCTGGCGGTGGCCGAACGGCTCCTCGACGACGGCGAGGAGGAGTCCGGCGTCCTGGAACAGGCCCTGCGGGAACTGGAGTTCACCGGTCTGCTGGGACTGTCCGACGTACCGCGCGAGACCTCGACGGCCCTGGTGAACGGGCTGCACGCGGCGGGCGTACGGCCGGTCATGCTCACCGGCGACCATCCGGAGACCGCGCGGGCCATCGCCGCCGACCTGGGCTGGCCGGAGGACACCGTGGTGGTCACCGGTGACGAGCTGGCGTCCGCGGACCGCGCGGCCCGGGCCCGGATGCTGCGCGACGCGGGCGTGGTGGCCCGGGTGGCGCCCGAGCAGAAGCTCCAGGTCGTGGAGGCGCTGCGGGACGCGGGCCGGGTGGTCGGCATGGTCGGCGACGGCGCCAACGACGCGGCGGCCATCCGCGCCGCCGACATCGGCGTCGGCATCAGCGCACGGGGCTCGGCCGCCGCGCGCAACGCCGCCGACATCGTGCTGACCGACGAGGACCTGACGGTACTGATCGACGCGGTCGGCGAGGGCCGTGCCCTGTGGCACAGCGTGGCCGACGCCATCGCCATCCTCATCGGCGGCAACGCGGGCGAGGTCGGCTTCGGCCTCATCGGCACGCTGCTGTCCGGCCGGGCGCCGCTGTCCACCCGGCAGATGCTCATGGTGAACCTCTTCACCGACCTCTTCCCGTCGATGGCGGTGGCCGTGACGGAGAAGGAGGGCGAGGCGGACCTGGCCCACGTGGAGGAGGCCGCCGGAGTGCTCGGTGACCCGCTGCTGCGGCAGATCAGGCACCGGGCCCTGACCACCTGCCTGGGCGCGCTCACGGCGTGGCTGATCGGCCGCTTCACCCCGGGCACCGCCCGCCGCTCCAGCACCATGGCGCTGTGCGGGGTGGTCGGCACCCAGCTGGTCCAGACCCTCCTCGACCGGCGGGACAGCCGGCTGGTGCAGATCACCTCGCTGGGCTCCGCGGCGGCCCTGGTCGCCGTCGTCCAGACGCCGGTCCTCAGCAACGCCTTCGGGTGCACCCCGCTCGGCCCGGTCGCCTGGGCCGGGGTCGTGGCGGCGATCGGTCTGGCGCTGGCGGGACAGCGGGCGCTGCCCCGCCTGGAGGAGACCGTCGTACGGCTGCTGCCGGACAGGTCCTAGGGCAGTCCTAGGGCCTGTCTGACAATCCCCTCTGCCGCGCGACGCCATGCACGCACGCTCGCCGCGCGGCCGCCCTTCGGGCGACGCGCATGGTCAGACAGGCCCTAGCGGAGGGGCGCTCAGACCGACCGGTGGTACTGGTCCGGCACCCGCACCTCGCCGCCCAGCTCCCGTGCGGCGTGCCGGGCCCAGGAGGGGTCGCGCAGCAGTTCCCGGCCGAGCAGTATGGCGTCGGCCTCGCCGTTGGCCACGATCTTCTGGGCCTGCTCGGCGTCGGTGATCAGGCCCACGGCGCCGACCCGCAGCGGGGTCTCGGCCTTCACCCGGGCGGCGAAGGGGACCTGGTAGCCGGGGCCGGTGGGGATGGTGGCTCCGGAGGCGTTGCCGCCGGTGGAGACGTCGAGCAGGTCGACGCCGTGGGCGTGCAGGTCGCGGGCGAGGCGGACGGTGTCCTCCGTGGTCCAGCCGCCGTCCTGGAGCCAGTCGGTGGCCGAGACGCGGAAGAACAGGGGCTTGTCCGCGGGCCACACCTCCCGTACGGCGTCGACGACTTCGAGGGCGAACCGGGTGCGGTTCCCGTACGAGCCACCGTAGGCGTCGGTGCGGTGGTTGGAGTGCGGGGAGAGGAACTCGTTGATCAGATAGCCGTGGGCGCCGTGGATCTCGACGATCTCGAAACCGGCGGCCAGCGCCCGGCGGGCGGCGTCGGCGAACCGGCCGACCACCTCCTTGATCTGGTCGACGGTCAGCTCGGTGGGCACCGGGTGGCGTTCGTCGAAGGCCACCGGGCTCGGGCCGAACGGCTGCCAGCCGCGGGCCTCGGGGCCGAGCGGCGCGCCGCCCTTCCACGGCTGGTCGGTCGAGGCCTTGCGGCCGCCGTGCGCCAGCTGGATCGCGGGGACCGTGCCCTGGGCGGTCAGGAAGCGGGTGATCCGGCGGAAGGCCTCGACCTGGGTGTCGTTCCACAGGCCGAGGTCGTAGGGGGAGATCCGGCCCTTCGGCGAGACCGCGGTCGCCTCGACGACGACCAGACCGGTGCCGCCGGTGGCGCGCGCCGCGTAGTGCGCGAAGTGCCAGTCGTGCGGGGCACCGGCGAGCGGACCGTCCGGCTCGGCCGAGTACTGGCACATCGGGGACATCCACACCCGGTTCGGGATGGTCACTTCGCGCAGGGTGATGGGCTCGAAGAGCGCGCTCACGACGGACTCCATTCGTCACGGACCGCTGGTCTACTCGTACGATAGACCTCGTACTACGAGGAGTGTCAAACTACGAAGACCCTCGTACTATGGGAGGGAAGAGTTCCGTGACGAAGGGCCGGCCGACGTGACCGACACCGCCGCAACCGGCCGGGTCCTGCCGCACCCGGCGCGGGAGGAGATCCGGCTGGAGTCCGTGCTGCACGCGCTGTCCGATCCGGTGCGGCTGCGGATCGTCCGCGAACTCGCCGCCGGCGAGGCGGAGTTGTCCTGTTCGCACTTCGAGCTGCCGGTGACCAAGTCCACCACCACGCACCATTTCCGGGTGCTGCGCGAGAGCGGGGTCATCCGGCAGTGCTACCGGGGCACGGCCAAGCTGAACGGCCTGCGCCGGGACGATCTGGACGGCCTCTTCCCGGGGCTGCTCGACTGCCTCCTCGCCGCCGCCGGGCGACAGGCCCACCGGCTGGGCGACGACGCCTGAGCAGCGACGCCTGAACCGGCCTTTGCCGTAAGGCGGTCGAGAGAGGGGTCGGGGCGACCGGGGGCGGGTCGCGCCGCTATGCCGACCGTGCCGCTCCCAGCAGGGCGTCCCAGTCGGAGAGCTTGACCACCCCGCGCCCGAGGCGTGCACCCAGCTGCGCCTCGGCCCGCTCGATCGCCAGCCAGCCGCCCCAGGTCACGGGCTCGATCCCGGCCAGTCGCAGCGCCGTCACCGCGTCCGCGGGCACGTCCGCGCGCGCCAGCGCGGGGGCGTCCGACAGCAGGGACGTCACCGTCTCCTTGGCGCAGGAGCGGTTGCTGCCGATCACGCCGCTCGGACCCCGCTTGATCCACCCGGCGACGTACTCGCCCGGCGAGGCCGCGCCGTCGCGCACGACACGCCCCGCCACATGCGGCACCGTGCCGGTCGCCGCGTCGAACGGCAGGCCGTCCAGCGGCACTCCGCGGTAGCCCACCGAGCGCAGCACCAGCTGCGCGGGCACCTCCTCGTACCGGCCCGTGCCCCGCACCCCGCCCCGCCCGTCCGGCTCCGTGCGTTCGAAGCGGACGGCGCCCACCCGGCCCTCGTCCGCCAGCACTTCGACCGGGCGCAGGAAGAACCGCAGCCCGATGTGCCGTGTCGCGCCCGCCGGGGGCCGGGCGGACCAGTCGCGCAGCACCTCCAGATTGCGGCGCTGCGCCGGCGTGAGCGCGTCGGAGGCGGCCGGGTCGAGTGCCAGGTCGGCCGGATCCACGGTGACCTCGGTGTCCGGCAGGGCGCCCAGTTCGCGCAGCTCCTTGGTGGTGAAGCGGGCCTGCGCGGGGCCGCGCCGGCCCACCATGTGCACCTCGGTGATGTCGCTCGCCGCCAGCGCGTCCAGCGCCGCCTGCGGCATGTCCGTCGGCCGCAGCTCCGCCGCGCCCCGCACCAGCATCCGGGTGACGTCCACCGCCACGTTGCCCACGCCGACGACCACCGCCGAACGCACCCCGCGCAGGAAGCCCGCGTCGGCAGCGTCCGGGTGCGCGCTGTACCAGGACACGAACTCGGTCGCCGACCAGCTGCCCGGCAGCTCCTCGCCGGGCACCCCCAGCCGGCGGTCGGTGGCGGCGCCCACGCAGTAGACCACCGCGTGGTACATCTCGCGCAGCCGCTCCACCGGAAGGCCGCGGGGGCCGCCCACGCGGACCCCGCCGAGGAACCGCACCCGCTCGTGCTCCAGCACCGAGCGCAGGTTGCCCTGCAGCGACTTGATCTTCTCGTGGTCCGGGGCGACGCCGTACCGGACCAGGCCGTACGGGCACGGCAGCCGGTCCAGCACGTCCACGCGCACCTCGGCGTCCTGCTGGACGAGGTTCTGGGCGGCGTAGCACCCGCTCGGCCCGGAACCGACGACGGCGACTCGCAGCACGGCGTACTCCTGACGGGGAAGGAGAGTGCGCGGACAGTTTCAGCATGGCACCGCCCGGGGCCCGGCGGCAGAGGCCGGCGGGGTGACGCGGACGCGTGTCCTTTTGATGGGGTGTGATCATGCGGTTACGTTGCGTGTGTGCTAGAAGCATCCTTTCTTGATCTTTCTGATCGGAACGCGGAGGACGGCGCGGTGTCCGTGTGGCCCGCGTGGGAGGTGCGCGAGCACGGCGGCCTCACGTCATGGCTCCATGCCCGGTTGTCCTTCCCCGACGGCGCCCGGGTCGACGTCCTGGCCGTCGTGAGCGGGGGATGCGTGTCCGTCGAGGACGTGACCGCCCGCCCCGCCCTGTCGCTCGACGACCTGACGGTGCTCGCCGACTGGATCGAGGGGCCGCTGTACGAGGCGTGCCGCGCGGCGGCCGGGAAGCGGTCCGCCGACGGCGAAGGCCGTGACGGCGGCCCGGGGGCGGGCGGCGGCCCGGCGGGTGCGGGGTACGGCGGCCCGCGCCGTGCCCGGACGGCCTGGCCGCGCGGCATCGAGGGCCGCCTGCTGCTCGCGCGGCAGTACCGCGCGGCTCAGAAGGAGGGCCTGGACCCGGTGCTCGCCGTGATGGACGTGACCGGGCAGAGCCGCCGGCGCTCCCTCAGGCTGATCGCCCAGGCGCGGGACGCCGGTCTCCTGTCGCCCCGTCACGCACGGCGCTGACCCGGGGTCATTCCCCCTGGGGCCGGCTCGGGCGCTCCTCGGTGGCGAAGAACCGGGACAGATCCCGCTCGCGGGCCCCGGCGCCGGTGTCGCTCTCCGGGGGCACGCCCAGCTCCCAGTCGAGCCCGTAGCGCCGGAACAGCTCGGCCCGCAGCGCCGGAACGGGCATCGGTACGCCCGGCACCAGGGCCGCGAACACCGCCCCCATCAGCAGGGCCCGCAGCATCGGGTAGTCCGCGGTCACGTCCTCGGAGCCGTACCGGGCCACGGTGTCCCCGAGCAGCTCCGACAGGCGCCGCTGCTCCGGGCACTGCACGAAGCCCTCGGCCTGGAGCAGCCCCGCCATGTGCTGGCGCATCAGCACGGGCCGGTCGCGCGCCAGCCGCAGGATCGCGTCGATGGCCCGGGCCAGCCGCTCCCGGCCGTCGTCGGTGCGCGGCTCCCGCTCCAGCGCCTCCTCCAGCGTGCGGTGCATCAGCCGGTGCACGGCGGACTGCACCAGCTGGCGCTTGCCGGGGAAGTAGTACGAGACCAGGCCGCGCGCGGAGCCCGCGCGGTCCGCGATGTCGCCCAGCGTCGTGGCCTCGAACCCGCGCTCGTCGACCAGCTCCACCGCGGCCTGCAGCAGCCGCTCGCGGGAACGCCGTCGCAACTCTTCATTGACCGAGGCGCTGCGCGGGGACATCCTGGAAACTCCTGCGTTGACTGGCTGCCAGCCAACTATACTCAACGCATCGGGCACCGCCATGCGCGGGCCCTACCCAGAGCTGCCGTTCGTCTGGGGCGACGCGGGGGATCGTCTCAGGCGAACGGCGTGCCGAGGACCGGACGCGATCGCGTCGGGAGGGTCCGGCCCGGCCGCCCGGAGCGCGGGCCGCTCAGCCCACCAGGTCCAGGACCGGGCGCAGCGCGTCGGGGCGGTGCGCGACCGGCAGGTGGTCCACGAAGTGCACCCGGCAGCCCAGTGCCGCCGCGCCCCCGTCCGCCGTCCTGCTGTCACCGACCATCAGCACCTGCCGCGGATCGGCACCCACCGCCTCGCAGGCGACCGAGAACAGCCGCGGGTCGGGCTTCTGCATCCCGTGCTCGTACGACAGCACGTACGCGTCGACGTACTCGTCCAGGCCGTGTGCGCGGAAGACCGGGCGCAGGTCCCAGCCGATGTTGCTGACCACGCCCACGCCGATGCCGCGGTCGCGCAGGGTACGCAGCACCTCGGCGGCGTCCGGGTACGGGGCCCAGGCGGCGGGGGTCCGGTGCCGCTCGTACAGCGCGTCGTGCAGAGCGGGATCGGGGAGGGGTACCAGCCGGGACAGGCCCGTGTACGCGGCCCGGTGCAGCCGCGCGCTCTCGTCCCGCACCGCCCACAGGGCGGCGAGGTCCGCCGGCACCTCCAGCGGATTCGCACCGCCCGGAAGCGCGCCGGACGCCTCCAACGCCTTGGCCGTGTGCGCCAGTTGGGACTCAGGGAGGGTCACCCCGCTCTCGTCCAGCACGGCGCGGAGCCAGGACTCGGTGGACTCGACGCGGAACAGCGTCCCGGAGAAGTCGAACAGCACGGCAGCCATGCGCCGGACTCTACCCGGGCCGTCGCGTGGGCAGCTCCGGGCGCCGCTCCCACCCGGTGGCCCCGTATGACACTCGATCAGCGCAGGGCCCCCAGCCCCGGGACGAGGGCCACCAGTACCGGGAGCACCGGTACCAGTGCCGCGGTCGCCGTGAGGCGCAGCCGCCGCAGTGCCGGGAGCCGGTCGGGGGGTGTGAGCAGCCGGTGCACCCGCTGCGGAACGTGCGCCTCGGGGGTCGGGCAGGGCCCGAACACGCCCCGCTCCTCGTTGAGTCCGACCAGCGCCAGCGCGGTCGTCAGCCGGCCGAAGCGCCGCGAGGCCATGTCGTCGGCGGCCAGCTCCACCAGCCGGTGCATCTCGTTCCGGAACGCCGCGAACACCGGCACCTGCGGGAACCCGCCCGCCAGCGCCGCCGAGCAGTGCAGCAGCCAGTCGTGGCGGGCCTGCGCGTGGCCCTGCTCGTGCGCCAGCAGCGCGTCCAGCTGACGCCCCTTCAGGCGGCGCAGCGCGGCCGTGGTGACGACCAGCCGGGGTGCCGTGCCGGGCAGCCACCACGCGTCGGGGCGTTCCCCCTCCAGCACCACCAGTCGGCTGCCCGCCGGCTCCTCGCCCGGCAACAGCGGTGCCCGCACGAGGAGTTCGGCCCGCCGTGTGCGCCGCCGGGTCCGGGTCCGCACGACCTCGCGCACGAGCATCGCGAGGCTCCACAGGCCACCGGAGGCGAGCAGGACGGCGGTGGCCGCCGCCCAGGGGGCCGAGGCGCCGAGGACGTACGCGTCGACGACCGTGCGCGGGGCCGTGGCGAAGACGTGCCCCCGCACCGCCTGCCAGGCCGCCGCCGCGCTCAGTGTCATCGACAGCGCGCAGCACAGCAGCACGGCCGCCACGACGCACTGCCACACCCAGAGCGCGACGACCGGTTCCCGGTCCACCCAGTCGGCCCGGGCGAGCAGGCGCG
This sequence comes from Streptomyces sp. NPDC037126, assembly GCF_055605965.1. Taxonomy (NCBI): domain Bacteria; kingdom Bacillati; phylum Actinomycetota; class Actinomycetes; order Kitasatosporales; family Streptomycetaceae; genus Streptomyces; species Streptomyces sp. NPDC037126. The sequence continues at coordinate 358,779 of NZ_JBVJTD010000006.1, forward strand.
GGGCGACGACGGCGGTCAGGGCGCCGAGCAGCAGCAGGGCCACGGGGACCATCATGGTCAGCACCCTATGAGCGCGGGCCCGCCGGGCGGTACGGTCCGCGCGGCCGAAGTGACGCAGGCAACGTCCGCGCCGCCGTGGCTCACCGGCTCACATCGTCAGCAGCATGGCCACCATCCCTATCCCCATCGACAGCCGGCACGCCCGCGCCAACTCCGGGCGGTCGCCCCAGCGTGCGGGCGCCGTGCCGCCCGCGGCACCGCCGGCCGGCACCAGGCGGGCGCCCGAGACGAGCACATAGCCCGTGAAGTACACCAGCAGGGCGCCGGTCACCAGCGGCACCCCGGTGCCGCCGTGGACGTGGTGCTCGGCGTGCGGGGCCGAGGCCATCGCCGCCGCCATGTAGACCATCGCCGACGTGCCCACCAGATGGTGCAGATGGTGCCGGCTGCTGCGCGCGGCCCACAGCGCGCGCAGCGCCGCCGCCCCGAACACGGCCGCGTACACCGGCCAGGTCCATCGCGGCGGTGTGAACACCGCGGCCGGTACGGCCATCGCGGCCATGCCGAAGCCCATCAGCGCCTCGCCGCCCGCGGCCCGGCGCTGCTCCTCGACGGTGCTGCGCATCCGCAGCAGGCAGTAGGCCCCGGTCGCCGCGCACAGCGCGACCAGCAGCCAGGCTGGCGACACCGGTCCGTGCACGCGCACCTCCCCCTTCGACGGTCGGTCGAGGATGCGATGCCCAGGCCGTGCGGAGCGTACGCGAGCGCAAGGGTGTACACGGGGAGCGTTCGGGACGGCACGGCAGGTGAGCGCGCCCCGCCCTCTATGCTTTACGAGTAAAACACCTGCTAAATTGATGGTATGAGCAGTGCGACCACCCACCGACTTCCCCTCGCCGGAGTGCTTCGTCTCGGGCGACCCTCCGACATCTGGTTCAAACCCGCGCTGAGCGCGGTCGCCGCGGTCGCCCCGCCGAACCTGCTCCTGCTGTCGCTCGGCCGCCTGGACCTGGCCATGTACACCATGGCCGGATCCCTGTGCGCGCTGTACGGACACAACCGGCCCTACGCCGCCCGGGCCCGCATGCTGCTGCGGGTGGTGCTCGGCATGGTCGGCGGACTCGCCGCCGCCCTCCTCGCCGCCTCCCTGACCTCGGACGCCGTCGTCCTCGTCACCGTCGGCGCCCTGATGGCGGCCGTCCAGAAGGCCGTCTGCGACGCCACCCGCGTCGGGCCGCCCGGGAACGTGGTGCTGACCTTCATCAGCTCCGCCGCGCTGTTCGCCCCGCAGACCCTCGGCCAGATCCCGGGACACGTCGGGCTGGCCCTCGCGGCCGGCGCCTGGTCCTGGCTGGTCGGCATGGCGCCAGGACTGCTCCGCCCGCACGGACCGGAGCGCCGGGCCACCGCCCAGGCCCTGACCGCGGCCGCCGCGTACGCCGGCACGCGCGGCACCGCCGACGGCCACGCCCGGGCCCGCGGCCTGAGCGCCGCCGCCATCCACGCCGCCTGGCAGTCGCTGCTCGCCGCGGGAGCCCGCCCCGACCCCACCCGGCGCGCCCTCGAACGGCTCCTCGCGCGCGCCGAGGTCGCCCTCGCCGCCCCCGCCGACACCGACCCGGCACGGCTGTGCGCCTGGGCCCGCGCACTGCGCGGAACCGGCCCGGTCCCGCGCGTCGGGTCCCCGCGCGAGTCCGCCGACGAGCTTCTCGGGGTGGACACCGAACTGGCCGTCCCGCGGCGGCAGTTGAGGCAGATCCTGGCCCCCCTCGCCCCGATCGCCGCGCGCACCGCGATCGGCTGCGCCCTCGCCGGGTACGCCTCCCTCGCACTCGGGGTCGGCCGCCCCTACTGGGCGCTGGTCACCGCGGCCTCCCTCTACCAGGCCAACGTCACCCTCACCTGGAACCGCGGCGTCCAGCGCGTCGTCGGCAACGTCCTCGGCGTCCTCGTGTTCGCCGCCCTCGCCCCGCTCGCCCATCTCCACCCGGTGGCGCTGGTGCTGTGCTGCGTCGCGCTCAACTTCGGCGCGGAGGCGCTGATCGGCCGCAACTACTGGCTGGGTACCGTCTGCGTCACCCCGATGGCCCTGCTCGTCACCGAGTTCGCCCGCACCCAGAACCCGGCCGAGCTGATCACCGACCGGGTCGTGGACACCCTCGTCGGCGCGCTGGTCGGCTTCGCCGCGGCCGTCGCCGTCACCAACCGGCGCGCCGGCGACCGCCTGGAACACGCGCTGGCCGCCGCGGATCGCGCACGTGAACACACCGCCCGCTTGCTCGCGGAGCCCCAGCCGGCCCCCCGCGCCCTGGAGACCGCCCGCCGCACCCTCGCCGCCGCCCTGGTCGATCTGCGGGCCACGGCCGACGCGGCCTCCGGCGAATGGTGGCAGCGCGCCCTGCCCGAGGACCGGGTGGTGCTCGCCGAACGGTGCGGACACCGTACGCTCGCGGCGGCGGTACGACGTCAGGGCCTCGCACCGCAGGACCGCGACCCGGGCAGAACGACGGAGGGCATACGGCCATGACGGCGACGAACGGCGCACCCGCAGCCGGTGGCGAGGCGCCCGGCGCGCGAGCGCAGCACGAGATGCCCAGGGCCGACACCGTCGCCGCCGTCGTCCGGCAGTGGCGGGCCGTCCACCCCGAACTGGACACCGGACCCATGGAGATCATCGGGCGGATCAACCGCTGCGCCGCCCTGCTCCAGCAGGCCGAGGACGCGCCGCTGCGCCGGGCCGGGCTCAGCCGCGCCGAGTTCGACCTTCTCGGCGCGCTGCGCCGTACCGGCCACGAGCTGACGCCGGGGGAACTGGCCAGGGAGACCTTCTCCTCCGGGGCCGCGGTCACCAAGCGGCTCAAGCAGCTGACCGAACGCGGCCTGGTCGAGCGACGCGGCGACACCCGCGACCGCCGCGTCGCCCACGTCCGGCTCACCGACACCGGCCGCGACCTGGTCGACGGCACCCTCCCCGAGCAACTCCGCTACGAGACGTCCGTCCTCTCCGCCCTCGACCCCGACGGGCAGGGCGAACTGGCCGTGCTGCTGGGCGAGTTGCTCAGCCATCTGGAAGGCCGCAGCGGCGCACTGCGGGCCTGAGTCACGCCTCCCGTCCCCGGACCGGCGGCCTCAGTCCTCGTCGGGCGCCCGGTACACGCCGAACGTCGCGCCCTGCGGATCCCGCAGCACCGCGAGGCGCCGGCCGCCCGCCATCGACGCGGGGGCCGCGACGACGGCGCCGCCCGCCCCCGTCGTGACCTCCGCCGAGGTGTCCACGTCGTCCACCGCGAAGTACGGCAGCCAGTGCGGCGGCACCTCGGGCGGGTACCGGTCGCCCATGTCGGCCATGCCGCCGAAGTCCTCCCCGTCGATGCCCCACTGCGTGTACCACTGCGAGGCGTTGACGCTCCAGCCGAACACCGAGGTGTAGAAGTCCCGGGCCCGGCCGGTGTCGCGGGTGGCCAGCTCCACCCAGCCCAGCGACCCGGGCGCGTTGAACAGCCCGGCACCCGGGAAGGCGCGCGCCTGCCACAGCTGGAACACCGCCCCGGCCGGGTCGACGGCCACCGCGAACCGGCCCGCGTCGAACACGTCCATCGGGCCGAGGAGCGCCGTCCCGCCGGCCTCCTCGATACGCCGCATTGCCGCGTCCGCGTCGGCCACGGCGAACGAGACGTTCCAGGCCACCGGCTGCGAGTCCTGGTACAGCGGGCTGATCGCGGCCACCGCCGCGTCCCCGAGGTGCGCGACGGTGTAGCCGCCCGCCTCCTGCCGGGGGTCGGTCTCCGGCCGCCACCCGAACAACTCGGTGTAGTAGCGCTTGGCCCCCTCCAGGTCGCCGGTCCCCAGCTCGGTCCAGCAGGGCCCGCCGATCACCGGCTTGTCCAACTTCATGACGGCTCCTCCCGGCCGGACCGGCCCGCGGCTTCGCACGGGACCTTCACCGGCACGCTAGTCCGGGCATCCGGCGGCGGCCATCCGAGACGGCGGCCCGCAACGCGTCGAGCAGGCCCTAGATTCCCGGCCGGTACCGCAGCGGATGGTCCGCCGGGACCTCCACCAGGACGATGCGGGTGCCGTCGGGGTCGGTGATCCACATCTCGATCAGGCCCCAGGGCTCCCGCACCGGCGGCCGGACGATCTCGACGCCCTTCGCCCGCAGCTCCTCGTGCGCGGCCGCGATGTTCTCGACCTGCAGCCACAGCGCCAGAGCGGGCGACGGCGGGGTCTCCGAGCGCCCCGAGACCTCCAGGAACCCGCCGCCGAGGAAGTACACCGTCCCGCGCTCGGGGCCCGTGCCGAACTCCCGGTGGACGGCCAGGCCCAGCTGCTCGCCGTAGAAGGCGCGGGAGCGCTCGGGGTCGGTGGGCCGCAGAAGAGTCCGGCCGCTGAGTACATGCACCATGCGTGCGGAGCCTAGTGGCACAGTTACCCTCGACCCCGGCACAGCCACGCCCGAGATCGGAGACCGACCCCATGGACACCGCCGCCACCGGACTCACCTTCCGAGACGCCACCGACGCCGACGTCGACGCACTGGTCGCGCTGGTCGAGTCGGCGTACCGCGGGGAGGCCAGCCGGGCCGGGTGGACCACCGAGGCGGACATCCTGGAAGGGCAGCGGACCGACCCCGAGGGCGTGCTCCAGGTGATCAAGTCGCCCGACAGCCGGCTGCTGACCGTGGAGCGCGACGGCCGGATCGTCGCCTGCTGCCAGCTCGAACACCGGGGAGACCACGCCTACTTCGGCATGTTCGCGGTCAGCCCCGCCCTGCAGGGCGCCGGCCTCGGCAAGATCGTCATGGCGGAGGCCGAGGACCGGGCCCGGGCGGCCTGGGGCGCCACCGAGATGCACATGACCGTGATCTCCGTACGGGACGACCTGATCGCCTGGTACGAGCGGCGCGGCTACCGCCGTACGGGACGGATGACGCCGTTCCCGTACGGCGACGAGCGCTTCGGCATCCCGCAGCGCGACGACCTGCGGTTCGAGCTGCTGGTCAAGAAGCTCGCCTGACCGTGCCCACGTGACGCCCGGGCGCTGGACCGGCGTGCCGCCTAGGCGGTGAAGCGGCCCGTGCGCTTGATCTCCGGATAGTCGGTGGTCGCGCCGTCCAGTTCCAGCGCGCGGACCAGCCGCAGCTGGTCCTGCGTGTTGACCACCCAGCCGATGATCCTCAGCCCGGACGCGCGCGCCTGCTCGACGACCTCCAGGGTGAGCCGGCGGATGTTGAGACAGAGGGTCGCCGCGCCCACGGCGACCGCGCGTTCCACCACCTCCGGGCCGTAGCGGCCCGCGATCAGCGCGGTGCGCACGCCCGGCACCAGCCGGGCGATCTCCGCGACCGCCTCGTCGTGGAAGGAGGACACCTCCACCCGGCCGACCAGGTCCCGCCGCTCCATCACCTCGGCCAGGGCGCGCGCCGCCGCCACGTCCTTGATCTCGGCCTGCAGCGGTGTGCTCACCGCGTCCAGTACCTCCTCGAACACCGGCACCTGCTCCCCGCGCCCGGCGTCGAGGGCCCGCAGCTCGGCGAGGGTCTTCTCGGCGATCGGCCCGGAGCCGTCGGTCGTCCGGTCCACGTCGGCGTCGTGCATGACGACCAGGACGCCGTCCTTGCTCAGGTGCAGGTCGAGTTCGATCAGGTCGAGGCCGGCCCGGTGCGCGGCGACGAAGGAACGAAGGGTGTTCTCGGGCTCCACACCCATGACCCCGCGGTGACCGATGGTAAGGAAGTTCAAGGTTCAACTCGCTTCCGTCGACGGCGGCTCGGCACGCGCGCGGAGACGGGCGGACGCCGTCGTCCGCGCGGGCAGAGTCGCAGCCTAGTGGCCGCGACCCGCGATGAACCCGCACGTGCGCGGGCGATCGGGGCGCGGGCCGGGCGGCACCTGGCTGATATCGCTCCCGGCGTCACCCTGGCGTGGGCGAGTCCCCACGCCCTTGACCCGTCGAACCGGCCCCCGGACCGCCCGACTTGTCCACGACGGAAGTGAGCGCCGTCACGGTTTACGGCAGGAAAAATGTCGGTGACCAAGCGGCTGGGCAGAATAATTTCCTGAGCTAGCCTCTTGCTGGGAGAAACGGGGTATGCGTACGGTGTCCATACGAGAGGTTCTCCCGTGGAGGATGGGACATGACGGAAATTCTTGTGCAGGCGCGTGCGGAGGGGCAGGTTCCTTCGCTGACCAGGGTGGTTGAGCACCCGGCTTGGTCCGTGCTCAAGAATGCCGTGGAGCAGATTCGGCCATGGCAGTCGAAGGACGGGGCGATCGACTTCGACGCCGAGGGTGCCCCCGCCAAGGCGGAGGCCGAGGCCGCGGTGCGCCGTGTCGTCGAGGCGGTCGAGCAGCTCTCCCCGCTGCTCCCGCACGACGCCGCCTACCACCAGGCGCTGGTGACGGACCTGCGCCGCTGGTCCGTCGGCGGCTTCCAGGTGCCGGACTTCCTGGACTCCCTGCTGGCCTTCCAGCCCGCCGCGAACCGCGCGGACGGCCTCCAGCACCTGGTCGTCTTCCCGATGTACACGCAGAACGGCAACCCGGACCGCAACCTGGAGGCCGTCGTCCTGCGCATGGTCTGGCCGGAGTGGCTGGCCGAGCTGGAGCGCACCCGCTACGACAACCCGCTCTTCTGCGGCATCACGTTCGAGGACTTCACCTCCGGCTACGACACCAACTCGGCCGTCCTCTTCCCGGAGACCATCGCCGTACGTGAGGCGCCGGAACGATTCTCCTGGGGTGGCATCTTCTGCGACCGCGAGGCGGCCCGCTTCCGCGCCGTCACCGACGCCGCCGTCGGCATACTCGGCCTCGAACTGCCCGAGGACATCGCCGCCATGGTCCACGACCAGAAGCGCTGCGAGGAGGCCTTCGTGCTGTGGGACATGGTCCACGACCGCACCCACAGCCACGGCGACCTGCCGTTCGACCCGTTCATGATCAAGCAGCGCCAGCCGTTCTGGATGTACGGCCTGGAGGAGCTGCGCTGCGACCTCACCGCCTTCAAGGAGGCCGTGAAGCTGCAGGCGGACGGCGTGCCGCAGGCCCGTGACGTGCAGTACGCGGTGCTCTTCGACCGCATGTTCCGCTTCCCGGTCACCGGCGACCGCGTGCGCAACTACGACGGCCTCGGCGGCCAGCTGCTCTTCGCCTACCTGCACAAGCACGACGTCGTCCGCTGGACCGACAACAAGCTCTCCATCGACTGGGAGCGCGCCCCGCAGGTCACCAACGAGCTGTGCGCCGAGATCGAGAAGCTGTACAAGGACGGCATCGACCGCCCGAAGCTCGTGCACTGGTTCGCCGGCTACCAGCTGGTCTCCACCTACCTGGCCCCGCACCCCGGGTCCAGGTGGGCCAAGGGTCCCGAGTCCCTGGACCTGACCCTGCCGCCGCGCAAGCTCGTGGACGACGTGCTTCCGGACGAGTTTCCCCTGAGCATGTTCTATGAGGCCCTGTCCAAGAAGCTCAAGAACGTGATCGCCTCGACCAAGGGCATCACGGCGGACGGCGCCGAGCGGATCGCCGCGTGAGCGACCGCGTCCGGAACACTGCTTCAGAGGGGAAGACCATGGTGGGGAACGGGGCTCTCAGCGGTGCGGTGATCGCCGTGGCCGGCGCGGGTGGACCCGCCGGCCGGGCGGCGCTGCTGCGGCTGGCCGAGGCCGGCGCGACCGTCGTAGGAGCGGACAACGACCCGCAGCGCCTGTCGGAGGCCGTGGACGCGGCCCGGTACGCCTCCGGCGGCGCCAGCGTCACCGGTGACACGGTCGACCTGCTCGACCTGCAGTCCACCCGTGACTGGGCCAACCACATCGAGAAGGACTTCGGGCGGGTCGACGGTCTCGTCCACCTCGTCGGCGGCTGGCGCGGCAGCGAGACCTTCACCAAGACCAGCCTCGACGACTGGGACTTCCTGGAGCTGCTGCTCGTCAAGACCGTGCAGCACACCTCCCTGGCCTTCCACGAGGCGCTCCAGCGCAGCGACCGCGGCCGGTACGTCCTGATCAGCGCGGCCGGCGCGAGCAAGCCGACCGCGGGCAACGCGGCGTACTCCGCCGCCAAGGCCGCCTCCGAGGCGTGGACGCTGGCCATGGCGGACTACTTCCGCAAGGCGGGCATCTCCGCGGGCGCGGAGGGTCCCACGTCGGCGGCTACGATCCTGGTGGTGAAGGCGCTGGTGCACGACGCCATGCGCGCCGAACGCCCCAACGCGAAGTTCGCGGGCTTCACGGACGTCAAGGACCTGGCCGAGGCCATCGAGGGCGTCTGGAGCAAGCCCGCCGCAGAAGTGAACGGACACCGCCTGTGGCTGACCGAGAAGCCGTGAACCCTCCCAAGACCGACGCGCGTCGCCATCACGACCCGCAGGTCCGCGGTTTCGCCAGTGACAACTACGCCGGCGCCCACCCGGAGATCCTGGCCGCCATCGGCCTCGCCAACGGCGGCCACCAGGTGGCGTACGGCGAGGACGACTACACGGAGAACCTCCAGCGGATCATCCGCAGCCACTTCGGTGCCACCGCGGAGGCCTTCCCGGTCTTCAACGGCACCGGCGCGAACGTGGTCGCGCTCCAGGCGGTCACCGACCGCTGGGGCGCGGTGATCTGCGCCGAGAGCGCGCACATCAACGTCGACGAGGGCGGCGCGCCCGAGCGTGTGGGCGGCCTGAAGCTGCTCACCGTGCCCACGCCGGACGGCAAGCTCACGCCCGAGCTGATCGACCGGCAGGCGTACGGCTGGGACGACGAGCACCGCGCCATGCCGCAGGTCGTGTCGATCACGCAGAGCACCGAGCTGGGCACCCTCTACACGCCCGAGGAGATCCGCGCGATCTGCGAGCACGCCCACGCGCACGGCATGACCGTGCACCTGGACGGTTCCCGGATAGCCAACGCGGCCGCCTCCCTGGACGTGCCGATGCGCACGTTCACCAACGCGGCCGGCGTCGACATCCTCTCGCTCGGCGGCACGAAGAACGGCGCCCTGTTCGGCGAGGCGGTCGTGGTGATCAACCAGAGCGCCGTCCGCCGCATGAAGCACATCCGCAAGATGAGCATGCAGCTCGCCTCCAAGATGCGCTTCGTCTCGGTGCAGCTGGAGGCGCTGCTGGCCAGGGACCTGTGGCTGCGCAACGCCCGGCACGCCAACGAGATGGCCCAGCGGCTCGCGGAGGGCGTGCGCGCGGTGCACGGGGTGGAGATCCTCTACCCGGTGCAGGCCAACGGCGTGTTCGCCAAGCTCCCGCACCACGTGAGCGAGCGGCTGCAGAAGCGTTTCCGGTTCTACTTCTGGGACGAGGCCGCCGGGGTCGTGCGCTGGATGTGCTCCTTCGACACCACGGAGGAGGACGTCGACGCGTTCGTGGCGGCGGTCAAGGAGGAGATGGCGCGCTAGCGTCACGCTCCGCAGAGACACGCTCTGCATAGGTATGCGGTCACTCGAAAAGTTATTGACTATCGGGTGATCGCATTCCTATGCTCTGCGGACATGGAGCTGATCCAGGAAACCGCCGACCTGTCCGCCTACTTGGCCGCCGACGAGGTCATCGACCATCACCATCCGGTGGTGCGGGAGACGGCTGCCCGGCTGGCGAAGGACGCGGGGGACTCGTATGAGTATGCGCGGATCGCATTCGAGTTCGTGCGGGACGCCATCCCGCACTCCGCGGACGCCGGCGACCCGCGCGTGACCTGGCGCGCCTCGGACGTCATCGGGCGGCGCACGGGCATCTGCCACGCCAAGGCGCACGCGCTCGCGGCGCTGCTGCGCGCCCAGGACATTCCCGCGGGCCTGTGCTACCAGCGGCTGGCGCACGACGACGGAGGCGGCCACGCCCTGCACGGACTGGTCGCGGTGCGTTTCGACGGCGCCTGGCACCGGCAGGACCCGCGCGGCAACAGGCCCGGCGTGGACGCGCGGTTCTCCCTGGAGGGCGAGCGGCTGGCCTGGGTCCCCGACCCGGCGGCCGGAGAGCTGGACCACCCGGTGCTGTACGCGGCACCGCACCCGGCCGTCCTCGGCGCCCTGCGTGCCGCCCCCGACCGGGCGTCCCTGTGGAGTGCGCTCCCCGGCACGCTCTGAGTCACCTCGACGCGGCCTCGGTGAAGTGGCCTACGCAGGGAGGGGGTTGCCGAAGCGCCGGCCTTGGACGTGCCGTCCGGGCCCGGTCGTGGGTGTCAGTGCGCCTCGGCGGCGCGCAGCTGCTCGAGCGTCGGCGCCGTACCGCCCAGGTGCGCGGGGAGCCACCAGGGGTCCTCCGAAGCCCTGGGGCGGCTCGGGTAGGCGCGCTGCGCCGCGTCCAGCAGTTCCTGGACGCGCTCGCGCAGCCGCCGGGTGATGGCGCCGGCGTACTGGTCGCGGGGCGCCTCCACGGCCTCGCCCACGCGGATCGTGACAGGCAGGTGGCTGCGCTTGAAGTTGCGCGCCTGGCCCTTGGTCCACAGCCGCTGCGTGCCCCATACGGCCATCGGGATCAGGGGGACGCCGGCCTCCTGGGCGAGCCGGGCCGCGCCCGACTTGAAGCTCTTCAGGGTGAAGGACTGCGAGATGGTGGCCTCCGGGAACACCCCGATCACCTCGCCGGAGCGCAGCGAGTCCAGCGCGTGCGCGTAGGCGGTCTCGCCCTGCCCGCGGTCCACCGGGATGTGCTTCATGCCGCGCATCAGCGGCCCGGAGATCCGGTGCCGGAAGACGGACTCCTTCGCCATGAAGCGCACCAGCCGCTTCTGCGGCAGCGCCGCCAGGCCGTTGAAGATGAAGTCCAGGTAGCTGATGTGATTGCTCACCAGCACGGCGCCGCCCGAGCGCGGGATGTTCTCCGACCCCTGGCAGTCGATCTTCAGGTCCCAGACCTTGAACATCGTCTTGGCGAATCCGATGACGGGACGGTAGACCAGCTCTGCCATGGGCGGGGTGGACCCTTTCTGCTCTGCTCGGGAAAGGGAGGCTCCCGGCGGACAAGTTACGCAGCCGTAGGTTTACGGCGTCTCGCTGATCGTGCCCCAAGAACGAACGGGGAGCCAGTCCTGGTGCCGCGCCACGGCGAGATCCTCGTCACGTCGGCCTACACCCCACCTCGGATCTTTAAAGGCGCTTTACCCCGCCCGTACCGTGGGCCTCTTCCGGCGCTCCGCCGGTCCTCTTCCAGCACTCTTCCGGCCCTCATCCGGAGCGGGGAATCTTCGCGGTGTCGTGAATGCTTGAGGTGACGGAGACCGGAAGGAGAGCGCGGGTGCAGGGGCGGAACGACGGCAGGCGGCTCGGCGTGGCCGAGCTGGGCCGTGAACTCGGCGAACGGGCCACGCTCGTACAGTTCTCCAGCGCGTTCTGCGCGCCCTGCCGGGCCACCCGGCGCGTCCTGGGCGAGGTCGCGGGCATGGTGCCGGGCGTGTCCCACGTCGAGCTCGACGCCGAGGCCCACCTGGACCTCGTGCGCGAACTGGGGATCGTCAAGACGCCCACCGTGCTCGTGCTGGACGCGGACGGACGGGTGGTGAGGCGCGCGGTCGGGCCGCCCCGCAAGGTCGATGTCATCGCGGCGCTGGGCGAGGCGGTATGAGGGGGTTTCAGACGTGGTGAGCAACTTCCCGGATCGCGGGCCGCGCTTGACTGTGCGCACCACCTATCGTCAGCCTGACCGTATGCCGATCGAACTCCTTCTCCACGGGCGGGCGCACGTCGACCTCGCCCGCACCGCGAGCGCCCCCTGTCCGGGCTGTTGAGCAGCCACCGACCCGCTCGCCGCCCCCAGTAGAAGGACAGTTCCATGACGGCCTCGCCCGAACTCGGCACCTACCAGCTCGCCTCTCCCGACCTGCTGCGCTCCACCTTCCGCCGGCACGCCGCCGGTGTGGCGGTGATCACCGCGCGTGGCGCCGCCGGCCCGGTCGGCTTCACCGCCACCTCCCTCACCTCCGTCTCCGCGGAGCCGCCGATGGTCTCCTTCGGCATCGGCACCGGAGCCTCCAGCTGGCCCGCGATCGCGGGGGCCGACCACGTCGGCGTCCACATACTCGGTGAGCACCAGAGCGAGCTGGCCGCCACCTTCGCGCGCAGCGGCGCCGACCGCTTCGGGACGCCCACCGTGTGGCACGAGGGCCCGGAGGGCGTGCCCGTGCTGGACGACGTGCTCGCCTGGCTGGTGTGCCGGATCGTCGGCCGCGTCCCGGCCGGTGACCACCGCATCGTGCTCGCCGAGGTCGTCCTCGGCGACCCCTCGGGCGCGGGCAGCCCCCTCCTCTACCACCAGGGCCGCTTCAACGGCCTGCGGGATTGATCACTCCCGCCGCTCCTGCGGAGCCGTCGAGTTCCGGTTACGCTGCGTTGCGAAGGTCACAGTTCAAAGCGCTTGCTTAGCGGGCAGGAACTGGGTGTACTGACGAGTAATATTTCGTTCGGAGCGCGCGGACGCCCCGAACGGGATCGGCCGCTTCAGGCGCCTATGCTGCCTGCAAGAGGCAGCCAGGAAATGACGATGCAGTAGGAGAGCCGGCGTGAGCTTGAGGATCGTTGTCACTGTGAAGTACGTGCCCGACGCCACTGGCGACCGGCACTTCGCCGATGACCTGACCGTCGACCGCGACGACGTGGACGGTCTGCTCTCCGAGCTGGACGAGTACGCGGTCGAACAGGCCCTCCAGATCGCGGAGGACGCGGACGACGCCGAGGTCACCGTGCTGACCATCGGCCCGGAGGACGCCAAGGACGCGCTCCGCAAGGCCCTGTCGATGGGTGCCGACAAGGCCATCCACGTCGAGGACGACGACCTGCACGGCACCGACGCCATCGGCACCTCGCTGGTGCTGGCCAAGGCCATCGAGAAGGCCGGCTTCGACCTGGTCGTCTCGGGCATGGCGTCCACCGACGGCACCATGGGCGTCGTCCCCGCGCTGGTCGCCGAGCGCCTGGGCGTCCCGCAGGTCACCCTGCTGTCCGAGGTCTCGGTCGAGGACGGCACGGTCAAGGGCCGCCGCGACGGCGACGCCGCCTCCGAGCAGCTCGAGGCGCAGCTCCCGGCGCTGGTCTCCGTCACCGACCAGTCGGGCGAGGCCCGCTACCCCTCCTTCAAGGGCATCATGGCGGCCAAGAAGAAGCCGGTGGAGTCCTGGGACCTGTCCGACCTGGACATCGAGGCCGAGGAGGTCGGTCTCGAGGGTGCCTACACCAAGGTCGAGGCCGCGAACGAGCGTCCGGCCCGCACGGCCGGCACCATCGTCAAGGACGAGGGCGAGGGCGGCAAGCAGCTCGCTGAGTTCCTCGCGGGCCAGAAGTTCATCTAAGGCCCCGCAGTCGCTGACCGCCCCTCAACTTCTTTTCGCAGGAGAGCAATCCCATGGCTGAAGTCCTCGTCTACGTCGACCACGTGGACGGTGCCGTCCGCAAGCCCACCCTGGAGCTGCTGACCCTGGCCCGCCGCATCGGCGAGCCCGTCGCCGTCGCCCTCGGCAACGGCGCCGCCGACACCGCCGCCACCCTCGCCGAGCACGGCGCGGTGAAGGTCCTCACCCACGACGCCTCCGAGTACGCCGAGTACCTCGTCGTGCCGAAGGTGGACGCCCTGCAGGCCGCCTACGAGGCCGTCTCCCCGGCCGCCGTGCTGGTCCCGTCCTCCGCCGAGGCCAAGGAGATCGCCGCCCGCCTCGCGCTGCGTATCGGCTCCGGCATCATCACCGACGCCGTCGACCTCGAGGCCGGCGACGAGGGCCCGGTGGCCACCCAGTCGGTGTTCGCCGCGTCCTTCACCACCAAGTCCCGCGTCATCAAGGGCACCCCCGTCATCACGGTCAAGCCGAACTCGGCCACCGTCGAGGCCGCCCCGGCCGCCGGTGCGGTCGAGGCCCTGTCCGTGACCTTCTCGGACAAGGCCACCGGCACGAAGGTCACCGGCCGCACCCCGCGCGAGTCGACGGGCCGCCCGGAGCTGACCGAGGCCGCGATCGTGGTCTCCGGTGGCCGTGGCGTCAACGGCGCCGAGAACTTCTCGATCATCGAGGCCCTCGCCGACCAGCTCGGCGCGGCCGTCGGCGCCTCGCGTGCCGCCGTCGACGCCGGCTGGTACCCGCACACCAACCAGGTCGGCCAGACCGGCAAGTCGGTGTCGCCGCAGCTGTACATCGCCAACGGCATCTCCGGCGCGATCCAGCACCGCGCCGGCATGCAGACCTCCAAGACGATCGTGGCCGTCAACAAGGACTCCGAGGCCCCGATCTTCGAGCTGGTCGACTTCGGTGTGGTCGGCGACCTCTTCGACGTCGTCCCGCAGCTGACCGAGGAGATCAAGACCCGCAAGGGCTGATCCTCACGGGCTCCGTACGAGGCCCCGGTGACCGGCACGGTCACCGGGGCCTCGGTGCATCCTGAAGACGGACCCGCGGGCGCGGACCACTGTCCGGGCGGGTGTTGACCAGCGGGAACCACCCCGGATAACTTCATTCTACGGATTGTTGATTCCGTACAGCGGAAAAATGGAGGGTGTGGGATGGGTCAGCAGGAGAAGGTGGCGACGAGCCTCGCGGGCGCCGTCAGCGAGGAGATCAGCGCCTCCCTGGCACCGGTCGACGCGGAGCTCGGGCGCCGCTATCCCGGGGACCCCGGCACCCGGCAGCCCGTCCACACCGTCTACGTCCCCGGTGACGTCTTCGCCGCCGACACCATCCGCTCCTGGGGCGACCGGGCCCTCGCCCTGCTCGACGCCCACGCCCCCGACGCGGCCTCCTTCGCGGCCGTCCTAGGCCTCGCCGACGACCTCGCCGAGCCGGTCCACTCCCGCGTCCGCGCCAAGCTGGAGCGCGAGCCGATCGAGGACCTGCGGGTCGACTTCGAGGACGGCTACGGTCCCCGCCCCGACGCAGAGGAGGACGAGGCGGCGGCCCGCGCGGCGCGGCTCATCGCGAAGGCGTACCGCGACGGCACGGCGGCGCCGTACATGGGCATCCGCATGAAGTGCATGGAGGCCGCCGTGCGCGACCGGGGCATCCGCACCCTCGACGTCTTCCTCACCGGCCTGATGGAGGCGGGCGGCCTGCCCGAGGGCCTGGTCCTGACCCTGCCGAAGGTGACCTACCCCGAGCAGGTGAGCGCGTTCGCCCGGCTCCTGGAGGCCTTCGAGAAGGCGCACGGCCTCGACGCCGGCCGGCTCGGCTTCGAGATACAGATCGAGACCAGCCAGTCCATACTCGCCACCGACGGCACCGCGGCCGTCGCCCGGATGATCCAGGCCGCCGGAGGCCGCGCCACCGGGCTGCACTACGGCACCTTCGACTACAGCGCCTGCCTCGGCGTCTCCGCCGCGTACCAGGCCAGCGACCACCCGGCCGCCGACCACGCCAAGGCGGTCATGCAGGTGGCCGCGGCGGGCACCGGCGTACGCGTCTCGGACGGCTCCACCAACGTCCTGCCGGTCGGCCCCACCGAGAAGGTCCACGACGCCTGGCGCCTGCACTACGGCCTCACCCGCCGCGCCCTCTCCCGCGCCTACTACCAGGGCTGGGACATGCACCCCGGCCACATCCCCACCCGCTACGCGGCCGTCTTCGCCTTCTACCGCGAGGGCTTCGAGCAGGCGGCGGGCCGACTCGCCCGCTACGCCAACCGCGCCGGCGGCGACGTCATGGACGAGCCCGCCACCGCCAAGGCCCTCAGCGGCTACCTGCTGCGCGGCCTGGACTGCGGCGCCCTCGACATCGCCGAGGTCGCCCGTCTCTCCGGCCTGACCCGCGCCGACCTCGAAGGCTTCGCGGCACCGCGCCGCGGCGACCTGACCGCCTTCGCGAAGTAGCCGGACCCGGGCCACCTCCGCCCCGCTCCCTGGGCGCTCGCCGGGGGGCGCGGGGCGGGCGTCCGGGTCAGCGGGGACCGGCGGGCCGCCCGTCGGCGACGTACCGCTCCAGACCCGAGTCCGTCACCCACTGGTGCTCGGCGAACAGCCGCGTGCCCCGCGCGCACAGCCGGGCGTCACCGCGCGCCCGGGCGCTGAACTCCTCCGGCGTGGCCCCGAACAGCTCCCGCAGCGGGGCCGAGGCCACCAGGAGTTCGGTGAGCAGCGCCCGCTGGCCGGGATGCCGGCGCGGCGCGCCGGTGCCGTTGTGCAGCACCCCGTGCCGGTTCACGTACACGTACGCCCCCGTCAGCAGCGCGCCGTCCGCCAGCTCGATCCGCACGTCCGATGCGGGCACCCAGGCCCGCCGGAAGTTGCCGTGGGGCAGCGGCACGCCCTCGCTGGCGTCGATCACGTCCAGCTGCCGCCGGTCCAGCCAGAGGACGAACAACCGCGTCGCGGACCGGGCCGACACGACCGGCGAGGCGGAGACGTACCCCATGCGGCTGACGTGCGCGGAGACACCCACGTCGAGGCCGGTCACCCGCGTCCGCACCATCGGGACCGGCGCATCGAGCCCGAACTCGGCCATCTTGTGCCGCAGTTGCCCCGGACACGCGTTGGAGCCTACCGCGAGCACGGGTGCCCGGTCGTCGTACACCAGGCGGTCCAGCGGGAGCATCCGGTCGCCGTCCAGCAGCCCGGAGTCGGCCGGCCAGGCGCCGGGGTAGGTCAGCGGACGCTCCCGCGGCGCCCCGGCCAGGCCCAGCTCCTCCAGCGTGGCCATGGGGGGCTCAGTCGGCCGGCGGCAGCTCGCCCGAGCCGCGCGTGATCAGGCGGGTCGGCAGCTCGATGCGCTCGGGCGCGATCAGGCCGCCGTCCAGCTGGCGGAAGAGGCGCTCGGCCGCGGTACGGCCGAGCGCGGCCGCGTCCTGGGCCACGACCGTGACGCCGGGCCGCAGCAGATCGCCCAGTTCGATGTCGTCGAAGCCGACGAGGGCGACCTGGCGCGACTGCTCGGCGAGGACCCGGATCACGGTGACCGCCACCCGGTTGTTGCCCGCGAAGACCGCGGTGACCGGGTCGGGCCCGGAGAGCATCTCCTCCGCCGCCCGGCGCACCCGCTCCGGATTCGTGGCCCCGAGGGACATCCAGCGGTCCTCGACCGGTATCCCCGCGTCCTCCATGGCCGCCCGGTAGCCGCGCAGCCGCTCCGCCGCGGTGTGGATGCGGGGCATGTCGCCGATGAACCCGATCCGGCGGTGGCCGTGCGCGATGAGGTGGGCGACGCCGTCGCGGGCACCGCCGAAGTTGTCGGACAGGACCACGTCGGCCTCGATACGGCCGGCGGGGCGGTCCACGAACACGGTCGCCACGCCCGCCCGGATCTCCGGCTCCAGATAGCGGTGGTCGTCCCCGGCCGGGATCACCACCAGACCGTCCACGCGCCGCGCGCACAGCGCCAGGGCGAGTTCCTGCTCCCGCTCCGGGTCCTCCGCGCTGGAGCCGTTGATCAGCAGGGCGCCGTGGGAGCGGGCGACCTCCTCCACGGCGCGGCTGAGCGGACCGTAGAAGGGGTCCGCGAGGTCTTCCAGGACGAGGCCGATGCTCGCCGTGCGTCCCTTGCGCAGCACCCGCGCGCTGTCGTTGCGGCGGAACCCGAGGGCCTCGATCGCCTCCTGCACCCGGCGCTCGGTGTCCGGGGTGACCCCGGGCTCGCCGTTGACCACCCGGGACACCGTCTTCAGCCCCACCCCGGCCCGGGCCGCCACGTCCTTCATCGTCGGGCGGTTGCCGTACCGGTTCCCGGGGAGGCGGTCCCCGCGGCGGGTGGTCTCGGGCACGATGCGCTGTCCTGTCTCTCGTCCGACTCGGCCATGCGGGACGCATCCACGGAGAATGCGTCGGGGGTGGTGCGTCGATCCCCGGTTTGTATGAGGATGTGGCGTCGAGCATAGAGCCTGGACAACGTTGTCAGATGCGCGAGAGACTGTCCAGCACTGTTCTCCGGCCTGCGCCCCCACCGCTTGACCGGCCTTTTCGCTTCTGGTTTTTCGAGCTTCAACGGGGAGATCTGACACTGATGCACACCGACCTCGTGGCAGCCCTGGACATCGGCGGTACCAAGATCGCCGGCGCTCTGGTGGACGGCCACGGACGGATCCTGGCGCGGGCCCAGCGGGGCACCCCGGCCCAGCAGGACGGCGAAACGGTCATGCGGGCCGTCGAGGGGGTGCTCGGCGACCTGGCCGGGTCGCCCCTGTGGGGACGCGCCGGCGCGGTCGGCATCGGCAGCGCGGGCCCGGTCGACGCCTCCGCGGGCACCGTCAGCCCCGTGAACGTGCCGGGCTGGCGGGACTTCCCGCTGGTGGAGCGGGTGCGCGCGGCCACCGGCGGCCTGCCGGTCGAGCTGATCGGCGACGGTGTCGCGATCACGGCGGCCGAGCACTGGCAGGGCGCCGCGCGCGGCCACGACGACGCACTGTGCATGGTGGTGTCGACCGGGGTCGGCGGCGGCCTGGTCCTGAACGGGCGGCTGCACCCCGGCCCGACCGGGAACGCCGGGCACATCGGTCACATCAGCGTCGACCTCGACGGCGACTTCTGCCCGTGCGGCTCCCGCGGCTGCGTGGAGCGCATCGCCAGCGGGCCCAACATCGCCCGCCGCGCCCTGGAGGGCGGCTGGCGTCCCGGTCCCGACGGCGACACCTCGGCCGCCGCGGTGGCCGCCGCCGCCCGGGCCGGCGACCCGGTCGCCGTCGCCTCCTTCGAGCGTGCCGCGCGGGCACTGGCCGCCGGAATCGCGGCCACGGCGACCCTGGTCGAGATCGACATCGCGGTGATCGGCGGGGGCGTCGGCAACGCGGGCGACATCCTCTTCACGCCCCTGCGCAAGGCGCTCACCGACTACGCGACCCTGTCCTTCGTGCGGCGGCTGACGGTCGTGCCCGCGCAGATGGGCACCGACGCGGGCCTGGTCGGCGCCGCCGCGGCCGCGCTGACCCGCAGACCCGACGCGACCGCGGCGAGCCACTAGCTTGATCTTTAACCTGTGCGGCGGGGTTTCGGGGTTGTTGACCTCTTCTTTTGTCCCTGTGCTGGCTGCGTCTTCTTGGGTGTGTGCACGTC